>CAITWF010000071.1 GCA_903896015.1 uncultured Opitutia bacterium | reverse complement strand
TTCACCGCGGGCATACAGCGCGACAAAAAGGCGCCGCTCGAGCCGGGAAAATAACGCTGCGAACTGCGCCAACTCCGACCCGTGGGTTAGATCGCGAAGTTTTGTCTCGATCGTGATCATGACCGCCACGCCGAGCCCTAGGGTACGTTTCGACGCGTCACTCTCCTCATAGTGTTCTCATGCACACTCAGTGCTGGCGGCGCAAGCCCCTTCGTCTGCCACGACTCGTGAGAAAAGCCTATAAATACCTATGAACTGCCTACTGCTGGCAACCCTCTCGACCGCAGCAATGTGGCCTCGGGTGTGCATTGTTTGCCCAGCATAAGTTTGCGCAGCCGGATGCCAAGAAATGCGCATTCTTTGGGCGACAAACTTTTTTAGGCCTCCGAGCACGGAGCCGATGAATCCCTCACCCATATGACCAAGCAAGTGAGACGTTTAGCATGAAACTTAAGCTCGGGACAAAAATACTCCTCGCCGTAACGGCGACGGTCGTCGCAACCACCATCGGTGCCTGCATCACGGTTTACCGGCTTTCGCTAAACAGCCGCGTCGAATCTCTGCGCGAAAAAATGAACGTCGTGCTGCGACAGGCTGAAACGATCGCGGCGCAAATGGACGACATGCATCGCAACCACGCGTTCGATCTGCAGGGGCTGGTCGCCGCCGCCAAGGCCACGAGCGGTGGCCAGCCGCTAGGCGAAATTTATCGCTCCACCGCCTATTATAATACGATCCCGATCGTGGCATCCTGGAAGGCGGCGCAGAAATCCGCCAAGGAACAAGGCTTCGATTTCTTTACTCCGACCGCTCCCGGCGTGCCTGCGCGCAATTCGAAAAACGACATCGCCGCACAATTCGCAGAGGCGTTCAAAGCATTCGCCGACGGCAAAGAGGAATTCTTCTTCGAGGACCACGTAACCAACCAACTCGTCCTCGCCCGCCCGGTGCGAGTTGCCGAGAGTTGCCTGACCTGTCATGGCTCTCCGACCAACAGTCTGACGCACGACGGCAAAGACCCACTCGGCCTGCAAATGGAGGGCCTGAAGGTCGGTGACCTTAAGGGAGCCTTCGTGCTCAAGGCTCCCTTTACGCATGATGCCGTCATTGTGCACACGATGCGCGTGATGATTCTCGTCAGCGGCGCTTTGCTCCTTGTGGCGCTCGGCGCTTTTCACCTTTTCAACCAGCGATCCATCATCCGCCAACTCTTCAACGCCTCCGAGACTCTCATTGACTCGAGCGGCAAAAACACGGCGTTCGCGCAACAAATTACGTCCGCGGCCCAGGCCCTCGCCGACGGCGCCACCACCCAAGCTGCCTCGCTCGAAGAAACTGCCGCCTCGCTCCACGAGATCGCCAGCATGACTAAGCGCAACGCCGATTCCGCGGGCAACGCCAAGGCCCTCTCCGCCGAAACACGTGCCACCGCGGATGCGGGCAGCGCCCGCGTGCAAGCCATGCAGCGGGCGATGGAGCAAATCAAGGTCGCCAGTCAGGAGATCACCAAAATCCTTAAGACGATCGACGAGATCGCGTTTCAGACCAACATTCTCGCCCTCAACGCGGCGGTGGAAGCCGCCCGCGCCGGCGAGGCCGGCATGGGGTTTGCCGTGGTTGCAGAGGAAGTCCGGGCGCTCGCCCAACGCTCCGCGCAGGCCGCCAAAGAGACCGCCGCCAAGATTGAGGACTCGGTGGCCAAGAGCGGCGAGGGCGTCGCGATCAGCAATGACGTCGTCGAGCAGTTCGAAAAAATCCAGCGGCAAATTCGCCAGCTCGATACGCTCGTCGCCGAGATGGCGTCCGCCTCCTCGGAGCAGAGCGCCGGACTCTCACAAATAAATGACGCGATTTCCGGCATGGACAAAGTTACCCAACAGAACGCCGCCACGGCCGAGGAATCGGCCGCAGCAGCAGCTGAGTTGGAAAGCCACGCCACCGAAATCAGTCGGGTCGTCGGCGCGTTGCTCCAGGAAATCGGAGGCAAGCGCGAAACCGATCCGCTCGGCCTGCGCGGCGAATTCCGGCCGGGCGGCCGCCGCAAAACCGACAGCGATGACGTAGTCCAGGAGACTGAACTAACCGGATCCCCGCACGGGTGAAGTCCGCCCCAATCACGCCCGCCGCACCGAAGCCAAAACGCTCGCGCACTCAGCGGCCGCCGGGAGTGAGCCCGCGCTCGCTCGCTCTCGCAAACGTCACGATGTGCTGAAACTCCGCGCTCGCCGCCTGCGCGTGCGCGGCGAGCTTCTCGAGTGCCTGCGAACGGTTGAGACCCTCGCGATACAGCGTGCGATGGATCTGTTTCACGCGATCGAGTTGTTCGGCGGTGAAGCCATTGCGCTCAAGGCCAACCTTGTTGATCGCGCGCACCTCGGCGGGCGCTCCATCGGCGATGAAATACGGCGGCACGTCCTGCACGACCTTCGCGTACGCGCTGACCATCGCGAAGGCGCCGATGCGGCAAAATTGATGAATGCCGCACACGGCGCCGAGCACCACGCGATCCTCGACGATCACGTGGCCGGCGATCCCGACGGAGTTGCTCGCGATGATGTGGCTGCCGAGTCGGCAATCGTGCGCAACGTGCGTGTAGGCAAGCAGCAGGTTGTCGTCGCCGACGACCGTAAAATCTCCGTCGTTCGTCGCCGCGTGAATCGTCACATACTCGCGAAACACATTGCGCGCGCCGATGCGCACACCGGGATTGCCACCCTTGTATTTTAAATCCTGGGTTTTCCCTCCGATGCACGCATAGGGAAAGATTTCGCAGCGCCCCCCGAGGGTGGTGTTGCCCTCGACACAGGCGTGATGGTGCAACCGCGTGCCCGCGCCGAGCGTGACGCCCGCGCCAACGAAGCCATACGCGCCAATCTCAACGTCGGCGCCGAGCTGCGCGCCGGCCTCGACGATCGCGGTGGGGTGAATCTTTTCAGCCATGCGCTATTCGATATCCGCGTTGTCGACGATCATGAACATGAGCTCCGCTGAGGAAACGATCTGGCCGTTCACGGCGCATTCGGCCTCGGCTGTCGCGAGCTTGGTGCCGCGAGCCTTCAGCAGTTTTGCAGTGATGACCAATTGATCGCCGGGGCGGACCGGCTTCCGAAACTTCACCTTGTCCGCGCTCATGAAGAACGTCGTCTTTCCCTCCGCCGTCGTGCGCTTGAGCATCAAGATTCCGGCCGTCTGCGCCATCGCCTCCAACTGCAGCACGCCGGGCATCACGGGATTGCCGGGGAAATGCCCCTGAAAATACGGCTCGTTGAACGTGACGTTCTTCAACGCCACGATAGTGTCCTCCCCCTTAAACTCGAGCACACGATCAACCATCACGAACGGATAGCGGTGCGGAATCGCCTCGAGCACGCGGCTGATGTCCAGCGCGGTTTCCGTCGTGAGCGCCGGACCGGCGGACGCAGCGGGCTTTTTCTTTGCGCCGCCCTTCTTGCGCTCCTCCAGCTTCGCGAAGAGCGCCTTGGTCAGCTCCGCGTTGATCGCGTGGCCGGGGCGAGTAGCGACAATGTGGGCCTTCAGCGGCATGCCGAGCAGCACGATGTCTCCGATGATATCGAGGATCTTGTGGCGGACGAGTTCGTCCTTAAACCGCAGCGGCTCCTTCGAGATGATTTTGTCGCCGCGCAGCACGATCGCGGAGTCGAGCGAGCCGCCGCGAATCTTGCCCAGCTTCAGCAACTCCTCGATATCCTCATAAATCGTGAAGGTCCGCGCCGCCGCGATCTGCGACTGGTAAACCTCGGGGTCGATCGAGACGGAGAGGTGCTGCGTGTGAATGCCGCGATCGTCGGCCGAGGTGCAGGAAATTTTCAGATGATCGCACGGCAACGCGATCACGGAGGAGTTGCCGCGCGTGACCGAGACGGGCGCATCGAGTTCGAAATACTCGCGCTCCTTGTCCTGCTCGACCGGCTCCCCCTGCAAAATCATATTCACGTAGGGACGAGCCGAACCGTCCAAGATGGGCGGCTCCGAGGCATCCATCTCGATTACGATATTGTCGATGCCGCAGCCGCTGAGCGCACTGAGCACGTGCTCGACGGTGTGAATCTTCACATGGCCCGACTGGATCGTCGTCGCACGCACCAAGTCGCCGACCAGTTCAACGCGCGCCCGGAGCTCGGGGCTGCCATGCACATCGGTGCGCTTGAACACGATCCCGTGTCCCGCCGGGGCGGGTTTCAGGGTGAGCGTAACAGGATCGCCGGTGTGCAGCGCGTTGCCCTTGATGGAGACTTCGCGCGCCAAAGTGCGTTGTTTCATAGGCTGGGGTTACAGTCTCGGAAAGCCCCGCCGCCAAGAGCAAGCGCGGAGATGCCGCATGGCTTGACACGCGCGCGCGCGATTCCCCAAAGTGAACCCTTTCGCTCTACAAAACCCGCAGTCCGCAGACCACCGCCATGCCCGCAGCCAACGACATCCGCAAAGGCCAAGTCATTAAATTCAACGGCGAGCCGCACCTCGTCATGGAGACGCAGCACCGCACGCCCGGCAACCTCCGCGCCTTTGTGCAAGTGAAGATGCGCAACCTCCGCTACGGAAAAGCGCTCGACCAGCGCTTCGCGTCGACCGACACAATCGAAGTCCTCCCGACCGATCGCCGCACACTCGAGTTCAGCTACGCCGATCGCGAGAATTTTGCCTTCATCGATCCCGACACCTTCGATCAGATCGAACTGAGCGCGAACACGATTGGCGAGGTGAAGAATTATCTCACCGCCGGCGGCAAAGTCGAAGTGCTCTTCGTCGACGACAAGGCGCTCACCGTAGATCTTCCGTCCACGGTCTCGCTCAAGGTCATCGAATCCTCCGAGGGCGTAAAGGGCGACACCGCCAGCAACGTCCAAAAACCCGCGAAGCTTGAGACCGGTCTCGTCGTCAACGTCCCGCTCTTCATCAAGGAAGGCGAGATCATCAAGGTCAGCACCGCCGACGGCAGCTACCTCGGGCGCGCCTGAGCTGAGCCCATCGTTTGAGATTTTAGCCCGCGGTTCACACCGCGGGCTTTTTTGTCAGCGTCAATCCCGCCGCACTCCCGGCCTGCTTAACTCAGCGATTTGATCGCCGACGCATAGTTGTCCGCGGCTTCCTGCGGGTTGCTCGCGATGAAATTCAAATCGCGGAGCAGGCCGTCGCGCAGTCCGTAAATCCAGCTGTGGACGTTGAGGGTCTGGCCGCGCTCCCACGCATCACGCACAATCGTCGTAGAACAGACGTTGGCAGCCTGCTCGATCACGTTCAGTTCACAGAGCCGCGCGCTGCGCGCCGTCTCGTCGCCGAGGCGACAAAGACAGCCGTCGTGCTTCTCGCGGACATCCTGCACGTGGCGCAGCCAGTTGTCGGCGAGGCCGACGCGCTCGCAGCGCAACACTGCGCGCACACCACCGCAACCATAGTGGCCCACAACCATGATGTGTTTCACTTTCAGGACATCGACCGCGAACTGGATCACCGAGAGGCAGTTTAGATCAGTGTGGACGACGACGTTGGCGACGTTGCGGTGCACAAACACTTCGCCGGGCAGGAGGCCGATAATTTCGTTCGCCGGCACACGGCTGTCTGAACATCCGATCCAGAGATACTCCGGAGACTGCTGGCGGGAGAGTTTATGGAAAAACTCCGGGTCGCGCTGGCGGATCGCCCTGGCCCAGGTGGCGTTTTGCTCGAACAGGTGGCTCAGCGGATCCATGGTGAGATCGTTTTCGCGCCGTCGGCGGTGTCCATTCCAAACCAGCGGCGCTTCATGCGAGCGGTGGCGCGGAGCCTTCCTCCGGGGCGGCCGTATCTTTGAGCAATTCGGCGCGCGCCATGGGCGGGAGGGCATTGAGCTTCTCGAGAAAAATGTCCCCCGAGAGCAGCGTGAAATGCTTTTCCTCCGCAGTGTCGCGCGCCTCGACATTGAACTTGCCGTTGGTCACGACGTAGCCGCGACGGATGTCGGCCGCCGAGAGCGCATCGAATAACTCCTGCAACGGCTTCGGCCCGATGAGAAGCGGTGGGTTGGAGTGACATTGCACGCCGGCAAACGGCTTCGTTTCACCCTTCCAAAAAATCTTGATGTGCACCGGTGAGCCGGGGGCGGCATTGGTCCGCTCAGCCACCACGCCGGTCTTAGTGTAATAGGCGGCCACGAGGCGTTCGAATTTCTTCGGGCTTAACTTGGCGACGAGTTCGGCGGTAAACTGTGCGGTCGTGTCCACCGTAGCGCTGGACTCAAAAGGTGTCTGCGATACCGCCGTCGCGGCGAGGGCAAGTTTGCGCTGCGTCCATTGCCACCACAGAAACGCCGCGCCCCCGAACGTGATCACCGCCGCGATCACGTAGGACTGCACGGAAAAAATCTGCACGGTCTCGTCCTCGGTCTCCGCATCACGCCGCAGCCGCCAACGCTGACGCAGCGACGCCTTTTTCTTCGGATCGACCCGGGGCTTTTCGGGAGCCGGTTCGGTGACGGATATTTCTTCGACCACCGTGGAATGCTGAGCGTCGGGCATGACCGCCGGTCGCGTCGTCACGATGAGCGCTTTAGTCCCATCGGGATTCGGCTCCGTGGTCCCAATCGCTCCAGTCTTCGGCGCGACCGGCGCCGGATTTGCCGTCGTTGCCACGGATGCAGCCGACGGCGGGTGCACGGCGGCTTTGGGTCCGGCGGGAGTCGAGCGAATGGATTTGATTTCGAGTGGCGCGACTGGCGTCGGTTTGGGCGCGGTCACAGTCGGATCGGGCGCGACTGGGTGCGCAGGTTGCGGGTTCGTAACTTCGGGATTGGCAGCCAAGGCTGCGGCGGCGGCGAGCTGCTGCGGTGTAGGCGCCGGCGGCGCAGCCGGGGCAGGAGCCGTTTCACTCGCCCGTTTGAGTCCCGACTCATCGCTAACCTCCTCCGACTCGATCACGACGCCGTTGCGCAGCGTCAGCTTAACATGAGGGAAAAACAGCACCTCGCGCGCGCCCGCCTTCAAGTTGCTCTTCGGTTCACCCAGCTTGGCGATCACCTGATCGCGCGTGCTGCCGACAAACGAGGCAGGCTTCGCCGCCGGCTGCGCGGAAACCGCGAGCGTGAAAACGACAGCGGCGCAATACACGGACGAGAAGCGGGCGAGCGGGCGCAACATAGAACGCTGCGTCTTATGCACATTCGCGCCGCGCAAAACAATGACGGACTTTCCTCAGCTCCGCGGATTAAACTACCCGGGCCCACAGCACCTTCAGATACCGACTTTCAAGACAGTTTGAGTAAACCGGATGATCGGGCCCCGGGCCGGTGCGATCAAAAAACTGGAGTCGACGGTTCAGCCGATGCGCCGCCTTGATCACGTGAGCCTCAAAATCCTCAAGCGACAGCAAGCCCGAACACGAGCACGTCACAAACACGCCGCCGGGCTTCACAAGCGAGATCGAAAGGAGGTTCAGGTCCTCGTATTTCTGACGGCCCTCCCAGTTGCCGTGATCGTCGCGAGTGAAGATGAACTTCGGCGGATCGAGGATCACCACGTCCCACTTTTCGCCGTTTTGCTGCATCTGGCGCGCATAGGCGAAGGCGTCGGCGTGGACGAATTTGAGCCGCGCCTGATTCAAGTTCATGTTGCGCTTCGCCTGATCGAGCGCGAGTTCGTCGAGGTCGACGCTCGTCACCTCGGCCGCGCCTCCCGCGACCTTCGCGTTGAGCGAAAACCCTCCCGAGTAGCAGCAGAGATCGAGCACGCGCGCGCCCTTCGTGAAGCGGGTGATCGCTTTGCGGTTATCGCGCTGATCACAGAAAAACCCCGTCTTGTGGCCTTCCGCAAAATCCACCTCGTAGCGCACCCCGTGCTCGCGGATCTTCACCCGATCGGGCGCGGCCGCGTTGGTTTCGTTGAAGGTCGAAGGCTTGATGCCTTCCAGCGAACCGAGATCGTGATCGACGTGCACACGGGCAAACTTCGTGCCCGCAAGTTCGTGCAGCAATGGCAGCCATTTCGGCAGCCGCTGCGCGATGCCGAGCGAATAGACCTCGCACAACAGCGTCTCGCCATACCGATCAATCGTGAGGCCACTGAGGCCGTCGCCATCGGAATTGATCAGGCGGTAGGCATCGGTGACGTCGTCGAGCTTAAAAATCGTGCGGCGCAATTCGACCGCTCGGCGAATCGCGGCCTCGAAGTAGCCCTCGTTGACCGGCTCGGTCGAATGGCAGACGACGCGCAGCGGAATCTTCGCGCGCGGATTGAAGAGGCCGCCTCCCGCGAGGTTGCCGTTTTTGTCGTAGACGTTGACGAAATCTCCCGGCCGTGCGTCGGGCGAAGCCTGCCCGAGGAGCCGCGGGAAAATCGCCGGCTGAAACGTGAAGTATTTCAACTGCGCCCACGGCCGCGCCCACGACGACCGATCGATCGGGGCACGCACAGGCTTGTCGTCTTTTTCCATCGGCTCGGAGTCGGTCATTCGTTTGATTGGGACGCGCCCCGCCACCCGCCGCAATTTTTTTCAGATTGCTGAATCCAAACGGCGCTCCCCCGACACTCACTCTTGAACCCATCCCTAGCCCGATGCCCAACTCATTCCTTCATCTCCCGCTCGCCGACTTCCACGACATTCCGCCCTATTTCATCGCGATCATCGTGCCCATTGCAGGCATGATTTTTGTCGGGGTGATGGCCATCTCGGCCATGGTTTTTAAGCACCGCCAGCGCGAACTGTGGCACGAGACCGCCCGGATCGCACTCGAAAAGGGCCAGCCACTTCCACCGTCAGCCGAGGACGAATTCAGGGTCAACCTGCAGGTCAAACGCGAGCGCAACGACCTGCGGACCGGCCTGATCCTGATCGGGGTGGGCGCTGGCGTCGCATTCTTTTTTGACGGTATCCACGAGCGCGACGGGATGGCCTTGGGCGCCATCCCGGGCTTCATCGGCATGGCGCTCATCCTGAACGCCTTCATCCAAACGCTAAGCGGGAAGCGAAACTCCGCTCCTCAGGAACGTCCGCCTTCATTGTGACCGACGCCGCCTTGATCGCCCGCGTGCTCGTCGAAGGCGACCGTGCTGCGTTCGGTGAGCTGGTGCGCCGACACCAATCCGCCGTGCGCCAGTTTCTCCGCCAGCTTACGCGCCACGACCATGCGCTCGCCGACGATCTCGCTCAGGAAACGTTTGTGCAGGCCTGGCGCGGACTCACCGGGTTTCGCGGCGAGGCAAGTTTTTCGACCTGGCTGCTCGGCATCGCGCACAACCGTTGGCGCAACGCCCGCCGTCGGCGACACGATTGCGCTTCGCTCGAAGCGGAGGAATACGCGTCGAATTTCTCCGTACCCGCCGCCACGCCTCGGTCCGACTTGCATCAGGATCTTGCGGAGGCGCTCACCACGTTGTCCCCCGACGAGCAACTCACGCTGCATCTCGGATTTCAACAAGGCCTGTCGCACAGTGAAATTGCCGCGCTCCTTGACTGGCCGCTGGGCACGGTGAAAACTCATCTCGCGCGCGGCAAAGAAAAGCTCCGCTCTCTCCTCACCGCATGGAATCCACAGACGTAAACTCCCCAGCTCCCTTCCGCGACGATGATACGCGCCTCGCGGAACTCGTTCGCCAGTCCGCGTCCGCTTTGCCCGACGACGGGTTTTCCACGCGCGTGCTGGCCGCTTTGCCGCCCCCGTTGAAAACCGCGCCGGCGTCATGGCGCCGCACGATCGCGTGCGCGGTCGGCGCGATCGCGGGCTGCGCCGTGACCGTCTGGCGAGGGCCCGCCTGGTCCGACGCCGCAGCATGGATCGATCGCAGCGCGCGGGTGAGCCTGCCGTTGGACGCTCCTCCGCTTTCGATCGCGCTCACCGTCGCGGCAGTTTCGCTCGCGTTCGCGTTTCGCGCCGAGTTGCGCGAAAGGCTGCTGTCGTGAAAATGAAAAGGCCGACCGGAAATCCGGTCGGCCTTTGAAGTGAGCCATAAACGCCGTGGTGTTTAGGCAACCCGCTCGACGATCAGCGGCGGGGGCGTCGGGCGCTTCGGAGCGAGGCGGTAGGCGTTCTTGAAATATTCCAGCGCCTGCTCGAGTTTCGCCTCGTCGTTGTAGTGAATCATCATCAGCGGCTCGCCCTGCTTGACCTGCGTGCCGACTTTCTTGATTTCGGAAACACCCACCGAGTAATCAACCTTGTCGTGCGCGGTTTCCTTGCCGGCGCCGAGGAGGTGCACGCCGCGCGCGATCATCGCGGCGTTAATCGTGTGGACGTAACCACGCTTCGGGGCGGGCAGCTTGCGGATGTGGCGCGCCTGCGGGAATTTTTCCGGATGATCGATGAAGGTGGTGTCGCCGCCCTGCGCGCGGACAAGGTCCTTGAATTTTTCGAGCGCGGAGCCGTCGGTGAGATGGCGCTGCACGGTCTGCTTGGCGGAGAGCGTGGAGCCGGCGACGCCCGCGAGGCGGACGATTTCCATGCCGAGCTTGAGGACGAGTTCCTTCATGTCCTCGGGACCTTCGCCCTTGAGGAGCTTGATCGCTTCCTTAATCTCGAGGGAGGTGCCGACGCTGTCGCCAAGCGGCTGGTTCATGTCGGTCACGAGGGCGACGCAACGGCGCTTCATCGAGCGCCCCACACGCGTCATGGAGCGGGCGAGCTGCTTAGCCTGCTCGAGATCCTTGATGAACGAGCCGTTGCCCCACTTCACATCGATCACGAGGCCTTCGGAGCCCTCAGCGAGTTTCTTCGAGAGCACAGAGCCGGTGATGAGCGGAAGGCTCGGGATGGTGCCGGTCTCTTTGCGGAGCGCGTAGAACTTGCCTTCGACCGGCGCGAGATCCTCGGTCTGCGCGACAATCGCGCCGCCGATTTTGGCGAGTTGCGCGGCGAAGTGCTCGTTGGAAAAGTGGCTCTTGAAGCCAGGGATCGAGGAAAGTTTCTCGAGCGTGTTGATGATGTAATCGTGCTCAACTCCGCACATCATCGGAACCACCACACCGCTGGCCATCGCGAGCGGCACGAGCACGAGCGCGGTCTTGTCGCCCACGCCGCCGGTCGAATACTTGTCGATCTTCGGCTTGGCGATATGTGACAGATCGATGACTTCGCCGGAGAGCATCATCTCTTCGGTCAAATCAGCCGTCTCTTGCGCGGACATGCCCGAAAAATAAATCGCCATTGCGAGCGCCGCGAGCTGGTGCTGCGGCATTTCGCCATCGAGCGTGCTGTCGATGATGTAGCGAATCTCCTCTTGAGTGAACTCGCCGCCATCGCGCTTCTTTTCGATCAGGAACTCGAAGGTCGGCTTGATGAATCGGCGGGTCGGGATGTTGCGTTTGCTTGTCATTGATGTGTGTGCGTGAAAGGAAACGGGCGGATGCCCGCAGGCAGAAAAGTGTGCGAACGAATAGACTTCCCTATCAAAGTCGAGCCAAAACTCAAATCACACCTCCGGCCCTCTATCCCGGAAACCGCTCTTCGAAAGCAGCTTAGCTTCTCAAGCGCTCACCCCGGCACTCACTTTGTCTTTGCCCCATCCGCGATCCAGGCCGCGACCTGAGCTCGCTCATAATCGGTGATTTGGGTGACGTTGCCGAGCGGCATAATGCGCGTCACGACCACTTGCTGATAAAGGCGTTGGGCGTTCTGCGCGATGGCCTCCGGGGTATGCAGCAGCACGCCTGCCGGCGGCGCCGTGATGCCCGCGAACGTTGGCGCGGGCGAGTGACATGTAACGCACCGCTGCCCGACGATAGCGCGCACCTGATCGAATGTCACCGGGCCATTCACTTTGGGCAGCGGCGCGAGGTGTGGCGTCGTCCACCACGCGACCACGCCGAGCAGCGCCGCGCCAAAAATGGGATAGCGCCACTCGATCACGCCCTTGTGCCGACGGTTGAAAAAATGCCGGATCGAAACCGCCGCAAGCGAGAACAGCGCCAGCACGGCCCACGCGTGCGGATGACTGTAAGTCGAAGCGTAGTGGTTGCTGATCATGATGAACAGCACCGGAAGCGTGAAGTAGTTGTTGTGCACGCTGCGCTGCTTGCCGCGCTTCCCATAAATCGGATCGGGCAGCTTCCCCACCCGCATCGCCTCGACCATCTTTCGCTGCCCCGGGATAATCACCATCGCGACGTTCGCGACCATGATCGTGCCGATCGATGTACCGACGTGGATGAACGCCGCGCGTCCGCCGAACGCATGCGCCAGCCCCCACGCGAGCGCCGTCATCCAGGCAAATACCACGACACCGAGCAGTGCGTCTCTTTTTCCGAGCGGCGAGCGGCATAGCCCATCGTAAACCACCCATGATCCGATCATGCTCGCAAGGCCGATACCGACCGCCTGCCAGGTCGTGAGGGAGGCGACCGTCGCATCGACCATCATCGTTTGGGCGTTGAGCCAATAAACCAACACGAGCAGCGCGGTGCCCGACAACCACGTCGTGTAGGCCTCCCACTTGAACCAGTGCAACTTGTCCGGCAGCGATGCCGGCGCCACCGCGTATTTTTGCGGGTTGTAGAAACCGCCACCGTGCACCGCCCACAATTCGCCGGCAACGCCCTTCTTCGCCGCCTCCGAATCCGGCGGCGGCGCCTCCAGCGAATTGTCGAGCCAGATAAAATAGAACGACGATCCGATCCAGGCGATGCCGGCGATGATGTGCAGCCAGCGAACCAGCAGGCTGATAAATTCGATCAAGTGGGCGTCCATCGGGTGCAGCGATAAGCGGGCGCGATGCCAAACATCCGTGGCACGCGATGCAATCGCGGAAATTTTTTCTGTCCACGGTGCGGCGGCTCCGAACTCCACGCTTGCGCGCGGCCCGCGCCGTCGCGTTTCCTCGCGCGATGTCCGTTTCGTTCAACCTCGCCACCGATCTCGATGCGGCCCTGAAGTCCGCCGCACTCGCTGCCGGGCTCACCGATGCCGCCGCGTTCACGCCGGAAGTGCGCACCGCCGATCCGCGTAACGGCGACTATCAGTCGAACGGCGTCCTCGGCTACGCGAAGGCCCGCAAACTCAACCCACGCGCCGTTGCCGATCAACTCGTCGCCGGGCTCGCGCCTGAGGTCCATGAGCGTTGCGAGGTCACGGTTGCCGGCCCGGGCTTCCTCAACTTCACCCTCAAACCCGCCGCGCTTCTCGCATGGCTGCGCGTGTTCGATACCGAGGAGCATCTGCGCGCCGGCGCGGCCGCCGCGCACGCCGGACAGACCTGGGTCGTCGACTACTCTTCGCCGAACACCGCGAAACAAATGCACGTCGGGCACCTGCGCTCCGCCGTGATCGGCGAAGCGATTTGCCGGATGCTCGCGTTCACCGGCGCGCGCGTCATCCGCGACAACCACCTCGGCGACTGGGGCACGCAGTTCGGCAAACTCATCTACGGCTATAAACGCTGGGCCGACCCCACCGCGCTCGCCGCCGATCCGATCGAGGAGCTTGAACGCGTCTACAAGCTCGGCCACGCCGCCACCCCCGACGATTCGCCAGAGCTCAACGAGGCGCGCGCCGAACTCGTAAAACTCCAGAACGGCGACCTAGAAAACTTCGCACTCTGGAAAAAATTCTCCGACGTCTCGCTCGCCGCCTTTCAACAGATTTACGACCGCCTCGGCATCCGCTTCGATCACAACCTCGGCGAATCGTTTTACAACGATAAGCTCGAGCGCATTTACGCCGAGCTCGGAGAAGTCAAAATCGCGGAGGTGAGCGACGGTGCGCTCGTGGTGTTTCATCCGGAACATCCGCGGTTCAAGACACAGCCCTTTATTATTCGCAAAGCCGACGGCGCCTCGAACTACGGCTCAACCGATCTCGCCACCGCCCTTTACCGCGCCGAGCACTTCAAGGCCGACGGCATCGTCGTCGTCACCGATTTTCGCCAAGGCGATCACTTTGAGCAGTTGTTTCTCACGGTGAAAAAATGGTTCGCCGCGAAAAACCACCGCCTGCCGGAACTGCACCACGTCACGTTTGGCGCCGTCACCGGTGAGGATGGCAAGGCGCTCAAGACCCGCGACGGCGGCGTGATCAAGTTGAAGGCGCTGCTCGACGAGGCCGAGGAGCGCGCCTTTGCGATCGTCAACGAAAAGAGCCCAGAGTTGTCCGAGTCCGAACGCCGCGAAATCGCACGCTTCGTCGGCATCGGCGCCGTGCAATACGCCGATCTCTCGCAGAACCGATCGAGCAACTACGTCTTTTCCTGGGACAAGATGCTCGCCCTCGACGGCAACACCGCGCCCTACCTCCTTTACGCCGTCGCGCGCATCCACTCGATCTTCCGCAAGCTCGCGATCGTGCCGGGTGACGCGTCGACCGACTCGCTCGCGTCCGCGCTCGAGACGCCGGCCGAGCTCGCTCTCGCACGGAAGCTCGTGAAGTTGCCCGACACGATCCGTCTTGCGGCCGAGACCCTGCGCCCGCACTTCCTCGGACTTTACCTCTACGAACTCGCGGGCGAGTTTAGCGCATTCTACGCCGCTGACAAAGTCGCCGTCGACGACCCGGCGGTGCGCGCGCGCCGGCTCCTGCTTTGTGCGCGAACGCTCGTCACGCTCGAGACCGGCCTGCACCTGCTCGGCTTGCGCACGCTCACGCGGATGTAAGTCGATCGCGCCGGGCCCGCTCGGTCACTTCTTCATTCCGCCCGATTTTTGGAACCGATACTCGTGACGGAACGCAAACTCCGGGCCGTCACTCGTCGTCTCCTCAAAGATGCGCCACGACCCAATCGTTGTCGTGAAGGTGTAGCGAATGCGCGAACGCTTATCGTCATCCAGGGCTTCACCGAGAAATACGAGGCGATCTCCGTTGCTCGACGCTTCAGCAAGCGTAAAAATCTCCCCAGCCTTTGGCGTTTTGCCTTCGTCAGCCCAAGTCAGACGGCGCGCGGCGCCGTCGAGCGTGAGGCGCTCGGTTGATTTAACCGTCTTGCCCGGACCGTCATCGTAGACAAATCGCAGGATGAGCGCCGGCGCATCGGGGGCGCGGGTTACCTGCAGCGTGGTGGGCAGCGCGACCCGTTTGTGCGGCGGCTGATAGTCGCGATACTCCAGCGCACCCAACCAAGAGCCGATCCAGGTTTCGTAGAGCGGCATCGGATCAACCGCGGGCGGTTCACCGCCCAGCGCGAGCAGCGGCAAAATCGGGACAAGCGCGAGGAGCGACCGTAATTTTGGGCACAACATGCCCAAAGCTACGCGCAACCGTTCAGCTCAGATGCGAGAATGCCATCGCCGTCATCGCGGCGCCTCAAGAGGGCGGCGGAGGAAATTTCAGAGTCACCGGGGGAATATGCCATATTCGTACTCGATTGCGGTTTTGGAATTGGCCCTCGCGCACACGAATGTAACTCGCCGCGGCCGTGGAGCGCTTGACGGTGACGGGACGGCCACTTCGGCTCGCAGTAAATATGAGGCCAATGTTGACGACGCCCGCCCACTGCGAAAGATCCCGACCAGTTACCCCACCAATGAAAACTCCCGCTTGTGACCGCGCGGGCTTGTTTGCAATCGCGCTAAGCGCGATCGTTTGGAGCGCCGCGCTCGCGCAAACTCCGCCGACTCCGACCCCGGGCGAAACCGTTTCGCTCTCGCCCTTCGTCATCAACGCCGATGCCGACACCGGCTATGCACCCAACGAGACCCTTTCCGGCACGCGCCTGCGCTCGCAGACGCGCGACGTCGCCTCCGCACTCACGATCGTCACGTCGGAATTTCTGCACGACGTCGGCGCGACGAGTTTCAACGACGTGCTCGATTTTCTGCCGAGCACCTCTTCCTATGCGAACAACGAGGGCGATCAGTTCAACAACGGCTCGCGCACCGGCACGCCGTTCATCGTGCGCGGCTATCGCTCCGATTCGCTCTCAACGGATTTTTTCGCGTCGCTCACTCCGGTCGATTCTTACAACACCTCGCGTTTCACGTTCAGCCGCGGGCCCAACTCGATTCTCTTCGGCGTCGGCAATCCCGGCGGCGTGCTCGATGTCGCGACCAACCGGCCCACGCTCGGCAGGGACTCCGCGAAGCTTGAACTGCGCACCGACACCTTCGACAGCTTCCGCTCCGCGATCGACGCCAACGTCACGCTCCGCCCCGGGAAACTCGGCCTGCGTATCGACGCCGTGCACGACGATCGCGGCAGCAACATCAAACCCTCGGAAAACCGCCGCGACTCCGCCTACCTCGCGCTGCGCTACCAGCCCGATCGCGCCACGACGATTGACGTCAACGCCGAGTCCGCGCAGTTTCACCAAAAGATTCCGCGCCCCGTCGTCGCGTTCGACTGGTATAACACGTGGCTCGCCGCCGGTTCGCCGCTCGTCGCCACCGCCGGCACCACGACCGCACTGAACGGCGTCGAGTTTCAAGTCACCAACGGCTACCCGGTATTCGTGCCCGGCATCGGCGGACTTGATTGGTCGCGCTCCGCGCTCGGCGCACGTCCGCTCATCAACGGCACACGCGACGCGCAGGTAAGTTTCGGCGCGAGTTCGCGCGCCCAGCCGATCAGTTTCGACACGTATGCGGCCGGTGACGGCGATCGCGTTCGCCTCAATAACCGCAACGTCTCCGCGCTCGTCCAGCGCCGGCTAGCCGAGGGGCTCAACCTCGAACTCGGCGCCAAACACGAATACTCTTTCCGCCAAAACTGGGAGAGTCAGGGCACCGGAGCCGACAACGCCGTGAAGGTCGACGCCAACCGCCAATTGCCGAACGGCCAGCCGAATCCCAACACCGGCCTTCCCTACGTCGAGCAAACCGCCAATTACACCAACCTCGTCAACACCGAGGAGCAGGTACGCTCGACCCTTTCCTACGAAAAGGATTTCTCATCGCTCAAACTGTTCAATCGCGGCCTCGGCCAGTTCACGTTCGCCGCGCTCTACAACAACGACGCCCTCCACAATTATAACGACAACTTCCGCCAGGTGAATGAGACGCCGCTCGCGATCTCCACCACCGATCTGAGCAACACGCGCAATCTCATCCGCCGTCGCTCGTATCTCGCCGGCGACAATCATTACTTCACTTCCGACTTCGCGCTCTTCAGCAGCAACGGCATCACCGCCGGCTGGGAGCCCGTCAACACCCCGCGCAACAACTTCACGCGCACCAAATCCTACGCACTCGCCAGTCAGGCCGTGCTCCTCGACCACCTGCTCGTCATCACCGGCGGGCTGCGCCGCGACGAAGCGCTTGTTGGCCAATACAATTTCACGAAGGACGCGCGCGGACTCTTCACTGCGGGCGGCTCACACGGCGGCACGCCGGCACCCGACATCAACTCCATCGGCCGCCCCTACCTCCTCGGCGCCGTGCTCGACCCAACGAAAAACGTCAGCCTGTTCGCGAACCGCTCGACGAACTTTCAGCCGGTCAACCAGTCCTTCCGCACCATCAACGGCGATCCGCTGCCGGCAGTGCGCGGTCGCGGCTTCGACGGCGGCGCCAAGTTTTTCCTCTTTGGCGAACGCGTCTCCGGCTCAATCGATTATTTCGAGACGCAACAGACCAACGTCCGCGACAGCACCGTCAACAGCGCCAACATGGTCAACTGGATCAGCGCAATCTGGTCGGCGCTCGACAACTCGAAGAACCCAGACTCCGCCTGGACGGACACGAAAACCTCGAAGACCCACGGCCTCGAATTTCAGCTCGTCACCAATGCGACGAAGAATCTCCGACTGATGTTCAACCTCAGCCGCAATATCAACGTCCTTCAGGATCACGGCGCGACCACCTACGCCTATCTCGCAAAAAATATTCCCGCGTGGCTCACGCGCGCCTCGACTCCCGTGTCGAGTGCCGACGGATCGACCGTGGGCGCTTTGGTCACGCGGCTCCAGCAAGAGCAAAGCGATCAACTTCGCGTGATCGGCACGCGGCAGACGCGCGTCTATGAGTGGCAAGCCAACTTCGTCGGCCGCTACCAGCTCGACGCCGTGCTCCCGTGGAAGGGCTTCGCCGCCGGCAGCGCGCTGCGATGGCGCAACGCCCCCGTCATCGGCTTCGCGCGCACAGGCCCGCTGCTCGACGCCACGCGGCCGTTCAAGGGCCGGCCGTTCACCAACGCCGATGCATGGCTCGAATATGCGCGAATGCTCACCGTCCGTGAGCACAAGGTCCGCTGGTCCACGGAAGTCCGCGTGCAAAATCTCGCCGACAACCGCGGGCTGCAGCCGTGGACCGCAGTGGACGACGGCACTGGCCGCCCGTTCATTGAGCAGCGCCGCATGCCCGGCGAACGCCAGGTCAGCCTGAGCACGAGCTTCGCGCTTTAGCGGCCCGGCTCCGCGTCGCGCACGCTGCGAAACTCATACTGCGCTTCGCCTTCTTTCGGAATCGTGACGAGCGTCCACCCCTGTGGCGCCGTCGCTCGCGGCAGGCCGAACGACACCGGCGGGGTCGTCACGATCAGGATTTCTTTGTCGTGGTTCACGAGCTGGCGATGCAGGTGACCGGTCAGCACGGTGCGCACGCCGTAGCGGTGCAGCAGCGCAAGCAACCGGGCGCGCGGCTCCGGTTCGAAATTCCAATAGACTCCGCCAGGTTCGTCAGCCGTTTTCACGAATGGCGGCATGTGCATCACCACAATCTTCGGGCGCATGCTGGATGCGGCCAGTTCGTGCTCCAGCCACGTCCACGCCTCCGGTTCGCGCGCGAGCCCGCTGCCGAAAATCTGCGAGTTGACGCCAATCACACGCAGCTCACCGAGATCGCGCGCCCAATAGGACGGTCCGAGTTCGCGCTCGATCAATTCGATCTTTTCGTTCTCCGGGCCTCCGGTGCCGTTGGGGAGACGCTTGTTGCCGACGTCATGATTTCCCGGCACCCAGTAGGCGGGCGCCGTAAAGCCGCGCACCTGGGTCTTGAAATCCGCAATCTCGTCCGGCTTCCCGTTCTGCGTGAGATCGCCGGCGATCAAAACGAAATCCACCTTCTCTGCGTTCACCGCCGCAATCACTTTTTCGAGTCGCCCACGGTAGAGAGGCTGATCCTCCGCGGTGCCACGGTTCACATGCGTGTCCGACACGAGCGCGATCCGCGTGGGCTCGGCCCCAAGACGGGAGTCCGCGGCAAGGACCAGCGCTACGCCGGCAATCAGTGAGAGTAGTTTCACGCGACCGACGATCGGGAATCAGTGCGGGCGTTCAAGTCCGTTTGCGCAACGTCCGTGTGACGGGGATTTCGTTTTTCACTCTTGCCGCTCCCCGGCCCCACCGCCAGTTTCGCGCGCATGTCCACGCCGCAGGAACTTTACATCCGCAACGCGACTGACACCGAGGCCAAGGGCCCCTACGGCGCGGAGCAACTCCTCTCGCTGGCCGAAACTGGCGGCCTCACCGCGGAAACGCTTTACTATGATGCCACCACCGAGCAGTGGGCCACCGTCGGCTCCAACGCCGAGCTGATGGGGCAGGTTTTTCCTGAGAAAAAGAAACTCAGCCTCAAGGCCAAGGAGATCAAAACGCTCAACAAGCCCGACGAGAACGCCAAGGCGATCACGGTCGACGAAATGCTCGCCGCTGCCGAGGGCCGCACCGACGAGACCGCCGACAAAAAGAATCCCGAAATCGCGATGATGCGCGCGGCGAAGGTCGGCATGTGGGCGATCATCCTCACGTTTGTCGTCAGCGCCGCGGGCGAAATTCTTCCAGGCGTCGATGCCCTCATGTCGATGGAACCCTCACAGCTCGTCGAGCACCCGCTCGCGCTCCTCGGTGCTGTCGATGTCGTGCTCGCCGTCCTGATCGGTCTCGGCATGGTGAACCTCTATCCCTTCGTGCGGTTCCGCGCCGCCCTCGGCTTCGGGCTCGTCGGCTTTTTATTTTACGTGCAGGGCCAGCACCTCGGCCTGATCGAAATCGCGGTCGCCTCCGGCGGACTCTACCTTTGCACGATCTTCGTGAGCATGCTCCCGGTAATCATCGCGGCGGCGGCGGGCGTGCTGGGAGCGGCGGCCGTCGCGTGGGGCTTTATCTCGCAGTGACGCCGCGGTGAGCTCCGGCCGTCCGCCTTCCCCGCCCTCAGCGTCCGGCCACCCCGGCACGCGCCTCGCCCACCTTTGGAAAATCGAAATCTGGAAACCCGCGCACCTGACCGATCATTCGCCGCGCGGCCGCCTCTACGCCGCACTCCGGCTTTTCTCGATCACGTGGACGGTGTTTTTTGAAACCAAGGTCCCCGCCCGCGCCGCGGCGCTGAGTTTCAGCTCGCTGCTCGGCTTCGGTCCGCTCGTTGCGATCGCCGTGGTAATTGGCGGCTTCGTGCTCGGCAACGAGACCGACTCCAACGTCGTCGCCGATCAACTCGGCCGCATCGTCGAAAAAATCGCGCCGCAACTGAAACAGCTTGAGTCGCTCAACTCCGCCGATCACGCGCCCGGTGCCGCCGTCAGCCCGGAGATTGTCAGCCTGATCAACGGCATCATCGCCGGCGCGCGCTCCGGCTCGGCCGGCGTATTTGGCGCACTCTCGCTCATCGTGGTCGTGCTGCTGCTTTTCAAGAACGTCGAGGACGCATTCAACGACATCTGGGGCGTGCACCTCGGGCGCTCGCTGCTCATGCGCATTGTCTTCTATTGGACGATTCTCACACTCGGCGCCGTCCTCTTCTTCGCTGCGATCGCGCTGCTAGGTGCCGGCGCGTTCTTCAACGTCTTCACCGCGGGCCTCGAAAAACTCCCTGGTGGCGTCGAACTGCTCACGGTGCTGCGCTGGTCGGTGCCGGCGTTTTCGTTCGTGCTGCTCGTCGCGCTGCTCGCGCTCGTCTACCGCGTGATTCCCAACACCCGCGTCCTCTGGCGCGCCGCGTTTTCCGGCGCGCTCGTCGTCACCGCGCTGATGCTACTGAACAACTTCGTCGCTCTCTTCTACCTGCGCCGCGTGATTCTCACGAAGAGCCTCTACGGCTCACTCGCGCTGCCCATCGTCCTGATGCTCGGTCTCTACATCTTCTGGCTCTACCTGCTCATCGGCGGAGTCATCAGCTACGCCGTCCAAAACGTCCACTTCCGCAACAGTCAGGCCGCGTGGAGCCAGCTTAACGAAACCATGCGCGAGCGACTCTCCCTCGTCGCGCTGCTCACGATCGGGCGCCGCTTCCAGGACTGCCTCGAACCGGTCACCGCCTCCCAGCTCGGCGAGCTACTGAAAGTCCCCACGCAGATCGTCAACGAGTGCCTCAACCGCCTCGTCGCGATGCAGCTCGTCACCACGCTCCGCCCGACGCCCGGCGCGCCTGCGACCGAGCACCGCTACCAACCCGCGCGCCCGCTCAACAAGATCAACCTCTACGAATTCAAGAAACTCGACGACACGCTTGGTGACGATCCGGTCGGCCAGGCCCTCGAGCGCATCGACCCCATCCTCTCGCACTACGACGCGGCCCTCGATCGCTTGGGCGAGCAGGAGTTTTTCAAGAAGAACCTTGAACAGCTGTTCGCCGATTACCCGTTCGATCACTCGCGCCCGCCCTTCGCGTTGGGGGAGAGGCGAAGTTGAACCACGCCGTGGCGTGAAGGCGACAGTGGGTTTGCCGAACCACATGCTGCTTAGCTAAGAGTCCCGGGCAACTGAACCTGACCGATGGAGAACGGCTGGTTTGACCGCAGTTCAAACCGCGCGCGGGTTCATCGTTGCTTGAATCTTGCGAGAGCCTTCCTAGGAGTTGGCGTTCGATGGCGCGAAGTTGGTAGGCACCCGCCGTAGTTGTGTCCGTCAAGTTCAGCAAAAGTGGATTGGTGGTACGATGGTTTGGTGAGTTAAAAAGATTTATGGGGAGGGTTTAAGGGAGGGGGCGTAGCCACCTCCCTTTCATGGATTGAGTGGAGGGTGGCAGGGAGGCGG
>CAITWF010000070.1 GCA_903896015.1 uncultured Opitutia bacterium | reverse complement strand
GCGCCAGCACCTGCGCACGTTCCTCCGGCCGCAAATGCCGTCGTCGCGGGCTCGCCACTACCAATGCTTTGCTCTCGTTCATCCGCGCACTTTACGCGCGCGACGTTCCGCTGACTAGGCTGTCGAGGAATTACCGCTTACGATCGTTCGTGGTGGTCGTGCTCGTTTTGTCGCATTTTTCCCGGGTGCCTGTGAGGTTCTTGTGGCCATTGCGGGGGCCGCCAGCGGTCTCCGAGCACGGATTCGGCTGGCGGCTGGTTTCCCGAACGCCCGCGGCCAGCAGTCGCGCAGTTTATCCGGCTGCGGAGGCCCCAAGAGCCGGAGCAGCCGGATAAACCGACGCGTCTGCGCCTGCCGCACCTCACGGCGGATGCCGGTCGACGCGCCGCCTGGCTAGGCGGCGCCACCGTGCGTCACAATAGACGCTGGGCCGGGCAAGCGCAGCCGGACGGGTTGCGGTCTGCACCGGCGCTTGGGGCCTCCGCCGCCCGCAACCCATCTGCCTGCTCGCCCGAACGGGCCACGAAACCCGGCTGCGCCCGGACTCCGTGCCGGAGACCGCGCGCAGCGTTCGGGGTCGGGCGGGACCATGATGCCGATCGGTTCGCAAAAGCGAAGGAAGGCGAAACAACACCAGCCTACTTCCAATCGGTGCAACCACACGACCTGCTAAAACCTCACAATGCAGAGAGTCCAGTGACCGCCCAGCAACCTCGACACCTGCATCAAATTCTCTGCGCAAACCCGCTCGTCGAAAACCAAGTCACGGGAAAATCTCACCCACTTGGAATAGGCAAGCAACCCGCAGTTAATGAACCGCACCATGCGCAACTCTTCAAAAGAAATAAGCGAGGACACCAACGTCCAAGCGGTGCCGCTTAGAAGCTCTCCAAGTGATTTCCCAGCGCTTAACCGAAGTGATCCCGGCACTCGCCAAAACGACTCCCATTCATTCCTCAAGTGACCACGACGCGTAAACAGAAACGCATTCGTGAACGGCATTCGCCTCACTCGTTTGATTTATACAAGTCGGGACACGCCACCCCTAAGAATCTTAGCCGGCCTGCCGCCGATGACCGCCGGTCCGCCGCCGCATTCGCCACCGGCCGACCGCCGAAATGACCGGTGCGAGTGCGAAGCCAGGCAAATCAGATTTTCTCTCGGCGAATCACGCCATTCCTGCAACCGCCGAAACAATTTCGAAGCGCGCCAGTCTAACTGATAGAGAACCCGTATCCATGCGCGACCCACTTGACGGCACCTTCCAGCGATCCAGTAATTTGGCGGCGCCATCTCGCAATTGGGCGGGAGACAGCGTCCGGGATATTCTGCGGGACTGCGAACGGCAGGGCTTGCTCGACGAGTTGCGCCATGCGCTCGGAGTTGCCACCAACAACGACCATGGCGCGATGCGAGCGGTGCGCGATCTCGTCTATGAACTCGCCGGCGCGAAGGATCGCGACCTCGCGGTCGATGCTTTGATCTATGCCACCGGCGTCGCGGAATTCGATCTGCTCAGCCTGCGTGACTACGCGAGCAAACACGGACTCTCGCCGGAGGGCTTCCGGCAGCACGTCCTCGCCGTGCAGCACCGGCTCAACCTGCCACCACGGCCCATGCAACACTCGGATGCCGACTGACGTTGAACAACTCGCCGCCGCGTTGCCGGCTTCTGGCGTCACCCGCGCCACCCGCCTCGGTTTGACGCTGTCACCCCAAATGCGGCCGGACACTTGGCGCGGGCTAGTGACCCACGTGACCAGGCTCGCCCGCACGACCACGAGAGCGCGCCAGACTTTGACCGCGTGGTTGGGCGATGTGCTGGTTCACCACGAAGCCCGCGGGCGTGGCTGGATTGCCGAGTGTGCCGAAGCGGCCGGGCTCGATGCCGGGACGCTGCGCAACGCCAAGCTGGTGTGCGTGCGCATTCCCGTGTCATGTCGCCATGACGCTTTGAGCTGGACGCATCACTGCGAGGTTGGCCTCGCGTTCGTCGAGCCAACCGAAATCGAGCGATGGCTGGTTCTGGCCGAAGCGGAAAAACTCTCGACGGCAGAGTTGCGCCGGCGCATCCGCGCTCATCTGGCCGGCCGCACAGGCGAAACGCCGGCCGCGTCGGCCGATGCCGTCGCCACTTTCCGGCTGATGCGGGAGTTGCGCGCCGCCGGACGAATGCTCAGTTGTCCGCGCGGCAACTCGACATCTGGCTTGCCAAGTCGGAAAACCCCGTGAGCCGCAACACCCGCCGCAAGCGGGTCGTTTCCGTTTGGCGTTGGGCGCAGCGGAAAGGCTTCTTGCCGCGCGAAGCGCACACAGAAGCCGAGATGACCGAGCGCGCGCACGAACCGGTGCCAGAGATCGGGATCGTCGGTGTTGCGACGTGGCGCACCTTACTTGAACACTTCCGCGCCAATGACGCCAAGCTATTGCCCGCGCTTGTGCTGGCGGGTTTTTGCGGAATGCGCCGGGCCGAAATCCACGGGCAGACCTGGGAGGACATAAGCCTAGAGCGGAAAAATCTGCGCGTTACCGCAGTGAAGCGAGGCACGCCCGCGCGCCGGATGGTTCCGCTCTGCGATGCTGCTGTCGAATGGCTCATGCTCTGCAAGGACCGTAAGGGCTCGGTGTGCGACGGCCTAGCGATGGATGCGATCCGCAAGGCCGCCATTGAGAAAAAACATAAGCTGCCCGACAATTGCTTCCGCCACTCCTATATTTCGCACGCTGTCGCAGCTACCGGCGACATTCCGCGCGTGTCGCTTAACGCCGGCAACTCGCCGAAGGAAATCAATCGGCACTATCGCGAGTTGGTCAGTGAGGAAGAGGGCAAAGCGTGGTTTGAAAGTGCGCCGGGCGCCGTCGGCGAAATTATCAGGATGCCGAAAGGCGGCGCTGCGACCGGTTAGCGCGACCGCCTATTGGCGGGAAACACCGATGGGTGACAGCTTCGTTTTTTGATGCTCGGGAAAGGGCGTGAATGACACCGTTTCGCTCGTCTTGAGCGGGGAAAGCAAGGGTTGAGTGGCGCCCCAGTTGACAGGCCGGCCTTTTGCATGGCAGCCCCGTTTCAAACTGAACACTCCGCGACGCTCGTCGTTTCGCAGGCTTGTCGCCCGCTGCTAAAAAGTTCGGAGGTCATGATGCGTTTTGGATACCGCAACCGAACCTCGTTCCACGCCTGGGTGAAGTCGCAGGCCGTCCCACATATTCGGATCAATTCCCGGCGCATCATGTTCTCCGAAGCGGCGCTCAGCGATTGGCTGGCAGCGCACAGCTCAACTGGAAAGGCTGCGTTTTGATCCAAGGTTGGGCATTTCGTTTATTACAATCCTTCCGAAGTGGCGGTGCATATCCGCACCACTCTGAAGATGCCGGCGCGCGGATGATGAACGAAAACCAACCACACCGCTCGAAACCAAGTGCAGCTAGTTCCAGTCGAGGTGGCTGGGCGGTGGCACGACGTCCGCCAACACGCGGAAGCGCAATGCGTCGATCAAGTCCGCGAGCGGCTCCAATTCCGCCAATGCGAGCTCCGCAGTAGCCGGCGACCAGTGCCACCCGAATCCCGGCTGGCAACCTCGACCGCGCGCGGTGAATGCAAACGACAAACAAACTCGATGTTACCGTTGTGGTCGATTTCATTGGGTGGCTGCGCAGCGGTTCGACGGGCCCAAACTGGCGCAACGTACGCCTCGAGATAATTCGCGAGGGCTCGAGCATTCTTATGTTCGCGCTGCTTTTTCAAAGGAACGCCTTTGCCGCTAAGGTGGGCCTGGATTTCGCAGCGGTCGAAATACGGGTTGAACGATTTTTATTCACAATGGCCCATAAATAATCATTTTTAACCGAAGCAAACGATTTTTATGCAGCTCGTCGGCACCTCTTGGCTCCTCGACCGCTTCTCTTTGGGACCCGTACTGGCGTCCCATCGTTCGCGTATTGGGAGTCGGCGCCAGCGCGAAATTCGGCCTGACGGCAGCATCGAAGAAGTTTTCACCCGCAACTACTGGCCGGGAGATCACGCGCTCGATCACATCGAGTTTACCTTTAAGTACGAGAATCTCAGTCTCGATCTGTTGGAACAGGTCTTTCGCCAGTTGCCGGTCGCGGACGTCGACTGTCATCTGGCCGCGGCCCCTACGAGCAAATACCGGCGGCGGATTGGATTCCTCTATGAACTGCTCACCGCGCGGACCCTTCGCACCCGAGCCGCCGGCAATTTCGTGCCGGTTCTGGACCCCAAGAAATACTTCACCGGCAAGCCGCGTCGTGACGCGCGCTGGCGCGTAATCGACAACCTGCTGGGCAGCGCAGGCGCCTGTCCTTTGATTCGCCGGACCTCAAACATCGAAGAAAAATTAAAACGAGATTGGCCGCAAGAGATTCGCCGGCTCACCCACCGCACTGACCCGCGGCTCTGGCATCGCGCCGTCTCTTACCTCTATTTGAAGGAAACGAAGGCCTCGTTCGCCATCGAACGGGAAGAGGTGACGCCGGCGCGCGGAGAACGGTTTGTCGCCGTCCTTGCACGCAGCGGCACCGTTACGCCCGAACTGCTCCTGGACGAGAAACGCCTGACCGAATTGCAAAACCTGATCGTTGACCCCCGCTATGCGGAAAAACGCTTCCGCAAGATCCAGAATTTTGTCGGCCAAACACTGACGAACTTCAACCTCAAGGTCCATTACGTCTGTCCGCCGCCCAATCTCGTTCAGACGCTCGTCTCCGGCTTGAGGACTTTCCGCGTGCGGAGCGAAGGGCTGCCGGCGCCGGTTCGAGCGGCGGTGATCAGTTTCGGTTTTGTTTATATCCATCCCTTTGTCGACGGCAACGGCCGCCTGCACCGGCTCCTCTTGCACGAATCTCTCGCGCTCGATGGGTATACTGATCTCGGGGTGATTCTTCCATTCTCCGCAGCTATGCTTCGCGAGCCGGCCGGATATGATCGTGTGCTCGAAACCCTTTCGCGGGCGGTGGACGCCCGCGTTCGCTATGACGTGGACGAGTCCCAAGATCTAGTCATCCAGAATCCGCAAGAAGCGCAGGGGGTGTGGCGGTACCCTGATCTTACCCCTCATGTCGAATACATCCTGGACCTGATCGCGGCTACAGTTACCAAGGATCTGCCCGACGAACTCCAAACGCTGAGCAGAATCGACCAGCTTACGCAGGCCATTCGCGAAATCGTCGACCTCCCCGATCCGAAGCTAAGCCTCCTCCTTGCCTTGTTGCTGCAGAACAGAGGCAAACTTGCGTCGCGGAAGCGTGACGCGCATTTTTCGGAGCTGACTGACGCAGAGATTGCCACAATCGAAAAGTCGTACGTCGCGGCGTTCGGTCCGACCACGACAAAGACCAGCCGGACCTAGTGCGCGCAGGTGGCGCGATGTGGGCCGCACCCTTGAACGATCAGAAGACGCGCTCAGGGATCGGGGCGGGTTGAATCGGAGTCGTGGTAAACAGCTCAGGTGGAATATTCACGAGCCTGCCTCCATTCGGTATTTCGGTCGCCGGCATAGGCCGCACTCATCCGAGGCTGCCATTCAGAATTCCGCCCGGTCGAAATCCCCCTCTCGATCGTCGCTCCCCTCCTCTGCCCCGATTACGCGCGAGGGCGCGCATCTGGCGTGGACAAAAATGACGGAGATTCGTGTAGCTTCGGTAAGCGTGCGGACCTATAAGAATCTCCGGGACCGGGGTTGTGTCGCCGGGAGGTCGATTGAGCAATCGTTGCGGCAAGAGCACTTCAGTCCGGAAAGATTTTACCTTTGTTAGAACGAGCTGGTTTCTTGAGTCGTAGTAGTGCCATCGTCGGTGCTCAAAACCATGGGCAAAGCGAGCAAACATCGACTGTGTCCGGCGCTCGGCCGGGAAATTTCCCGGAGCGAGTGTGGCGAAAGCCACCACAGCCGCTGGGCCTGTCCGGCCGGGTGTCCGCACAATCCCTTCGCGCTGGAAAACTACACCGCGTTGCTCGCGACCGAAGACGCGCTCGACCGCCGGACGTTGACGTGGATGTTCGAGGAAGCGCGCGACCGCGCCGGATTGGAGCACGGGCTGCAACGGGCGTTGCGGGCCGAGTCTGGGCACGGTGCCCATGCGTTCACGACGTGGAATTTTTTTTCGTCACGATGAACGCGGCCTGACCTGCGCGCAACGTTGGGCCCAAGCCAAGTTTACTGGCCTCAACAACGACGAACGGGTTTTTATTCAGGCGAAGATGCAGGTGCGGGTGGTCCTGCTCGAGGTGCATCGCGTCCTCGATGCCCAACGCGTGGAAGGGATCGACTTGCTGGCGCCGGAGGCCACGCCCATCATCATCGCCGATCGCAGCCTTGCCGCCCGGACGCCGCGTTTTGCGACTTTGTTGGCGTGGGCCTATCCGCTCCCGCATTTTTGGCGGCTAAGCGGCACCGCGACTGCCATGTCGGACGTCGAGGATTTTGAAACGGTGGAGGTGGTGACTGAAACGGTCCGGCACCTGGGTGGACCGACGGAAGGTGCCGCGTTGCGCCGTTGGTTGGCTGAGCATTTTGTCCGCGTGGATGAGGCGTTGCTGGCGACAGCGAAGGAGCGCCACCGCCTCATGCTGGCGAGTATGGACGCACAGGTCGGCGTGGTGCTTTATACTGCGCAGGCGCCGTTTGCCGAGTGTCGTGCCGCGCTCGATGCCGATCCCGAAATCGACCGCGACGAACCGACAGAAAAGGAACGCGGCGAGGGTTTCGCCGAGGCGCGGGACTGGTTCGACGATAATTCTTCGACGACGGCTGGGCGCAAGCTGCTCGGGCGCATTTTGCTGGGCCAGGCCTTCTGGCGAATCGAAGCCACCGGCGCGGCGCGGTTGGCGGCGCTGCGTGAACGATTTGAGCAGCGGCTGGGTAAGCGCATGCGTTTCGATCGGGAGCGGCGCGACGACGTCGGATCCCGCTTGGCGATGGAAATGCCGGAGCCGGATCAGGCGCTGGTGCCGCCGCGATTGTTGCAGCGGCCGATGCAGGTGGAGTTCTCCACTTCGCGGGTGTCGGTGACGACACCGCTCGGCTCGAAAGCGGACATCGAGGCCCATTTCATGCGCGAGTATTTGCGTGACTATGCCGACCATCCCGTGCCCGCGCTCGACGGAAAAACGCCCCGCCAGGCGGCCGGCGATCCGGCCTTGCGGAAAAAGCTCCTGCATTTGATCAAGCCAATAGTGCGGCGGATCGACGAGGCGAACCTGCGCACTAGGCGCACCGACGACATCAACGGGCTGCTGCGCGAACTGGGACTCGCCGAGATTGACTTTCCGCCGCCGCCGCGCCGCGCGCCGCCGCCAAAGTTGCCGGACGACGAGGGTGATTACCCGGACGAGGCTGTACCGGATGGGGTGGCGGCGCGGCGGGCGTCCCCACCGTTGCCGCCAGGGCCGCTGAGCGACGAGGAGGTCTCGGAGCGGATGCACCACGCGCTCGCCGGTTTCGCTACTGCGGCGGCGGCGATCGCTGAGTTGACCGCGAGCGGAGCGACCTTGTTGGAGGATGTGGAAGCGTTGGCCGAGGGTTTGCTTGCCGAGGGCGAATACGGTTTTCTCATCAGCTTTCTTTTGCACGGTTGGTTCGCATTGGTGCCGCCCGGCACGCGAGCGCCAGAGTTGGATTACGAGGCGATGGTGGCAGAACTCGGGCGCGAGTTGGCGCGCGTGCCCTCGTGGATGGTGGGTGGTCCGAGTGAAACGATGAACAACCTGACCTCGGGCAGCCGGCAGCCGGCCTTGTTGCTGTCGCTGATGGCCGAAATGTTCGAGGGCTCCGCCAATGCGCCGAAGAAACTGCGTCCGGATCCCGAGGTGATGATCTCCATGATCGCCATCCTGAAGATCGTGATCAATGAGGTGGACCGTGCCCTGCGCGCGCGTTGAGTCCGGCGAGAAGCGACGACGGCCGGGATCGTTTGATCAATCGTGGCGGGCAAGTCGGCTGCACAACGGAACGCGGCCCGAGCCTACGCGGGGTGCCCGAGCGGGTTGTGGTCCAGGGCAGCCGATTTTACCAGCCGGGCGCCCCCAGCTTGCACCAGTTCGACTGTGCCGCGTTCCTCGCCACTCGGTGGCACGAGCGTGACCGGCACTTCCACGAACACTGGTGCACGGGAACCGCTGCGGCGTGACGTACTGCCAGCCAGCAGTCGGCGTTTCAAATCGTAGTAACTGAGCTTCGTAAGCGTTCAACTCCGACAGGGGGACGCCGCGAGCGATTTCGGTTAGACTCTGCTGATGGAATCAGGCTACGACGGCAGGAGACGTGATCACGGCGGGCGTCGCCACGCGCGCGTTTTTCCACGCTTGCGGGAGCAACTCGGCGATGCGCTTCATCGGGTGATCGGGCAGACGAGCAATGAGATCGACGAGGTACGCCTCAGGGTCACCGCACGGCCTATCGTCGGAGCAAATCAGGTCATGACCATCGCGGGCACCTTCATCCGCGCGCAGGAGTCATTGGTGAAATTGCTGGTCACTCATGTCAAAAACAGCTTCATGCCGCGGTCACGACACGGCGCTCGCGGTCGGCCGCATGGGCCAGACATGCACGGATATCATTCTCGGTGAGCTCAGGGAAATCGTCGACGATTTGCGCGTGAGTCATCCCGGCGGCGAGCCAACCGAGCACATCAGCCACCGTGATGCGCAGCTTTCGCACGCACAGGTGTCCGCCGCGCTTGCCGGGCTCAAGGGTGATGATGTCACGGTAGTCCATGGGCAAATTACTTGGCGCGAAACGGGCGCCTTGGCAACCAGAGGTTTCGGCGCGGGCGGGGTGACGGGGCGCCTCTCCCGAACCCCGCGTTCCGCACCATTGCGGGGCTTTGCGCGCTCGCGCCCGCACCTACCGCTGGCGGGAAGCGCCCGCCGCCGGCTGCCAGCTCAGCGACGGCCGCCGGCGGTCGCTCGCGCATTCGCGCAGGTAGAGATTGATCAGGTTTTGGTAGGGAATCCCCGTCTCCGCGGCCAGCGCCTTGAAATAGCGGACCACGTCGCGCTCGAGGCGGATCGTAACCTGCTGTTTCAGGCGCTTCGCGTAAGGATTCTTCGTCCCCGCGGAAAAGTCATAGTGCTTTCTCATGTGGCTTTTTCCCAGTATGGTTTCTGTTCCTTGGTCCCCGCCCGACGGGCGGAAATGATGCGTATAACGGCCCCAGCCTGGCGGAAGCAATGCACGACCACCAGAATGCGGGCGGAACCGCTCATCCCGAGAATGACAAAGCGCTCCTCCACCGCGGAATGGTCCGGATCGGGGATGACCAGAGCTTTCTCGTCCAGGAACACGGTCTGCGCCTCGCCAAACGATACCTGATGCTTCCGCAGATTCGAGGCGGCTTTGTTGGGGTCCCAGGTGAAAGCGAGATCCGGCATACTTATAAAAGCATTATCCAGTAATATCCGGAAAAGACAAGCGAGTTGCGACCGAGGGGGATCACGTCCGGGACTGCGGCCGTCCCCAAACCCCGCGTTCCGCCAAATAGCGGGGCTTCGCGCCGCGCCCTCCGGCGCCGTTCGCCCCGGAGGAATCCCGGCTTGAGGGCGCCCAGCCACCGTGCAAGGTTCGCGCCAATGCCCACGGTCCTGCGCGTCGGATCCTTTCGCTTTCACTTCTATTCGGATGAGGGCAGCGAGCCACCCCACATCCACGTCCGCACCCCGGACGGGGAGTGCAAGTTTTGGCTCGAGCCCATCGCACTGGCGTCGGTGAGCAGCCTCAAGCCGGCGGACGTGCGGTCAATCGAACGGCTTGTCTTTGAGCACCACGCGCTGTTACTTTCCGCCTACCATGAGTCCCGTCGCAACCGCTGAACCGACCAACGAAGTGCTGGCCCTGCGGGCGTGGGTGGACGGCCGGACCGTTTTCCTCGAACTGCATGACGGCCGTATTTTCGGGTTCCCGGCGGAGCGATTTCGCCGGCTCCGGGCGGCGTCTGACCAGCAGTTGAAAGGCGTCGCGCTTGAACTCGGGGGAGCGGCCCTGCGCTGGGAAGAAATCGACGAGGATTTGACGGTGCGCGGAGTCGTGGCGGGGCGCTTTGAGCTGCCGCCGTCCGCGCTGGCGACCAAGTGACCGGGTCGGCGTTGACCCGCGCGCGGAGACGAGTTCCGCGTTGCGCCAACTAGCGGGCTTCGCGCTAGCTAGGCCGAAGAAGGCGGATGACTGCGTGCGCAATGCCGTGAGTTAGTCCCCGCGTCGGATCGGTCGGGAAAATCACCGACGACCGGAAGCAGGGTGCAATTTCGTCCGGCTGATCGTCGATGATCGCAAACCCTCCACTCCCGGCCGCATGTTCCTCTAACACGACTGGCAGCGCTACCCGCCCAAGGAGTTGGCCGTCAGCAGTCCTTGTCGTCGATACTAGCCAGTAAGGAATCCGAGAAACAAAACGGGGCAGCGCAAAAAACTTACACCCCTCTACCCTTTCGCCGACTATCTTCCCGGCAAGAATTTTTCTTGCCAGTATCGTCGAGTGAGGGGAACTGCGGATTTAATAACGCTTGACGTTAGTAACGTGACACGTAACTAACAGCGCAGATGATTATTTCGTTCCGCTGCAAAGCTGCCGAGAAAATCCACCAAGGCGACAAGTCGCCAAACCTGCCAGCCGATATTCAGAAAGTAGCCCTGCGTAAACTCCAGCAACTCGACATCGCCATAAAACTCAACGATCTGCGGGTTCCACCAGGCAATCGGCTGGAAGCACTTAAGGGGGATCGCAAAGGCCAGCATTCTATTCGCATCAATGACAAATACCGCATCTGTTTTCTTTGGAAGGATCGCGGCATCGAAGACGTCGAAATCGTAGATTATCACTAACTCATGAGCAATAAACTACCGCTCCCCACCCCTGGTGAGATGCTCCGGGAGGAATTCCTGAAGCCTATGGCTATCACGCCCTATCAATTGGCCAAGGATATCCGTGTGCCGCAAACTCGCATCTCAGCAATCCTCTCCGGCACTCGGGTGATCACGGCCGACACTGGCTTGCGTCTGGATCGCTATTTCGGACTCTCCGACGGCTGGTGGAGTCGCCTGCAGACGGACTGCGACCTGCGTAAAGCGCACCGTGAACTTGGAGCCCGCATTGCGAGGGAAGTTAAGCCGCGCGAGTTCGCCGCCGCTTGACACAAGTAGATAGACCCGACGGAAGACGGATTCCAATCTCAGGGATCAATTGGGTCCATTGCTTCCATTATTCCTCCACTTTTTTAACCACGAACAACTTTCATAGGGCAACGTCGTCCCCGTGGGGGCGCCATCTTTACGAGGCTACGATCTAGCGCGAAGACCCTCTCGTTGACGGAAGATCGCTTCTATGACACCCAGAGCGTATGAGTCTGAGTGAATCCTACCCGGCCACTCCCGCGAAAACCAAGCGGGACGGTGGCCAATCGAGGTGAAGGACGGGAGCGTGACCGCGAAAATTTACCGGGTCTGGCGCAAGACCCTCGACCGGCATGTTTTCAACGTCGTTTATTACCTCGGGGGCAAGCGTCAGATCGATCAGCGTGGAACGCTGACGAAAGCGACCGAACGCGCGCGCTTTCAGGTAGCGGCGATTGCCGCAGGCAAGCCGAGCGTTGCCGAGGCTACACAGCACGACCTCGACGAACTCGCGGAGGCGCGGCGTCGTGCGGGCGAGGTTTCCGTTCTCTTGGCGCTCGAAGAATGGAGCAAGGCTCGCTCGCTTGTTGGGGCGGAAATCATCGCAGCGTGCGAAGACTGGACTCGGCGGCTGACGAAGTTTCAGCGCATTTCCGTTTTTGAGGCGGCCGAAAAATTCAAAGCCGCCATGAGCGCCAAGCAGTCGCGGAAAACGAGCGGCGCGACCGGGGAACAAAAGGGCGAGATTTCCAAGAGTTACAAAGTCGTTTTGAAATCGTTTCAGAGCAACCTCGGCGAACGCTATTTCGACGATCTCGAAAAGCTCGAACTCGACGCGTGGTTTGCGAAGCACGGAAAATCCGGCTGGACTCACAACCCTTATCGCAAGCGGATCGTGACCCTCTTTCGTTGGGCTCTCGGAGAACACTGGCCATGCAGTTGCTCGAGCCAGCCATGCAACGCCTCGGGGTTGGCGTCCAGTGTTACCGTCTCCGTCTTGTTAGTCGCCACGAAGTGGCGCGCGAACGCATGCGTCTTGTCGGCCCAGTCCAGAGCCACAAACGCGACATAATCGTCGGTGGTCTTCACGATGTTTTTTCGAATTGGCGGGCCCGGCTTGCAGGAAGTATTGTACGAGGCGTGGTGAGGCCTGTAGCTGAGCATGCATGGCCGAACCCAATGCTGTCCGACCGGGGGCGAACGATTGGCACATGTTCCTCGAAGAAACCCAAGGCAATGTTCGTACCCCAGCCGGGCAGCAAATTGTCCGCAGACCACGGCGCGCGCAATCGGCTTTCACTCGCGCCGCCGGCGTTGTTCACACCCGGAGTTCTGGTATTTGGCGGTCCGCTAGAGCCCTTCGTAGGGCGAGCCGTTCTGGCGGCGCTGGTCAGCAGTGTCGTTGTCCTGCCGATCCTCGCTTGGCGAAGTTCGTTTTTTTTCAGCCTTGGCGGCCCAGATTCTAATCCTTCCGCAATCTTGGCTTTCACTCTAGCGGCGATCGCGAGCGATCTTTTGAAAGAGACTAACGCGACGCCGGCCCAGTTAGTGCCAACGGCCTTGATGTTTCTGTTTATCTCAGCCGCAGCCTGCGGAGCGGTTCTCTACACGATGGGCCGGCGCGGTTGGGGGCGCTATGTCCGTTACATTCCGCATCCCGTCGTAGGCGGTTTTTTGGCGGGTAGCGGCTACCTACTCATCTCCGGCTCGTGGAAGATGCTCACGGCCCGCTCCCTGAGCCTATTTCACCTCGATGTGATCGCGTCCGTTCCTCCGCTGGCTTGGATAACCGTACTGGGTGTCGCCGTGGCGCTTTTAGTGCTGACGCGGCTAGTGCGCCATTTTCTAACCATCCCCATCGTTCTCGTGAGTGCGATGGTCATCTTCCACCTCGCGCGCATGGCGTGCGGAATTGATCTCACGGCGGCGAGAGAGTCAGGGATGATGCTCGCCCCGTTGCATGTCGGTGACTGGACCAACTTCGTAAATTTCCCCTACGGCGACGTACGGTGGGATCTCCTTTATCTCCACGCAAAGGATTTTGGCGCGATGACTATGGTCTCGGTTATCACAATTCTACTCAATACAACGAGTCTTGAGGTTGGCACCGGTGTGGAAGGTGACGCCGATCGCGAACTGAAGGCCCTCGGCGTAGCCAACATCCTCATTGGTTTCGGCGGCGGAATGGTGGCAGTGAATTCCTTCAACCGAAGCGTGCTCAACCTCAAGGCCGGCGCAAATTCGCGCTGGGCGGCACGCCTCTGCGCGGCGTTCATTCTCACCGCCGTGCTCTGTGCTCCAGGGCTGATCGCGCTCATGCCAAAGCCAGTACTCACTGGGCTGATTCTTTTTCTGGGAATCGGACTTGTCATCAACTGGGCGTATGAGTCGCGCCAGATTATGCCTGGGAGCGATTACTTTATTGTGCTTACGATTCTCGGCAGCATCGCGGTGCTTGGAATGGTTCCGGGGGTGATGCTTGGCCTGGTAACCGCGTGCGTGAGCTTTGTCTTTACGCTCAGCAATAGCCCGTCGATCCGCAACAGCTTCTCGCTGCGCAACCGTCGTTCAAACGTCGAACGGCCTTTACCACAGAGCGAGATCCTGCATACACAAGGTGAAGCGATGCGTGGCTTCGCGCTGCAAGGGTTCCTCTTTTTCGGCACCACCAGCCGGCTGCTAGACGAGGTGCGGGCAGCGCTGAACCACACGCGCTATGTATTACTGGATTTTCGCCTCGTGCATGGCGTCGACGGCTCGTCGACCGTTGCGCTAAAAAAACTTAGGACGCTGTGCGCGGACGGTGGCATCACCCTCGTATTCACGAGTTTGTCAGCGAACGTAGAGGACATGCTCCGTCTGGGTGGAGTCATCACCGGCGAACTTGCTTTAAGAACGTTTCCCGACATGGACCACGGGCTGGAATGGTGCGAAGACATGATCATTGCAGCAGCCGTCCCGCATGCGGAGTTAATCGCCGCTCTCTCGGGCGAGTTCAACGTAGACGAAGTTCGTTATCTTGTCTCCCATTTCGAGCACGTGGAGGTGGCCCGTGATGCGACGCTCATCCGACAGGGCGATCCGAGTGATTCGATGTTTCTGATCGAACAGGGACGCGTTAGTGTCTACTTGCGGCCCGTGGAGGTCGCTTCGCCGGCTACCCGGCAAATCCGGTTGCGAACTTTTACAGTTGGCACGGTCGTCGGCGAAATGGGCCTTTATACTGGTGCCAAGCGAACTGCGGATAAGACACCCGCCGGCACGTAGGCAGCAAGCGACGGCCCCATGCCGCGAATGAGAACAGTCTTCGCGTTGGGCCCGCTGACGACAAATCCCATAACGAGTGGGTTGCCCACAGGCCCCACTTGCCCGCGCGCCGACAGATTCGTCAAACGCGCGGACAGCGCCGGCGGTGAGAGCGCGGCCACATCATAAATCTCCGCCAAGACGAAACCGCTTGTAGCGCCGTTCCCGAAGGCCTGGATCGTGTAAGCTCCGGGAGCCAGAGACGCGGTAAGAGCTGCGTCCAATCCGTTCTGCGCCGTCACCGCACGCCGCGCTTGCCGCCGCTACGGCACCGCCGTTACTACTCAGCGAATTCCAATTATCGTTGGAAGCCACCACTGTTCCGCCCGCCAGAATGTTCAAGGCCGGATCGGCCAGCACGCCGCCGACCCCGAACGCTGACAGCGCCGGACCAACCGCCCGTGCCAGAATGGTCTTCGTGGCGCCAGCCGCCCCGGTTATGACAAAACCGATGGTAGGCGTGCGCGCACCCGGCCCGGCGTTGACGAAGATCGAGCCGTTGACGAGCGAGCCGGGCGCCGTCGTGCTGCTCACCGCGAGCGCCGCGTTGCTACTCGTCATCGATCCTTGCGCATTGGTGATTGTGCAACTGTAGCTCGCGGCATCGACAGCCGAGACCAAGCGAAGCAACAGTGCCGGAGAAGTCGCGCCTGCGATCACAGTTCCGTTTTTCAACCATTGATAAGTCGGCGCCGGCGCGGCAACCGCCGCCACAGAAAACGCCACAGAGCTACCGGCCGCGGCAGTGATTGCCGGCTGCGGCTGATTCGCGACGAACGGTGCTGCCGCGTTGGCGGTAACCAGCACTTCGTCGAAGCGCCAGTTGCCCGAACTGTTGTTGTAGGCCGTGCCAGTGCCATTGACATTGTCGTTGCCCGTCGAGGCGTTGACCATGCGCACGCCAAAATTCGGGTTGTTGTTCGCGCCCGTAATGCCAGTCAAGTCAGCGGTGATTTGATTGAACCAGGCGCCGCCAGTGAACTGAATATAGGTACCCTTCACCGTGTCGGAACTGGTCGTGTTAACCTTGATCGATGCGCCGGGGCCGTTGTAGAAGAGCGGCACATTGTTCCAGGTTTTCCCGTCGAGCGTATACTGGACTTGGAGATTTGCCTCGGCCTGCGCCGTCGTGTTCAAATCGAACATCACCTTGATTCCGCTGCAGCCGGCGGTGGACGCCATAAACTGCGCGCCTTGCGTGCCGATCGGGGCCAGCGAGGACCAGCCGTTCGCCGCTACCGCCGAGCCGGGTGGAATGCCGCTGCGCACGCGCCACGCGTTGTTGTTCTCGCCCGCTAGGTCGGAACTACCGGCCGAGATTAACACATCGGAAATATCAACGCCCGGCCCCGGAGTCGGGTAAACATTGTTCATGCCGAGCGCCGAGGCGGCTCCAGCCACCGGTCCGAGATCCGATGCCGGAGTCAGGTTGGTCGCTACGCTGAGATTTTGAAAATCCCAGCCGCAGATCACGATTGCGGCCGAAATGCGCGCAGTGAGGAGGACGAGCAAAGAACTATAAAGCAGGCAACGGAGAGTGGGCACGCTGTGACATTGAGGGGGCCTCTCGTCGGTTTGATGCCGACGCCATCAAGATCGTGTTACATTCGCTTTGCCGTCCGACATGAGTCAGTAAGTCGCAAACAACTGTCTTGCCATTGAGAAGCTTCGAGATTCCTGGAATATCAGTGACGATGACATTCGTCGCGGTAAGCGCCGACCGAATGGCGCTCATTAGGATGAAGCCATGGATGAGATGTGGAAGTTCCCGGTATCTATCCAGGCGGTCGCCCCTACCCGCTCAACGCGAATGTCCGAAACCAGTTCGCGGGCTATTTGGTGACCGGTCAGGTGCCCGCGGACCAGGCGGTGCATACAGCGTCGGACATTCCGCTTTCGGTCTACGGCCGCGGCGCCGTTGCGCTCGTCGGCGCGCAGGACAACACCAACGTGTTTTTCAAAATAATGAAGGTCTCGCTCGTTGGCACCGACACGACGCTCTCGGAACGCTGAGCGCCCGCATCTTCAGCCATTCCGGGCGGAGCCGATCGGCTCCTGCTTTTTTTGGAGTGTCGTGGGCCTTACGCCGCGTAGTAACGTTGCCGCGCGCGCACCTGCACGATCTCGCGACCGGGCAGCACGCAGGCCGTGAGTGCTCCGCCCAGCACGCATGACGTGTCGATCCCCAGCGTCCACCGCGATCGCTGCGGGTCGGTGCGCGGCGTGTGGCCGTAAATCACGAACGGCGGCCCCTGCCACAACTCCGACCAGTGCGGCGCATCGGGAAAATCCGATCGCTTGCGCGGCTCGCCATCCGGACCGACGACCTGAATCCGCGTCACCACCCGCGTCGGCTGCCGCCACCATGCCCGACCCGGCAGGAACCCTCCGTGCACCAGCACCGTGCCGGCTTCCTGAGCGTAATAAGTCGAAGGCATCGCCTCAAGATATGCCCAATCCTCCGCGCTGAGTTGCCGCAGCGTATCGTAGTCAGACTTTTTCAAGTGCGTCGGATCACCGGTGCGCCGGTAGTTCAGGAGCCGCAACTCGTGATTGCCCAGCAGTGCTCGATGCGCATGCGCGCGCGCGAGGGCGATAACGCGCCCGCTCTCCGGGCCTCTGTTAATTAAGTCGCCGAGCAAAATCAACCGATCATGACGCGTCAGCGCCAACTGCTCCAACAGCCGCTCGAATTCCCACGCGCACCCGTGGATATCCCCTACGGCGATGACCCGGCCCTTCATGCGCGCCGCCCCACCCGCGCCGGATACCGCGCAGCATTCGGGCACGACCGCCCACAGCAAACTAAAGCAAAAAGCACTCCCTCCATCGCGCGCGCAGGATGAATTCCGCATGTGACGACCGGGCGACCATTGCGTGAAACCCGTGTTACGTTTCGCCCGTTACATCCCCGCGACAACCGATTCACTCACCGATCTGCCATTGTATAATCGCCTCAGTTCGCCTCGCTTAGTAGGCATGACCGCTGAAGTCGACACTGCGCCCGACGCTGTGGACTTGATTAACCTGATTGAGCATCGTGCCTCCGTGCCGGCAAACACGACTGTGGAAACCGTGCAGGCTGAGTTCGCACGGAATCGCTGGAGTTTTCTGGCCGTGCTCGACGGCGAGAAGCTGCTCGGCGTGTGTGCGCGCCGCGAACTAATCCAGCAGCTTGGCTCACGTTTCGGCTTCGCCTTGAATGCGCGCCACCCGGTCAGCGCCCACCTCATGGCGGCGCCGCTTCGCGTGGTGCGCGGCACCCCGATTACTTCACTCTTCAAAGCGGCATCCGCGCGCACCGACGAGGAATTCTACGACGACATTCTGCTCATCGACGAACACGGCGCCTACCTTGGACTCATCCCGATGCGAACGCTGGCGAGGCTGCAAACCGATTTCCTCCTCGGCAACATCGCGCGTCTCGAACTCTCCCGGCAGGAAATCGCGGAAAAAAATCGCCAGATGGAGGACGACCTTCGGATGGCGCGTGAGGTTCAACTCGCCATGCAACCGCGCCACCACGCCAAGCTGGCATACCGCGAGCTCACGCTGCGAATCGACCACCGGTTCCTGCCCGCCGGTGGGATCAGCGGCGATTTTTTTGACGTCCTGCGACTCAAGGATGACGCCGTCGGCGTGCTGGTCTGCGATGTCATGGGGCATGGGGTGCGTTCCGCCCTCGTGACGGCTATGGTGCGGGCCATGCTCGAACCACTCCGCCCGCTCGCCTGCGATCCTGGCGAACTGCTCACGCGCTTGAATCGTGATCTCACGCGCATTCTTCGGGAAGCCGGAAGCGTGATCTTTGTCACCGCCGCCTACGGCGTGTTCGATCTGGCCGGGCGCCGTCTCCGCTACGCGCAGGCCGGGCATCCGACGCCCTTTCGCGCTTCCACAGAGCATGGTCATGTCCGCGCGCTCGCTTGCTCCTCCGAGGCCGAGGGCCCGGCACTCGGGTTGATGGATGACTTCGCTTTTTCTTCCATCGAAGAGTCAATCGCCCCGGGCGACCGCTTCCTCTTTTTTACCGACGGCGTGTTCGAAGCCGCTTCGCCCTTTGCTGATGAGTTTGGCCTGCCACGCCTCGCAGATGCGCTGGGGCGACGTCAGACCGCTCCTCTCGACTCCGTGCTCTGGCAATTGATCGCCGACGTGCAGGAACACTGCGAGCATGCGCCGTTCACCGATGACGTCTGCATGGTCGCGGTTGAACTCCAGTCCGCCCGGGAGGAAAAATCGTAACACTTGAGTCGTTGCCTTGCGGTCAGCGCCGCGTCATTCATTCCGCACTCTGTCCTGACAAACATGCCCCCGCGTCCGAGCCTCAGGCGCGTAAGTGTCTAACTTGCGGGGTCGTTTGAAGGTGAATTCACCGCGCTGGTAATGGGCGCAGTCGGGAGTTTCCCCGTGGAGGCGGCAAGGAGGGAGGCGTCGCGGATAACGTGGCGGGCGCGTTCGGCGGTACTGTGCGC
>CAITWF010000069.1 GCA_903896015.1 uncultured Opitutia bacterium | reverse complement strand
GATCACGTCGATCGTGTAGAGCTCGAGGGCGTTGAGGCGTTTCTTCAGCCAGTGGTGCGGCATCCTTATAGAAGCTAATGAAGGTTGACGGACTCCGGCGCGCAATCTGTTTTCCACAGTGCCTACGCGCCCACCTTATGAGCTACAAATTGTTCATCCCCGGTCCCATCGCCGTCTCGGAGAAAACGCTCCGTGCCATGTCGCAGCCCATGATCGGGCACCGCAGCACGGACTTCGTCGCGCTCTACAATTCCATTCAGCCTGAACTCCAGGCCGTCTGCTACACGAAGGATCCGGTGTATCTCTCCACCAGCAGCGCGTGGGGCGTCATGGAAGGCTCCCTCCGCAATGTCGTCAAAAAGAAGGTGCTCAACTGCATGAATGGCGCGTTCTCCGACAAGTGGAACGACGTCGCGCTCCGCTGCGGCAAGCAAGCGACCGCACTCAAGTTCGACTGGGGGCAACCCGTCGATCCCGAGGCCATCCGCAAGGAACTCGCCACCGGTGCTTACGATGCCGTTACCCTGATCCACAACGAAACGTCGTGCGGTTGCATGAGCGACCTTCCGGCAATCATGAAAGTGATCCGGGAATTTCCCGATGTCATCGCGATCGTCGACACTGTCAGTTCGCTCAGTGCGGTGCCGATCAAGAAGGACGAACTCGGCATCGACGTGCTGATCAGCGGCTCGCAAAAGGCTTTCGCGCTGCCCCCCGGCCTGTCGTTCCTTTCGGTTTCCAAGAAGGCGCTCGAGCGCGCCGCCACAATGAGCGATCGCGGCTACTACTTCGACTACGTGGAGTTTCAGAAGAACCACGAGGCTGGCATGACGCCGAGCACGCCGGTCATTTCGCTGTTCTACGCCCTGCGCTCCAAGCTCGATGACATCAAAGTCGAGGGCATTGAGGCTCGCTACGCCCGCCACGCACGCCTGAACAAGACGGTCCGTGACCGGGTCTTCAGTCACGGCTTCAAACTCTTCCCGAAGGAAGGCTATGGCTCCGTCACGTTGAATTGTTTCGCGAACAATCTCGGCTACGACCTCGCCGCGCTCAATAAGACGCTCAAGTCGAAGCACCACCTCGTGATCGACGGGGGCTACGGCAAGCTGAAGGGAAAGACCTTCCGCATCTCCAACATGGGTGACGAGACCGACGAGACGATCGCCTCGATGCTGAAATCCTTCGACTCCGCGCTGGCGGAAACGCCGAAGGTCGCGGTGGCGTAAGTTTAGCCTTCGCGTCGGCCCCCGCCGTGCTCAATCTGGGCACGATGAAAACTGGGGGGGCCTGCCAACGCCCCCCCCGCCTCTTGCGGTGCGCCGCCACGATCGCGTTTTTTGTTTCGCGCTGTTCTCGGTGCGCGCCCAAACGGCTGGGCCGGCTCAGGCTCCGCACATCGAGCGGGTGATTATCGATACCTATCCCGGCAACAACGACGCGCTGGCCATCTTGCTCGCGCTCGACTCTACCGCGTTGAAAGTCGAAGCCATCACGGTCTGCCCGGGCAAAATGGGCCCGAACGACTTTGTTGCATTAAGCCAGGGAGAAGCCCGCCGCGGTTACCCGCTGAGATGGCGCGGCGTGCGGCGGCGCACGCGCGCCTGCGGCTACGCACGCGACAGGCCGCGACGGGAGCGGTCGCCGCTGCGGCGATTGCGGTGACTGCAACGTTACTTTTCCCGTGGCGCCAACCCAGCCCGCTGCCGATCGCTCCCATCGCCACTGTCGCGAAACCGGCCTACGAAATAATTTCCGACGACGAATTGCTGGCCACGTTGCGCGATCGTCCCTTACTCGTGCTGCCGCAGGAAAACGGCGGCAAAAAAATCGTGCTGCTCGATCGCTGATCGGTCGCGCGGGTAAAACTATTTCTTGCACTTCGCTCGCGCGCCGGTAACGGCTCGCGACCACATGAAGTCACTGATCATCGCCGAGAAGCCGTCGGTCGCGGCCGATCTTGCCCGTTCGCTCGGAAAAATTCCGAAGAAGGGGGACCACTACGAGAACGACACGCACGTCATCTCGTATGCGCTCGGCCATGTGGTCGAACTCGAGATGCCGGAGGACATCGACAAGAAAAAATACGGCTTCTGGCGGCTCGAGACCCTCCCGATCATTCCCGAGAAATTCGGCCTCAAGCCCGTGCCGGAATCGAAGGAGCGCTTCAACGAGCTCAAAAAACTGCTTTCGCGCAAAGACGTTTCCGAAGTCGTCAACGCCTGCGATGCCGGGCGCGAGGGCGAGTTGATCTTCGCATATCTTTACCAGCTTACGAAGTGCAAACTGCCGGTGAAGCGCGCGTGGATGCAGACCATGACGACGGGCGGCATCCAGGATGCGTTCAAAAATCTCCGCGACGGCAAGCAGATGGCCGGCCTTGCCGACGCCGCGCGCTGCCGTAGCGAAAGCGATTGGTTGATCGGTATCAATGGCACCCGCGCGCTGACGAAGCGGATGTTTGGCTCCCGCGCAGGCAACGTTGCCTCGGTCGGCCGCGTGCAAACGCCGACCCTCGCGATCGTTTATGCGCGCGAGCTTGAGATTCGAAATTTCAAGCCACGCAACTACTGGCGCGTGACGGCGACCTTCGAGGTCGCGAAGGGCAAATATGAGGGTGTCTACCAGCGCGCGAATTTCAAAAAAGCCGAGAACGACGAACACGATCGCGTGGATCGGATATGGGATCGGGCGATGGCCGAGGCGATTCTCGCCGCGTGCGTGGGACAGCCGCTTGCGAGCGTCACCGAGGAAAAGAAGGGCAGCACGCAGGCCGCGCCGCGCCTCTACGATCTGACGACGCTCCAGCGCGAGGCGAACAACCGTTACGGATTGCCCGCCCGCCGCACGCTCCAGATCGCGCAGGCGCTCTACGAGCGCCACAAGATGATCACGTATCCCCGCACCGACTCTCGCGCGCTGCCGGAGGATTACATTCCGACCTGCCGTGAGACGCTCAACAATCTTTCCGGCGATCTCGGCGGGCATGCGAAACAGGTGCTGGAAGCCGGTTGGCTGCGGCCCAATAAAAAAATCTTCAACAACGAGCAAATCTCCGATCACTTCGCGATCATCCCCACCGCGCATGAGGCCAAAAACCTTGATGAGATGGAGGCCAAGGTCTTCGACATGATCGCGAGACGCTTCGTCGCGGCGTTTTATCCGGCGGCGGAGTTCGATGTCACCACGCGCACGAGCACAGTTGCGACCGGCCACGATTTCAAAACCGAGGGCAAGGTGCTGACGTTCCCCGGCTGGCTCGCGGTTTACGGCAAGAACACCGTCGACGACGATTCGCCCGACTCGAAGGCCCTGCCTGCGCTCAGTCAGGAAGACGGCTCGCCGACAAAAGCAAAGACGCTCGATCCGGTACTACACGCCGAAGCCACGAAGCCGCCGCCACGTTATACGGAAGCGACGTTGCTCTCCGCGATGGAAACCGCGGGTAAGCTGGTCGATGATGATGAACACGCTGATGCGATGAAGGAACGTGGCCTCGGTACGCCCGCCACCCGTGCCGACACGATCGACGGCCTGATCAACCAGAAGTATATTGATCGGCCGCTGCGCGAACTCATCCCGACCGCGAAGGCCGAGCAGTTGATCCAGTTTCTCGGCGCGGTAAAGGCCGATGCGCTAACGCAACCGGCGATGACCGGCGAGTGGGAGTTCAAACTCCGCCAGATGGAGCACAACAAATTCCCGCGCGCGCAGTTCATGGACGAGGTCATCGAGCAGACGAAGGGCATCGTCGAGCGCGTGAAAGGGTTCGAGGAGGACGACTCGATCGCGCGCGTGACGGAAATTCTCTCGCCCACCGACGGCAAACCACTCCGCGAAACGTTGCGCGGCTTCAAGTCGCAGGACGGCGAGTTCATGATCTACAAGGTCATCGGCGGACGCAAAATGGAGGAGAGCGAAGTCGCCGACCTCGTCGCCAAGGGCCAGGTCGGCCCGCTCGACGGTTTTATTTCCGCCAAGACGCGGGCGCGATTCTCGGCGCTGCTGAAGCTCGTCAAAGATCCCGAGAAGGGAAAATGGCAGGCGCAGTATGATTTCGGCGACAAGGTCGATCTCGGAACGGTCGAGCCCTACTGGTTCCTCGACGAGAAAACCGGCGCCGGTTTGTGCGAAGTCGGCTCCAGCCACGTGCTCCGCGAGCGCGACGGCGAAGGCTGGAAGCAAACGTTCCGCATCGGCCGCTTGATGTGCCAGAAACCGATCACGCGCGAGATGGCGATCCAACTCGTGCGCGACGGGAAGACCGAGTTGATCAAGGCGTTCATCTCGAAGAAAGGCCGGCCGTTCGATGCGTTTCTCAAGCGCGAAGGCGCGAAGTTCTCGTGGGAATTTCCGCCGCGCGCACCGAAACTCGACAAGGACGGCAACCCGATCGCCCGCAAGGCGAAGACCCCTCCCGATCTCGCGAAGGCGGAGGTTATCGGCAAGAGCAAGTCCCACAAAGACGGCGAAATTCTAATGACGCCGGAGTCATATTATGTGCGACGCCCGGATCAGGACAACCGGATCGTCTTCACGCTGAAACGCCACCTGTGCGCCAAGGAAATTCCGCCAGAAGAAGTCGTGCGGCTGCTCGAAACGGGGCGCTCCGAGTTGATTCAGGGTTTCATGTCGAAGCGCATGCTGCCGTTCGCTGCCTATCTCGTGCTGTCAAAGACGGGCGTGAAGGCGGAATTTGAGTTTCCGCCGCGTTGACGCCACGCGGATGCACGCGCAGGTTCGGGAAACTTTCGCCCGAGACCTGCGTCGCCCCCGCCGTGAGACCCTCCAAAACCCTCGTCATCCTCCTGTTCGCGCTGACCACGATCGGCGGGGCCTTCTTCGCCTGGCGGCAATATCAGGAAATTGTCGAGTTGCGCGGTGCGGCGATGAACAAGGATGAACGCGCAGCGTTGCAAAAACGCGTATGGGATCTTGAGCGCCAAAACCGCGAGCTAAACGGCCGACTCCTTGCCCAGCGCGGCGGTGGCGGCCGCGACACCGCCGACAACCCCGCGGAAGGCGGACCCGGAGGAGATTTTCCGGGTGGACGTGGCGCCCGCGGGCGCGGCGGCAACCCTCAGCAGATGATGAACGCGATGCGCGATCTCATGGCCAAGCCCGAAGTGCAGGCGCTAATCAACGTGCAGCAGAAGGCGGCGATTGAGGCGCGCTACGCGGCATTGTTTAAATCGCTCAGCCTTACGCCCGATCAGGCGGACAAGGTAAAAAGCCTGCTCGCCGATCGCCAGACCACGATGCAGGACGTGATGAACGCCGCCCGGGAGCAAGGTGTCCGAGATCCCGCGGAAATCCGCACGCTCATGAGCGATGCTCAAGGCGACATCAACACCGGCCTCAAGTCAGTTCTCGGTGATAGTGGTTTCGGTCAGCTCCAGACCTACGAACAAACGATGCCGCAGCGAAACGTCGTCACCCAGCTTCAATCGCTGCTTAGCACGACAGACACGCCCCTCACCTCAGCCCAAGCCGATCAACTCGTGCAGGTGCTTGCACAGAATCCTGCACCCCAACCTACGCGCGCCAGCCCCGACGGCACAGCGGCCCAAGGCCGCGGCGGGCCGGGCGGTAATCTTGCGTTCCTCGGCGGCGGCCCACCGCCTGACGTGGGCGGCGTGATTGGCGCCGTCTTGGGAGGTGGTGGCCCCGTCGGCGGCGTCGGCGGTCCGACTGCCACCATCACCACTTCCGCCGTCAGCCAGGCCTCAAGTGTGCTCGCCGCACCGCAGCTTTCCGCGCTGCAGCAACTCCAGCAACAGCAGCAGGCGCAGCAGCAACTCGCACAAATTATCCGCGATACAATGGCCGGTCAGCTGCAAACCGGCAGCGGCACGCCGCCTAACGGAGCCTCCGGCGGCAGCCCCCAAAAAAAGGGCGGCGACTGAGCCGCACTGCTCGGCGTGGCAAAGGATGCGCAGAGGTGCGGAGATTTAGCCTAGAGAAAACCCTTGCCGGAAATTCTGCGGACCCGGACACTGCCGTCTCACTCTTCCTCCCATGATCGTTACAACCGCGCAGCTGTTCAAACACGCCTACGGAAAATACGCCGTCGGCGCCTACAACATCAACAACGCCGAGCAGGCGATGGGCCTCTTCAAGGGCTGTATCACCTCGCAGGCGCCGTTTATCATTCAGATTTCCAAAGGTGCGCGCAAATACACCGACAAGCGCATGCTTGAGGCCATCATCCGAGCCGCCGACACCATTTTTCCCGAGGCAATCTTCGCCGTGCACCTCGATCACGGCGATGAAGAAACCTGCTACGACTGCATCAACTCCGGCTTCTACAGCTCGGTGATGATCGACGCCTCGCACGATCCGTTCGATCAGAACGTCGCGATCACCAAGCGCGTGACCGACGCGGCCCATAAAAAGGGCCTCTCCGTCGAGGCCGAACTCGGCATGCTCGGCGGCGTCGAAGAAGACATCAAGGTCGAGGAAGGTCACGCGATGCTCACGAATCCCGACGAAGCGAAGGACTTCGTGGCCAAGACCGGCTGCGATTCCCTCGCCTGCGCGATCGGCACGAGCCACGGCGCCTTCAAGTTCAAGGGCAAGCAGTCGCTCCACTTCGATGTCTTGGAAAAAATCAAGGCCCGCCTCCCCGGCTTCCCGCTGGTGATGCACGGCTCCTCCTCCGTCCCGAAAGACGAAGTTGATCGCATCAACGCCGCCGGCGGCACGATTGCCGGATCAATGGGAGTCGATCCGAATGAATATCTACCGGCCGCCAAGCTTGGCGTGACCAAGGTGAACATCGACACTGACGGCCGACTCGTGTGGACGCGCGTGCACCGCGAGTTCTTCCGCGACAAGCCAGCCGAGTTCGACTTCCGCCCGCCGGGGAAGATCTTCATCGAGGAGTACGCGAAGTTCATCGCGAGCCGGAACAAGTATCTCGGTTCCGAAAACCAGCTCACCGATCTGCGCAAGTCGCTCGGCAAGTAAGCACGCTGCTTTGGCTCACGTTTTCCACGGGGGTCAGCACTATGCTGACTCCCGTTTTTGTTTGCGCGTCTCGGAGGCACCCCAGCGGGTGGGCACGCAGCGATGTTTCAAGATGGTCTGAGATTGTCTGACTGTAGACGCCGCACGTGGGTCCGTCAGCCGCTATACATCAACCGCCCGCCTACAGCACGGGGTGCTTTAAATGGAAGTCCGTCGCGTCCTGATAAGCCTTTGCGACTGCGAGCAACTCTCGCTCGCCGAAGGGCCGCGCTAGAAACGTGACGCTTGTAGGCGTGCCGTCGGCAGCAAAGCCGTTGGGCAGCGCGAGCGCGGGATAGCACGCAAGATTGGCCATTTGCGTGTGACGCGATGATGCCGTTCGCGGCTGATCGGGTGGCGGGCCACCAGCAGCCGCGCCGCCTCGACCGCCGCCTCCTGCCGGTCCGCCACCGCCAGCGGGAGCGAGATAAACATCCACGCCCGCCGTCGCCTCGGCGAGCGCCTGCATCATCATCGTTCGCACGCGCTGCGATTGCAGAAATTCCACACCGGGGATGAAGCGCGCGGCGCCGAATTGTACGGTGCGCGTTTTCGTTGTCAGCAGCTTGTTTCGGCCCGATCGAATCAGGTCGTCGAAAAACGCTGCGGCTTCAACCCGCGTTTCGCCCAAGGCCATCGTGTCGCCAAAGCGGTCGTCGGGGGCCGCGATCGGAATGAGTTTCATCCCGAGCGCCGAAAGCTTTTCCAGCGTAGCTTGCTCATTCTTCAATGCCTCGGGGCTGCGACCCTTCGTCTCCTCGAACGCATCCTTCAAGTAGCCAACACGGAGCTTCTTCACATCGAGGGTAGCGTTCCAGTTGAATGGTATGTCCATCACGCTCATATCGCGCCCATCAGGCTTGGCGATCGCTTGCATCACGATCGCGGTGTCCTCCACCGAGCGGCAGAGCGGCCCAAGACGATCCTGCGCCCAGGAAAGCACCATGACGCCATATCGACTGCTGCGTCCAAATGTCGGCCGCAAGCCGGTGACCCCGCAACGCGCCGACGGCCCGAGAATCGATCCGCTCGTCTCCGAGCCGATGCCAAACGCGATGCAACCGGCCGCGGTCGCCGAGCACGGCCCGGCCGACGAACCACTCGAACCTTGATCGAGTTTCCAGGGATTCTTTGTCTGACCGCCGAACCAAACGTCGCCGCCGGCGAGTTCGCCGGTCGAGACTTTTGCGATTAACACCGCACCGGCCTCGCGCAAGATTTCCACGACGCTCGCATCCTCGTCGATCGTTTGCTCCTGAAACGCCCCGGAGCCCCACGTGGTTTTGTAGCCTTTGACGGCGATAATGTCTTTCGCGCCCCACGGAATGCCGTGTAGCGGTCCCTTATATTTTCCTGCGGCGATTTCTTCGTCCGCCTTCCTTGCCTGCACCCGGGCGACGTCATCAAGAAACGTCACGACGCAGTTGAGCTTCGGATTGAGCCGGTGCAGTCGTCCAAGATACATCTCGGTCAACTCACTCGAGGAGACGGCGCGCGTCTTAATCAATTGGGCGAGCTGCGTGATCGGCCAAAACGCCGCGTCCTCAAGATTCGCCGGGCGTGTTACCGTGGGTGGCGCGCTCAAAACGAACGGCTCGTGCTTTCGGTTCACGCTTATACCCGGGACGAGCGGATTGAAATAGAGCGGCGGCGCGACGTTGTTCGGAATCGGAATTTTCCGAAGTGCGATCGTGCGCGTGAGGTTTTGATTCACCGCGGTCAAAATCTGCTCGTAGTCGTCTTCCGTGAGCACGAGGCCTGAGACCGACGCGGCTGTCTTGAGCATCTCGATCGTGATTTTGGCGTCAGGAGCTTTTTCCTTCTTCTCCTCGATCTGCGCCCAAAGGACGCCGGGCAGCAGGGTCGAGCCGAATCCGATCGCGGTGAGGCTGGCGAGGAAGCGGCGGCGGGTAGCAGGGAGGGATTTTGTTTTCATCGGCCAGAAAAAATTGGACCGCGCATGGGAGAGACGCGTGGGCGAGTGACGGTGAATTAGAATTGTTTCGAGAGCTCCATCGTCCACGTGCGGCCGGCGAGGAGATTTTGATTAACCGATGTCGAGTAGCCCGTCGCGCCGGAGGTGAGTGGCGGAGGCGTGTCCAGCAGATTGACGACTCCGAGGCGCACCGACGATCCCCTGAACCACTTCGGCGCTTGTGGTCCGGCGCGGAACGACGTGAAGAGGTTATAAGTGAGGCTGTCGTGGACGCGGTAGTAATAGAAGAAATTGCCGGTTGTGAACTGGCGGGCGAGATAGTTGGGATGACCGAGCGAATCGTAGACGGCCTGCGTGGTCGTCGCGCCCGTGTCGTAGAACGAGCCGATGTAGTAAGCGCTGATGCCCGCGCCCCACTGACCGCGGCGCCACGAGACTGTCGAGGTTCCGCGCCAGCGCGAGGAGCCGCCCACATTGACGCGCTCCGTAACAATCGGGGAGCCGTTCGCGGCGGCTTGATTCGTGAATGACTTTCGCAAATAAGCCCAGTCGCTGTTGAAGTCGATGCGGCCAATCGCGAGTTTCGGCGAGGCATAGTTCAGGCCGAAATCCCAGCCGGAAGCGTAGCCCTTCGAGAGGTTCAAATAGGGCGCCGAGATCGAGAAGATCCGGCCGACCGTGCCGTTGCTTGTGTTGCTCGCCCGACTGAAGTCCGTGACGTCCTGCGGAGTGACGGCGAAGCGGACGACAGCGGGATCGCCCTTGTAGGCCGCGGTGCCGCTGCCGAGATCGACTTGGGCGAGCGTTTTGCCGGCGGCGAGTTGGGCGGCGGTCGCCGCCTTGAGGAGCAACGCGTCGGTGTCGAAAATCAACTGCGACGAACGCTGGCCGATGACATCCGACTGGCCGATTTCCCAATAGTCGGCCGAGAGGCTCACACCTTTTACGTAGGGCACATCGAGCACGATACCCGCACTCTTGCCGCGCGAAATGGTGGGCTTGAGCGCAGGATTGCCGAACGAATAAGTGCGTATGACGTAGGGGCCCTCGGCGATCGCAGGGCTGCGATAGGAGTCGGTGATGCCGGGAAGCGAACTGGTGTTGTATTGGAACGGGGCGTAGAGCATCGGAAGGCTGGGCGCCGTGAAACCCTCGCTGTAGGAAGCGCGCAGCATGACATTCGCGAGCGGTTTCCAATTCAGGCCAACCTTCGGCTTGGTCGTATTGCCGAAGTCGCTGTAGCGCTCGTAGCGCGCCGAGGCGGAGAGTTCGACGGATTTCAGCAACGGCCAGTTGTTCCGCGGCGCCGCGAGGGGCACAACAGTCTCGGTGTAGAAACTGGTGACGGAGCGCTTGCCTGCACTGTCCGGTGCGGGAGGAAATTGCAGAACATCGTTAGTCGTCGGGTCGAGGCCAGAGTTCGGCGGATTAATGCTTATGTAATATGGGCGGAGGTCGCTGAATTTCTCTTTCCGGTATTCGGCGCCCAGAGCGAGCGAGATATCGCCGGCCCACTCGGAATAAATCGGACCCGAAGTGCGCGCGTCGGCGCTGGAGAGCGCGCTGCGACCATCGCGCCGGAACGGCCAAGTGAAGGTGTTCATGACCGACTTCGGATTCACGTAGGGCTGATCCGCGACGACGGCGTTGCCCTGCACCTTGAACGTGTAGCCGAAGGGATTGAAGGCGGTCGCGTCCGTGCGTAGCAGCGCGGCGTCGAGCAGGCTTTCACGCACATAATTCGGCGACTTGTCCACCACCTGCGAGCGGCTGTCGAGGGCAGCGGACTCCCAACTCCAGCGACCGAACTTGCCTCGCAGGCCGGCGACCACGCGGTAGAGGTTGGAAGTGACGTTGGTCTGATCGGGCAGCAGGTTGTTGATGAGCGTGACCGCGAGGACCGTCTGCTGCGGCGTGCCGGTGAGGCGTGGCGTGCCGTCGGTGTTGGGCGCGCCCGTCGGACTATAGAACCGCGAGCCGAAGGGATTGAACGGATTGTCGATCGCGAGCGGCGCGAGTTTGTTCGTGGTCGGCGCATTCAGACTGATCGGCGTGCGCTGCGTGTAGGACTTCGCATGGTAAAACGACACGTCGCCAAATGCCGTGATGCCGTTCTTGAGATCATACTCGACCGCACTGAAGAGATTGTCGCGGGCGCTGCGCGGGGAGCCGATGAAAAACTGATTGATGTTGATGAAGGCGTCGTTGTTCACGCCGCGCACGGGCGCAACGTTGGTGAAGGTCGGCACACCGTTGACCGGGCGAAAATACGTCGTCGCCGTCGCCGTGCCGACGCGAACTTGCGGCCAGAAACTCGTCAGGCTTGTGCCATTAAACGTACTGGTCGGGGCGTTGAAGGGCGGTGGTGCCGCCGCGGAATGATCGGCATTGGCCGTGAAACTGCGGTCGCTCAGGTAAATCGCGTCGCGATAAAGAAAATCTGCGGTCACCAAAAAGCGGCCGCGGCCCCCTGCAAAATCGGTGCCGAAAGTCAGCGTCGTTTGCACGCTCTGACCGCCCGGATGTTCGGGATACCCGTAGCGCACCTTGAGTTCAGTGCCGCGAAAATCGCGGCGCATGACGTAATTCACCACGCCCGCAACCGCATCGGAGCCGTAGATCGAGGACGCGCTGTCGCGCAGTACCTCGACTTGGGCGATCCCCTGCGTGGGAAGCTGGTTCACGTTGGAGGTGTAGTTCACCGCACCACTCGTCGGGTGCGCCACGAGGCGCCGGCCGTTAAGGAGGACGAGCGTGTTGCTCGTGCCGATGCCGCGAAGATTCACCGAACCGACGTCACCGCGCGCGCCCGCGCTGCCTTGGGTGGTTTCGTTGAGCGGAACGCTCGTCACCTGTGGAAGCGCAGTGAGTAGATCCACCGGCGTAATCGCGCTGCGGAGTTCCATTGCATCGGCGCTGATCACGGTGACTGGCAAGACTTTTTCTACATCGAGCCGCTTGATGTTCGAGCCGGTCACGGAAACAGCCTCCAGTTGGACCACCTTTTGATTTTCCTGTGGCGTGTCTGTTGCGGCGGCCTGCGCGCGCAGTGACCGGGTCGATAGGAGAGCCAGAGCGCAAAGCAGGGCTTTGCCTACGTTGGTCGCGAGGTACATGGAGGTATGTTTCACAGGTGGTGGGAGACGGCACGCAGTAGCGCCGGGTTGGTTAGACTGAGCTTTAGGTTTCGCCGCCAAATCCCGCCAAGGCGGTCGGGAATGGGTTCGCCAGAAGCGAACGCAAACCCGCCTAAGCAAAAACGGTGCCACGCCGCTTGCGTGCTCATGCTATGCAAAAGTTGCGTGGCGCCCCAGGGTCGCAGCAACGCGCCTCATCGATAAATTCCTGCCGGCGCTTTCGTGGTTCACCGCTTGAAGCCCACAGGAAATCTGTTTCCCATCCGGCGTGTTTCCACACCCGAAACCTGTGTCGCCGCGAACCGTTAGCGTGCTGTGCGCGCTCGCCGCGCTTACGCTCGGCGCCGGAGAGTTCGAAGCCGTTGCGTGGGCGCAGTCGAACGCCGGTTCCGTCGCGCGTCTCGGTCCCGGTGCGAGCTTCGACACGTTGCAGGTCGGAACGACCGTCTATCGGCAAGTGCAAGTGCGCTCGGTCAATGCGCGTACGCTAATGCTCGCGCATGCTGGCGGCCTCGCTTCTGTGCGTCTGCGCGACCTGTCGCCGGAATTGCAGGCTGCCTTCGGATACGATCCGGGCAGCGAGGCCGCGGCAAACTCCGCGCTTGCGGAGGCGCAGGTCCGGGCGAGCGACGCGCGGGTGAAAGAGGCCCAGGCCCGCGCCGAAACGGAGGCGAAGAAACCCACCGCCGCCGCCACGCAGATCGATCATCTCGTGCAAAAATTCGGCGTGCCGCCCGAACTCCATGCGAGCGTCGACCTGCGCGCGAAGTACCTCGATCTCGGACTCACCGTAAAAAATCAGGGCGCGCGCCCGAGCTGCGCCGTTTTCGCGATCGTGAGCGCGCTGGAGTTTCAAAATGCCGAACTGACCGGACAGCCGCAGAAGTTTTCCGAGGAGTATCTCATCTGGGCGACCTGCAAGACGCTCAATCGCGGACCGCGCATTTCTGCGGATGCCGCCGCGAGCATCGACGTCAACAGCCCTGATAACGTCGAAGTGGCCGACGAAGGTTTCGCGCTGTCCGAAGTTGTCACCGCGCTGCGCGCGTATGGCATCCCGCTGCAGGCACGGCTGCCTTACACGTTTGGCCGCGACAACAAAGTCTCCGACCCGCCGGCCGACGTGATTGAGGAGGCGCGCGGCCACCGGCGCGTGTCCGTCTTCGGTCTGCCCGGCCGTGATCAGAAGGCGCGGCTGGACAATTTGCTCCACGCGCTCAACGAGGGCGTGCCGGTGGCAGTCGGCCTCGCGTGGCCCGCCGCGCCGACCGTGCGCAACGGTTTTCTCAGCGCGCAGCGCCCGCTGCCCAGCGGCGGCCACGCCGTCACGATAGTCGGCTACGAAAACAAAACCGGCGCAATCGCAGATACCGTTTTCATTTTCAAAAACTCGTGGGGCTTGCACTGGGGGATCGGCGGTTTTGGCAACGCCACTTATGCCTATCTTTTCAACAACCTTCAGGACGCCGCCGTGCTCGAAGTTGAACCCGCCGTGCCCGCTCCGCGCGCTGCACGCTGACTCGCTCTTATCGCCATGAAGCTCGTCTTCCTTTACGGCCCTCCCGCCGCCGGCAAGCTCACGGTCGCACGTGAACTCGCCGCGCTCACCGGCTGGCGCCTCTTCCACAATCACCTCACGGTGAATCTCGCGCTCGCCCTGCACGATTTCGGCACACCCGGCTTCATCGCGCTGCGTGAACAAGTTTGGCTCGCGTCATTCCGGCACGCCCTTGCGAAAAAAATTCCCGTGCTGATCTTCACGTTCAGTCCGGAGAATACCGTGCCGCAGCGCTTCATCGATGAGCTGTTCGCTGAAATTTCCCAGCGCGGTGGCGAAGTCATCCCGGTCGAACTCACGGCGAGCGAAATCGAAATTGAGCGCCGCATCGGGCATGCCTCCCGCCACCGCGAGGGCAAACTTGTGGATGTCGATCTCTACCGCCGCCTGCGCGAGGCCGGCGCGTTTTCCTCCCCTGTCGTCCCCGGCACGCGATTGCGGATCGACACTGCAATCACTCCACCGATCACCGCCGCCCGTCAGATTCAGGCGATCGTCGCCTGACCCTATTCACGGCAGCCACGGATATTTTCGGGCGTTGGGTTTGCGCTTCTCGCGCTGGGCCAAGTGAAACTCTTTCGCCTCTTCGCTCATATAATAGAGCAGGGTCGCATTGCCGGCGAGTTCCTGGATGCCCGACTGGCCATCGAGCTCGGCGTTGAAGCCGCTCTTGAGCAGCCGGATCGCGAGCGGACTTTTCTCCATGATCTCGCCCGCCCACCTTACGCCCTCAGCCTCTAGGTCGGCGACCGGCACGACGGCGTTGACGAGGCCCATCGCGAGCGCCTGCTCCCCGTTGTATTGCCGGCAAAGAAACCAAATCTCCCGCGCCTTCTTCTGGCCCACGACCCGCGCGAGATAACTCGATCCAAAGCCCGCATCAAAGCTCCCCATCTTAGGCCCCACTTGGCCGAAAATCGCATTATCCGCCGCGATGCTGAGATCGCACACGACGTGGAGCACGTGGCCGCCGCCGATCGCGTAGCCGGCGACGAGCGCGATCACGACTTTCGGCATCGAGCGGATCAATTTCTGGAGATCAAGGACGTTGAGCCGCGGCACACCGTCGTCGCCGATGTAGCCCGCGTGGCCGCGCACGCTCTGGTCGCCGCCAGCGCAGAAGGCATATTTTCCGTCCGTGTGGGGCCCCGCGCCCGTGAGCAGAACGACGCCAATCGCGGCGTCGTCGCGCGCATCGCTGAAGGCATCGAACATTTGCGCGACCGTCTCGGGCCGGAACGCGTTGCGCTTCGCCGGCCGGTTGATCGTGATTTTCGCGATACCGTCGGACTTGTGATAGAGAATGTCGGAGTAGGTCTTGGCGACCTTCCAGGCGGGAGTCATGGAGGAAACGTGGGGAGTTTTTGCAGCGTTGTCCACTGGTGGTGCAATCGAATGCAAGCTGATTTCGGTCCGGCCGCGAAACTGCTTGGAGCGACGACACCCATGCCCGACACTCCGCGCTTTTCATGAGCGGCCCGTCCACGACCTCCCTCAAAACCGGCGCACAAGCCGGATTCTGCCTTGGTGCCCTCGGGGTCGTCTTTGGCGACATCGGCACGAGTCCGCTCTATACCATGAAGGAGTGCATCACGCACCTACCCACCGGCGTCACACAGGAGGCGGGCGTCCTCGGCGTGCTCTCGTTAATCTTCTGGTCGCTCATGCTCGTCGTGAGTGTGAAGTATTTATGGTATGTCATGAGTGCCGACAATCAGGGCGAAGGCGGCATCTTCGCGCTGCTCGCGCTGCTCTCGACCAGCAAAGACGCCACCGGTAAACGCGGTCTCGGCCCGGCCGTCATCATGATTCTCGTCGGTGCCGCCCTGCTCTACGGTGACGGCATTATCACGCCCGCGATTTCCGTGCTTGGCGCTGCGGAAGGTTTCACCGCGATCAGTCCGAGTTTCACGCCGACGATCGTCGCCTGGATCGCGTGCGTCGTGCTCGCCGGACTGTTTTGGTTTCAGCATAAGGGCACCAAGCAAATCGGCGGCGTGTTCGGTCCGGTTATGCTCGTGTGGTTCACGGCGCTCGCGGTGCTCGGTGTCTGGCACATCAGCGGCAATCTCTCCGTCCTGCGCGCGCTCGATCCGCGCTGGGGCTTCGCGTTGCTCAAGCACAGCCCGGTCGAAATCTCGGCGCTGCTCGGTGCGGTCGTGCTCGCGATCACGGGTGCCGAGGCGCTCTACGCCGACATGGGACACTTCGGCCGCAAATACATCGCACTCGCGTGGTATGGCGTCGCCTTCCCCGGACTCGCGTTGAACTACTTCGGGCAGGGCGCCTACATTCTCGCCCACCCGGCTGCGACGGACAACCCGTTCTTCGCCATGGCGCCCGCCGGGGCCGGCCGCGCACTGCTCACCGGCCTGTCGATCGGGGCGGCGGTGATTGCAAGCCAGGCGCTGATCTCCGGCGCCTATTCGCTCACGCGGCAGGCCATTCAGCTTGGCTACTTTCCCCGGCTGATGATCAGCTACACCAACGCCGAGCACTCGGGTCAAATCTACGTGCCCTTCGTCAACTGGCTGCTCGCGATCGGTTGCATCATCACCGTCGCGCTTTTCCAGTCGACCGATCACCTGGCGGCGGCTTACGGCATTGCCGTTACCGGCACGATGGCGATCACGACCATTGCCTACTATCTCGTGACCCAACGCACGTGGAAACGCGCCCGCTGGTTAGCCGCGCCGATCTGCGCAGTATTTCTCGCCGTCGATCTCTCGTTCTTTACGGCCAACGCCCACAAGATCGCCGAGGGCGGGTGGTTTCCGCTGGCAATCGGAGCCTTCGTGCTCGCGATCATGCACACGTGGAAAGTCGGCCGACAGGAGATTTTCCTCCGCGTTTATGGCAATCAAGTTACCGAGGGCGAGCTTACGAGCATCGCCCGCAGCAAATACGTGACGCGCGTCAACGGCGCCGCGGTTTTCATGGTCGGATCACCCAAGGGCACGCCCATCGCACTGCTGCACCACGTGAAGGCGAACCGTTGCCTCCACAAGGTTGTCGTTTTGCTCAGCATCCTGACCGAGGAAGTGCCGACGATCCATCCGACCGAGCAGCTCATGGTGTTCGAGCTCGGCGAAGGCATCTGGAGGGCCGTCGGCCGCTATGGCTACATGCAGTCGCCCGACGTCAGCGCGCTGATGGAGGAAATCCGCAAGCACGGCGTGCCCATTAACCCGCAGGGCGCGATCTATTTTTTCAACCGCGAGATGATCATCACCGGGGGCGGCGCGGCGATGTGGGAGTGGCAGAAGGCACTCTACGCGCTCCTCAGCCGCAACGCCCGCCCGGCAAAAGATTATTACCACATCACGCCGTCGCAGATCATCGAGATCGGCCTGCCGATCCAGCTGTAGCGGTTGACTCAGGTGAGCGCAGCCGCCACCTCGGCAAACAACGCCTTCCGCAAGTGTGCGTCACGCTTCCGATCAGTGCACACCTCGAGCACGCGGATGCCGTGGAACGGCAGGATTGAGATCAGTTCCACGAAGTGCGGCCAGTCACGCACGAGCGTGTGCGCGACACCGTAAGCCGAAACGAGTTTGGCAAAGTCCGCCTCCTGCGGCGTCGCGAAAAACTCCTCGAACGGCGGATCGAACTGCGCCACCGGCAGGTGTTCAAAAATTCCGCCGCCGCGATTGTTGATCAAAACGACCGTCAGCGAGCCGTGAAATTTCGGCCGGAGGAGAAATCCATTCGTGTCGTGCAGCAGCGCGAGGTCACCCGTGAGCAGAACGGCTGGCACGCCGCCGTGAGCGGCTCCGAGCGCGGTCGACAACGTGCCATCGATGCCGTTGGCGCCCCGATTGAAAACCGGTCGCACACGCCGGTCGTTGGCCGGCCAAGCGAACTCCACGTCGCGAACGGGCATCGAGTTTGCGATGCTCAACGTAGTGCCGGCAGGCAGATGCCGTGCGAGCAGCGCGCAGGCCTTCATTTCGAAGAGTTCCGCTGCCGCTTCGAGCCGCGCATCAAGCGTCGCGCGCGCGCGCGCTTCCATGCCCGCCCACATGCGCTCATAGCCATTCAGGTCTTCAGCCTGCGGTAGTTGCGCCACGAACGCGTCGAGCGAGCAACGCAGCGTCTGCGTGCGCCCATGCAACGCATCGCGGTTGCCCACCCGCGTCGTGACGAGGAGCGTCGGCGCGGCTGCAGCCTCGAGCCAACTCCGCATCACCTTGCTCGTCGGCCAGGCGTCGAGGCAAATCACGCGCTCCGGTTTCAGTCGCTCGGCTGCGGCAGCGTTGCGCAGGATGCCCGCATAAGTCGTCACCAGCCCGGGCACGCGCGTCGCATAGTTGCGCAACGGCGAGAGCCCGTCCGCGAGCACCGGCCATCCGAGACGACGGGCCAGCGCGCCAACAGCATCAGCATAAGCCGCGGGATCTTCCGGTTGTGCCGGTCCTGCCACAATCACGCCGTGCACCGCCGTCGCGATTTCGGGCGCCGCCGCCTGCACGATCTCAATGGGTGCGGGCGCGAGGTGGTTGAAGAACATTTCCCAATCGATCGTCGCACCGAATTTTTCCGTGCTGCCATCCGCAATCGGCGGCAACGGATCGCGAAACGGGGCGTTGATGTGCACCGGTCCCGCGTCAGGGCGCAGCGTCCGCGCGTGGGCATGCGCGATCGTCTGACGCAAATAGGCGAGGCGTTCCGCATTAGCCTCGGGTAGAGCGAGTTCGTGATAGAAATTCACGTGAGCACCGAAGAGTTTCTGCTGATCGATCGTCTGACCCGAGGCGCAGTCCCTCATCTCCGGCGGACGATCAGCGGTGATGACGACCAGCGGCACGCCCCCTTCCTGCGCCTCAATAATCGCCGGAAAAAAATTCGCGGCGGCGGTGCCACTCGTGCAAACGAGCACGACCGGCTGCATGGTCTGCTTCGCGAGACCGAGCGCGAAAAACGCCGAGGACCGCTCGTCGAGCACCGAAATCGCCTCGATTCGCGGATGGCGCACACACGCAAACGTCAGCGGAGTCGAACGCGAACCAGGCGAAATCACCGCTTGCCGCAAACCTACACGCACGAACGTCTCGACGAGCACGCTGCCCCAGAGGGAATTCACGTTGCGAAGATCAAAGTGTGGAGGAGCGGAGGGCATGAGTGCGGAAGGCGTTAGTTTTTTCGCGGCTCGGTGGGCAGTTCCGCGAGGGCGAATTCTACGAGCGAGTCGATTTGCGCGGACGAGAGAGGGCCGCCGTGGCTTTCCGCAAAGCCCGGCATCAAGGTGCCGTCCTTTCCGTCTGTGATCCATGCGCGCCACCAGGCAGCGTCGCGATGTTCGCGCGCGGTAAAGAGATCGGGCACCATGCTGCCGCGACGCGATGAAATGTGGCAAACGCCGCACACGCCGACGAACAGCGCCTCACCCTGCTTTTCGATGCCCGGAACGACATGGCAGGAGGCACAGCCACCACGAAATACCGCCTGCCGGTTTTTGCTGGCGAGTTCACGGTTGCGCAGTCGCTCCGTCTCGTCGGCCGGCGGAATGTCCACGCGTAAGATCAGTGTTTGCACGCCTTCCGATGATTCGATCGCGATCGATTTGACGAGGAAGCCCTGTTTACCCGCGAAATCGATGGTCGCCTTGAGCACGCCGCTCGCCCCGGGTCCAAGGTCCCACGGGGTCGCCGGCAATTCGACGACGGTGCAGCCGCACGAGGGGCGAGCAGCAGTGATCGTCACAGTATGAGTGGAGGTATTTGTCGCTTTAAATTCAAAATCTGCCGCTCCGTCGCCCGGCTTTGCGGCCACCGTCTTCTCCAACGCATCCCATACGATCGCGTGACGCGTCGTAGTTAGGGCGGGTTCCGCTGCGCCCGCGGTGAGCATCAGCATGAACGAAAGCAGCAATGCGCGAAGCGGGTTCATCAGTGGGAATCAAGCGGTCAAGGCGTCGAGCATTGCTCTAAACTTCAACTCTGTTTCGGCAAACTCCTTCTCAGGAGTCGACCCCGCAACAATGCCCGCACCCGCGTAAACCCGCGCGCACGCGCCGTCGACCAGCGCTGAGCGGATGCCAACGAAAAACTCGCCGCCGCCGCGGGCGTTGAGCCAACCGAGCGTGCCGGCGTAGAGCCCGCGCGGAAAACTCTCCAGTTCGCGAATGCAGGCGACAGCCGGATCGCGGGGACTGCCGCCGACGGCGGGCGTTGGATGCAGTGCGGCCAGCACATCAAGCAGCCGCACCGACTCTGGCAGGGCCGCGCGCACGGGTGTGCAAAGGTGCTGGACGTTTGCGAGCCGGCGCACATCCGGTTTCGCCGGCACATCAAGCGCGAGACCCAGCGGCAAGAGCCGAGCCACGATGTCGTCGAGCACCTCCCGTTGCTCACGCAGATCTTTTTCACTGGAAAGCAGCGCCGCGGCAAGCGTGGCATCTTCGCTGGCCGTCGCGCCGCGGCGCATCGATCCGGCAAGTGCCTCGGTTTCGAGCACGCCTTTGCTCGCGCGCACCAGCCGTTCCGGGCTGGCACCGATGAAACTCTGGCCCCGACCATTCGCACAGGAGAAGGAATAGCAGTCGGGAAACCGCTGGCGGAGGCCGTTCAGAATCCGCAACGGATGGAGCGGCACACCTGCCCTCAACTCGATCGCGCGCGCGAGCACGATTTTCCTAAACTCGCCCGCCGCGATGCGCTCGAGACCGCGCCCAACTGCCGCGCGGTAGTCGCCGGCCTCCTTTAAAGTAAACCTCGGTGCACTCTGGTCCTGAGCGTCGGCCGGTATCTCGCGATACCGAAATCGCCCAAATTTTCCGTGCGCGCGCCAGACCCGCTCGGTCAATGCGGCGAGATCCGAGTCGGCAGTTACGAGCAGATTGGCGACCGCGGTCGTGGTCGATCCGGCGCGGGCGACCTGCCAGCGTGGCACAAATACCCGCGCAGGGGGAAACGCCTCACCCGGCTCCGTTTGGTCAGCGAACGCGAAACTCGCAAAGAAGTGCGGACCGCCAAAGGGCGCCGCCACATCGCCCACCGCAATCGTGTCGGTCAGTGTTTCGTCGATGAAGCGCTGCACCCTAGTAAACCGATCACGGCCGCTAGCCTCATGCACCACGGCGATTTCTGCGCCGGCGATGGCGCTCTCGATGACGGGGCGCTCCGCATAAAAATGGGGTTCGGCCGGCTCGAAGATCGATTCGAGCACGGCGAGTGGATCGAGCGCATCCACCGCCAGCGAGATGCTGACCAGTTTCGGCCGGCCGGCACGCGCGGCGGCGTCGCGACACTGCACGAGAAACGCACGCAATGCGACCGGCGTGGCATTCTCGGCCGGATTGATCGGGAGAATCGTCACGGCCGGAAGCTCTAGACTTTGGCCAGGGCCTTCTCGGGCGGCGCCGGGCGCGGGAACAGCACGAGCGCTTCGGCGACCTTCGCACCGGAGAGCTTCGCACTCCAGTCAAGTTCAGCGCGCCAGTCGGCGCCGGGGGTGTAGCCCAGCACGGCGTTGATTTTCGTGGTGGTCGACGGGATCACATGCTGCATCAGCGCTACGGCCAGACGCAGTGCCTCTGCCATCGTCGCGAGGGAGGTGCGCAGCAGCGCCTGATCGTTTGCTTCAGTGGATTTGCCGAGCTTCCAGGGCGCGCGCCTTTCGATGTAGGCGTTCGTCGCCGTGACGAACTGCATCGTGCGCTCAAGCGCAGCGTGGAACTGAAAGCCCTCGTTCAGGACGATAACTTCGTCGCGGGTCTTTGCCCACTGCGTCTGCACCTCGCGCTCGGCATCCTCGATCGCTTCAGCCGCGGGCACGATGCCAGCGGCAAAGCGCGTGGTCATGTTGAGCGTGCGGTTGACGAGATTGCCAAGATTGTTGGCGAGTTCGCTGTTGTAGCGGACGAGAAACTGGTCGCGCGTGAAGTCGCTGTCCTGCCCGACGTTCATCTCGCGGATCAGAAAATACCGAAACGCGTCCGCGCCGAATTCCGTAACGAGGTCGAGCGGGTTAAGTGCGTTGCCGGTGCTCTTGGACATTTTCGCTCCGCGCTGCAGCCACCAGCCATGCGCAATGATGCCCTGCGGCAGCGGAATATTCGCGGCATGCAACATGATCGGCCAATAAACCGCGTGGGGCGGCACGAGGATGTCCTTGCCGATCACATGATAGGTGGCGGGCCAGACCCCCGGCAGATCGGCGACGGCCGAGTAGTAATTGAGCAGCGCATCGAACCACACGTAGGTCACGTAACCGTCGTCGAACGGCAGCGGGATGCCCCACTCCAGTCGTTCGCGCGGCCGCGAGATGCAGAGATCATTGAGTGGCTCTTTCAGAAACTCCACGACCTGCTTCTGACGGAACGCCGGGAAGATGAAATTTTCGTTCTTCGTCAGGAACTCGACGAGCCATTCCTGATACTGCTTCAGCTTGAAGAAGTAGTTGGCCTCCACGATCTCGGTGACCTCGCCGAAAAGCTCCGGCCAGGTGCCGTCGGGGTTGCGGTCCTTCTCCTGCAGAAACTGCTCCTGGCGTGTGGAGTAGAAGCCGCGGTATTCGGCCTTGTAGATCTCACCTTTCTCGAAGAGTTGCTGGAGCACCTGCCGCACGACCTTCTTGTGCCGCTCATCGGTCGTGCGGATGAAATCGTCGTTCGAGATGTTCAGTTTCGGCAGGAGCGCACGAAATTCCGCGCTCACTTCGTCGCAAAATTGTTGGGGCGGTATGCCCCTCTTCTTTGCGCTCGCCTGCACTTTTTGGCCGTGTTCGTCGACGCCCGTCAGGAAATGCACCTTGTCGCCCATCTGCCTCCGAAAACGCGCGATGACGTCGGTCAGCACCTTTTCATAGGCGTGGCCGAGGTGCGGTGATCCGTTCACGTAGTCGATGGCGGTCGTGATGTAGAAGGACTTCATGCTGAGCCGGCCAATAAAACGCGGCGGGGACAAAATGTCGAAAGTTTTGACGCGCCCGGCGTTGCCCGGCAGCCTCTGCGCGAACCGCATGAATCCGCTGCCCCGCCTGCTTGCCACCGGACTTTTCGTCGTTCTCGCGGCGTTGGCAGCCCTGCTGATCACCTCCGCATGGCGGGCTTGGCAACGCGATCTCTCCCACGCCGTGGCCTCCACCTACGGCACTGGAAACACGGCGCCAAGTTCCGCGACGAACTCTCCTTCGGCCACCAACAAGCTCGCCCAACTGACGTCTCGCCTCGAACTCATACTCGCTCTCGCGGGCACCGCACTCGCCGCGGCACTCATGGTGAGTCTCACGCTCCGCCCCGCCCGACGGCCCGAAACCCACTCGCCTTTCGCGGCCACGCGGACTGAAGTCGGTGCGCTCTCACGACTCGCCGAGACCTCCGCCGCGCAACACGACGAACTCACCCGCGAACGCGACGTCCGCCGTCGGGCGGAAGAGGATGTCCAACTGAAGCAGAGGCTCCTCGCCCAGTCCCTCGAGGAAAAAATTCGTCTCGGCCGCGATTTGCATGATGGGATCATTCAGTCGCTCTACGCCGTAGGCCTCACCATCGAATCCGTGCGCCATCTCCTCCGGGATGACCCCGCTGAGGCCGATCGGCGGCTGGAGCAGTGCCGCACCGCGCTCAACACTGCGATTCGCGACGCGCGCTCCTATATCATCGGGCTCGCGCCGGAAAACCTTCGCCGAACCGGGTTCGCCCACGCCCTCCATCCTCTCCTTGAGGACCTACGCGCCGGAAGAGAGACGCACTTCGAACTCAAGATTGACGAAAATGCGACCGCGCTCCTCACCGGCGATCAGTCGCTTGAGGCACTCCAGATCGCGCGCGAAGCCGTGAGCAATGCGCTCCGCCATGGCGCTGCAACGATCGTCACGGTCCGCCTCCACCAAGGTGATCGCGAGGTGTGCCTGCTCGTGCAGGACAATGGCATCGGTTTCGATGCCGTCGCCGGCCCGGCCGGCGGTCACGGTCTCGGAAATATGGAGGCGCGCGCCGCGCAACTCGGCGCCGCGATCCGCATCGTGAGCCGTCCCGCCGAAGGCACGCGCGTCCTCGTGAATATTCCCATTCTTCAATCCGCCGCCCTTTGATGAAATCCGTCTTCGAGAATCACCGCCTCCGCATCGCACTCGTTGACGACAGCGAAGTCGTCCGCTTAGGGCTTCGCGCCCTGCTCGGCGCCGATCGCTCGCTCGAAATCGTCGGTGAGGCCGGCACCGTCGCAGCCGGCGTTGAGCTCGTTGCCCGCCTCACGCCTGACGTTGTCCTCCTCGACATCCGTCTGCCCGATGGCACCGGCTTCGACGCATGTCGCCAGATTTTGCAGCGTTCCCCCGCGACGCGCGTGCTCATCCTTACCTCGGTCGCCGACGACACGCTCGTCGACGACGCGATCCGCGCCGGCGCTCATGGCTACCTTTTGAAAGAGATCGATGGCCGCGGACTCGTCCAAGCGATTCGCGATGTCGCCGCCGGAAAATCGATCCTCGATCCGGCGGTCACGGCGCGTGTCATGCAGTTTATGAAAAGTGGCGGACCCGCCGCCGACGCGATCGCGCTGCTCTCGCCGCAGGAGAAGCGCGTCCTCGCGCACATCGCGGAGGGCTGCACCAACAAAGAAGTCGCCGTAAGACTCAACCTCAGCGAGAAGACGGTGAAGAATTATCTGAGCACGGTCTTCGAGAAGCTTCACGTCTCGCGCCGCGCCGAGGCCGCCGTCATCTACGCGCAGCAAAAAAAGTGACGCCGCTCAGCGCGTATCCCGCGCCTTGATCCACTCCGCGAGCTTCGCCCACGCCCGCGCGCGGTGGCTGATCGTGGATTTCACCTCTTCGCCAAGCTCTGCATAGCTCTGCGCGAATCCCGTCGGCACAAACAGCGGATCGTAACCAAAACCCGCTCCGCCGCGCGGCTCGCCCAGCAGTTCCCCGCCGCACGCGCCCTCGAAGATCTCTTCCGCCCCAGCGGGCCCCGCCACGACCAACACACACACAAATTGCGCGCCGCGCATTCCCTTCGGCACGTCGCGCATCACGGCGGTCAGTTTCGCGAGATTCGCCGCACTGTCGTGCTGCGGCCCGGCATAGTAAGCCGACTCCACGCCCGGAGCGCCACCGAGCGCGTCGACACATACCCCGCTGTCGTCCGCCAGCACCCACGCCTCGGCCGGAAGCTTCGCGCGCAATGCGAGCGCCTTTTTGCGCGCATTGCCGACAAACGTCCCCGTGTCCTCCGCGACCTCCGGCATTCCGCCAACCGCCTTCGCCGACACGATTTCGATCGGCAGTGAGGCCGCGTTGGCCAGCTCTTGCAGTTCCGCCACCTTGTGCGCGTTACCGGAGGCTAAAAACAGTTTCATCGATCAACATCTTCTCCGGATAAGTCACGCGACCATGCGTCAGGATGTCGTCCGCAAACACTTCATGCCGCACATCGGTCAAGCGAACCGCCTGATCGAGACGCTCGGGACGGAGGCCGTTGAAGATACTCTTCGCCTTTTCGTCGGCGAACAACACCGGTGCGTGATAGGCAAACACGTAGTCGAGCTGCCGCGCCCGGATCAATTCGCTCACGAGCTGCGCCCCACCCTCAAAAAACACTCCCGATATTCGCTCCTCCGCGCAGCGCCGGCGAAAATCCGCAAACGGCACCCGCTGCGTGCCCGACTCAAACAGCCACACTTTGATCCCGAGTTCACGCAGCTTCCGCACGTAGCCCATGCCGCCGTGCGGCGTCGTCACCACGATGGTTCGTTCGCGAAATTCGTCCGTGAAGACCCGCGGCAAGTTCTTGTCGACCACTGTCCGCAGCAAACCATCGAACACGAATCGCAGCGGCGACCACTCCGGCTCGCCTTCCCGTCGCGCGGTGAGTCGCGGGTTGTCCTTCAGAATCGTCATCGCGCCGGCTGCAATGCCCGGAAACAGCCGGCGCCAGCGGTGCACGTCGGCCCGCGACGCCTCGTTGGTGATCCAGCGCGACTCACCAGTGCGGCAGGCGATCTTGCCATCGAGCGTGGACGCCACCTTCGCCGCGAGCAGCGGCCCGTTCGTGGTGATCCAGTGGTTGAAGATCAGGTTGAGATCGTGGCACTCGCGCTCGAGCACGCCCGTGATCACTTCGACGCCCGCGGCGCGCAGAACTTCAAAGCCTCGCCCCCCGTGTGCGGGATTCGGATCAGTCGCGCCCACGACCACGCGCTTGATACCCGCCGCGATGATCGCCTCGGTGCACGCGCCCGTGCGGCCATGGGTCGAGCACGGCTCCAGCGTGACGTAAAGTGTGGCGCCGGGACGCGGGACTTTGCCGCGCGCGAGCAAGGCCAGCCGCTCCGCGTGCGGACCACCATCGGGCGCCGTCGCACCTTCGCCCACGACATGCCCGTCCTCGACGATTAATGCGCCAACCATCGGATTAGGATGCGTTGCACCCCAGACCGAGCGCGCCAATTCGAGCGCGCGCCGCATGAAGGTTTCGTGTTCCGCGTTATTTGTCATTCCGTGCAAGGGAAGAATTCCTCTTTCCGACGACCGGCGCGAGCATGGATTCTTTTCGTCGCTCAGAATGACAAACCATTAACCGCTGACATAAGGATTTTCGCCGATCTCTTCCGCGACCGTCGTGGACTGACCGTGACCGGGGTAGACAATCGTCGTGCCGGGCAAGGAGTAGATTTGGGTGCGGATGGAGCGTTCCAGTTCTTCGAAATCTCCACCGGGAAGATCCGTGCGGCCGATCCCGCGGCGAAACAGCGCGTCGCCGACAAACGCGCTTTTCGCCGCCAGGAGATAAAAGAGCACGTTGCCGGGACAATGACCCGGCACATGCCGCACTTCGAACTCCGTGCCCAACACCGCGAGACGCTCACCTTGGCTAAGCCAGCCATCGATCTTCACGGGCTTGAGGCCGAGGTGTTCGCCCATGAAGCGCTCCATCATCTCCGGCGTCTCAAACATCGGTCGGTCCGCCGCATGGCCGCGCGTCTTCGCCCCCGTAGCCCGCACCACCTGCGCCGCGCCTTGCATGTGATCCCAGTGCCCGTGCGTCAGCCAGAGCTCGACGAGCCGGCATTTTTCGCTCGCAAGAATAGCCTCGATCTCGGGCCAGACGCCGCCGGGCGCGTCAATCAGCACGGCCTCGCCGCGCGCGGGTTCACAAAGAAGATAAGCGTTGGTTTGGATCGGGCCCGCCGGCACCACGTGCAAATTCACAGCGTCAATCCACGGGGTTTCCCGCGCCGCGCAACAGCGAAGTTTTCCTCGCGCATCCCGACCGGTCCCGCGGTATGTGTCCTGCTATGAGCCGAGCATGCATTCTGTTTTTCGCCGTGCCTGCCTCGCCTTGGTTTTTGGCGCCGCGCCATTGCCTGCGGCCACGCTGTATCAACACGCCACGCTATTGACGCTGGCCGCGGGTGCCGACACCGCGATCGCGGACGGCTTTATGCTCGTGGCCGACGACGGCACGATCGCGGCGCTGGGGGCTGGCGGCGGCGACGCTTCCCCTGCGGTGGTCGCAGCACAAAAATCCCCCGGCTTCGCGACCATCGACCTGCAAGGAAAGATCGTGATGCCGGGATTTGTTTCCGGCCACAGTCACCTCTGGCAAAGCGCGTTTCGCGGCATCACACCCGGCTCTGAGTTGCCCGCTTGGCTCGACGCACTGCACTACACCTACGGCGGATTTTTCGGGCCCGGCGATTTCGGCGCCTTCACCCGGCACGGCGCCTACGACCAACTCCGCCATGGCGTGACGACGACCTACAATCACTCACATTTCATCGGTCGCAGTTTCGAGAACTACCAGGAGCAACTCACCGCCGAACTGACGGTGCCGCAGCGTTTCATCTTCTCGTGGGTCAACGACCCCTCGGCCGATGACGCGACTTGGCGCGCGCGCCTGAAGCCCGTGCTCGCGCAGGTCGAACCACGCGCCGATCACGCGCTCCTCGGCGTGGCGATCAATGCGATCGGAATCTTTCGCGAACCGGGCTACCTGACGCGCGAACTCGCGCTGGCGAAGGAGCTGAAACTCGGCACCCAGGTTCACTTCCTCGAAGCATCCGTGAGTCAGGAATCCGATCGGGCATCATGGGTGCGGTTCAAGGAGGCCGGTGCCGTCTACCCCGGAATTTCCTTCGCGCATTTCATCCACACCGACGACACGATCGTGCGAGAAGCGGCGGCCGTCGGTGCCGCGATGATCTGGAATCCTCTCTCTAACGGACGGCTCGGGTCAGGTCTCGCACCGATCGAAAAATATCTCGCGGCCGGATTGCGGGTCGGGATGGGTGAAGACGGCCAGGCCAGCGCCGACATTTCCGATCCGTTCGAAAACGTGCGCTTCGGACTCTACGCGCTGCGCATCCGTCGCGAAAACGCCGGCGGCCTCCAGCCGATCGATGTCTTGCGGCTGCACACGCTCAAGACGGCGGAAGTTTTCGGCGTGCAGCGCTGGATCGGAAGCTTGGAGCCGGGCAAATTCGCGGATTTCCTCGTCGTCGATCCCGGCGAGCCGGGCACCGGCGCGATCTGGGATGTGCCGGCGACGATCGTTTTCGCGTGCAGCAGCCGTAATGTCGCCGCCGTTTACGTCGGTGGGCGCAAGGTAGTCGAGGCGGGACACGTGATCGGGCTTGACGCCGCTAAACTGGAGAACGAGGTCGCAACACGCATTACCGCGCTCCGCGTGCGCGCCACCGCGGCGAAAGCCAATGGGGCGACGCGCCCGCTCCACTGAGAATCGCCCGAACCGCAAACGCGGCTTGCCACGCTCGGCCCGCACTTGCCACGCTCGGCGTTTTCCCATGCCGACACTCAAGTTTGCCGTCCTCGCTGGAGACTACATCGGGCCCGAAGTTATGGCCGAAGCCCTGCGCGTGTTCGAACACGTCGCGAAGCAGGAAAACCTCACGCTCGCCTACACGAAGGCCGACGTCGGCGGCGCCGGCATCGACAACCACGGCAAGGCCCTCCCCGACTCCACGCTCAAACTCTGCGAACAGTCCGATGCGATCCTCTTCGGCTCCGTCGGCGGGCCAAAGTGGGAAAAACTTCCGCCCAAGGAACAGCCCGAGCGGGCCGCGTTGTTGCCGCTCCGCAAGCATTTCACGCTCTTCGCGAACATTCGCCCCGGCCTCCTCTACCGCGAACTCACCGACGCCTCGCCACTGAAGACGGAGCGTATCCCCAACGGCATCGATATCGTGTGCATTCGCGAACTCACCGGCGGTCTCTACTTCGGGAAGCCCAAGGAAACGACCACACTCGCCGACGGCGATGTGCAGGCCGTCGACACGATGATCTACAAAAAATCCGAGATCGAACGCATCCTCGACACGGCGATCGCCACTGCGCGTGCGCGAAAGAAAAAGCTCTGTTCCGTCGACAAGGCCAACGTGCTGGAAACCTCCGTCCTGTGGCGCAAGACAGCCACGGAGTATATCGAGAAGCACGCGCCCGACCTCGCGCTCAGCCACATGTATGTCGACAACGCCGCGATGCAGCTCGCGCGCGATCCCAATCAGTTCGACGTGTTCGTGACCGAAAACATGTTCGGCGATATCCTCTCCGATGAGATGGCCGTGATCTGCGGATCGCTGGGCATGCTCTCGTCCGCGTCGCTCGGCGCCGGGAAGAATTCCCTCGGCCTGCCCTTCGGGCTCTACGAGCCCGCCGGCGGCACCGCGCCCGATATCGCCGGCAAGGGCATCGCGAATCCCTGCGCGCAGATTCTCTCCGTCGCCCTCATGCTCCGCTACAGCTTCGGCCTCGAGGCGATTGCGACGCGGATCGAAGCGGCGGTGAAAAAAGCCGTCACTGGCGGCACGCGCACGGGCGACATCGCGTTTGGCAAGCCGTCCGTCGGTACGCGAGCGATGGCGGATGCCATTATCGCGCACTTGTGATCCGGTGCGGGCTCAGTCCGCCGCCGGCAGGATTTTCTCGAGCACGCGCAGCACTTCCTCAACGGAGCATGGCTTCGCGATGCTTTCCGTGACGCGCTGTGCGGCGAGTTCATCGGACCGCTCCCGATCCTGCAGGCCGCTCATGACGACGATTGGCACGTCCGCGTCGATCGCGCGCACCGCCTGGGACAATTCATAGCCGCTCACTCCGGGCATCATCAAATCGGTCAGCAGCACTCGCACTTCGGCCCGATGCTGCGCGAACACCTTCAGCGCTTCCTCTCCGTGCGCTGCGAGCATCACCCGATAGCCGTGGTCCTCCAGCACGCGGCGCAAAGACGTGCGAATCGCTTCCTCGTCGTCGACCACGAGGACGAGTTGCCCACATCCGCGCACCACCGTCGGAGCCTCGGGCACGATCGACCCCGCCAAACTTGGGTCGGCTGGAAGATGGACTTTGAAGGCTGTGCCCTGGCCCAGCTCGCTGACAACCGTCACGAAGCCATCGTGGCTTTTTACGATGCCGATCACGGTGGACAACCCGAGCCCAGTCCCTTTCCCAATTCCCTTCGTCGTGAAAAACGGTTCGAAAATCCGATCGATGATGGCCGCGGGGATGCCGGTGCCCGTGTCGCTTACAGTCAGCATCAGGTGGCGGCCGGGCTTCGCCTGCGGGTGGCGCGCGACGTCGGCGGGCCCCAGCACGATATTCTGTGCGGACAGCGTGAGCTGCCCGCCCGTGGGCATCGCGTCGCGGGCGTTGACGCAAAGATTCATCAACACTTGGTGCAGTTGCGTCGCGTCCGCGAGTACGGGCCAGAGATCGGCCGGCAAAATTTTGACCACGCTGATTTCGCGGGGGAACGTCTCTTGCATCATGACGGCCATTTCCTGCAGGAGGTGCCGCAACTGCACCGGCCCGCGTTCGCCCTCGATGCCGCGGCTGAAGGTCAGCAGCTGCCGGATGATGTTCGCGCCGCGCTGCGCCCCCGTATCGATCATTGCGAGCATCTCGCGATCGGATTCGCTCGGCAACCTTTCGCGCAGCAACAGCACAATCATGCGCATCGGCGTCAGGATATTGTTGAGATCGTGCGCGATGCCGCTCGCCAGCGTGCCGACCGCCTCCAGTCGCTGCGCCCGCAGGAACTGTTCTTGGAGCTGGCGCGCCTCCGTGATATCGCGGGAATTCACGACCACGAGCGGCGGACCGGAGGGGTCGGACATAAATTTTCCGACCGACTCGAAAATGCGCCACGAGCCGTCGCGGTGGCGGATGCGATATTCGACGGGAATCGCCGGCAGGATTTGGCCGCGGGCGCGCGCAATACCACCAGTTACCTTGGCTCGGTCCTCCGGATGGATGAAGTTGAGCACGGGCAGGCCCAGCGTCTCCGCCGGTGGATAGCCGAGGACACGCTCCGCCGAGGGGCTCTGAAACTCGACGCGGCCCGCGTCATCCAGCACAGTGATGACGTCGGAGGCATTTTCGATCAGCCGGCGAAAGCGCTCCTCGCTTTCGCTCAACGCCGCTTCCGCTTCTTTGCGGGCAGTGATTTCAAACAACACACCTTGACTCCCAATGATCGCGCCATCCGCGCCGCGCACCGGAGTCTTCACCGCATGGAAAAATCTCCGCCGGCCGTCGGTGCCGACCCATTCTTCGTCCAATTCGATAGTCCGGCCGGTCCGCATGATGACGCTATGATGATCGGTGCTACCGAAGGTCTGCGCGATGGTGTCACTCCAACTATGGTTGGCGGGGGCCGCTTCGGCGATTCGCTCGGCTGCAACTTGATGCGCCGTCCGGCCCAAGAAAGATTCCGCCGACCGCCCTTCATTCTGGCACATGAGGTAGTTGACGAATTCGTAGCGCCCGGCGGCATCCTTGCGAAAGGCGGCCGCTGGCAGACTGTCGACCAGCGAGCGATAGCGTGCCTCACTTTCGCGCAGCGTCCGCTCGGCGCTCACGCGTTCCGTCACATCACGAAAGGTCCAGATGCGGCCATAATAGGTGCCGTTTTCCCCGACTACGGGCGCCGAATAGCGGTCCAGCAGCGTCCCGTCGACGAGTTCGATTTCCTCGCGACTGACTTCATCGCGATGCTTAATCAGATAAGCAACCCTCCCGGCGAACTGCGCGGGATTCTTGGTTTGTGCCGTGACCCACTCTAGCTGTGGCCAGTCGTCGGTATTATCGACGATGTCCTGGGGAATTTTAAGCAGATCGTTGAAACGCTGGTTTTGCAGCACCTTTTGTCCCTGCCCATTTACGACGAGAATTCCGTCGAGCGACGAGGTCACTTGGGCTTCGAGAAAAGCGGTCTTCCAGCTCAACTCATGTTCCGCACGCTGCCGGTCAGTCACATCGCTCGCCAAGACCAACCGTGCGGGGCGCCCGGAAAACTGAAGGTTGCTGGCGGAGATTTCGACGTCGATTACCGCCCCGTCTTTTTTCTGATGCTGCCAGACGGAGGGACCGGAGGGCTCGGTTCGCACGGCATCCAGATGCGCCTCCAATTGGGCCAGCGTTTCAGGCGGACGGATATCCTTGATCGTCATCGCGAGAAATTCGTCGCGGGAATAACCGTAATAACGCACCGCGGCGCTGTTGACGCCAAGAAAGCGCAACGTCTCGAGGTCGAAAACCCACATCGGCGCGGGATTGCTCTCGAACAATAGCCGATAGTGACGCTCGGATGCCACCACCTCCGCCTCGGCGAGTTTTCGTTGGGTGATATCGGTGCGAATGGCGACGTATTGCCGGGGTTTGCCGTCGGCGTGGAGAAACGGCACGATCGTCGTGTCGACCCAGTAAAACGATCCGTCCTTCGCCTGGTTCTTCACTTCGCCGCGCCACACCTTCCCGCGCCCGATCGTGGCCCACAGCTGGCGGAAAAATTCCTTCGGGTGGTGGCCGGAGTTGATCAACCGGTGGTCCTGCCCGACCAGTTCCTCGCGGGTGTATTTCGAAATCGCGCAGAACTTATCGTTTGCGTAGGTGATGCGACCGCCCGGATCAGTAATCGCGACGATGGCGTGCTCGTCGAGGGCGGCCTTGAGGTCGCCGGTCTCTTTCTGGGATACTTGGAGCCGCTGTTTGGCGAGCATGTCGGGGGGGCGGCTAGCGAGGCGGCTCCGCGGGAGTCTCCGCCGGGCGGATGAGCGCCCAGCGAAGTTTTAGGACAGGGGTGAGCTTGCTGAGGTTTTCGAAATTGACGGGCTTGAGGATGTAGTTTTCCGCGCCCAACCGACCGCACTCGATGATGGCGGCATCCTGGCGCGAGACGGTCAGCACCACGACCGGGATTTGACGCGTGCGGGCATCCGCCTTGATCTGCCGGAGCACCTCCACTCCGGAGAGAGTGGGCAACTTGAGCTCAAGAAGGATGATTTGGGGCAGCGGCGGCTTCGATTTCGCGAACCGCCCGGTGCCGAAGAGAATATCCAGCGCTTCGTTGCCATCGCGCGCCACACGCAGGGGATTGGCCACGTGCGCCCGCCGAAAGGATCGCTGCACGAGTTCCGCATCGGCCGCATTGTCCTCCACCATCAAAATCTCACCCAGCTCGATTCCGCTCCGGGAATTGGCGAGCAGTCGTTCCACCGGGATCTGCAGCGCCTTCGCGAGAGCCGTAATGCTACGGAGGGTGATATTGCGTCCTCCCCGCTCGATGTCGGCAATGTAGCTGCGGTGCATGTTTGCCCGCCAAGCCAGCTCTTCTTGCGTGATTCCCAGCTCGGCGCGGCATATCCGCACCACATTGCCCAGCTGGGTTTCACTGGATCGACTGATCCGGGCAGGTTTCTTATTTCGCACTATCCCGGATTGTAACAAGGGGCTCAATAGACTAGGAGTAACATTCACGCCTCGCCCCAATCCGCCCGGCGGTTTCGGCCCATGGATTGGACGGATCGCTCCTATTTGGGCGGAGAGCGAGGCAGCCTGAGCCTCAAGAGCAGAGACTTCAGACGGCGAACTTGGAGCAGGTGTGCCGACTTTGCCCTGATCAAGTCCTCTTTTCTTCGACCGAGCAGGACGGCTGCCACTGGGCGTCGGAATATTTGGTGGAAAGTTCATATCTGAACTCAGCCAGCTCTCAACGGAAGCAAGCGATGATGCCCTCGATGGTTCGAAGGCGCAAACCGATTCTAACGCAGCGGACTGACCCGTTGCGCTGACGTTGCGGCTGATCGAGAGACGTGTTCGGCGGCTCGCGATCATCGTATTTGGCCCTAGCTCGCGCGCCGCTTGGTAGCGACAGGCGAGGCGACGTTTTCTGATAAGACGAGCACCGGAATGTCGCGCGTGGTCGTCCCCGCTTTCAGGCGGCGAAGAAATTCCAATCCCGACATCTTGGGCAGGTTGAGATCAACCACGATAAGTTGCGGGCGCTGCGGTTTTCGGACCGAAAAGCGCCCGGCTCCACCCAAGTAATCCAAGGCAGCTTCGCCGCTCCGAACAATCTGGATGGGGTTGACCACGCGGGCGAGCTTCAAGGCACGCGCCGTAGCGGCGGCATCGGCGGCGTTGCCTTCCACGAGCAGAATATCCCGACCGGCCGTGAGCGCGTCATCGTCACCGGCACCAATTTCCGGGTGGACGATTCCAGCCGATCCAAGAAACAGGTCGGCAAGGGAGATATGAAGCGTCTTGGCGAGTTTCGCGAGAATGCGCAGCGTGACATTGCGGGCTCCGCGCTCGATGTCGGCGAGGTAGGTCCGGTGCAGGTCCGCGCGCGAGGCCAATTCCTCTTGGGTCAGTCCCATTTCGGTCCGGCATTTCCGGACCACGGTGCCAAGGTGGATTTGCAATTCTGGGTTCTTTTTCGAGGCGAGAGGTCGTTTTACCATGTGTGGGTGTCCTTGAGATTGTAACAGTTCAGGAATTTTCTTCCACAGACTATCAGCGACAAATGATGGCCCTGCTAGAGGGGTGTCCGCCTACCCTAGGAAAGCGGGCAGCATACGCACGTCGCCCGCCCCGAAATGCCGTTGTCGGCAGCGCCGCGGGGAACTTCCCACCGCACCAATTCCCCTCTTGCCACCCTCCGCGCCCCGCTCTGTTCTCTCGCCTTCCTACTCTGAAATGACCTCCGCCGAAATCCGCCAGTCGTTCCTCGATTTCTTCGCCTCGCAGGGCCACACGATCGTCCCGTCGTCGTCGCTCCTGCCGGATTCGCCTGGACTCCTCTTCACGAACGCCGGCATGAACCAGTTCGTGCCGATCTTCCTCGGCGATCGCGCGCCCGACGTTTCGAAATGGGCCGGCGTCCGGCCCTCGAAGGACACCCGCGCCGCCGACACCCAGAAATGCATCCGCGCCGGCGGCAAGCACAACGACCTCGAGGATGTCGGCTTCGACACCTATCACCACACGCTCTTCGAGATGCTCGGCAACTGGTCGTTCGGAGACTACTTCAAGAAAGAGTCGATCAATTGGGGCTGGGAACTCATCACAAAAATCTGGGGCATCCCGCCGAAGCGCCTCTTCGCGACCGTCTACTCCCCCGACAAATCCAAAAACGATCCCTCCGACTTCGACCAAGAAGCCTACGCCATCTGGGCCGCAATCTTTCGAAAAGAAGGCCTCGATCCCGCCGTCCACATCGTCAACGGCAACAAGAAGGATAATTTCTGGATGATGGGTGACACCGGCCCCTGCGGCCCTTGCTCCGAAATCCATTTCAACCTGCTCCCGAGTGACAACGAAGCGGAAGGCCGGAAATTGGTGAACGCGAGCAGCCCGCGCTGCATCGAAATCTGGAATCACGTTTTCATCCAATTCAATGCGAACGCCGACGGCACCTTCGCGCCGCTCGCCGCTAAGCACGTCGACACCGGTATGGGCTTCGAGCGCGTCGCGGGAATCTACGCGACGACGAACGGCTTCAAGGACTTCACCAAGGATCCGTCGAACTACGCCGCCGATGTCTTCGCGCCGCTCTTCACGAAAATCGCTGCGCTCTCCGACAAAACCTACACCGCGACCGTCCCGACGAAACGCGAAGGCCTGACCGAGCAGGAAAACACCGACGTCGCTTTTCGCGTGCTCGCGGACCACGCGCGCTGCGTGAGCTGCGCGATCGCCGACGGAATCCTCCCGGGCAACGAAGGCCGCAACTACGTCATCCGCCGCATTCTCCGCCGTGGCATCCTCTACGGAAAAAAGATTGGCCTGAAGGTCGGCGATTTCTCGCAGCTCGTCGCCGCAGTCGTCGAGTCACTCGGCGGCGTGTTCCCGGAGCTGAAGCAGCAGCAGGGCATGATCGAGCGCGTGATCAAAAGCGAAGAGGAGTCATTTGGGCGCACGCTGGATCGCGGACTGCAAATCTTCACAAAATCGGCGTCGGCCGGCGCCATCAATGGCGCAGCCGCGTTCGAGCTCTACGACACTTACGGCTTCCCGCTCGACATGACGCAGCTCCTAGCGACGGAGCGCGGACTCACGGTCGATGCAGCCGGTTTTGAAACCGAAATGGAAAAGCAGCGCGAACGCGGTCGCGCGGCGCAGAAGAAAGAAATCGTAGTCGCCGCCACCGAGGGCGATGCAGTCGTCGATCACAAGCCGACAAAGTTCCTCGGCTACACGCAGCACTTCGCCCATGCGAAACTCATCGATGTCGTGCGCGCCGACAAAGACACATTCCTCGTCTTCGATCAGACGCCGTTCTACGGAGAAATGGGCGGTCAGGCTGGCGACACGGGAACGGCCCTCGTTGAAGGCAAGCTCGTCCACATTGTTGACTGCGTGAAGGACAAGTCCGGCCGTTTCCTTCACAAGGTCGCGGCGGACGCTACGTTCGCTCACCAGCCGGGAGTTCACGCCGAACTCGCGGTTGATGTTGTTCGCCGGCGCGCGATTTCGCGCCACCACTCGGCGGCGCACTTGATTCACTGGGCGCTGCGGAAAGTTCTGGGCACGCACGTCCGTCAGGCTGGCACCTCAAAGACGCCCGAGCGGATGCGCTTTGATTTCTCGCACTTCGAAGCGGTCACGCACGCGCAGCTCCTCGAGGTCGAGCAGCTCGTCAACGAGCGCGTGATCGACAACGCCAAGGTCGAGAGCTACGAGACCGATTTCGACAAGAAACCCGAGGGCACGCTCGCCTTCTTCGGCGACAAATACGGCAAGGTCGTTCGCGTCGTCGACATGGGCGGCTACAGCCGCGAACTCTGCGGCGGCACCCATGTCGCCACGACCGGCGAAATCGGCGTGATCAAGATCGTCGCCGAAATGGCCATTGCCGCCGGCACGCGCCGCATCGAGGCGGTCGCGGGTCAGTCCGCGTTTGAATTCATCGCGCAAAAGGAAGCTGCGCTCGCCGCGGTCAGCGCGCACCTCGGTGGCGGCGCTAGCGACGTCGTCAAGAAACTCGAGGCGCTCCTCGCCCATCAGAAAGAAACTGAGAAGCAGTTGAAGGCCTTTCAGCAGAAAGCGCTCGCCGGTCTCGCTGACGAACTCGCCGCGAAAGCCGCGACACGTGACGGCCTGAAATTTGTTTCCTCGGTCGTCTCGGTCGGTGATCAGGAAATGCTCCGCAGCGTCGGCTCGCAGGTGCTCGCCAAGCTCGGCGACGGAGTCGTGCAACTCGGCGCCGTGTTCGGCGACAAAGCGGGGCTTGTTGCCTTCTGTTCACCTGCCGCAATCAAGGCCGGGCATCAGGCCGGAAAAATTATCCAGACCCTCAGCGTGCAGATCGGCGGCAAAGGTGGCGGCAAACCCGACTTCGCGATGGGTGGTGGCAAGGACGTGAGCAAACTGGCCGACGTGTTGAAGTAGTCTTCACCTTACCGCGCGACCATCGCGCATTATCCGCGCATGAGCTATCTCATTGTCAAATCGCTCCACGTAATCGGTCTCGTGTGCTGGTTTGCCGGACTGTTCTACATCGTCCGATTGTTTATCTACCACACGGAGGCGAACGATGAACTTCAGCCGAAACGCGCCATCCTTACCGCACAGTTTACGCTGATGGCGCGACGGCTCTGGCTCGGCATCACGGTTCCGTCGATGGTAATCACCACCGCGACGGGCGGCTGGCTGCTCACCTTTCAGGACATCGCGCACAGTCCGTGGCTGCACCTCAAATTTACGCTGCTCGCACTTCTCTTTGCTTATCATTTTCACTGCGGCTGGATTCGAAAAAAACTCGCTGCGGGAGTGCGGCCTTTCACGTCGCGCCAGCTCCGCGCCTACAACGAGGTCGCCACGTTTCTCCTCGTGGGCATCGTATTCGCCGCGGTGAGCAAAACGATTTCGACCGCGTTGTGGGCGCTCGCCGGCTGCGGTTTGCTTTTCGTGGTGCTTGTGATGTTCATGCGCAAGAAGCTTCAGGGCAAATCCTGACCGCCCATGAACCGCTCCGTGCTGATCGATGAAATCGCGAGTCAGGCCGAGGAATTCCTGGGCGGCGCGACCGATCGGAAACTCGGGCGGGCGGGCATTGAGGAATTCATCACGCTGGAGCATCCGGAGCTTGATGCGGCCGCGCGCAAGCTGGTCACGGATGGAGTGATGAAGACCCTCGAAGCCGAGGATTTTTTCTCGACTGAATTTGTCGGCGATCCGTTTGCGGACGACGAGAAGGAGTCCGACGAGTGAGCCGATGACTGCGACACCTCCTGAACTTGCCTGCGTGTTTGCGTTCGATGCGAGCAACCGCCTCGCCGTGCGCAAGCTCGGGTCGAAGGCCGGCCTCGCGTTCACCGGCACCGATCTTGCGATGGCGACCGAACGACTTGAATCGGCATTTCGCACCCACACCGGACCACGCGAGTATTTTTCCGCGATTGCCGGCGGCCGTGGCTATGGCGTCCATTTCGCGCAGGTCACCGGCGCGCCCGCCGATGCCGAAATCGAATTCTGGTCGATCGAAAAGCTCACCGCCGATCGCACTACCCTCGCCCCGTCGCTCGCCACCCTCGTCGATCGGCTTGAACCGCACCTCGTCGAGATTCCCTACCTGCACCTGGGCGAAAACGATTTCATCTACAAGTTTCGGCCGGCGCAGGAGCGCAACACGGCCATCTACGCACAGGACGACGCCTCGCGCGCGCTCTACCAGTCGCAGCTTTGCACCGCGATCAAGGCGCTCGCCCGCACCCACGAACGCAGTGCCGCCGCTCCGGTCGCGCTCGATTTCGGCGCGGTGCGTTATGCGATCCCAAGCCACTTCGGCTTCTGCCTCGGCGTAAAAAATGCCATCGAGCGTGCCTACGAAACCCTCGCCGAAAATCCCGGACGGCGGGTGTTTATGCTGTCCGAGCTGATTCATAATTCGTTCGTGAACGAAGACCTCTTGCGTCGCGGGCTGCGTTATCTCCAAACCGACAAGGGTCTGCCCTACACCGTCGACGGCACCTCGACCTCGCCGCAGCTCTGGGACACGCTCACGCCCGACGACATCGTGATCATTCCGGCGTTCGGCGCGACTGATGACGACAAGCGCCGGCTCGTGCGCAAAGGCATCGCCGTGTGCCACTACGACGCCACCTGCATGCTCGTGGAAAAAGTCTGGAAAGCGGCGCGCAGCTACGGGCGCGAAGGCTACACGATCGTCATTCACGGCAAGCACGAGCACGAAGAGACGAAGGCCACGTTTTCCAATACCCGCCGCTACGCGCCGGCGGTAATCGTGCGCAACCTCGACGAAACCCGCCGGCTCGGCGAACTGATCGCCAGCGACGATCCGGCGGTGCGCGCGAAATTCTACGACATGTTCGCCGGCCGCCACACGCCTGACTTCGACGTCACCCGTCACCTCGATCGCGTCGCGGTAGTGAACCAGACGACCCTGCTGATGAACGAAACGATCGGCATCATCGATCATCTGCGCGAGGTCTACCGGCGGAAATTTCATGACGATACGCGCGTCGGCGGTAGCAGCCGGCGCGACACGCTCTGTTATGCCACACAGGTAAATCAGGATGCCCTCAGCCGTGCGCTTGCCGAGCCGCTCGATGCGGCGTTTGTGATCGGCGGAAAAAATTCCTCGAATACCTACCAGCTCTTTCGACTCTGCGAGCAAAAGCTCGGGGCGAAGGCCTTCTTTATTCAAAGCGAAGCGAGCATCGTTTCGAGAGAGTCGGTCGAGCACTACCTCTACGTCGGCGGTGGTTCCGGGCGCACCGAGCCGCGGCCGCTCTGGCCGGATTTCAGCGCCGCGCCACGACGTGTCCTCGTGACTGGCGGGGCGAGTTGCCCGGACGGAATCATCCAGCAGGTCATCACGCGCATAAATTCGTTTTTCCCGGCCGAAGCGCTGCGCAGTTGCAACGCGGTCGTGAGCGATCTCGCCCCGATCACCTAACATTGCGCCGCTCGTTCGCGACGAGCCAGCACCAGAACACCGCGCTGACGACGAGTGCGCCCGGCAGCGCCCACAGCACGGCGCGTTGCAAATCGCCCCAGCGATCAGAAAGGTAGCCGACAAATTTCGGCGACCACAGATCGCCAAAGAGATGAATCGCGAAGATCGAAAAGGCCACGGCACTGGCGCGCATCGTGGCGGGCACGGTTTCGAGAATCAGCGTGTTCACCGGTCCCGTGCAGACGAACAGCAGAAACATCGAGGCAGTGAGCGCGACCTTGGCCAGCGCGAGATCGTGCAGCGTGAAGGCCGCAAACGCCGCCGGCGCCGCGCTGATCGAACTCAGCGCCAGCATCCAAGCGTAACCCGTGCCCGTGCGACGCTGCCACGCCGTCGCGAGATAGCCGCCGCCGATCGTGGCGACGAGGCCCGTGAGCACCAGCGACTGTCCAAAAAATCCACCGGCAGCGGCGAGTTCCATGTGGTGCACGCGCACCAGAAACGTCGGCGCCCAAAAGGAAAAGCCACCCATGGCGAAGGTCTGAGCCACGTAGCCAACAATCACGAGCAGGTAGCGTGGAAACGTGAGTAATTGCAGGTAGGCTCGCCAGCCGGCGGGGGCGGCGGGCACCGGCTGGTCGGTGCCGTTGACTTCGGCTGCGCCCCGCGCGGGCTCGCGCAGCAGGAAAAGCAAAAAGGCCAGCAGCAACCCGGGGTAACCGGCGAAGAGAAAGGTGGCACGCCAACCGTAGTGCGTGGCGATCAAACCGCCGAGAATGTAGCCGAGCGCCGATCCGACCGGGATCGCGAGGTAGAACCACGAGATGGCGTTGTTGCGCCGCGCCACCGGAAAAAGGTCCGCGATCCAACCCGGGCTGATGGTGCCGAAGCTAGCCTCACCGAAACCGACGAGCACGCGAAAGCAGATCAGCGACGATAACCCGTGCGCGTGCCCCGAGAGGAGCGTGCCCAGACTCCAGACAAACACGCCCGCCGCGATCAGCCAGCGCCGCGGGAGTCGGTCACCGAGATAGCCAAAGATCGGCGACGTCAGAAAATACCCGAGCATGAACGCGGTCGCGATGGTTCCGGCCTGTTCGTCGTGCAGGCCGAGTTCCTGCTGGAGCGGCGGCAGCACCGCGGCCAGCAACTGCCGATCGAGGTAATCGAGCAGGTTGAGCCCGGTGAGCACGGCGAGCGAAGCGACGGGCCAGAGGGGCTTTTTCTGGTTGAAGGTGCTCAACGTGTCGCGAGCCAAACGGGCGGGCCTTCGTTTGCAAAGTGGAAAACAATAAACATAGGCCGTTATCGGCTGTCCCTGTTACACCACCGGACATGCGAGTCCGCATCCGGCCTGCGCGCGACCGGCCAGCTACCGAGGGTGTGCCGCGTCACGTATCAACCCGTCCGTTGTTCTTGGGCTTTCTGGCTTCGCCTCCTCTCGTGTCGGCACGACCTTCCCTTGCAGGTTAGAACCGGCTTCACCAGTCCCTCCCGGGGGCGCACACCCAATACGGGTCCGTCCTGTCGTTTCGCTTCCACGGCTAGGCGGGTCTTACTTGCCCGTCGCCTTTCACCCGGCTGCAAGCAGCCGCACCGTTTGCGCCTTCGCTCCAGAGTGTTTCCACCCCTTCATCGCTACTACGCGCGCTGCTGACTTTTCGCCGCAGTTCAGCCCGCCTCGCGGCGGACTCAGCTGGCGCTTGCGCACCAGCTGCGACGAGATCTCCCCAGATAAGCCTTATCGCTTTCGTCGCACGATCGCCGGCTTTACGCCTTCGGGTCTTGATCGACGTGGAGTTCGCGATCTTTGGCCCGCTCCTCCTCCCTTGGCGCCTCATTAGCCGGTTCTTAGTCATCAACCCGCGACTTCGCTAAACGCTTCTTTCAGACGGACACCTCGCGGTGTCGCCCTTGCGCTTCACTACCCTTCGCCCTGATCAGGCTGGGAGAGAAACTTTCATTCTCATAGTGATAAAGTATGCTGGGCATACCCAAAAGGCCGGACGCGGTTGCGTCCGGCCGGGGAGTGCGGAAGAAATTTTCAGAAGCGGACCGTCATGCCCGCACGCAGACCGTTCTGATTGGCGAAATCGACCTTGGTCGAATAGTGCGCCGCTGTCGTGTCCAGCGACTGGTTATAGCTGCCGGCCGACTGAAAAACCGCGCCGGCGTAGAAACCGGTGTGCTCGGTCAAATCGAATTGCAGGGAGGCGTCGGCGAAGTAGCCGGGCAGGATGTGGCTCGATGTGTCGAAGCTCGTGTCGGTAATCAGGGCGCCGGTCGCGGGCTGGTAGCTCTGCGTCACCGTGTAGGTGCTGCCAGCGTAGATGACCGCCGGGCCGGCACTGACGGTGGCGCGGAAGCGCGAGGTGACGGGAATCCAGAGGGCGGGTCCGGCGCGGAAGGTATAGTAGGCGCCCTTGACCTCCCAGCGCGCGGTGACGCTCGTCGAGTCCACTGCGGTCTGGGTCTGCCGGTTTAGCGGCGCGTTATTCAGGAGCACCGAGGTGTCGGTGGTGGCCGTTTGGGTCGAGCCGTCGGCGTTGAGAACCGCGTTGCCGGCGGAGTCGACCACCGTGGCGCTGGTGGAGCTGGGCGCGGAATACGGCGCCACCGGCAGCACCTGACCGTCGAGCGAATAAATGTCCGTAATCGTCGTGAGCCGGGCCTGCACGTTGGCGGTGGTCTTCGCGGTGATGTCGTTCATACTGACGCCCGCGATGAGACTCCACGAAACGCGGCTGCCGAAAAGTTTTCCCATGTCGCGCGATACGGAGACGTCGACCCCTGCGGCGGAGGAGGCGTCCGTGCGCTGGATCGAGTTGTCAATGATGGCGGCCGAGTAGGTGTGAAACGCGAGGTAACTGTCGGGCAGCGCCTGCGTGGCGTTCTGATAGCTCCACGTGTTGGTTTTGCCGTCCGAGGCAATCGGGTCGAATACCTGCACACCGCTAACGGAATCGATGATGGGATTGCCGCTGGAATCGACGCGACCGGCAGTGCGGGCGTCTGGCGAAACGGTGCCGTCATGGTAAACGCGCGAGAGGTTCGCCGTCGTCGCGTCGAACGCGGCCTCGGGCGCAGCCAGGGAGCCGTGGCCGGAGAACTGGGTCTTGGCACCGCTGAGGAACCGAAACCCTACAATCAGCGTGCTCTTCGGCTCGTAGATATATTCGTCGAGATTGCTGAAGTCGGGGATTTCCGTCGGGGGCTGGCGGCTCTGTTCGTCCTGGGCACGGGCGAGGCCGAGGGCCGAGACGAAGATCACGAGGGCGAGGCGAAAATGTTTCATGCAGGGTGTGGAGGCGTGGCCTTTGACGGCGGGAAAGAGGAAATGTTGCAAAAACTTCATGGCCCCGCGGGGCAGGCGTCAACGCGCAATAATTCTCTCGGACGGGGGCCCTCAGGCCCCGGTCGCCGGTGCCGCGCCCAAACGCTGCTCCCGTGCTGTCAAATCCTCGGCGCGCTGCTCGAGCTCAATCTCCTTTTCCTGCTGCGCCTGCACTTTTTCGAAGAGCTTCTCCTCGCTCTCCTCAAGAAATTGTTCGCGCTCGCGGAGCGCCTGCTTCCCCTCTTTCAGGCTCGCTTCCTGTCGCTCGAGTTCGGCCCGGAGTTGCTCGAGCGCGGTCTTTTCCTCGGGTGATACCACGGCTTGAGCCGGCACCGGCTTACGCGCCGCCGCCGCGAGCTTTTCGCGTGCGAACAGCAACGCCTCCGCCTCCGCCAAATCACGCTCACGATCGGCGAGGCGGGCCTCGTTCTCCTCCAGGAAGCGCTCGCGCTCGGCGAGTGTGAGTTCGAGCTGGCGCAATGTCCGCTCCAGTTCGGCGGCCTGCGTGCCGCCACCAAACGGCGAACGCGTCGCCGACACGACCGCCTTGATCGATTCCCGCGCAGCCGCCGATCTTTCGGAAACGGCAAAGGGTGACTGCGAAGCGATCGGCCGTCGCCGGAGCGTCAGCGCCGGCACCGCTCCACCTGCGCCACGCGGCGCGGGAAACCTGATTTGACCTGACTCGGGTTCGCCCATCGGGGTTCGTGAAGAACGCTACTTTTTGAAGAGCCGGCCGAAGAATCCACCCTTTTTCTTCTCCGTGGCGGCCCCCGTCGCGTTCCGCAGATGCGGCCGCAGCAATTCGGCCGCCCTCCCCTCCAGCGCCGGATCGCCCAATCGGATGAAGTGCCGCGTCAACGCGCCGCCGCCCGCCAGATCCTGTTCGATCGCGGCGAGTTCGTCGCGGAACCACGACGCCGCACGATCCGCGCGCGCCGCGGCGTCCTTCGCCTTCGCCGCCTGCGCGATCGACTCTACGAGGTGCAGGCCCTTCGCACCGCGACGGAACGGGAGCAACTCCGCCAGCGCCGCCTCGTCGACATTCGAAAGCGCGTTGAGCAGTTTCCGAAAATCGCCGCCGACGATCACATTTTGCGCCATACCCTGCGCGAACACCGCGAATTCCGCGAGCGTCGCGAGCTTTTCCAATTCGCAAAACTCCAGCGTGCCGGCGTCGAGCGCCGTGAGCTTCATCGGGAAATTTTCCGGGATGCCGAGCTTGGCGAGATTCTTGAGCAAGGGATTGTCGCGCGCGGACGCCGCCTCGGTCTGCGTGACCATCTCACCGAACGGGCTGTCGAAGGCCAACGTTTCCTTCAGGATGCTCACGAGCTGATCGAGCCGTTCAGGCTTCTGGCCCTTGAGCTGGAGCATCTCCGAGACTTCCTCAAAATTCAGATCGATGTATTTGGCCGGGGTCTCGTCCTTGCCTTTGATCGGCCAGTCTGGCGCGTCGAGATTCTGCGCGAGGCTCGTGAGCGCAGTGTCGACCATGATCGACGTGGCAAACGCGGCGCGCACGTCATCCCAATCCTTGGCGGTGAATTTCATTGGCATGAGGTGAAAAAGTCAGGCGGACACGTGCTGCACGATCTCACCCGCGAGTTTCTTGTAGTCGTTGACGACGTTGTCGCCCGCATTGGGTCCCGCCTCGGCGTCGGCCCCGACGAGCGCGACAGGCAGACCGAGCGCCACCGCGCGGCGCACGACCATCGCGTCGCGAATCTGCATCGTGAAAATCTTTGCCGCCGGTGCCGCGCGTTTCGCGGTTTTGAACTGGTTAAGCCGGAGCTGCAGCCGCATCTTCGGCACCTCGATGTCCACGCCTGCTTTGATCGAGTTGAAAATCAGGCCCTGCACCTGCGCCGGCACGCCCATGGCCGCGGTGCGAAAACTCGCCGAGAGCTGGTGAAACTTCGTGAGCTTTTCCACCAGCAGCGTGAAACCGATCAGACTGAGCGCGTCGGGGTTGACCGGGACGTAGATTTCGTTCGAGGCAAACACACCGCATTGCGACGCGCGCAGAATATTCGGTGGGCAATCAAACAGAATGAAATCGTAGCTGGCCTCGATGGCCGCGAGCTGCTCGTAAAATACGAGTTAGTGCGGCCGCTTCGGGTCGCCATTGTATTCGTTCTCGAGGTCGACGAGGTTAAACGTCGTCGGAATTAGATCGAGGCCAGGGAGCAGTTTTTCGCCCGCCTTACCCTCAACGACATCCTTCACCACGAGCTCGCGCACGCGCGCCCGGCCCGGATCGAAGATTGAGTAGACCGAACCGACGCCCTCGGCGTTAACCTTGTTCCAGCGCTCCAGCTTCATGAGCCAGATGCTCGCGTTGGACTGCGTGTCGAAGTCGCAAAGCAGCACGCGCTGCCCCATCTTCGCGAGCGCCGCGGCGGTGTTGACGATGAGGGAGGTCTTGCCGACGCCTCCCTTGTAATTGATGAAACAGATTTTTCGCGCCATGCGGGAAGTCCGTTGACAACACGGACAATGCGACGCCGAAGATGCCGCCCGCGCTCCGCATCCGCGAGTCAAAAACGCCCGCAGTTCAATTAACCTTTTTTTCAACGCGTGAACAAATCCGCCCTCCGCGACGCCATCCTCGCGCAACTTCGCGCCGAACTCGCGCTCCAGACCAACGCCGCGCTCCTCGCCCGCGATGAGGCGATCAGCGAGGAGAGCCGCGCTGAAAACAAATACGATACCCACAGTCAGGAAGCCGCCTACCTCGCCGAGGGTCAGGCTCGCCAGGCCGCGGAAATCGAAACCAGCCTCGCGCTTTACACGACGCTGCCGCTGCCCGCCTTTTCTGCGACTGACGCCATCGCGCTCGGCGCGCTCATCGGAGTCGGCGGCGACAAGCAAAACGCGTGGTATTTCCTCGGCCCCCGCGCCGGCGGGATGGAACTCAAATTCAACGACCGCCCGGTGCTAGTCGTTACACCGCACTCGCCGCTCGGCCGCCAACTCGTCGGCCGCCGCGTTGGCGACTCGGTAACGACGCCCGGCCGCAACACGCAGGCGGCCCAGCGCATCGTGTCCATCGCCTGAGCGGCTTTGTTGAATAATCCAGGATGAGACCCGAGGCGGTTAGGCCGCCATGGGGAGTTCCTGAGTGGGTTTATGAGTCGCGACAGCGACCAACTGGAGGTCGGGCAGCAGCCCGGCCTTGACCAGCGCAACTTGCGTACTCATCCACGCTCTGGGGGACGACAGGCGAGGATGCCTGATCCCGGCGGCCGGGCTTGATTCCGGTCCGACTCCATTCACGTGGACTTTCCGGGGCACGAGCCTTGTGCCCGGAGAGGCTCCGAGTTTTTGACGGAAGACCGCCAGCCACTCCTCACCTCCTACTTTTCGACCGAGTCCGATGCAGCCATTCACGTCCGCCTGCAGGACATACCCCATGCTGGAACGAAAGCTGCCACGAGTGCAGCGTGATCCCAGCCAGCGGTAACCCTCCGGTTTCGGCCCCATCGCCTCTTGGGCGAGAGGGTCCGTCTTGGACGTGTACGACTCCTCGGTCTCGATAAATTCAATGCCGGCCCGCTGGCACTTCGTGCGCAGGGCCGCGATCAGCTTCGCGTGCGGGATGAACGTGAAGAGTTGGTTCTGGCGCTTTCCCATCTCCACCCCCTTCCAGTCCACGTTGCGGCCCACGACTAACCGGGCGAGATGCTTGGCCTGCGCGTAGGTCACCACCAGCAGCGCCACTTTCTTCATCAAGTCATCCATCTGACGGGCGCTGCGAGACGCCAGTTGCCCGGCCCGGCGTTCGCCGTGACGGAGGTCCAGTTTCGACTCGCTCCGGAGCTGCGCGTGCCACTTGGCGCCCCGTTGCAGGATCGCCTTGGCGACGCCGCCATCCACGAAGAACGCCAGCAGGTTCTCGTCATCGAGACAGGTGATGAGTCGGGCCACGCCGAGATCCGCTAAGAGCGTGCCGCGCAGCAGCAGGCGAGGTGTCAGCCGCGCGGGTTTGCATCGGATCACCAAGTCGACGTGCACCCACTGGCGCGAACGGCACGGCTCAATTCGCACTTCCACGAGCCGGTCGCCGGGGCGAAGGAGCGATTCGCCGTCGCGATCAACCAATGCCATGACCCCGAGTCCGAGTGACTCGGGCAGATACAGGCGGTCGTCACTCACCGTGAAGTCTTGGGAGTCGAGCCGCACCCGGGCACGCTGTCCTCGGCGATGGAAGTTCGGCGGCTTCGGTTGGCCAGGTCGCGAAGCAGGATCCTTCGCCCACTCGAAAAAGTTGCTCCGATAGGACGCGAACATCGCGCAGGCATCGTCGACTGCGTATTGCACCTGCTTCGCCCGACCCAAGGCAACGGCGGACGGCGCATGCTTGAGCGTTTTCTTGAGGTCGATCTTCGACGGCGGCTTTGTGCGGGCGCGGTGCGCCGTGCGCAGCTCGGCGTACACGTCGTTGCGGATCTGGGCGGCAGCTTCCTGCGCCATCAGCACAGCCCCCGATGCTCGCACGCGACGGCGCAGCGTCTGTGGTGGCAGGAACTCCTCCTGCGGAAGGTCGTCCTCAACTTTTGGGTTAGCGCTCCGCATGTGTGCAGCTGAACACTCGCCTAGGACGCCCACCCTGCAAGCATGTTCCGCACTGGTCCGCCTATAATCGGGCGCTCCGCCAACGCGGCAGCCTCACCGTTTATCTCGGGAACGACCTCGAGCGCCAGTGGGGCCAGCCGGTTGCCACCGGCAAGCGCGGCCGTCCGCCCGTGTATCCGGAAGCTGTGATCATGCTCGGGTTGGTGCTCCAACAGGTCGATCGGCTTCCGCTGCGGCAGACTGTCGGCTTGCTCCGCTCGGTGCTCGAGCTCGCCGGGTTGCACGCATTGTCGGTGCCTGACCCGTCCACGCTCTGCCGCCGGCGCACGGCCGTGACGTTGCCGCCTTGGACCAAGGCTGGCGGATGTATCGTGGTTGATTCCACTGGGCTCCAGATCCGCGGCCCCGGCACCTGGCTCACCACGGTGCATGGCTTCCAGCGTCGGACGGATCGCAAAATCCACCTCGGCGTTGATCCGACAACCTCGCTCGGGGTCGCCGGCGTCGTCACCTCCTGTCAGTTACACGACTCGCAGGTACTCGGCGATGTGCTCGCGGCCGCACAGCCCGGCCACGGCACCGTCGTCACTGGCGACGGCGCCTATGGCCGGCGCATGTGCTACGCTGCGGCTAGACGGCATCGCGCCCACTTGCTTTCGCCACCGGGCAATCGGGCTGTGCTGCACCCCGACGCCGACTGGCGCGAACGCAACCGCGCCGTCGAAGAGGCACGGTTCCTCGGCCGCAAAGGTTGGAAACTCGCGGTCAATTACCATCGCCGCTCCCTCGCTGAGTCCGCCATGCACCGCCTCAAAGCTGCTTTCGGCCAGCGGCTTCGTTCTCGCCGTGCTCCCAATCAGGAGCACGAAGCGCTGCTTCGTGCTCAGCTTCTCAACCGTTGGCCCACTCCAGCCACCGTCTCGGCGGCTTGACCTGGTGCCTTCCCGCGGACGAACACGATTTATGCAACAGAGCCGCCTGAGCTATGTCGCTTAATTTTCGTCGAGCCGAAACACAATCGGCACCGACATCTTGAACCGCACAATCCGTCCGTCGCGCCGGCCCGGCTCAAATTTCCACCGTGCCACCGCCCGCAACGCCGCCTCCTCAAACATCCGATCGCTCGACCGCAGGACGCGCAGTTCGAAGACGGCGCCACTTTCATCGACTAAAAATTCCACCAGCACCTCGCCTGAGAGCCCGCGGCTCTTTGCCTCAAACGGATAATTCGGCGTCGCTTGCAACCGCGCCCGTGGTGCGCCATCCAGATCGATGATCCGAAGAACTCCCGGCCCCGCTTTGTCGCCAACGTCATCTCCGAACGGATCGCCGCGCGGTCCGGGAATCGCCGATTTCACATCAATGTTCACGGTCCTCTCGCTCTGCGGCGGATCGAAGGTGAAATCAGTCGGCCGTGACGGCTCAGGACGCTCCGGTTGCATTGGCGGTGGGTCGCCCGCAGTTCCTTTCGTTGCGGCCGGCTCCTCGTCGTGCGCCTCGGGTGGCGGTGTCAGTTCCGGCGGCAGAGGTTCCGTCGGCCACCTTTGAATAATTTTCCCGATCGTCGGCGGTAGATCGTCAGTGTGAGAGCGAATTCCGAACAGCAGCCCCGCGTGCAGCGCGGCCGCAATTGTGGCGGGCAGGATGAAGTGGCGTTCCATAATTATTTCCTCCGGGTTGTGGGTTCATTGAGATCACGCGACTCCGTGCCGTTTCTTAGATCGAAACAATGCGCGTTGCTTCACGGCGGGCGTTCCGCTTTCACGGCGCGATGCGTCTGCCCGTTGTGTTTCTCGCCTTTGCCTCGTCCGCGCTCGCCGCGCCGCCGCCGTTACTCACCGCCGCGGTGGAGAAATTTCGCGCCGATGCGCCGATCGGCTGGGCGTTTAATCAGACCACCGCCGCCGAGGGCAAATCCACCGTCGAACACTGCGCCGCCGACAAGCCCGAATTCGATCGCTGGACGCTCATCCAAAAAGACGGCCGTGCCCCCACCGCAGACGAAGCGCGGGACTACGGCGAAATCCGCTCGCGCCGTTCGCGTGGCGGCACCGCGCCCAAGCTCACCGATCAGTTCGATCTGCCGAGCGCCGAGGTCGCGGCCGACACCCCCGAGCGCACCACCTTTCGGCTGAAAATGAAACCCGGCGAAGCCGACGATCGGACCGCGGCATTTCTGCGCGTGACGATTGTCGTGCACAAACCGACCGCAACGATCGCCGAAATCGAACTAGCGAGCACGGGCGAGTTCAGCCCCACTCTCGGCGTGAAAATCGCCGAGATGAAAACGGCGCTTACCTACTCTGCACCCAGCGAGGGCCGGCCGAGTTTGCCGCAAGCGGTCACGACCCACGTGCGCGGGCGCGCGTTTTTCTTCAAGTCGCTCGACGCCGACATGACCGTGACGTTTTCCGACTACGAGCGCGTCGGCAAAGCGATCCCGCCACCGTCTAGCCGTTAGCCGACCATTTGAAGATGAAGGTCGTGTGCGGCGGCAACGTGACGTTAATCGACTGGCTGAAGCCGTCGCGCGGCACGTCCTCGGTGTTGCGGCCGCCGTCGTTGCCGACGCCGGTGCCAGCGTAAAACGTGCTGTTCGTGTTGATCATCTCGCGCCAGTAGCCGTGGCGCGGCACGCCGATCCGGTAGTCGCGCGAGGCGCCGCCGAAATGGCCCACGACTGCGAAGAGCGCCTGTTCGGTCGCGTCGTGACGCAGAAACGCGATCAGGTTCGCGTCGGTGTCGTGGCAGTTGATCCAGCGAAAACCCTGCGAGTTGAAGTCGTTTTCGCCGAGCACCGGCTCGTTCGAGTAGAGCTTGTTGAGATCGCGCACGAGCAGCCGCACCCCTTCGTGATCGGGATACTGGCAGAGATGCCAGTCGAGGCTCGTGTCGTGCGCCCATTCGCGCGACTGGGCGAATTCGCTGCCCATGAAGAGCAGCTTTTTTCCGGGCCACGCCCACATGTGGGCGTAGAGCGAGCGCAGGTGCGCGGCCTTTTCCGCGATGTGCCAGGCCCCCATCTTGAAGAGCATCGAGGCTTTTCCGTGCACGACCTCGTCGTGCGAGAAAACGGTCGCAAAATTTTCCGCATACTGATAAAGCATGCCAAACGTCAGATCGCTGTGGTGGTAGCGGCGAACGATCGCCTCCTTCGTAAAGTAGCGGAGCGTGTCGTTCATCCAACCCATGTTCCACTTGTAGTCGAAGCCGAGGCCGCCTTCCGACGTCGGCTTGCTCACGCCGGCAAATGATGTGCTCTCCTCCGCGATCGTTCGCACGCCGGGATAGTAGTGATGCACGAGACCGTTGACGTGCTTCAGAAACGCGATCGCCTCGAGGTTTTCGCGGCCACCGTATTTGTTTGGAATCCATTGACCCTCCTTGCGCGAGTAATCGAGGTAGAGCATCGACGCCACCGCATCAACGCGCAGGCCGTCGAGGTGGTAACGATCGCACCACGCGAGCGCGTTGGCGGCGAGGAAGCAGCGCACTTCGTTGCGTCCGTAGTTAAAAATCAGCGTGCCCCAATCCATGTGCGCACCCTGCCGCGGATCGGCGTGCTCGTAGAGGTGCGTGCCGTCGAACTCCGCCAGTGCGAATGCGTCCCGCGGAAAATGCGCGGGCACCCAGTCGAGGATCACGCCGAGTCCGCGCGCGTGCAGGTGATCGACGAACCACGCAAAATCCTCCGGCGTCCCAAAGCGATGCGTCGGCGCGTAGAAGCCCGTCACCTGATAACCCCAAGATCCGTCGAACGGATGCTCGGCGAGCGGCATGACTTCGACGTGCGTGAAGCCCATCTCGACGCAATAATCCGCGAGCTGCACCGCGGCTTCGCGATAGGTGAGCGGACGATCGTTGTCCTCCGGCTTTCGCCGCCACGAACCCAGATGCACCTCGTAAATTGACATCGGGCGATCGAGTTTGCCGGCGTTGGCGGCGCGTCGCTCAATCCATGAAGCATCGCTCCACTTGAAACGTTTCGGATCGCAGACGATCGCGGCGTTGCCGGGCGGTGCTTCGAAATACGTTCCGTAAGGATCAGTCTTGAGGAGGATGTGGCCGCGCTGATCGCGGATTTCGAATTTGTAGAGCTGGCCCTCACCCAGTCCGGGGATGAAGAGCTCCCACACGCCCGACGCCCCGAGCGAGCGCATCGGATGGAAGCGTCCGTCCCAATGGTTGAAGTTCCCGACGACGGAAACGCGCGCCGCGCTCGGTGCCCAGACCGCGAACGACACTCCTTTCACGCCACCAAGGTCGCGGGGGTGCGCGCCGAGCTTTTCGTAAATAAGGTGCTCGTTGCCCTCGTTGAAGAGAAACAAGTCCTGCTCGCCGAGCGTCGGCAGGAAACAATACGGATCGAAGAACTGGCGGATCTCGCCGTTCGCGTAGGTCGCACGCAACTGGTAACGAAAGACATCCGGCCGCTTCGCGATGAACACTTCGAACACGCCCCCGTCCGCGATACGCGTCATCGGGTGCGCGTGCGGCGGCTGCGCATCTAGTTCGATCACCTCGCACGCGACGACGTCGCGGAGAAAAGCGCGCACGACGACGCCCTGACTGCGGGCGCGCTTGTGCGGATGCATCCCGAGCACGGCGTGGGGCGTGGCGTGCTTCGCGTTGAGGAGGGCGGCGAGTTCGCTTTTTAAAATTATCACGCGCGGGGTTGGGTTGCGTTCAACGTGCCCCACGCACGCGCGGCGGTCTAGCCCGTATTTTTCAACCCAGCCGAGATGCCATTGATCGTGAGCTCGACCACCGCGCGGATCGACTCCTCCGCGGCGGCGTTGGAGGCCCGGCGCGAGCGCAATCGTCGGAGCATTTCCACTTGGAGATAGTTGAGCGGATCGATGTAAGGATTGCGCAGCTCGACGGACTGGCGCAGCACCGGCTCGCGCGCGAGCAACTGCCGCTGGCCGGTAATCGCGAGGATGGCGGCTTCGGTGCGCGCAAACTCGGCCTCAAGCAAAGCGAGAATGCGACGGCGGATTTTTTCGTCTTCCACCAGCGAGGCGTAGATGCCGGCAATGCCCATGTCCGCCTTGCGCATCGTGAGCTGGGCGTTGTCGATGAGCGTCTGGAAAAACGGCCAATTCGCGTGCATCTCCCGCAGTAGGCGCCGTCCGCGCGGGCGGGTGCGAAGCACGGCGTCGAGGCCGCTGCCGAGTCCGAACCAGCCGGGAAAATTAAACCGGCTCTGCATCCACGAGAACACCCACGGGATCGCACGCAGGTCCTCGACGCTAGTCGTGTTGCGCCGAAACGTCGGGCGCGAACCGAATTTGAGATTCGAGATTTCGTCGATCGGCGTGGCCTGTTTCCAGAACAACAGAAAATCGGGATCGTCGTGCACCAGGGTCTTGTAGGCCGCGAAACCCGCCGCGCTCATCGTTGTCATCGCGTCGCGCCATTTGTCGGGCACGGCCGGCGCCTGCGTCGCGGCGTGCGTGCCGAGCATGACGCCGTAGGCCATCTGCTCGAGGATGCGGTGCGCCAAATCAGGATCGTGGTAGCGCGTGGAGAGGACCTCCCCCTGCTCCGTCACGCGGATGCCGCCGTCGCGCAGCCCCGCCGGTTGCGCGAGGATCGCTTTGGCCGCGGGGCCGCCGCCGCGCGCGACACTGCCGCCGCGACCGTGAAAGAGCGTGAGCTTCACACCGTGCTCCACGCCGACACGCGCGATCTCGTCTTGGGCGGCGTAGAGCGCCCAGTTGGCGGTGAGGTAGCCGCAGTCTTTGTTCGAGTCCGAATAGCCCAGCATCACGTGCTGATGCGCCGGTGCGACCCGGCCTGGCAGCGTGAACAACGCCGTCAAAATCTCCGGCGCTCGTTGCAAGTCATCGAGCGTCTCAAATAGCGGCGCGATCGGCAGCGCGGCGCCGGTGAGCGCTTGTAGCAACTCAACCTCCAGCACGTCCGACACGTCGTCGGTCATGCTTACGACGTAAATGCCGAGCGCCGAGGGGCCGAACTTCGCCGTCACGCGCGCCGCGAGCGCGAGCGGCTCGACGACGTGACGGGTCGCCGCGGACAGTGCCGCCAGCTCAGCGTTTCCGAGCGGACCCGCGACGGGAATCTTCGCGAGCAGCAGCGCACGTTTTTCCTGCTCACTAAGTCTTGCGTAGTCTGGCCGTGCCAACACCTCCGCCACCGCGGCCTCATGCTGCGAGGAATGCTGCCGCAAATCCAAACGCGCCGTATGCAGACCGAAGACCGCGAGCTGCTGGAGCGCCCGCCGCAATTCTCCTTCGACCAGCAACGCGCCGCGGCCAGCCGCGAGACTTTCGCGGATGGTCGCGAGCGTTTCCTTCACCGTCTCCTCGCCGAGGCACGTGCCGATGACAGATTCGGCGGCGAGCACGCGCCCATCGCGTACTTCACCGACCGCCTGCGCGAGCCGCTCGCGCAGAACGCCCAACAACAGCCGATAGGGCTCGTGCGGGTAGCGCCGGCTCAGCTCCTCGATGTGTTTGGAAAGATGGAGATTTTCGCGCAGCGCGCGGCTGAGCGCCGGCACAACCGAGTCGCGCCGATCGCTCACGGTCAGCGTGCGGGCGAGTTCGCGGGCCGCGAGCCGGGCCTTCTCGATCGCGAGTCGCCGGTTGAGCAAAAGCACCTCGGCGGTGACGGCGGCCGTGACGTTGGGGTTGCCGTCGCGATCGCCACCGATCCAAGAGCCGAAGGTCAGCCACCGCTCAGGCGCCCGCACACCCGGAAAATGCTGCGCGAGCGCACGCGAGAGATCGTCGTGCAGACGCGGCAGCGTTTCAAATAGCGTCGTATCGAAATACCACAGGCCCGTGCGCGCCTCGTCGGTCACCTCCGGTCGCGCGGAACGGCTCCGGTCCGTGAGCCACAACGACGCAATCTCGCGCTCGACGCACTCCGGCTCCAGCACCGCCGGATCGGCGGTTAGTTCAGGATGCGCCCGCGCGCGCAGGATTTCGCCGAGACGGCGTAGCTTCGCCAGCACGGTGCGGCGCTTCGACTCGGTAGGATGCGCCGTGAACACCAACTCGATCGCGAGCCGATCGACCAGCGTCTGCATCGCCTCCGTGTCCACGCCCTCGCGCTTCAGTTCCGCCACCCCCGCCTCGATGCTTTCCCTCATCGGCTGCGCGGCCACAGCCGTTGCTCCACCGAGGCGGGCGGCGCGTCGGCGCCGCAAAAGCATGATGCGGAAATTTTCTTCCGCGAGGTTCACGAGCTCGAAATAGAGTGTGAACGCCATCGCCTGGTTAAATGCGGTCTCCGGTGCGAGCCCGGCGACGACTGCGGCAAGTTGCCCCGCGGATTTCGCATCGCCCGCTCGCCGTGCCTTAGCGAGTCGGCGTAGAGCCTCCACCGTTTCAAACGCCTCCGGGCCCTCCAGCCGCGTAATCACGCGCCCCAACGCACTGCCGAGCGCCCGCACTTCGGCGCGGAGGGCGGAGAGTTCTTTGAGCGCTGTGGAGGAGCGGGAAGCAGGCATGGCGGGAGTAACGATGCGCGGAGGCGCGCGAAGCAAAAGCCGAAATCGCGCCATATTCGCGCTCGCGCAGGCTTGCTTGCGCCGGACGCGCCTTCTTTGCTCCGCGCGTGTTTCGCCGTTTATTCCTCCTCTTTTCAGTGTGCGCCGCTGTCGTCCTGCGCGCCCAGCCGGGCGAACTTGTCTTTAGTTCGGACTCGCTAGACGCCAACGACACCGAAACCCGCCTGATCGGCCACGCGCGCATTGCCGACGGCTCGATCCTCGTCACGGCCGACGAAATCCACCTCGATAGCAAAACCCGCACGCTGGTCACCGCCATCGGGCACGTTGTCGCGACCCGCGGCGCCACGCGTTTGCTCGCCGAGCACCTCACGTACCACCGCACCGACGGCACGTTCACCGCCGATCACGTCCGGCTCGGCGTTGATCCCTACTATGTCTCCGGTGATTCCGCCTCCGGAACGGTCGCAGAGATCACGATCACGCACGCGACCCTGACTTACGGCGAGCCCGGGCCATGGCAACCGGCGATGACGGCGGAGAAAATCATCTACGCGCCTAACCAGCGTCTCCGCACCGAAAACTCCGTCCTTGGCATCGGCCCCATGCGTTTTATTCCGCTGCCGAAACTCACCCAGGATATCCACGATTCATTTTCGATGCACCTCGCGGGCGACGGTGGCTTCGACAGCAAACTCGGCGCCTACGCTTCCGTCGACATTCATCTGCCCACGACCGCCGGCGTGCTCCTCGGCCTCGACACCGCGCTCTACAGCAACCGCGGCGTAATGATCGGGCCGGGCGGAGGCTATTCGCGGGGAGCGGAAGGCGCCGATGCGAACGGTTTCTTCCGCACCGGCTACATCAACGATCGCGGCAACAAGGGTGTCGATGTGCTCGGCCGCCCCGTGCCCGACAACCGCGCTTACATCGAGTGGCAGCACGCGCAGAAAATCACCGATAACCTTTCCCTCACCGCCGAACTCAACTGGTGGAAAGACTCCGAGGTGCTCCGTGATTTTCGTCCGCGTGAATTCTTCCCCGTGCAGGAGCCTGACACGTTTGCCGAAGCGACGTACGCCGGGAAAAACTTTTTCGTCTCCGCGTTCACCCGTGCGCAGCCGAACAACTTCGATGTCGCGCAGGAGCGACTACCCGAAATCCGTTTCGATCTGATGCCGCTCCCCGTCGCCGCGGGCATCTATGAACTCTTCAACGCCAGCGCCGCCGTCCTCCGCGAGACCGAGCCGCTCGGCGGCCCCCGCCTGCAAAGCACCAGGCTCGACGCCTACTACGCCCTCGAACGCCCCATCGCGCCAACCGAGTGGTTCGCGTTTACCCCGATCGTCGGCGCGCGCGTCACGCACTACGCCGACACCCTTGGCGCCATCCGCGCTGGCAATTACACCCGCACGCTCGGCGAGGTCGGTTTCGACACCGCACTGCGCGCCGCAGGCACCTTCGACTACAAAAACACCGTCTGGGGCATCGACGGTCTCCGTCACCTCGTCACTCCGCGCCTCAGCTACCGCTACATCCCTGAAGCCGACAAGGGCAGCGCGCAAATTCCTCAGATCGATCGGGAAACGTTCTCGACCTATCTGCCGCCGCTCGGGCTCGGCGACACGCGCAACCTCGACGCGCTTCACGCGACCAACACCCTTCGTCTCGGCCTCGACAACACGATCCAAACCCGCGACGGCACTTACGGTTCCCGCGATCTTTTTTCGCTGAACATCGCGAGCGATTTTCGCTTCAAGCGTGCGCCCGGCCAGCGCCCACTCACCGACCTGCATACCGACGTCGCGTTTGCCCCGGCACGCTGGTTAAGCGTCGACGCCTACTCGCGCCTCACCCCGCAGACCGGCACGCTGCAGGAATTCAACTCCGGGCTCAAAATCCACGACGGCGCAGCGTGGTCCGCGCGCGTTTCAAATAATTTTCTCCGCCACCAGATCCAAGACTACCAGTTCGACGGTCGCCTCCGCGTGAATGACAGCTTCTCTGCGCTTACCCGGCTACGCTACGATGCCCGCACGCGGCGCTTCAATGAGCAGGCCTACGGCGTCGTGCAGGACCTCGATCGCACGTGGCGGATTTCCTACGTCGTCAGCCTTTACTCGGGCCCGCGCCGCGAAAGCCACTTCGGCTTCAACGTCCAGGTCGAGGCGATCAGCTTCTGAGCGCATGAGCCTCGCCGGGAGCCAGCAAAAAGTTTTCCTCCGTCTCTTCGCCACGCTCCGGCCGCATGTCCGGCGCGATCATAATTTTCCCTCACGGGTCGGAGCCCTCTTCGCCGCCAACCGCGCCTTTGGCTCGCGCGACCGCAAGCTCTACCGCGAACTCATCTACACCACCCTGCGCTTTCTCCCCTGGATCGAGCCGTTGCTCGATTCCGAACCGGAGCGCGCCGTGAAATCGGTGGCTTGGCTTGCTGCGGATTTGCCGGCGACGCGCTCGTTTCGCGCCGCTCTGTGCGGCGACTGGCCACCCTGCCCACCCACGGTCGCGGCCAAGGCCACGCACCTCGGTGCGAGCGCAGAGACGCTGCTGCCCGATTGGTTCGCGCGGCATTGTCCTGAGGCCGCGGTGCCGCCGAACCTCGATGCGCTGCACACCCGTGCGCCACTCTGGCTTCGGCTCCAAACGTCCAACGCTTCCGCCGTTACGGAGGAGTTCGCGAGTCTCAGCTGGCCCACGCGCGCGCGCGATGTGCTGGCCGGCGCGCTCGAAGTCCTCGCCGAAGCCGACGTCACCAAGACCGCAGCTTGGCGCGACGGCCTCGTTGAAATTCAAGATCTCGGCTCGCAACTTATCCTTGGCCAAGCGCGCGTCACGCCTGGCGAACGCTGGCTCGACGCGTGCGCCGGTGCCGGCGGCAAGACGCTTCAACTCGCGGCCTTGCTCGGCGCGAGCGGCCACATTGATGCGCATGACATTCGCCCCGAAGCGCTGCGCGAGCTTGAGCTTCGCGCCGCGCGCGCCCGCCTGAACAACATTACCGTTCTCTCCGCACCCGCCACAGGCACCTACGACGGCGTGCTCGTGGACGCGCCGTGCAGCGGCACCGGCACCTGGCGCCGCGCGCCGCATCTCAAGTGGACCACCGGCGCGGGCGATGTCGCGAAAGCCGCCGAGCGCCAGCGCTCCCTGCTGCACGAGTTTTCCGCGCGAGTCCGCCCCGGTGGTCGTTTGATCTACGCGACGTGCTCGCTCAGCCGGCTCGAAAACGACGAAGTCGCCACCGCGTTTCTCGCGGCGCACGCCGAATTCACCGCCGACGGCGCGCCCCGCACCATCCTTCCCGCCGAGCACAACACTGACGGTTTCTTCGTCACCGCGTTTCGACGGAAATAATTTTCGTTGCCGCGCCCCACCCGGCCCCAACCATTCCGACCAACGTGGTTCCCGACTCCGACTATCGCATCAAACTCCAGGTCTTCGAAGGCCCGCTCGATCTCCTGCTGTTCCTCCTTCGCAAGCACGAACTCGACATTTACGATATCCCGATCGAGTCGGTCACGCGGCAATACCTCGACGCGCTCCGCGCAATGCAACAGCTCGATCTCGATCTCGCGGGCGAGTTTTTCGTGATGGCGGCGACCTTGATGGAAATCAAGAGTCGCATGCTCCTCCCGCGCGGCCTCGCCGCGATCGACCCCAATGCGACCGAGGATGAAATGGACCCACGCTGGGATCTGATTCACCAACTACTCCAATATAAGAAATTCAAGGAAGCCGCCGCCAAGCTCGGCGAACTCGCCGAAACGCGCCAGAATCTCATGGAGCGCTACGTCTCCGCCCTCAGTGACCACGCCGACCGCCCGTTGAAAAACGTCGATCGCATTGAGCTGTGGAACGCGTTCAACCTCGTCCTCCGCCGGCTCGCCGAAAAACTTGTCGTCGGGGAAATTCACGACGAAGTCGTCACCGTCGCCGATCAGATGGAGTGGCTGCTCGCGCGGACGCGGGAGGAACGATCGTTTGTTTTCTCCGCACTGTTTCCGGAGGGCGTCACGCTGCGCCGGCTCGTGGCGACGTTTCTCGCGATGCTGGAGCTGACCCGCCTGAGCAAATTCCGCCTGCGGCAAAACGAAGCTTTTTCCGATATTGTCTGCGAGACGGTGACGGAAAACCCACTTGAAACTCCGGCCGAGGTGGCCACGGTCTCGACGTGACTCCGAAGAAAAAGAAAAAGTCTCCTGCCGCGCGCAAGACGCCGAAGGCCGCGTTGCTCGGCGTCGGGCTGGACAACGACGACGGCCACAAGCGCATCACGACCGGCGAACAATTCGCGATCGTGGGAGGCTCCGAGGAAACCCACGGTCGCATGACTGAGACCGTTGTGAAGACGTTTGAGGAATTGAAGTCGCGCCGCAAACACCTCCACACAGTCGAGCCGCAGGAGTTGGCCGAAATCCTGCACAAATCCACGCCGCGCTGAGGCGCGAGTTGCTTCTTCGCCGATTTCCACTCCCTTCCCGTTAACCTTCATCCACATGTCCGAAAAAATAGCCAATCTCACCACCGATACATTCAAAGCCGCGATCACGTCCTCCCCGACGCCCGTGCTCGTTGACTTCTGGGCCCCGTGGTGTGGCCCCTGCAAGGCCATCGCCCCGATCCTTGAGGAGATCGCGACCGAGCTGAACGGCAAGCTCGCGATCGCGAAGGTCAATATCGACGACAACGACGCCGTCGCCGTCGAATATGGCGTCCGCGCAATCCCGACGATGATCCTCTTTAAGGGCGGTCAGGTCGCCGAAACGCTCGTCGGGATGATGCCTAAGGCCGCGCTCAAGGCGAAGCTCGCCGCACACGTCGGCGCCTAAAGCACCTCGCCGAGCGAAAACAGCACCGCGTAGATCGCCAGCAGCTTTCCCGTATCGCCCAGGAGCTCGATGAGCTCGCTGGGCGTTTTGCTGTCACGCAGCCGACGCACGTGACTTCGCGCCAGCGGTTCGATCCCGAGCGGCAGCAGACACCACCAGGCCCAGTGTCCGCGGACGAAAAGGACCAGCGGCAGTGTGAGCGCAATTTGGAGCGAGAACATAAACTGCAGCCGCGCGAACCGGCGCCCGAACCGCACGACGAGCGTGCGTTTGCCTGCGGCGAAGTCGGTCTCGACGTCGCGATAATTGTTCACCACGAGAATATTCGCCGCAAGCAAACCGATCGGCACAGCCGCGAGCCAGACGTCCGTCGTGATTCGCCCCGCCTGCACAAAGTAAGTCGCTCCCACCGCCACGAGCCCGAAAAAAATAAACACGAACAGATCCCCGAGCCCATGATAGCCGAGCGGCCACGGCCCACCAGTGTAAGCGATCCCGCAGAGGATACTGGCCACGCCAAGCACGATAAGCCACGGCCCGCCCCACGCGATCAGCCCGAGCCCGCACACGAACGCCACGGCAAACACCGTCCACATCGCCGCGCGCATCGTTGACGGCGCGATCAGCCCGGCGGCCACGGCGCGCTGCGGGCCGACGCGCGCGGCCGTGTCCGCGCCGTTCACGAAGTCATAGTAGTCGTTGGCAAAGTTGGTGCCGACCTGCACGAGCAGCCCAAACGCGAGGCAGAGCGCGGCCGCGCCGGCATCGAATTTTCCGTCGCGCCACGCGAGCGCCGAGCCCACGAGCACCGGCGCGATCGCCGCGGGCAGCGTGCGCGGCCGCGCCGCCGCCAGCCAGATTTTTAACCTCGCCGCGCTCACGACGCACTGCCGACCGTCTCGCGCGTGCCCCGGCGGGTGAACAGCACCAACGGCCGTTGCGCCATCAAACTCAAGAGCACCGGCAGAAAGGAAAACACCGCGATCACGATCGAGAGCTTGTCCCCGACGCCACGGAACAAAACGCCGAACACCGCCAGCGTGAATGCGTATATCGTGAGAACCCCCTGGGGGTTTTTCAGCATCGGATTCACCGCCCAAATAAGCGCAAACGCAAACAGCGCCACCTTCCAGCCGCACAACCCGATGGACATCCCGCACAGAAAGAAAATCGGCGCGAAAAATAGCAGCCGGCCGCGTTCGTAGCGCACCGTTTGAATCAACAACCCCGCGAGCAGCACGGCCAATTGCAACCCCAGCACCTCGTAATTGAGAAGCACCGGAGCGTTCGCCGGCGCGCTCACACTGGCTTGAAGCTCAAAGCCGCCGATCAAGGCCACACTGCCCGCCGCCCCCCGCAGAAGATCGACGTAGTTGCGCGGCTTTTTCGCCTCGGCGACGAGCTTCACCGTCGAACTACCGGGCTCATCCGCTTTCCACGGCTCCTCGTCGCGTCGCTCCACATCGGCCCGACGTTTTCGGCGCTTTCCCAACGCCCGTCCGAGTCGCATCCACTGTCGCGGAAACCACAACAAGGCGACGGCGAGGAGAAAAAACGCAGGGTTGATGACCATGGCGGCAGCTTGTAAGCAAGCGGCGCGGCGCCGCGCGTGTCAAAGATTCATCCGCGCAAGTTGCCGAAGTCTTGCGTGAGTCACCGCTCCGGCCGATACGCCCGCTCGAGCGGGACGCCCAGCTCCTTCTCCAAATCGCGAATTCGGCCTAGCACCAGGTCCGCTCCCGCCGCCTCGTCGCCCGGCCGCAACTGCGGGTGAAGCTGCACGAGCCAGGCTAGCGCGTCCGCCTTCCGGCCCGCCCGCCGCAGCATCTCCGCCCGCAGCCGCGCCGCGTAATACGGCGCGCCAGGCTGCGCCCACGCGCGACCATAGCTCTCCGCCGCCGCCAGCGGATCGTGCAGCCGGTTCAATTCGATGCTCCCGCGCTCGATCCACAACTCGGCGTTGTTGGGATGAAACGCCATCGCCTCCTCGATCCGGTGCAACGCGAGCCGCGCCTGCTCCACGCTCAGCCGCTCCTGCTCCTCCTTCGTCGTCGCCTCGTAGCCGCCCGCCGCCGCGATCCGCCACGCCGTCATGTCGTAGGCGACAACGCGCGCCCCGTTGAGCCAGAAATAAACCGGTCGCGGATCGATCGCGGTCACGAGGCGCAGCAGCGTTTCCGTCGCCGGCAGATCGCGCTGCTCCCAAATCACGAACACGCGCACCCAGCAAAAATCCGCCGCGATCGCGCGAAAGCCACCGAGCACGCCCAGCGTGAGCCCCTGCCCTGCCATCGCACCGGCGGTTGCGAGCCGCAGCGCCGGTTGCTCCGCGCGCAACGCCATCCATACCGGCGCCTCGATCGGCCGCAGCGCCAGATGCGTGAACGCAAGTCCGCCCGCGATCACCGCGACATTGAGCAGGTCAGATTTCACGTTGCCGGAAACTGTAGACCGCGAGCGCGCACGCCGCGGCCACATAGCCGAGTGCGTAGAGTTCGACGCGAGCCACTCGCGCCCAGTCAAGCGCGCCGCCGAGGCCGAGTTCGTCACCGAGGTTGAACAACTGGAAATTCGGAAACAGCAGCCCGATGAGCACGCCGAAGAATTGCGCCACCGCCGAGCCGCCCCGCGCGTAACTTTCCTGCGCGAGATACTGCAGATGACAAATCACGAGCACAAAAAACCCTGCGATCACTGTGAAGAGCTGCGACTGAGCGAAGCTCGCGATCAACAGGGTAAACGCCGCCAGCACCGCCAGCTTGCTCCACTGCACGAGACCCGCCGCCGCGATCGACTCGAAATGAATCCGTCCGCCGTGGGCGAACGCCTCCGGCATCTCGTGCGCCAGCGCCGACTCGCGCGTCGCCAGCACGGCGGCGAGAATCCCGCTGAGCAGCGCGCAGAAAATCGCCGCCACTGCCGCAACGCCGAGAAATTTTCCGAGCACAAAGTCCGCCCGGCCCACCGGCTTCGCGAGCAGGGTGAGCACCGTCCGGTTTTCAATCTCGCTGAAAAAAAGCTGCGCCGTCGCGGTGATCGTCAGCGCCGCGCCGAAGAACGCCATCGCCCCAAAGCCGAAGTCGGAGAGAAATTTGAGCTCGGGCGCGCCGAAATTGAAATCGCGAAACCACCGCGCCCCAACCACGAGCGCCACCGCGAAAAAAAGCAGGAAGTGAAACAGCCGTTGTCGCGCCGCCTCAAGCAGCGTGTTGCCCGCGATCAGTCGGAGGCGGGTGAGTGAAATCGGCGCGCTTTTCATTTTTTCACCCGTTCCAGAAAGATTCGATCGAGCCGCTCCCGTGGCTGCTCGATCGCCTCGATCGTGCGGCCGCGGGCGGCGAGCCAGGCGCGAAGCTCGGCGAGTTCCGTCTCCGGCATTTTTTCCAGCACGAGTGCCTGCCGATCGGCGCGGCCCACGAGATCACGCACCGCGCCCTCGAGCAGAAGCTTCCCGTGATCGAGGATCGCGACGCGATCGCAGATGTCCTCGATTTGGCCGAGCAGGTGCGAGGTGATGAGCACAGTTTTGCCGCGAGCCTTGAGCTGCAAAATAATTTCCGCGATCGCCGCCGCGCCGACCGGATCGACGCCCGCCGTCGGCTCGTCGAGAATGACGAGCCTCGGATCGTGCACCAACGCCTGCGCGAGACCGATGCGTTGCAGCATGCCTTTCGAGTAAGTGCCGACACGGCGATTGGCAGAGTCCCGCAAGCCCACGAGTGCGATCACGTCGGCCACCCGTTGCGCCAGCGTGGCACCGGCGAGCCCGCAGATGCGGGCATAGAACTCCACGAGTTCGCGCCCCGTGAGATGCCGGTAGAAATACGGCGACTCCGGCAGGTAACCCACGTCATGCCGCGCGGCGATCTGCCCGCTCGGCACGCCAAAAATCGTCGCCGTGCCCGCGGTCGGCGCCAGCAAGCCCAGCACGATTTTGATCGTCGTGCTCTTGCCCGAGCCGTTCGGCCCGAGCAGCCCGAACACCTGCCCCGCCTCGACCCGCAGATCAAGTTGATCGACGGCGCGGAGCTTCATTCCCTGCAGCCCGATCGAAAAATCTTTCACGAGCCCGCGCAGTTCGATAGCGGGGACGGCGCCGGACGGAGACAGGTGCGGGGATTCGGCCATGCGGCGGCGTTATTTGATCGCGAAGCCGGAAAACTGCGGTGCCCGGGCCGCGGTCGCGCGCTCCGTCTTGCGCACGTGACCGTGCATCCGCTCCTCAATCGCGGCAATGAACGCCTCGACGTCGCGCGGACGGCCTTCCACTTCGAGGTGGACGCGGCCGTCGGGCAGATTCTTCACAAATCCCGCGACCTCGAATTCCTTGGCGACCTGAAGCGCAGCATAGCGAAAGCCCACGCCCTGCACGTGGCCGGTGAAAACAACTGTCGCATGATGCACATCTGCCATTCGCGGCGACGCTAGCGGCGGCCCGGCACGCGGTTCAACCCGCAAAAAGCACGGATTTTGGCGCGCAAGGAATTTTATTTGCGTTCCGGCACGCCGCCCGCTGAGTTTCGCCCCAACGAATGAGCAACTTCGATTCTGACGGCAGCCCGGAGAGTGAGTGGGAAGACCGCGGTGACCTTGTCTGGAACGAATTTGATTGGGAACGCTACCTCCGCGAACAGGACGAGGCGGTGGTCCGCTATCTCCGCTTCTACGACGCCGCCAAGGACAGTGCCGATCGCATCGACGCCGTCGCGGAAAAAATGGGCTGGGGTCAAGACGACTGGAGCGAGGACACCCTCGACGACGCCACCCCGCGCGACGCCGAAGAATCGCCTTTTTCCGAGGACGATGTCTACACGCTGCACAAGAACCCGATATTCATCGCGACAAAGGCGATCGCGCTCGGCCTGCGGCGCGACTGGGAAACGCTGGCGACGAACTCAGCCAAGGTGCCGCAGCCGTTTGCAGTGGCGTTTCTCGCGTCACTCCACCGCAGCGAGGAGCACGCCACGCAGGCGATTCACGCGCTCGATTTCGGCGACTACGCGATGGCTGTCAGTCTTTTTAAACGGGCGCTCAGTTCGCTGAACAGCTCGTTGGCGCTGCTGAATTCCGACGAGGCCCTGCGCCGCGAAGCGCTGGTCGCGTGGCACGCCGAAGCCCAACCGCGCCTCTTCGATCTCCGTGAAATCTGGCTGCGCGTGATCGCCGAGTGCCGAGACGAACTTAATCGCCCGATCGACGACGAGAACTGATCGGCACGAGCGCGAAAATGCGCCTTGCACTTGCCGGCCGTGGCGTTTTCTTTCGCGGTTCTGTCTTCGGAGAGGTGGCTGAGTGGTCTAAAGCACATCTTTGCTAAAGATGCGAACCGCAAGGTTCCGGAGGTTCGAATCCTCTCCTCTCCGCCAGTTTTCCCGTATCAAGAACGCCTTGATACGGGTTTAATTTTGGGAAACCGGCGGGCGTCCGGACTGACCAATTCGTAGCCCGTGAGAGAGGCCAATGGGTTGGACACCCGCTAGCCGAAGCGCGCGAAGCGGCGTATCGTCACGACCGGAATGCCCATCGCGCCACCCGCATGACTTTGACGGCCCTATCTGCTTCGGAGCTGCGTTACCGCCGCCTGTTCGAGGCGGCGCATGACGGGATCCTGATTGTCGATCCTGAGTTCTTTGTAACCCGCGCCAAGGACAACCTCGCCTGTCGGGTGAAACAGCGCCGACCGCGCGGCGCCGATCCTCGT
>CAITWF010000068.1 GCA_903896015.1 uncultured Opitutia bacterium | reverse complement strand
TGCTTCAAGCTCACCATCGGGGGAAAGTCACTCAACCGAGCCGTTGCTAAAGCGGCAATTACACTGCAACCGAAACCGCCGGATGCGTGAACCGCACGTCCGGTGGTGTGGGAGCTGGGCAGGGTAATCCTCCCCGGCTACCCGATTGCCCAGCATGTCACCTGGCTATGAGAATGAAAGTTTCTCTCCCAGCCTGATCAGGGCGAAGGGTAGTGAAGCGCAAGGGCGGCGTCACGAGGCGTTCGTCTGAAAGAAGCGTGGAGCAAAATTGCGGGTCGATGAACAAGAACCGGCTACAGAGGCGCCAAGGGTGGAGGAGCGGGCAGAAGACCGCGAACTCCCGACTGATCAAAGCCCGGAAGCGTAAAGTCGGCGATCGTGCGAGGAAAGCGAGGTGGGGTGATTCGCGGCAAGAAGTCAGCTTCGCGCGTAGTAGCGACGAAGGCGTGGAAACGCGCTGGAGCGAAGGCGCAATCGGTGCGGCTGACTGCAGCCGCGTGAAAGGAGACGGGCAAGTAAGACCCGCCTATGCTTATTTGCGCAACGCGTGCTTCGCTAACGCGATTGACCGCGCGGTTTCCACGCGTGTGCTGGCACCATGGCAAAACCACCGATGATGCAATCGCGTCCCGCGAACAGCCGGCTGCCTGCGCCGCGCGCCTCCGCGCCGGTCGCGAAAGCGGCGATTCCCGCGCCATTGCCAAAACCAGTCGTGCCGGCGGCTCCACGCGAGCTCGGCTGGCTGCCCGACTGCGTATTCACCGGGGAAAAATTCGAGTCGGGCGTGGCGTTTTTTGCCGACGCTCAAGGCCGCATCGCACGTTTCTCCCGCGAGGAAAAAGATCTCGCGATGGCGCGACGGCTTTCCGGGCAGGCGGTCCTGCCGGGACTCGTCAACGCTCACTCGCACGCGTGGCACCGCGTCGCCCGCGGCCGGGCGGAAACGCGGTCGCGCGTCGCGAACGATCCGCGCGCGCCGTGGCACGAGGCGCTTGCGCGAGCGACGGAGCGGCTGACCGACGAGGAGATTTTCGACACCGCGCGGATGGTGTTTTTGGAGATGCTCGCGGCTGGCATCACGTGTGTGGGCGATTTTCACGAACTGCATCGCGCCGCCGCGGCGAGCGCGGAGCCGAACCGGGTGGCACAGGAGATTTTGCGCGCGGCGCACGAAGTGGGCATCCGGATCTCGCTGTTCAGCGTAGCGAACGCGAACACCGGCCCAGCGCGCACGCAGTCGGGCGCGACGGACGCGTTTCTGCGCGACACTGAAGCGCTCCGACTCTGGATGGAGAAAAATTTTCCGGCCGACGAGGCGTGGCTCGGTCTCGCGATTAACGGCCTCGGTGCCGTCTCGGCCGACGAACTAAAAACGATCGCGGCGTATGCGCACGCGCAGCGGATGCGGTTGCACGTGCCGGTGGCAGAGGCCGCCGCTGACGTGGAAGCCTGGACCGCCGCACACCAGCGCACACCGGTCGCGTGGCTCGCGGAGCGTGGACTCGTCGACAAACGCTTCGCCGCGATCGGAGCGGCCCATCTGACAGACGATGAAATCAAGACGCTTGGCACCGCGCGCGCGGCGGTGATCGCGTGTCCGACCTCGGCGCGCAATCTCGGCCTCGGCCTCGCGCCGATCGAAAAACTGCTCGCGTCCGGCGCGACCGTGGCGCTCGGCTCCGATGCGCAGGTGCAGATCGATCTGCTCGAAGACGCGCGGTTGCTCGACTACGCGTTGCGAACGTCGCGCGGATCGCGCGCGGCGCTCGCGCCGGAGGTTGCGAACATGTTGTTTCACGCTGCGACCGTCGCCGGCGCACGCGCGCTCGGTGCGACGGGCGGTGCGCTCGAAGTGGGACGGCCAGCCGATTTTTTCACCGTCAACCTTTTCGATCTGTCGATCGCGGGCGCGGAGCACGGCGCGTTGCTCGCGAACGTCGTCTTTTCGCTTGAGCGTCGCGCGATTCGCGAAGTGTGGATCGGCGGGCGGCAGCTTGTGGTCAACGGCCGCCATCTCCAGCAGGGCCCCATCGTTGGGCGCTTTGTCGAGGCGCAACGGCGGCTGTGGGCGAGCTGAGCGTTGACCGCGCGGCGCAATCGCTTCTGCTCGCGGCCATGTCACCCACGCTCCTCGTTCTCGCCGCCGGCATGGGTTCGCGCTACGGTGGCCTGAAGCAAATCGATCCGGTCGGCCCGTCGGGCGAGACGGTGCTCGACTACGCGGTGTTCGACGCGCGGCGCGCGGGCTTCGGCCGCGTGGTCTTCGTCATCCGGAAGGATTTTGAAGAGCTCTTCCGCGAAAAAATCGGCGCGCGCTACACCGGGACGATCGCGGTTGATTATGTTTTTCAGTCGATCGATGCGTTGCCGGCGGGCTCCGTCGTGCCGGCGGGACGCGAGAAACCGTGGGGCACGGGTCACGCGGTCTGGTGCGCGCGCGAGGCGGTGAAGGAAAACTTTGCCGTGATCAACGCCGACGATTTTTACGGCGCCGACTCGTTTGCGCAGCTCGGGGCGTTTCTGCAGGGCGAGGACGGGCTTGCGTTGAAGCGACCGGCGTTCGCGATGGTCGGCTTCCGGCTCGCCAATACCCTTTCCGAGCACGGTGCGGTGTCGCGCGGCGTGTGTGTGGCCGACGCGGCCGGCGCGCTTCGCTCGATCACCGAGCAGACCGGCATCCTCGCTAGCGAGGTCGGCGCAGGGGCGGGAAATAAATTCACCGGCGACGAACTTGTCTCGATGAATTGCTGGGGCTTTACGCCGGCGTTGTTCACCGCGCTCGACGGGCAATGGCGTGAATTTCTTGCGGCGCGCGGCGGTGACGCGAAGTCGGAGTTTTATTTGCCCGCCGCCGTCTCCGAGCAAATCACGCGCGGACAGGCCACGGTGCGCGTGCTGCCGACGGCCAGCGCGTGGTTCGGCGTGACGTATCGCGAGGACAAGCCGCGCGTGACCGCAGCGATTGCGGAGCTCGTGGGCCGCGGGCTTTATCCGGAAAAATTGTGGGCATGAGCGCATCGACTGAAAACAAAGACTGGCTCGCCGAACTCGCGCCGATTGCCGCGGAGTTTTCGCTGGAAGGGCGGCTCGTGGCCGCCGCGCTGCACGGCAGCGGCCACATCAACCAAACGTTTGCGCTGACCTGCGCGACCTCAAGCGGCCGGCGGCGCTACGTTCTGCAAAAAATCAATCACCACATTTTTAAAAATGTGCCGGCGCTCCAGGAGAACATCCGACGGGTCACCGCTCATCTCGCGGCCAAGTCGCCGCGGGCACTCGCGCTCGTGCCGACGCGCGCTGGGTCAATGTGCCTCCAGGAGGCCGCGGGTAACTGGTGGCGCGTTTACGATTTCATCGAGCAGGCGCACTCGGTCGATCGGGTGACGAATGCCGCACAGGCGCGCGAGGCCGCGCGAGCGTTTGGCGAGTTTCAGGCGCAGCTCGCCGATCTGCCGGGCGCGCGCCTGCACGAGACGATCCCGAATTTTCACCATACGCGGAGCCGCTTCGAGGCGCTGCGCCGCGCGGTGAGCACGGACGCGCAGGGGCGCGCCGCCGCCGTGCGCGCCGAGATCGATTTCGCGTTGGCCCGTGAAGCGGATACCGACGTGCTCCTCGGTCTGCTTGCGCGCGGCGAGTTGACGGAGCGCGTCACGCATAACGACACTAAGATCAACAACGTCATGCTCGACGACGCGACCGGCCGGTCCGCCGCCGTGATCGATCTCGATACCGTCATGCCCGGGCTCTCGCTCTACGATTTCGGCGACATGGTACGCACGGCAGCGTGCTCAACCGTCGAGGATAATCCTGACGCGACGCAGATGCACGTCGTGCTGCCGTATTTTCGCGCGCTGGTGGAGGGCTACCTCGAGAGCGCGGGTAGCGTGCTCAACGCCACCGAGCGCGCGCATCTCGGGTTCGCCGGCCAGTTGCTCGCGTTCGAGACCGGCCTGCGTTTCCTCGCCGATCACCTTCAGGGCGACGTCTATTTTCGGATCGCGCGCACCGGCCACAACCTCGATCGTGCGCGCACGCAGTTTGCGCTCGTCGCGAGCATCGAGCGCGAACGCGACGCGATGGCGCGTATCGTCAGCGATGTCTTTGGACCCTCATGAAACTCTCCCGTCCCGACGCCGACATTTTCGTCCCCGACTCCGGTCCGTCCGCCGGCCTCGCGCCCGCGGCTGCGCTCGCCCGCACCACGCATCTCTGCGTGATCGCGCATCAAGACGACATCGAGATCAACGCCTACCCAGCCGTCGCCGAATGCTATGGTCGCGCCGATCGGTTCTTCACGGGCGTCGTCATGACCAATGGCGCCGGCTCGGCCCGCACGGGCCAATATGCGCGCGTGACCGACGCCGAGATGCAGGGCATCCGTCGCGAGGAGCAGCGCGCTGCGGCCGCGCTCGGGAAATACAACCTTCAGCTCCAGCTTGCGCACCCGAGCGCCGACGTGAAAACCCCCGGTCACCCTGCGGTCACCGCCGACCTCGCCGCGATTTTCGCCGGCTGCCGTCCGTCGGTCGTCTATCTGCACCAGCCCGCCGACAAGCACGACACGCACGTCGCCTGCCTGCTCCGCTGCCTCGACGCGCTGCGCGCGCTCCCGCGCGCCCAACGACCGGCCCGCGTCCTCGGCGTCGAAGGCTGGCGTGATCTCGATTGGCTCGCCGACGACCAGAAGGTGCCGCTCGACGCCGGCGCGCATCCCGCGCTCGCGGAGAAACTCGTCGCCGTCTTCGCCTCGCAGATCGCCGGCGGCAAACGCTACGATCTCGCCGCGCTGGGTCGCCGCCTCGCCAACGCCACGTTCTACGCCTCGCACGCGACCGACACGGCCAGCGCGCTTTCGTTCGCGATGGATCTCACGCCACTGGTGAACGATGAAACACTCTCCGTCGCCGACTTTACCGCCGGGCACATCGAGAGTCTGCGATCCGACGTTGCAGTGCGGATCAGAAAATTCAGTTTGTAGTGCTCTCGTCCGTGGTGAACCCACAGTCATGCCCCAACTCCTCCGCGCCTCCGACAATCGCAACGCCCCGCTCGTTGAGCCGGGCAAGGGTCCGCTCGCGTTGAGTTATTTTAATCTCCTGCGGCTGCGCGCGGGTGAGTCGGTGACGATCGATGAGCCGCGGTGCGAGTTGCTGTGCGCGGTGTTGACGGGGCAGGCGGAGATCGCGGCGGGAGGGAAATCGTTTTCGCGCGTCGGCCACCGGGCGAGCGTGTGGGATGGGCCGGCGGACTCGGTTTATAGCGGGACGTGTCCGCGTGTGACCGTACGCGCGCTCCGCGACGACACGGAAGTCGCGGTCGCGGGCGGCGTGTGCACGACGCCTTTTGCGCCGTTTCGCATCACGCCGGATGAGGTCGAGATGGTCGAGGTTGGCTCGAAGGAAACGCATTCGCGGCGGCGAATTTTTCACCTCCTCGGGCAGAATGCAGAAGGCCGAGCGGGCAACCTGCTGGTGAGCGAACTTTACGGCGACGAAGGCTGCTGGTCGGGCTACCCGCCGCATAAGCACGACACGGAGCGCCCGCCGGAGGAAACGGACTTCGAGGAAATTTATCACTACCGCTATCGGCCGGAGAACGGTTTTGGCGCGCAGTTTTGTTATCAGGAAAACGGCGGCGGCGCGGACCCGAGCGTGGTGATGACGCGACACGGTGACACGTTTTGCATCGATCGCGGTTATCATCCGACGCTGCGAGCGCCGGGCCATGAGGGTTACATCTTCACGATTCTTGTCGGACGACATCAGCGTTCGCTCGTGCAGAGTTTCGAGCCGGGGCACGCGCACCTGATGGCGAAGATCCCGGGCATTCAGGCGATGCGGGATAAATTCAAGTGAGCCCTCCCGCCACCCCAACCCCAGGGAATGGCGAGCATCCGTGGCGCTGGGTGATCATCGCGCTGATTTTTCTCGGGACCGTCGTGAACTTTCTCGACCGCCTCGCGATACCGGTGCTCTCGCCGGTGCTGCAGGCGGAATTTCATCTTACCAACGTCCAGTATTCGTGGATCGGCTCGGCGTTTCTTTTTGCGTATGCAGCGTCGATGTTCGTGTGGGGCGCGGTGTTCGATCGGTTCGGCAACCGCACCGGCTTCGCGCTTGCGGTCGTCCTCTGGTCGGTCGCGGAAATCGCGCACGCGGCGGCGCGCGGACTCGGCAGTTTGTGCGGGCTGCGCGCGGCGCTCGGCGCGGGCGAATCGGGCAACTGGCCCGGCGCGACGCGCACGGTTGCCGCGTGGTTTCCGGCGCGGCAACGCGCCCTCGGTATGGGGATCGCAAACACGGGCGCGTCGCTCGGTCCCGCGCTCGCGCCGCCGTTGATTATCTGGATGCAGCTCAGCTTCGGGTGGCGCACGGTGTTTCTCGCGACGGGCGCGCTGGGCTTTATGTGGCTCGCGTTGTGGCTGATTTTTTATCCACGGCGAGGCGTGGCCTCATCGGCCGGGCTCGCGGCGGCGGTGCAGCACAAGCCGGTGCCGTGGAGCGTGCTCCTGCGGCGGCGCGAAGTGTGGGGCATCGTGCTCGCGCGCTTTTTCGGCGATCCGATTTGGTGGCTCTACTTGAACTGGCTGCCACTTTATCTCTTCAACGCGCGCGGTTTTTCGCTGAAGGAAATCGCGGCGTTTGGTTGGATGCCGTTCGTCGCAGCGGCGCTCGGTGCGCTCAGCGGTGGCTGGCTCTCGGGCTGGCTGCTGCGGCGCACGGACGACGTGAACCGCGCGCGCAAGACCGCGATCCTCATCGGCACCGCGTGCATGACAACGGGCTTTGCGACGGCGTTCGCGGCGTCGCCGTATGCGGCGCTTGGGTGGATGTGCATCACGTGTTTCGGGTTTCAATTTTGGGTCGGTAACGTGCAAACGCTGCCGAGCGATTTCTTCCCGGTTGGCGCCGTCGGCTCGATCGCGGGATTCGCGGGCACGGCGGCGGGCGTCGGCGCGGTGATCTTCACGCTGTCGACCGGCTGGGTGGTCGACCATTTTTCCTACACGCCGATCCTGATCACGGCAGCAGTGCTCGCGCCGCTGGCGACGGGCGCGCTGTTTCTGCTCGCCGGTCGCGTGCGTGCAATCGAACTTTCCTGAAAATTTATGCCTGAAACCAATCCCCTCTTCGATCTCACCGGGCGCACGGCGCTTGTCACCGGCTCCAGCCAAGGCCTCGGCTTCGCGATTGCGCGTGGGCTTGCGCAGGCGGGCGCGGCGGTTGTGCTCAATGGCCGCGACAAACAAAAACTTTCCGCGGCCGCGAAAGCGCTGGATGCTGAAGGCGCGCGTGTGGCGATGGCGGCGTTTGACGTGACCGACGGCGCCGCCGCGATGCGCGAGGTCGAGGAGATTGAGGCGGGGTTCGGCGCGATCGACATTCTCGTGAACAACGCCGGTATCCACCAGCGCGCCCCGCTCGCCGAGATGACCGAGGAACAGTGGCGTGCGGTAATCGACACGAATCTCACGAGTGTGTTTCTCGTCGCGCGAGCCGTAGCGCCGCGGATGATCGCGCGCGGCGCCGGCAAGATCATCAACATCGCTTCGGTGATCAGCGAGGTCGGCCGCCCAACGATCGGAAATTACGCGGCGGCGAAAGGCGGCGTGAAAATGCTCACCAAATCGATGGCCGTTGAGTGGGCGAAGCTCGGACTTCAGTGCAACGCGATCGCGCCGGGCTACATGGAGACGGAGTTGAACCGCGGGCTCATGGCCAACGCCGACTTCAATAAATGGATCTGTGGCCGCACGCCGGCCGGACGCTGGGGTAAGCCGGAGGAACTGATCGGCGCGGCGGTGTTTCTCTCGTCGCGCGCGAGCGATTTCGTGAACGGTCAAATGCTCGCGGTCGACGGCGGATTGCTCGCGGCGCTGTAGGTCGGGCTTTACGCTCCGGGACCTGTCGGGCGCAAAGCCCGCCTACAGGGTTGCCAGCCGCGCGCTGCGAGCTAGCCTCCGTATATCCCATGCTGAGCCTGCCGTTTGAGCTATTGATTCTCGCCCTGCTCGTGCTCGCGAACGGCCTGTGCGCGATGGCGGAGACGGCGGTCATCTCGGCGCGGAAATCGAAGCTTAAGAAACTCGCCGCGAAGGGTAATGTCGGTGCCGCCCAAGCGCTCGCGCTGGCCGAGCAACCCACGCGCTTCCTCGCGCTGGTGGAATTCTGGCTGACGCTCTCAAGCATGATCGCGGGTGTGCTGGCCGGTGCCCGGCTCGTCGATCCGGTTGAAACGAGGCTGCGTGCGAGCTTTGCGCTCGATGTGTCGGCCCACGTGCTGGCGCTCGGGATCGTGACAGTCGGGCTCACGTCGCTGATGCTGCTTTTCGGCGAACTCGTCCCGAAACGCATCGGCCTCGCGCAGCCGGAAAAAGTGGCTTCGGCGCTCGCGGGCGCGATGCGCGGGCTCGCTTGGCTCGCGGCGCCGCTGCTGCGAATCTTTGAACTCGCAACCGAGGCGCTCGTGAAAATCTCCGGCGTGAAACCGCGCAGCGCGGCCGAGACCGTGGGCGACGACGAGGTCCGAGCTCTGATCGAGCAGGGGTTGCACGCGGGCGTGTTTCAGCGTGCCGAACAGCAGATGGTCGAGGGCGTGCTCACGCTCGATCAGCGGCTCGTGACGACGCTGATGACGCCGCGGCCGAAGATCGTTTTTCTCAATCTCGACGATCCCGAGGAGGTGAACTGGCGGAAGATCGTAACGAGCGGTCACTCGTATTTTCCTGTGTATCAGGGCCACCGCGATCAGATCGTCGGCATGGTCGCGGTGAAGGCGCTTTGGGCGCACTCGGCGATCGGGCTGCCGACGTCATTGAAAAATCTTCTGCTGCCGCCGCTGCTCGTGCCGGAAAAAATGGCGGCGAGCCAGCTGCTTGAGCAGTTCAAGAAAACCGGCAAGCACATCGCGGTCGTGACCGACGAGTTTGGCGCCGTGCAGGGCCTGGTCACGCTGATCGACGTCATGGAGGCGATCGTCGGTGACCTGCCCGAGAAGGGTGATCGCGCGCAGCCCGAGGCGAAGAAACGCGAGGACGGCTCGTGGCTGATCGATGCGACACTGCCGACGGCGGAACTGAAAACGCTGCTCGGGATCGACGCGGCGCTGCCGAACGAGGCGTCGGCGGAGTTTCAGACGCTCGGCGGCTTTGTGGTGACGCAGTTCGGCCGCATTCCGGCGGCTGGCGATCGGTTCGACTGGGGCGGCTGGCGATTCGAGGTCGTCGACATGGACAGGCGACGCGTCGACAAGGTGCTCGTCGGTAAAACGCCGGCGGCTCCCGTGCAGAAGGCGAGCTGAGCGCGACGGCGAATAACTTGTCGGGAAAAATTCTTTGCGTTCGCGGAGGGCGGCGCTGACCGTCCGCGCATGTCAGCGGACCCGTCATGCAAGACCTCTTCACCGGCCAAACCACACGCATCCGCGGGCGGCTCCTCCCGGGAGCACAAGACCGACGCGCTCTTCAAGACGATCACGAGCGACGACTGGCGGCGCTCGCTCGCCTCGGCGCGGCAGCAAAAGAATGCGGTGTCGGAGAAAATTCGGACCGCGATCTCGTCACGCTCGGCGAAGACGAAGTAGCGTTGCTCGTTGGTGCCGGCCGCGAGTGGGATGAGTTCGACGCTGCGATTCGCGGCTGGCGGGCGCTGCTGCCGCTGATACGGCTCGATCAGTTTGGGTTTTCGGCGAGCGATGAGATCGAAAATCCGCTGGAGGAGCCCAACGAAAAGCTCCGGCGCATCGGCGGCGGCGTTGAGGCGTGGTGCTTCGCCGCGCCCGACGATGGCGGTTCGGTCTATAAATTTTACCTCCCGCGCGAGGAAAAGAAGATCGGAAGCGAGTTTGGCTTTCGGCGTGGCGACGAGACGGCGTTGCAAGCGGACGCGGGGCTCGGCGACTACCGCGCGCTGTTGGAAAAACTCCTGCTAATCCACGCGCTCGGCGGAATGGCAACGGAAGTGATCGCCGTCACGCCCGAGGGAATCGTCGTCGCGAAGCAGGCGCTCGGCGAGCCGCTGCCGCAGGGTGATGATGTCTCGGGCGTGCTGCCCGGCGGACTGATCGAAATTCCGTCGCGCTTCCTGCGGGCGAATCGCGATCACCCGCGGCTGCTTTTTCTCGGCGACCGCGCGTTTCTCATCGCGGATCTGCACGCGCGGAATTTCGTGCGCTGCGACGACGGCGCGCTGCGCGTGATAGATTTGGTGGGCGCGCCGTGGCCGGAACGGGAAGCGGCGCGCGATCCGTTGATGGCCGAATGGCTGGAGCGCGTGCGCGAAAATCCCGCGGCATCCGCCCTCGGCGCGTCGCGCGACGAAGAGTTGTGACCGCTGCTATTTCTCCACGAGCCGGCCGTATTTTTTCAGGACCTCGCGCAGCTTGTTGTGTGGGAGGCCTTCGATGACGTGATCGTCGCGACCTTTCATTGTTTCGCCGGCGACGAGGGCGTTGACGATCGCTTCCTCGGTGGCGTCGACCACGCCGGCGAAGATCGGGCCGAGGTCTTCGGTGTTCATCAGTTGCACGGTGCCCGCTTTGTTTCGTTCGGCGGGGACGGTGTTGGCCGTGGAGAACGCGAGAAACAGATCGCCTGAGCCGTCGCCCGAGATCGAGCCCATGCGGCCGAGGGCGAGCGAGGCGCGGCGCGCGAGTCGCTTCAGTTGGTGCGGCAGCACGGGCGCGTCCGTCGCGAGGATCACGATGATCGAGCCGTCCTCGTCGGGGCGAAACGCACCCTCGGGAATTTCCTTCCCGACGGGCACGCCGGCGATGCGGAGCTGGCGGCGGAGGCCGTAGTTGGCCTGCACGAGCGCGCCGATAGTGTAGCCGCCATGTGTGATGCGCGACGAGGTGCCGATGCCGCCCTTGAACTCGTGGCAGATCATGCCGGTGCCGCCGCCGACATTGCCCTCGGCGACTGGGCCGCCCTTCGCGGCCTCGAGCGCGGCGAACACATGCTCGGGTTTCACGTGAAAGCCGTTGAGATCGTTAAGCCAGCCGTCCCACGTCTCGGCGAAGACGGGGAGCGACCACCAGACCTCTCCCTCGCCGCGGCCCTTTTTCACCTGCCATTGGATAATCGCGTCGCGCACGACGCCGACGCTGTGCGTGTTGGTCAGCGCGATCGGGCCGTCGAGAATTCCGGACTCGTCGAGCCACGCGGTGCCGGTCATCTCGCCGTTGCCGTTGAGCGAGAACCAGGCGGCGAACACCGACGCGTGATTCGCGTGGCCGCGAGGAAAAATCGCCGTGACGCCCGTGCGCACCGGGCCCTCGCCGACGACGAGTTTGCCCTCGCCGCGGATGATCGTGGCGTGGCCGACCTCGACGCCCGCGACATCGGTGATGGCATTGAGCGGGCCGGGCGTGCCGTCAAACGGCACGCCGAGATCGCGGGCGCGCGGCTGGGCGGCGAGCCCGCTGGCGGCGGCAAAACAGAACGCCAGCGCGAGCGCTGGGGCAGAGCGGAGACGAATCATGCGGCGAGTGTGCGGCGCAGAGCGGAAAAGAAAAGAGCGCGTTGGTTAAACGCGCTCCGCTTTTCGAAACCAAGTTGAGCGGCGAGGCTCAGCTCTTTTTCGCGTTGAGAAACGCGAGGACCTGCTCGGCCTGTTTGTCGGTTTGCTTTTCGTCGTGATAGACGACCTTGCCCGAGCGATCGATGAGGTAGGCTTCGCGGCTCGCCATCAATCCGCCGGACTGGCCGAACGCCTTGATGACCGTCTTGTCGGTGTCGGCGATCAGCGGGTAGGGGAAGTGGTTCACGGCCTTGAATTCCTTCTGCTTGTCGACCGGGTCGACGCTCACGCCGACGATCGCGACACCTTTGGCTTTCAGATCGGCTGCGGCGTCACGGAGCGAGCAGCCCTGTTTAGTGCAACCGCCGGTGAGCGCCTTCGGGTAGAACCAGACGAGCGTGTAGTCGTTGGCTTTGTAGACGTCGGCGAGGTTGAGTGTCTGGCCTTCGTCGGTGGTGCCGGAGACGGCGGGGGCGGGCGCGCCGATTTTGAGCGGCTCGGCCCGCGCGATGAGGCCGAGGAAGGTGAGAAGGGACATGAGGGTAAGTAAGGAGCGGAGTTTCATGGCAGTGGACGGTTAACCGGACGCGAGATCGGCGCAAGCGCCCGGGCGAAAAAAATCCGGGCGAATTGTTCCGTGCCGCGCGCGGCTTTTGAAAAATATTCCGCCGATCCCGGAGAGGCGCCGTAGGTCGAACGCGACGCCGGCCTGCGGAGCATCCGTAGGCCGACCCAAACAAACATGAAACAGAATACCAAAAACCTGAAAAACCTCCTCCTTGCGGCGACCGCCGCATTCGGCTTCGCCGCCGCCGCCCACGCGCAAGATCCGTCGAAGGCGCCGCCGAATCCCGGCGCGCCCACGGCGCTCGGCTTACTCGGCAGCACTTACGCCGGCGTGGCGTTGAATTACTTCTCGCTGCACAATGGCCCGCCCTCAGTCGCGCGCGGCGCGACGGCGTATTTCAGTCAGTCGCTCGACTCGAATCTCGATCTCGGCGTGACCTACGATTGGGTGCGCGCACACGCGGCGGGCTACTCCGCCACGCGCCAGGATCTGGGGCTCTCGCTCACCGGTTATTCGCGGCAGAGCTGGGGCAAGCCGTTCGTCACGTTCGGCCTCGATCACGCGTGGCGGCACGGTGACGTGACCGGCCGGCACGGCTCGTGGGGCCTCGGCGCGGAGACAGGCGTGGAGTTTCAAGCCGCGCCCGCGTGGGTGATCTCGCCGTTCGTCGGCTGGGATCGCGAGACGGGTTTTAACCAAAGCGATCTGCGCTACGGCGTGCGCACGACGTATCACATCACCCGCGAATGGAGTGTGACGGCGACAGCGCAATGGATGGATTACAAACGCCTCGTGGATCGCACCGGCTACTCGCTCGGCGTGAACTATCATTTCTGAGCACGGGCTCAGCGTAGTGTGTAGTCGAAATAGCGACGGCGCGACCGTGGTAGTCGCGCCGTCTTTTTCGCGTGCGCGAATCGCGTCCGTGGCGCGTTGACAGCTACTGGAGCACCGAATGCGCTGCAGGCCGACATGCGACACCTGCGCCTGCTCCCGCTGATCGGAATACTGGGAATCACGACGACGGCGCTGGCGGTGGGCGCGCCGGCCCGGCCCAACGTGATTGTGGTCCTGATGGACGATCTCGGGTTTGCGCAGTTCGGCTGTTTTGGTGCGCCACTCGCAACGCCCAACATTGATCGCGTCGCGGCGGCCGGCGTGCGCTACAACAATTTTCACGTCGCGCCCGTATGCTCGCCGACGCGCGCAGCGTTCCTCACCGGACGCAACCCTCACGCCGTCGGCGTCGCTTGCATCGCGGAGTTCGCGAACGGTGAGCCCAACAGCCGCGGCGGCATCCGCGCCGACGCGGGCACTGTCGCCGACTACTTGCGCGCCGCCGGCTACAGCACCGCCGCGATCGGCAAGTGGCACCTCATCCCGATGACCGAACTCAACCCCGGCGCGCCGTCGACGCATTGGCCGACCGGCGAGGGCTTCGATCATTTTTACGGCTTCATGGGTGGCGAAACGAATCCGTGGGCACCGGAACTTTTCCGCGATCGCGAGCGAATCAAAATCCCGCCCGCGCGCCCCGACGGCTCGCCACTGCACTCGGAAATTGACCTCACCGATCATGCGATCGGCTTCATCGCGGAGCAGCGCGCGACTCAGCCACAGTCGCCGTTCTTCCTCTACCTCGCCTACAGCGCGGGCCACGCGCCGCATCAGGCGCCGCCGGAGTATTTGGGAAAATGGCGCGGCAAATTCGATCGCGGATGGGATGTCGCGCGCGAGGAAACACTCGCGCGCCAGAAGGCGCTCGGCCTCGTGCCGCCCGACACGCAACTCCCGTCGCGCAATCCCGGGGTGAAAGCGTGGGCCGAGCTCTCCGCCGACGAGCAGCGCCTCTACGCGCGCTACTACGAGACGTTCGCGGGTTTCGTCGAGCACACCGATGCGCAGTTTGGCCGACTCCTCGACTACCTCGATCGCGCGGGGCTCAGCGAGAACACGCTCGTGATCGTCGCCTCCGACAACGGTGCGAGTCCAGAAGGCGGCCCTGAGGGCATGTGGAACCAGGTCCGTCTGTTCACGACCGACACGTTCGATCGCGCCGCCGACGGCCTCGCGCATTTTTCGGAGTTGGGATCGCCGACGGCCTATCCGACTTACCCGACGGGCTGGACGATGGCGGGCAACACGCCGTTTCGCCGCACCAAGGGCACCACCCACGAGGGCGGCTCGCGTGTGCCGCTCATCATGCGCTGGCCCGCGCGCATCAAACCCGATGCCACCGTCCGCCCACAATTTCACGACGTCGTCGATTTGCTGCCGACGATCCTTGAGGCGGCGGGCACGACCGCGCCGAAAAATTTGGACGGCCGCGCGCAGCCGCCGCTCGCCGGCACGAGCATGGCCTACACGTGGGCCGACGCGGCCGCGCCGTCGCACCGCACCGCGCAATACGTCGAGATCTACGGCCACCGCGCGATCTACGAAAACGGCTGGAAGGCGGTGACGTTTCACGCGCCGGGCACGCCGTTCTCCAGCGACGCGTGGGAACTCTACGATCTCGGGCACGATTTCAACGAGACGCGCGACCTCGCGAAAACCCAGCCGCAGAAACTCGCCGAGCTGATCGCCGCATGGGAACGCGAGGCGAAGGCAAACGACGTTTACCCGCTCGACGACCGTCGGGGCGCACGAGAGCTGCTGTTTCCCGCGGATTCGCCGGTGCTGGCCCAACATTTTGAATTTTTTCCGCCGGTGAGTGGCGTGCACAAAGGCTCTGCACCGGATCTGCGCAAACGCTCGTGGACACTCACCGCCGATCTCGGCGAGAGCGCGGCATCGCCGAGTGGCGTGATCGCGGCTTTGGGCGGTCGCTTCGCCGGGTGGTCGCTCTACGCGCATCACGACCGCCTGATTTTTCACTACAACTACGCGGGCATGGAGCGCACCACCATCACCGGCGACCTCGAGCTCAGCCACGCGAAGCAGGTCGGTGTTTCCTTCGCGCTTAATCCGGCGGGCGGCGCGGACGTGGCGATCAGCATTGATGGTCGCGAAGTCGGCCGCGGCCGCGTGCCGCGCGTGATGGTCGTGATCTCGCACGAATCGTTCGACCTCGGCTGCGATTTGTTCACGCCGGTGAGCGAGGATTACGCGTCGCCGGCGAATTTCACCGGTGAACTCCGCCGCGTGGTGATCGAGGCGGAGCCCTTTCAAGACTGAACTAGGTTCACGGTTCGAGGCCGGCGACCTGCGTGTCGTTCGGATAATCGATCGAAAATTTCAACGTGAGTTCGCGTTTCTCGCCGGGCTTGAGATCGAGCGTCCACTTGAGCGCGCCTTCGGCGGTGGGCTTCGCGTCCTTAGGGTCCGGCGCAAGCTGCTTTACGACGATCCTTTCGTTGTGCGAGACGGGGAGCGTGTCGGCGACGATGACGTGCGCAGCGGTGCGTTTATTGTTCTGGAGCGTGATGAGGTATTCGAAGGTGATGCGCTTGCCACTGTTGGTCAGGCCGGTGTCTTCGGTGAAACGGTTCACACGCCGGTGCTTCACGGAGATTCCCTCATCGGCGCCGAGTGCGAGATCGAATTTTTCGCCGGGCATCACGGTGCGAAGCCCGCTCGTGGCGACGAAGGTGCCGTCGAGAAACACGTTCATCGCGCCGGCGAGGAGCGGGAAGTCGGACGAGTTGACGACCTTCGCGGTAAGGAACGCGGCGGGGAGCAGTTTCGGCGTCGTGAGGTATTCCGGATTCGCGGCGAGCGCGGCGGTCGTGATCGGGACTTTCTGCGGGGAGTTGTCGCTTGGGACGGTGGCGGGCGAGGTGATTTTGAACGAGGCGCTCGTCGCTGCCTGATCGATCGCGGCAGCGGCGAAGCCGGCGTCTCGTTCGCGAAGCTCAGTGTCGGCAAGTGCGGGCGCGTTGGACGTGAAGGCCTGCATGTTGAGCGCGACGCCGCCGGTGGCTTTGAACGAGCGTTCCTCCTTCATGACCGCGGGTGCGGCCATCGGCATCGGCCGCGGCAGAAACACATCGAGCGTCCACGGCAAGAGCGCGGGCGCGGCGCCGCCGAGCGATGGGCGCGCGGTCGAGAGCGTGAGCGCGACGTCTTTCCAGTCCTCGCCGGTGTTTTGGCGGACGAGGCCGGAGTAGGCGAGGGCGACGGTCTTTTCGTTGGAGTTCACGCGGGCGTCGTAGGTCGGCGTCCAGCTCGCGCCGGGCACCGCGTAGCTGAGCGTGAGATCGAGCGTGCCGGCAGTCGCGGCGTCGAGTCGGACGGTCACGGTCTTGTAGCTGCGGCCGCCGGCGCCGCGGAGTTCGTTGAGCTTGCGTTGGGCGGCGTCGGTTTTCGCAGCGAGCTCCTCAAGTTGGGTGTCGAGCGACTCGCGCTCGGTGGTAAATTTCCCGCGGCTCTCCTCAAGAAAGGCGAGCAGCTTGGCCGATTCCTCGATCGAGAGGCGCGGAGCTCCGTCTTTCACGGGTGGCGTGGTGGCGGCGGTTTCGAGGCGGCCGAGCGACTTGTCCTGCAGGGCGAGGAGGTTGCCGCGATCGTCGAGCACGCGTTTTTGTTTCGCGAGGGCGCGGAGTTCGTCCTCGATCGCTTTGACGCGCTCGTTGGGTGTGAAGTCGACGTAGGCGGCGCGCGCCGTCACATCGAGGATCGTGACCTGCGCAGCGCCGCGGCCCGAGACTTGGAGCGATTGATCAAGAAGTGCGGCGGGAAGTTTTTCGAAGGTCACCTCCGTCACGCCGGTCGCAGCGAGGTCGAGGGAGGCCGTGCGGGTGACGAGCGCGCGATCGGTGTAGACCGTGGCGGCGGTGAGGGTGGAATGGGCGGTGAGAGGCGCGGCGGGCGCGCGGGAGAGGGTGGCGAGAACCAGCGAAGCGGCGAGGAAGGCGCGGAGGGTTTTCATGGAGGGGAGGGATAACATCATGGCCGGAACAACGAGCCAACGCCGAAAAACTTAGGCCGCCCGCGTGCGCTCCCTGCCTGCGGCGAGTTATTCACAATTTGTTTTTGCCGGAACCCGGCCGGCCGGATGGCTGTTATCCGTCTTGCGCCGGTCGCGCCTGTGACTTCTTATCCGCACTCCTCTATGCCCATTGCCTCGCTTTTCCGGTCCGCTGCACCTCTGTGGCGGAGCCTTTTTGCCGTATTGCTGGCCTCCGCAGCCGCGGCGTTTGCCCAATTCCCCTCCGCTGCCGATGGCTTCGATCCGAATCTCGATGGCAACGTCTACGCCGCCGCGCTCCAGCCCGACGGCAAGCTGATCCTCGCGGGGCAATTCTCCCTCGTTCGCCCCAACGGCTCCGTCGGCGTTACGCGTAACAACCTCGCCCGCCTCAACGCCGACGGCACGGTCGACACCACCTTCGATCCAAATCTAAACGGCGCCGTTCGCGCGATCGTGCTCCAGCCCGATGGCAAGATTCTCATCGGCGGCGATTTCACCACGCTCCAGCCCAATGGCGCTGCGGCCGCTGCCACACGCAACCACGTCGCGCGCATCAACGCCGACGGCACGCTCGATGCCGCGTTCGCGCCCAGCATCACCGGCTCGCCCATCGCGCAGGTCTACGCGCTCCTCCTCAACGCCGACGGCACGATCTTCGTCGGCGGCAACTTCACCACCGCCGCGCCCACCGCCGCCGGCGCCTCGCTTACGCGCCACCACCTCGCGAAATTCAGCGCCACCGGCATCCTCGATCCGACCTACGATCCGGAGCCGGACGCGCTCGTCTTCGCCATCGTGCCCCACCTCAACGGCAAGATCGTCGTCGCGGGCGGCTTCGCGAGCTTTCTCGCCAACAACGCCACCAGCCGCGACACGCGTGGTCGCGTCGCGCGCCTCAATCCCAACGGCACGCTCGACTCCGAATTCAACACCGCGCTCGACAACCGCGCGACCGCCCTCGCGGTCCAGCGCGATGGAAAAATCCTCGTCGGCGGCGATTTCGCTACCGCGCAAGGCATCGCCGATGCGGCCGCCGCCTCGCACAACCGCCTCGTCCGCCTCAACCCCGACGGCACCGTCGACACCACGTTTACTGGCAGCGCCTCAGGCAACATTGCTGCGATCACTATCCAACCCGACGGCTCTATTCTCGTCGGCGGCGCGTTTGGCAACGTCTGGTCCTCCGGCACTAACGTCGTGAGCCGCCCCTACGCCGCGCGCTTCAAGCCCGACGGCACCGTCGACACCACTTTCGTCTCTGGTGCCAACGCGATCGTTGATGCCTTCGTGTTTCAGCCCGACGGCAAACTGATCATCGGCGGCTACTTCACCGGCGTGCAACCGGTCGGCTCGACCTCGGCCGTTGTGCGCAACCGCGTCGCGCGCCTCAACCCCAACGGCTCGCTCGACGCCACCTTCAGCCTCGAATCGATCGGCCGCCCCCTCGTCTCCGCCGTGCAGAAGGACGGGAAAATCGTCATCGGCGGCACGTTCACCACCGCGGGCGGCGCCACACACAACCATCTCGCGCGCCTCAACGCCGACGGCTCGGTCGACACCAGTTTCGCCCCCGATTTCAACGGCCTCGTCCTTTCGCTTGCGATCCAGCCCGCCGATCAAAAGATTCTCGTCGCCGGCACCTTCACCACGATCGGAGGCGAGACGCGCAACTACATCGCGCGCCTTAATCCCTCCGGCACGATCGATTCCGAGTTTAATCCTAACGTTGACGCCCAGGTTGCCACCGTCGCCCTCCAGTCCGATGGCAAGATTCTCATCGGCGGCTCGTTCACGACGATCCAGCCCATTGGCGTCGCCTCCGCGCTCACGCGCAGCTACTTCACGCGGCTCACCGCGACCGGTCAGGTCGATACCGGCTTCCTCCCCAACGCCAACAGTACCGTCTACGCGATCCAAGTGCAGACCGACGGTAAGATTCTCGTTGGTGGCGTGTTCACCGCCTTCACACCCGGCGTCGATCTCACGCCCGTAAGCACCCTCAACAAGGATGGCACGACGACCACGACGACGCCCACCGGCACTGCCACCGCGCGCAACGCCCTCGCGCGCATCAACGCCGACGGCTCGCTCGACACCGCGTTTAACCCGGTCCCCAACAGCACCGTCAACGCGATCCAAGTCCAGTCCGACGGAAAAATCCTGATCGCCGGTGTGTTCAACACTCTGCGCCCGAACCTCGACATCACCACCTTCCAGCGCAACCGCATCGCGCGCCTCAACACCGACGGCACCGTCGACACCACCTACGATCCGGACGCGAACAACACCATCCTTTCGCTTCTCCTCCAGCCCGACGGCAAGGCCCTCATCGGCGGCGCGTTTACCACGCTTACGCCTGGCGGCAGCAGTTCGACCAACCCGCCGAACTACACGCTCCGCAAATACGCCGCGCGCCTCAACACGGACGGCACTGTCGACGCCGGCTTTAACCTCGACCTCAACGAAATCAACGGCAACCGCGTCGATTCCTGGTCGCTGCAGCCCGACGGAAAAATCCTGATCGGTGGCGCGTTTACCTCGCTCCAGCCGATCGGCGCGCCCGGGCGCGTGACGGTCAATCGCTTCGTGCGCCTCACCACGGCCGGCGGGCTCGACAGCACATTCCAGCCCGGCATCGGTGGCACGCCGAGCGGCCTCGTTAGCGCCCTCGTCCTCCAGCCGGACGGCAAGATTCTTGCCGCCGGAAATTTCTCCGGCATTGGTGGCGCGACCACCACCAACCTTGCGCGCTTCACTCCCCAAGGCAGCGTCGACGCAGGCTTCTCGACCACGCTCGCCGCCGACGGCGCGATCAACGCCGTCCTCGTGCGGCCCGGTGTCACGACCGTCCTGCCTCAGAGCCAGGGCTTCGCCTGGCTCAACCCCGACGGCACGCTCCGCGCCAGCTTCGCGCCGGATGCCACCTCAAAAATTACCGGAGAAGTCGATGTCCTCGCGATCCAGCCCGACGGCTCTGTCGTCGCCGGTGGCACCTTCACCACCGACACCGGCATCCCCGGCCCGAACCTCGTGCGCTTCACCCCCAGCGGCGCGATCGATCCCAACTTCGGCCCCGGCCCCAACGGTGCCGTTGACGCCATCGCGATCCAGCCCGACGGGAAAATCGTGGTTGGCGGCACCTTCACCACGATCGCCAGCTCCAACCGCAACTACATCGCGCGGCTCAACAAAGACGGCACCATCGACTCCGCGTTCGATCCGCACGCCGGCGGCCGCGTCAACGCCGTCGCGGTCCAAGCCGACGGCAATATCGTGATCGGTGGCGCGTTCACCACGCTCAACCCCAACGTCACCACGACCACCACGATCACGACAGTCACCAACACGCCCAACGCCGGCAACAGCACCGCGACGAAAAACAACACCGGCGGCGGCAACACCACGACGACGGTCAGCACGGTTGACGGTACGACGACCACCACTGTCGTCAGCACCAACCAGGATGACATCGCCCGCAACTACCTCGCGCGCCTCACCTCCGCTGGCAAAGTTGACACGACCTACAACCCTTCGCCCAGCAGCACCGTCAACGCCCTCCTGCTCCAGCCCGACGGCCGGGCGATCATCGGCGGCCAGTTTACCGGCTTCCAACCCGGTGCCACGGGCAATGTCACCACCCGCAACCACCTCGCGCGGATCAACACCGACGGCAGTCTCGACACCGTTTACGACCCCAACGCCAACGACAGCATCAGCACGCTCGCTCTCTTCGTCGATGGCAAGGTGATCGCCGGCGGCGCGTTCACCAGCGTCGCCCCCAATGGCGGCGGCAGCTACACGCGCAACTATCTCCTCCGTCTCAACACCGACGGCAGCCTCGACCAAAATTTCGATCCCAGCCCCAACAGCCTCGTCAGCTCGATCGCCGTGCAGCCCGACGCGAAAATCGTGTTCAGCGGCGCGTTTACCACCGTGCAGCCGAACGGCGCCACCACCACCACGGTGCGCAACCACGTCGCCCGCGTTGATTTCTCAGGCGCCCTCGACACCTCCTTCGATCCCAATGCCGACGCCAACGCCAATGCCCTCGCGGTCGCCGCGGATGGGTCGCTGATCCTCGGCGGCAACTTCGCCACGCTGCAGCCCGTTCCTCCGCTGCTCGTCGGTGGCGCGTTTAACACCATCGGCGGCTTGGCGAGTCGCGGCGTAGCGCTCCTCGGCGATGATGGTTCCGTCAGCTCGCTCTTCCAGCCGAATCCCAACGGAACCGTCAGTGCGCTCCTCGTGCAGCCCGACGGAAAATTCGTGATCGCCGGATCGTTCACTAATATCGCGGGCGTCACGCGCAACAACCTCGCGCGCTTCAACACGGACTACACGGTCGACACGGCGTTCAATCCCCCCGCCATCGGCGCGATTGCGAAACTCGTTCTGCAGCCCGATGGGAAAATACTCGCCAGCGGTGCAACCGCCCTCGCTCGGCTCAACGCCGACGGTACGCGCGACTCGACCTTCTCTTCGGCCGTCACCGCGGCCGGTAACCTTGCGCTCCAGTCGGACGGCCGTATACTCGTTGTCGGCAACGGCTCCTCGGGCGGGACGGTCGTGCGGCTGAACACCAACGGCACGAGCGACACCTCGTTCCCTACCATCACCACAACCGCGCCGATCAATGCGCTCAGCGTTCAGGCCGACGGCACTTTCCTCATCGGCGGAGCCTACAAAAATATCGCTAGCGGCTCGATCAGCTACCTGTCGCATTTCAGCGCCAATGGCGTGCTCGACACTGCGTTTAACGCGGGAATCGACAATGTCGTAAACGCGCTCGCGGTGCAGACCGACGGCCGCGTGATGCTCGCCGGCAACTTTACCTCCATCGGCGGCCTGCCGCGCGGCGGCCTCGCGCGGCTCGCGGTTTCCGGGGCCGCGACGCAGGCGATTACTGCGACCCGCACCTCGGCCATCTGGGCGCGCAGCGGCGTGAGCACCGAACTCTCCAGCGTGACCTTCGAGCAATCGAGCGACGCGACCACTTGGACCAAACTCGGCACCGCAGGCCGGGTCGCCGGTACCGCGAACTGGCAGCTCAATGGCCTTTCGCTCCCCGCGTCCGGCCTGTTTTACCTGCGCGCCCGTGGCGTCACGCCCGGAGGCGCCGGCAGTTCCTCTGGCACGACCGAATCGGCGCGTGAGATTAACCTCGCTGCAACGCCTGGCGTCGGCCCCGTGCCCGCCTCCGTGCCCACGATCGAAGTCGGCGGCGTATTGATCGATGCCGCGACCGGCCTCGTCACCGGCCAGATTCTGACTGGGGTGAACGCGAGCCCCGCGCTCACCACCGCATCGATCGGCACCGTGGCGCAAGCTGTCCTGTTGCCGACTACCGGCACCGCGAGCTCTGTGCGGCTGTCGAATTTTTCCGCCCGCGCCCGGGTCAGCGCCAGCGGCGTGCTCCAGACCGGCTTTGCGATCAGCGGCACCGCGCCGCGCACCGTGCTCCTCCGTGCGGCGGGCCCGAGCCTGGGTGCCTTCGGTGTGAGCGGTGCGCTCGCCGCGCCCCGCCTGCAACTGCTCGACGGCGCCGGCAATCTTCTTGGTGCGAATTCCGGCTGGGGCGCGACCGCCGCCAACCTTGCCGCGGTATCCGCTGCGGCCGCGCGCACCGGCGCGTTTCCCTTCAGCGCCAGCACCAGTGCTGACGCCGCGATGGTTGTCACGCTCCCGCCCGGCACCTACTCGATGCTGGTGCTCGACGGCACCGGCGCGGGCGGCATTACGCTCGCCGAAATTTACGACGCCGATTCCGGTGCCGGCTCCCAAATCGTGAACCTCTCGATCCGCGGCAATGTGAACCCCGGAGACGGCGCGTTTCTCAGCGGCTTCGTCCTCACCGGCAACGCCACACAACGCCTCCTCGTGCGGGGCGACGGTCCGTCGCTCACGCAGTTCGGCGTCCCGGGCGCGCTCGCCAATCCGGTGGTCAGCGTGTTCACAGGCTCGGGCCAGTTGCTGTCAAGCAACGACAACTGGAGCCAGACCGCCGGCGATGCCCTCAGCCTCGCCGCCGCGGCGCGCAGTGTTGGCGCTTATCCGCTCGCGGTGGGCAGCGCGGATGCGGCCCTCTCACTCACCCTCGTGCCGGGCACTTACACGGTGCAGGTTTCGTCCGCGACGTCCGCGACCGGCGCAGCCCTGATCGAAGTCTACGAGTTGCCGTAAGCGGCAAAGTCGTTCCACCCTGGCGCGCGTCGAGAAATTCGGCGCGCGTTTTTATCTTACCAGTTATCCGAGCGGAACGGCACAGCGGGGAGGCCGGCGCCGTTGTAAAGATTGGCGTTGGGCGCGTTTTTCCAGGCGTAGCGCAGCGCGATGGGTTGTTTCACGTCGGGCGATGAGGCGATCATGATCGAACTCGAGACGACGACTCGCGCGGGGTGAAACACTTTGTCGTCGCCCGCGACCTCGACGTCTGCGACTTCCGTGGCGTTGTGGATGGTCAGGCCGCCGGCGGAGTGGCTAAAGGTTGCGAACAGCGCGGCGCCGCCGAGCCGGACGTTGGCGAAGGTCGGACCGGTGTCCTCACCTTGATAACCGTAGACGCGGTTCTTCGCGAGCAGCGAGAGGCGATGGCCGACGTCCTGTTTGTTTGTTGGATGAATGTCGTCCGGATTGCCGATATCGATCGCGAGAGCCTGGCCCGTGTTCTCAAGATCGAGGGTTTGCGACTGCGCCTCGCGAAGGAAGGCGTAAGTCTGGCCGGTGGAGTCGCTGGGGCTTTTGTAGTTGGCGAGGTTAACCCAGAAAAAAGGAAACGGGCCCTGGCCGAAACTTTTCCGCCATGCCGTGATCATCGCGGCGAAGAGCGGTTGATACTCGGCGGCGTGATCGGCGTTGCTCTCGCCCTGATACCAGAGCGCGCCGCGGATCGCGTAGGGCGCGAGCGGGGCGATCATGCCGTTGTAGAGACCGGAGGGCGTCCACGAATCGCCGGGGCCCCGCGGGGCGCGCGGTTTTGGGTGGGCCTTCAGCCACGCCGCGTGCTCGGCGTCGCCCTGTGCCTTGGCGGCGGCATCGGCGGCGGTCCACTCGGCGAGCACGGGCGCATACTCGGCTTTTTTATCGGGATAGTCGGCGAGCGTTTTTTCCCAGCGCTCGGCGACGACGCGAAAACGCGGATCGCGCGCGAGAGCGGGCGCGGGCATCCACGATTCGACCGGCGTGCCGCCCCACGAACTGTGTACGAGACCAATCGGGATGTTGAGCTTTTGAAAGATATCGTGGGCGAAAAAATAGCCGACGGCGGTGAACGCGCCGACGGTCTCCGGTGACGCGGACTGCCAGCCGGTGGTTTTCACGGTGGTGGCGGGATCGGCGGCGACGGTATTCCTGATTTTGACGTGACGGATGAGCGGGAAATTCGCGGCCGCGATTTCCTTGGCGGCATCGCGCGCACGGCTGACAGTGAACTCCATGTTGGACTGGCCGGAGCAGAGCCAGACTTCGCCGATGACGACGTCGTGGAGCACGAGCGTGTTTTTGCCGGCGACGGTGAGATCAGCGCCCTTCGATTCGGCGGAAAGTTTGTCGAGAGAGACTTTCCACGCGCCGTCGGCGCCGGCGGTGGCGGTGCGCGTCTGGCGCGCGAACGTGACGGTAACTTTTTCGCCGGCGTCGGCAATGCCCCATACCGGGATCGGTTTGTCGCGCTGGAGCACGGCGTGATCGGTAAAGAGCGGGGCGAGCGTAACGTCGGCGCGGGCGAGGAAGGTGGCGGAAAGACCAAGGGCGACAACGACAGCAGTGCGGGGAAATGACATGGTGGGTTTTTTTTGCGGAGGACGATTGCAGCCTTCGTGCGGCGCGCAACGTGGATTTCCGGCGCGTGATCTCGCGTTACGCGCTCAGGCCGGCGGGCCCCGAGGGACGATAGACGACGAGTAGTTCTTTCGCGCGCGTGCGTTTGCGGCCGTTGCGGCTGATATGGCGGGCGACCGAAAGAGAAATGATTTCGTCGGCCTCGGCGTAGAGCCGACGGGTTTCTGGCGTGTCGTGATTTGAGATTGCGACGCAAGCGCCGCGGCGCGTGGCGGCGAGGCAGGCCGCCAACAGGTTTGCCTGATCGTGTGAGCCAAAGCCGCCGCGCGCGTAGGCGGTAAAATTCGCGGTGGCGCTCGCGGGCACGTAGGGGGGATCACAGTAGACGAAATCACCGTCGCCGGCGGCGGCGAGGATCGAGCGAAAATCGGCGCGGCGAAGCGTGCAGCGGGCAAGCAGCCGGCGGAAATTTTCCATTTCCTTACGTGGAAAATAAGGCGCGTCGTAGCGGCCGAACGGCACGTTGTAACCGCCGCGGGCGTTGTAGCGGCAGAGTCCGTTATACCCGTGGCGATTCAAATAGACGAAGAGCGCGGCCTTATGTCGGTGATCTGTGGACGCGTTGAACTGGGTGCGTAGGGCGTAGTAAGTCTTCGCCGTGTTGTGCCGGGGAGTAAAAAATTTTTCGCAAGTGGCGATGAACTGTTCGCCCGAGCGCTTCAACTCGCGATAGATCTCAATCAGGTCGGCGTTGGTGTCGGCGAGGAGGTTGCGCTCGAAACCGAGATTGAGTGCGACCGCGCCGCTGCCCGCGAACGGCTCAATCAGACGCCGGGTCTGGGGCGGCGCCGTGGCTCGGATGGCGGCGACCAAGCGGGTCTTAGCTCCCGCCCATTTGAGAAACGGCCGCGATGGAATCACGCGCGCGACCGTAGATCGCGCGATCGATCCGTCAACGAGCATGTGTGCGCCTAACGTCGGCGGCGGCGTTGGGCGAGCAGCAGTGCGCCGAGGCCGGTGGCGAGGAGCGCGTCGGTCGAGGGCTCGGGGACGGGGACGAAAGTGGTGAGCGTGAGGTTGCCGGTGGTCAGCAGCTGCGAGGCGTCCCAGACCCAGCCGTTGGCGGTGTTGGGCAGGTTGATCGAGGAAAAGCTGCCGGTATGCGCGGTGAAGTTGAAGAGATTCCACGTCTGGCCGGAGGTGAATGCAGTGGAGACGGCGAGGATGTTGAGCGTGCCGCCGAAGACGAGGCCGTTGGAGCCGGTCACGACGATGCGGTCGTTTACGCCGGCGCCGAGTTCGAGGTTCGTGATCGTGCTGCCGCTCAGCGTGAGGTTGCCGCCGAAGGTGAGTGTGCCGATCGAGCTGCCGGGATCGAGGGTGCCGGCGGTGAAGGTAACGTTGCCGGCGAGGGTGCCTGCACCGGTGAGCGAGCCGCCCGAGATGTTGAGCCCGGTGGGGGGTGGATTGAACGTGCCGTCGACGCGGAAAACGCCGGCGGTCTGCGTGAACTGCGGGGTGCTGCCGCTGTAGAGCTGGGTGCCGGCGGCGACGGTGATGTTGGCCTGGTTGGTGACGTTGCCGGTGGTGTAGAGCGAGCCGCCGGTGACGGAGATAGTGCCAGCGTTGACGATGCTGTCGGCAACGGAGCCGTAGCCGGCGCCGGTGCGCAGCATCGTGTTGGTGGGGCCGAGAGTGAGTTGCCGCGCGCTGCCGGTCCAGCTGAGGTAGGAGTTGGTTCCGGTAATGGTCAGGTTGGCGTTGGTGGCGAGGGAGAGGTTGGAGCCAAGATAGAGAGTGCCGCCATACTGGCCGGCGGTACCGAGCGTGAGATTGCCGGTGACGGTGGTGTTGTTGACGAAGTAAACGTATTGGCTGGAGGTGCTGTTGGCGCCGACAGTGATGTCGCCGTTGAGGGTGGCGTTGTCGATCGTGCCGCCGTTGTTGGAGAAGGTGAGCGCGTTGCCGGAAACGGTGCCATTGCGGAGGGTGCCGCCGTAAAGGGTGTAAGCTCCGCCGGTGGGGGCGGCGAGGGTGGCACCGGTGTTGTCGAGGGTGCCGGCAAGACGGACGAGGCCGGGAGTGGCACCGGTGACGATGATGTTGCCGAGACTGGCGGTGGCGAAACTGCCGGCGAGCTGAAGCACGCCCGCGGAGTCGGCGATCAGGTTGCCGGTGTTGGAGAGATTGTAGAGAGTGAGCGTGCTGTTGGCGCCGGTCACGTTAGCGGTGCCGGTGTTGTTAAACGTGGAGGAGTAGGAGCTCTGCGCGAAGTTCCCGCCGCCGGAGACGAGGAGGGAATTGGAGTTCGTGACGTTGGCGTAGAGGTAAAGCGTGCCGCCGGAAACGACGATGTTTCCAGAATTGGCGAGATCGTCGTAGACGTAAGAATAGCCTGCGCCGGTGCGGGTGAGGGAGGCGGTGGCGGGGACCGTGAGGATAGGCGTCGAACCGTAATTGTAGGTGAGGGAGGAGGCGCTGCCTGTGAGTGTGAGAGAGCGGTTGGGCGCGAGCGAAAGATTGGAGCCTAGGTAAAGGCTTCCGTAATACTGGGCGGCTGTGCCGAGGGTGATGTTGCCGTTGACCGTCGCGTTGTTCTGCAGCGTGAGCGACTGTTCGGTTGAACTGGGGCCGCCGGCGACGTTGATGTCACCGTTGACGGTGGCGTTATCGAGGGTGCCACCGGAATTGGAGTACGTCAGGGCGCTGCTGGTGATCGTGCCGTTGCGGATCGTGCCGCCGTAGAGCGTGAAGGGGCCGCCGGTAGGTGCGCCGAGGTTGGCGGCGGTGTTGTCGAGATTGCCGGTGATCCGGATGGCGCCGGGCGTGGCGCCAGTGAGGCTGATGTTGCCGAGGGCGGCGGTGGTAAGGTTGCCAGCGAGCTGGAGCACACCGGCGGAATCGGCGATCAGGTTGCCGGTGTTGGTGAGATTGTAGAGGGTAAGTGTGCTATTGGTGCCCGTGACGTTGGCGGTGCCGGTGTTGTTGAAGGTTGACGCACCGTAATAGTAGTAACTTTGCGCGAAATTTGCTCCGCCGGAAACAAGCAGCGAGCCGGAGTTGGTGACGTTGGCATTCGAGTAAAGCGTGCCCCCGTTGACGACAATATTGCCGGAGTTGGCGAGATTGTCGTAGACGTAGGTGTAGCCTGTGCCGGCGCGGTTAAGGGTGGCGGTGGTTGGGATGGTGAGCGTGGGCAGTGAACCGGAATAATAACTCAGGGAAGAGCTGCTGCCGGTGAGTGTGAGGGTTTTATTGGGAGCAAGCGCAGTGTTATTGCCAACGTAGAGCGTGCCGTAATTTTGACCGGCCGTGCCGACGGTGATGTTGCCGTTGACCACGGTGTTGTTCTGAAGGGTGAGGTATTGGTCGCTGTAGCTGGTGCCATTGCTGCCCGCGACGATGATGTCGCCGTTGACGGTGGCGTTGTCGAGGACGCCGTCGGAGTTGGAGAAGGCCAAGGCGCTGCTGGTGATCGTGCCATTGCGGATCGTGCCACCGTAGAGCGTGTAGGTGCCGCCGGTGGGCGCGCTAAGTGTGGCGCCGGTATTATCGAGAGTGCCGGTGATTTGGATGGCACCGGGTTTGGCTCCGGTGATCGCGATAGTGCCGAGATTGCTAGTAATGAAGTTGCCCGCGAGCTGGAGCACGCCTGCGGAATCGGCGATGAGGTTGCCGGTATTGGTGAGATTGTTGACGACGAGGGTGCTGCCGGAGCCGGTGACGTTGGCGGTGCCGTGATTGATGAACACCGTGGGGTAGTAGCTGCTGGTGGTGAGATTGGCGCCGCTGGAGACAAGCACGGAGCCGGAGTTGGTGAGGTTGGCGTCGAAATAAAGTGTGCCGCCGTTGACGACGATGTTGCCCGAGTTGGCGACGGTGTCGTAGACGTAGGAATAGCCCGCGCCTGTGCGCAGGAGGCTGGCAGTGGCTGGGATCGTGAGGGTCGGCTGGTTGTAGTAGTAGGTGAGGCTGGAGGCCGAGCCGGTCAGGGTAAGGTTGTGATTGGCGGCGAGCGCGAGGTCGGAGCTCAGGTAGAGTGTGCCATAGTATTGGCCGGCGGTGCCGACGGTGATGTTGCCGTTGATCGAGGTGTTGTTCTGCAGGAGCAGGGATTGGTCGGTGTAACTAGGGCCGCCGGCGATGGTGATGTCGCCGTTCACCGTGGCGTTATCGAGAGTCCCAATGTCGTTAGAGAAGGCGAGGGCGGCGCTGGTGATGGTGCCGTTCTTGATTGTGCCACCGTAAAGCGTGTAAGCCCCCCCGCTGGGCGCGCCGAGGGTGGCGCCGGTATTGTCGAGGGTGCCGGTGATCTGGACGGCACCGGGTTTGCCTCCGGTGATCGCGATAGTGCCGAGATTGCCAGTGGTGAAGTTGCCCGCGAGCTGGAGCACGCCTGCGGAATCCGCGATGAGATTGCCTGTGTTCGTCAGATTGTGGGCGATCAGCGTGCTGCCCGCACCGGTGACGTTGGCGGTGCCGGTGTTGGTGAACGCGATGGAGGCATAGCTCTGATTCAGGGTCGCGCCGTTGGAGACCGTGAGGTTGCCGGCGTTGGTGAGATTGGCGTCGAGGTAAACAGTGCCGCCATTTACGACAATGTTGCCGGCGTTGTTGAGGTTGGCGTAAATGTAGGAGTAATCAGTCCCGGTGCGAACCAAGCTGGCCGTGGCGGGAATGGTGAGTGTAGCCGGGGTATAATAGTTGCCCAGCGTGGAATCGATGCCGGTCAGAGTGAGGTTGCGGTTCGCGGCGAGGGACAGGTTGGAGCCGAAGTAAAGGGTGCCGTAATATTGGCCGGTGGTGCCGACCGCAATGTTGCCGTTGACGATCGTGTTGTTCTGCAACGTGAGAGACTGGTCGGTGTAACTGGCGCCGCCCGCGATGTTGATGTCGCCGTTAACGGTGGTGTTGTCGATCGTGCCGCCGGAATTGGAGAACGAAAGGGCGCTGCTGGTGACGGTGCCGTTCTTGATCGTGCCGCTGGAGAGCGTGTAAGCGCCGCCGCTGGGCGCGCCGAGGGTGGCACCGGTGTTGTCGAGGTTGCCAGTGATCTGGACGCTGCCCGGGCTCGCGCCGGTGAGGCTGATGTTGCCGAGGCCGGCGGTGGTGAAGTTGCCCGCGAGTTGGAGCTGGCCACCAGAATTGGCGATGAGGTTGCCGGTGTTGGTGAGATTGTAGAGGGTGAGCGTGCTGCCGGGGCCGGTGACGTTGCCGGTGCCGCTGTTGGTGAAGGCCGTGCCGTTCTGAAACTGCAGTGTGCCGCCTGAGACCGTGATGGTCCCGCCGTTCACCAGATTGTCGTAAACGTAGGTGGTGCCGCCGGTGCCGGTGCGGGTGAGCGCTACGCCTGAAACCAGCGTCAGCATGCGGGGCACGCTGGTGTAGCTGAGGTAGGAGCTGTTGCCGGTGAAGCTGAAAGCCTGTCCGGCCGTGCTGGTGTAGTTGCCGCTGAGGTTCAGCGAGCCACTGTATTGGCCGGCGGTGCCGATCGTGATCGTGCCGGTAAACGCATCGAGCGGATTGAGCGTCTGCGTGCCGGTGCCGATCGCGGGGTTGTTGACTCCGTTGATCAACGGGTTGGTTTGCGCGTGCCCGAGCGCGACGAGGGCGAGGAAAACCACCGCCGCGTGGCAGGGGCTGCGGCACCAGACGGGAGCAGCTAGTGCATCCATATTGCAATCCCATCGTATGCTGGTGAACTTAGCAAGGCGGCAGTAGCCATAATACCCGGGGCGCAGCGGACTCTGATGCCAGATCGAGCTGCGGTGCGCAATAGACTCAGGCGGGTTTGCTCAAGAAAGCGTGGAGCCCGGCCGCCTTTTTTCCGCCGAAGCCCGGGACTTCGGCAATCTGTTCGATGCTCGCGGCGCGGAGTTTTTCGATACTGGAAAAATGTTCGAAGAGCGCCGCGCGGCGCTTCGGGCCGAGCCCGGGAAAATCGTCGAGCACGCTCTCGCGGATTTTTTTCGAACGCAAATCGGCGTTGTAGGTGTTGGCGAAGCGGTGCGCTTCGTCGCGCAGGCGCTGGAGGAGTTGCAGGCCGGGGTGGGTGAGTGGGAGATTCAGCGGCGCGCGCTCATCCGGAAAAATGATCGTCTCGTGCTCTTTCGCGAGTCCGATGAGCGGCGGAGGCATCACGTCGAGGCCGACAAAGGATTTCAGCGCGGCGCCGATCTGCCCGCGCCCGCCGTCGATCACTACGAGATCGGGAAACGGCTTCTGCTCCTCGACGAGCCGGCGGTAGCGGCGGCCCACGACTTCTTCCATCGCGCGGAAATCGTCGTTGCCGATGAAGCTCTTGATTTGGAAGCGGCGGTAATTGTCCTTGTCGGGTCGGCCGTCGGTGAAGCGCACCATCGAGGCGACGACGAACGTCCCGGAGATGTGCGAAATATCGAAGCACTCGATCCCGTGCGGCGGCGCGGCGAGGTGCAGCGCCTCCTGCAACAGTCGCAACGCCTCCTCGTCGCCTGCCGGCCGCGTGGGATCGAGGCGCTCGAAGCGGCGGGTCTTGCGGAGCGTTTCCTCGAGCGCGTAGACGACGTCGCGCAGCTCGGCGGCCTTTTCATATTCCTGTTTCTCCGCGGCGGCGGCCATCTCGGTGCGGAGCGTCTCGAGCCACTCGCGCGATTTGCCCTCGAGAAATTCGCACGCGGCGTCGACCCGCGCGCGATAGACTTCGGCGGTGAGAATGTTGACCGCGCCATAGAGTTCCTCGCGCACGTCGTCGTAAAGTTGCCATGTGCCATCGGGGAGTTTTTTCGGGAGCGTATCGCCCAGCAGAATTCCGAACTGCCGCCGCATCTGCGCCAGCGTGCGGCGCAGCAGTCCGCTGTGCGCGAACGGCCCGAAGTAGCGCGAGCGATCGTCCTTCTTGATCCGCGTGAGCCGGAAGCGCGGCAACTCCTCGCCGGGATCGACGCGCACAAGGAGGAAGCGTTTGTCGTCGGTAAAGTCCGTGTTGTAGCGCGGTCGCCACTGTTTGATCAATTTGCCCTCAAGGAGCAGCGCCTCGGGCTCGCTTTTGACTTCGATCGTGTCGAGGTCCGCGATCATTTCGATCAGCGCGCGGATTTTTGGCTGCGAGACGGTCCGCGCGCGTCCGCGCTGGAAATACGACGAGACACGCTTCTTCAGCGACTTCGCCTTGCCGACGTAAATGATCCTCCCAAGCCGGTCCTTCATCAGGTAAACGCCGGGCTTGTCGGGCAGGTGGCGCACCTTCTCCTTGAGATTTACCGGTTCCATCGCTGGCATTCTGCCAGAATCCGCTTAAATTCCGGCCCCGCAAGAATGGTTTCTCCCCACAACACGAACGGCAACGGTCCGACTCCTCCAAAATCCGTGGCGCATGTGCGCTACGAACTCGTCACGCTCGGCGACGAGCTGCTGCTTGGGCTCACCGCCAACGGCCATCTCACATTCATCGGCGCACAACTCGGCCGCCATGGTGCACTCCTCACCCGCAACGTCACGATCACGGACGAGGCCGAAGCGATCGCCGCGCAGTTTCGCGAGAGCTGGGCGCGCGCCGACGTCGTGATTACGACCGGCGGCCTCGGCCCGACGTGCGACGACCGCACCCGCGAAGCGATCGCAGCTGAGCTGAACCAAAAACTCGTCCGCGATCCCGCGATCGTGGAGCACATCGCAAACCGGTTCGCGGCGTTCGGGCGCAAGATGACCGACAATAATCTCAAGCAGGCCGATCGGTTTGAGCGCGGCGAAGTCCTCGCCAACGCCAATGGCACCGCGCCCGGACTTTGGGTCGAGCAGGGCGGAAAAATTTTGATCATGCTTCCCGGCCCGCCGAACGAGCTGCAGCCGATGTTCACGAATCAAGTCGTGCCGCGCCTCGCCGCGCGCGGGCTGCTCAGCGAGGGCGAAGCCTACGTGCAGATCCGCACCGCGGGCGTCGGCGAGTCGCTGCTGGAGACGCGTCTCCAGCCGATTTTTGATCGGTTTGGCGACGCGTTGAGCGTGGCGTTTTGCGCGCACACGGGCGCGGTGGATTGCCGCGTGAGTTCGCCGAGCGGAAAACTTTTGCACCCACAGCTTGAAGAAATAGCCGCCGAATGCGCGAAACTTCTCGGTGAGGATTTCGTGTGCTACGGCCACGACACGCTCGCGAAGGTCTGCGCGAATCTGCTCCGCGCGCGGGAGAAAAAAATCGCCGTTGCTGAAACCGCGACCGGCGGTCAGCTCGCACAGGCGTTCACGGAAGTGGGCGGGGCGTGCAAATTTTTCGCCGGCGGCGTCGTCTGCTGCACGAACGACACGAAGACGCAGCTCCTCGATGTGCCTGAATGTTTGCTCCTCCAGCACAGTGCCGTGAGCGAGGAAGCGGCCGTCGCGATGGCGACGGGTGCGGCGGAAACGCTCGGTGCCGAATTTGCGATCGCGGTGACCGGTTTCGCCGGCGAGACAACCGGTCCGGGCGGGAATCCGGTCGGCACGATGTTCATCGGCTTGTTTTCGCCGGGCGGGGTGTGGGCGAAGAAGCTGAGCTATCCGGGTCCGCGCTCGACGGTGAAAGTGCGCGCCGTGAATGCCGCCCTCGACTGGCTCCGCCGCGAACTGCTGCGCCTCGAAAGCGGTGCGACGATCACCGATCGCCGCTCGAACGTGATGCGGTGAGCGGGTGAAGCGCATTGCCTGCAACGCGCTGATCGTGGTCAACCGATCAGGTTCGTCAGCGCCGCGAGATATTTTTCCTGCGTGCGCACGATGACGTCGGCGGGCAGGCGCGGGGCCGGCGGTTTTTGATTCCAATGCAACGCGAGCAGATGATCGCGGACGAATTGCTTGTCATAGCTCGGCGGCGATTGGTTGGGCGCGTAGCTGTCGGCGGGCCAGTAACGCGACGAGTCGGGCGTCAGCACTTCGTCGATTAGAAAAAGATTTCCCGCGGCGTCGGTGCCGAACTCGAATTTTGTGTCGGCCAAAATCATCCCGGCCAACTTGGCGCGATCATGGCCGAAGCGATAAAGCGCGAGACTCGTGGCCTTCACTTTTTCATAAAGCGCCGCGCCGATGATCGCGGCGCCCTGGGCGTCATCGATCGCTTCGTCGTGCTGGCCCTTCGGGGCTTTGGTCGTGGGGGTGAAGATCGGTTGGGGCAACTTGTCCGCCTGGCGAAGTCCCGCGGGAAGTTTGAGGCCGCAGATCTCGCCGGTTTTTTGATACGAACTCCATCCGCTGCCGATCAAGTAGCCGCGCGCGACACATTCGATCGCGAGTGGTTTCAGTTTCCGCACGATCATGCTGCGCAGTTGAAGATCGCGATCCGTGATCCCGCGGCGTGCGAATTCGCCGGCTTGATCGGGCAGCAGATGATTTTGGATCAGGCCGCCCGTCTGAGCGAACCACCACAGGCTCAGCTGGGTGAGGATAGCACCCTTGCCGGGGATGCCGTCAGGCAGAATCACATCGAAGGCTGACAGCCGATCGGTCGCGACGAGCAGCAGCGCATCGCCGAGGTCGAAGATTTCGCGGACTTTGCCGGAGGCGAGACGCGGAAACGGCAGCCCGTCGATCACGGTGCGGGCAGTGGGGGGGAGCGCGGCGGCGAGGGAGGAGAAGTTCAAACGCCTGATGTTGAAACGCTGCGACGCGTGATGTCGCCTCGAAATTTAGTTACGCTCTCAAGGAAAGCACGTTTCCGAATGGTGGAGTCTGTCTGGTGGAATGTCATTCAAGCGCCAATGTATGCGATTTACCAATCTGGGTCAGAATTGGGCGACGATCACGACTCGGTTTTCTCATGCGGCGGTGCGAAGATGGAGAGGAAAATCCGTTTCGAAAATTGCCTTGCGCGGGAGGGTGCGCGCCTTAGCGTGCCCGGCTCCGCGGTTAGTCCCCATCGTCTAGCCCGGTTAGGACACCACCCTTTCACGGTGAGAACCGGGGTTCGAATCCCCGTGGGGACGCCAGCTTTTTCCCGTATCGTTTGGGGAACCTCGTTCGACTTTGGCATACCTAGGCGTGACACTTTATCGTCTGGCCTACTGCCGGTGAACTCCCTACAGAATTTGACTGAATCACGTGACAAACGCCTCCTAGCCAGCGTCACGCCATGAAATCTCGTAACAACCCTATCCTGAAATGAAGATGCTCCTCACTCCCGCGCCCTTGGTTGGCGTTCATAAATCTTGGACTCGCTGGGCGCGCGGCGTTGCGCTGGCCGGTCTGGTGGCCGTGGGGCTGCTTGGGTCCGTGCGCGCTCAAAGTTTTGCCATCAGCACCTACGGCGGCGCTGCGCTTTCTCCGAACAGCACGAACACTGGGACCGGCCCTGCGACCTTGGCGCGGTTCAATAACCCGGCTGGCATTGCGATCGATAGCACGGGAACGAACCTGTATGTCGCGGACGCGGCGAATCATTTGATTCGCAAGGTGGTGATCGCGACCGGCGTCACGACGACTCTGGCGGGCACGGGTTCCGCCGGCAGCGCTGACAACGCAACGGGCACGAGTGCATCGTTCAATGCGCCGCAGGGCATCGCGATCGACAGCACCAACACCAACCTCTACGTCGCCGATACCGGCAACCACAAGATCCGCAAAATCGTTATTTCGAGCACGGCTGTCACAACGATCGCTGGCAGTGGTGTTTTCAATCCCTACGTCGATAGCGGGGCCACTGGCACGGCTGTCACCTTCAACAGCCCACTCGCCCTCGCCGTCGACAGCACGAGCACCAACCTTTACGTAGCCGACACGGGTAACAGCAACATTCGCCAGATTGTGCTCTCGGGCACGTTTGCTGTGTCGACTTTTGCCGGCAGCACGGCCGGCGCTACTTCGGGACCCACCGATAACGTGGTCGGCACCGCGGCGCGTTTTAACCATCCGTCGGCAATCGCAGCCGACGCGACGAATCTTTACGTTGCGGACACAAACAACCACGCCATCCGTAAAATTGTCATCGGCTCTCAGTCGGTAAGCACGTTGGCGGGATTGATCGGAACGAGTGGCAGCACCGATGCATCCGGAGCTTCGGCGCGCTTCAACGGACCTGCCGGTATCGTGGCAAAAGCTCTCAATCTCTACATTGCTGACACTCTCAATAATACGATCCGTCAGGTGGTAATCTCGAGCGGGGCGACTACGACGCTCGCGGGCACTGCGGGTGCGGCGGGAACGGGCGACGGTGTGGGCACGGCGGCGCGCTTCCAAGGCCCGACGGGAATCGCGGCCGATACTTCGGCCAATCTCTACATCGCCGATACGAACAATCAGACCATCCGCTTCGGTGGTCCGGCCTCCGCTCCCTCCATCGGCGGCAGCGGCACCAACGCTTCGACAGCCGTCGGTGGCTCCGCGACATTTACGGTGACCGGCGTGACGGGTAATCCCACGCCGACCTACCAATGGCAGCGCCAGCCGGCGGCGGGTGGTGGTTTCACCAGTCTGAGCAACGTCTCGCCTTACAGCGGCGTGACGACTGCGACGCTCTCAATTAATCCCGCGACGCTCGCGATGAACGGCGATCAGTTTCAGTGCGTCGTTACGAACGGTGTCAGCTCCGTCACCTCGACGGCCAAGACGCTCACCGTGCAGCAGGCGCCGACGATCACGAGTGCGAACAGCACAACCTTCAACTTGACTCAGGCAGGCACCTTTACGGTCACTGCCACAGGTTCTGGCACGATGACCTACAGCGTCATTTCGGGCAGCTTCCCGTCGTGGGCTTCGATCGGTTCGTCAAGCGGTGTAATCTCGGGAACGCCGCCCAACACGACCGGCTCGCCGTTTACGTTTACGATTCAGGCGAGCAACAGTGTCGGGTCACCTGCGACGCAGAGCTTCACGCTCACGGTTGCGGCGGGTCCTTCGATTACCTCCCAGCCTTCGAACCAGACCGTCGGTGCCGGCGCGAGTGCGCAGTTCTCTGTGACGGCAACCGCGGCGACCTCCTACCAGTGGCTCCGGCAACCCGCGGGCGGCTCTGGCTTTACGGTGCTGAGCGACAACGGTATCTACAGCGGCAGCGGCACGGCCACCCTCACGGTCAGCAACTCGACGCTGGCGATGAGCGGCGACCAATTCCAAGTAAATGTGACGAACAACGTGGGCACGACGCCCTCCTCGGTCGCCACGCTCTCGATCACGCAGTCACCTAATATCACGAGTTTGAATAGCACCACATTCGTGGAGAATACCAGCAGCTCGTTCACAATTCTTGCGACTGGGTCACCGGCGCCGACATTTACGCTTACAGGCGGCTCGCTACCAAGCGGCATCACGCTTGATTCCTCCTCGGGCATCCTAAGCGGCACGCCGGCGGTCGGCGCGAGCACCAGCTCACCCTACAACTTGCAATTCACCGCCAGCAACGGCGTGGGCTCCGCTGCAGTGCAAAACTTCACGCTGACGGTTACGCCGACGGCACTCGTGCCTGCGTTTACGACCCAACCCTCCAATCTCACAGTCGCACTCGGCCAGACGGCGACGTTTACCGTCGTTGCGACGGGCACGCCGACACCCACCTACCAATGGCAGCGGCAGTTGAGCGGTTCATCGGGCTTCAATAATTTTGGTGACGATTCCACTTTTAGCGGCACGGCGACCGCTACGCTCACCATTACGAATCCGTCCTCCGGCATGAGCGGCGATCAGTATCGCTGTGTCGCCACTAACACCAGCGGCAGCACGGCGAGCAACGCGGCGACCCTCACGGTCGTCGTGGGCACGACCATCACCACGTTCGCCGGACAGGCGGGCAGCGTGGGGAGCTTGGATGGCACGGGCACCGCTGCACGGTTCAGCGGCCCAGCCGCGATCACGATTGATAGCTCAGGCAATTTCTATGTCGCCGATTCAGCCAACAACGTGATTCGCAAAATCACCTCTGGTGGCGTAGTCACGACGCTCGCCGGTCAGGCGGGATCCAGTGGCAACGTCGACGGCACCGGTTCGGCGGCGCGATTTAACGCGCCCTCCGGTATCGCAGTCGATCCTGCGGGAAACATTTACGTGGCTGATACCTACAACCATACCATCCGCGTGGTAACTTCTAGCGGTGTGGTGACAACCCTCGCAGGTTTGGCGGGAAATCCAGGTGCAGTGGACGGTGCGGGCAATACTGCGCGCTTCAATTATCCAACGGGTGTGGCGGTTGACTCCTCATCCACCATTTATGTCGCGGACTCGTTCAACCATGCGATCCGGCGCATTATCTCGGGCACAGTCAGCACGTATGCAGGTTCGCTCGGTGTGCGTGGCAACACGGACAGCCCTGCGCGCTTCGCGTACCCGAACAGTCTCGCGGTCGACAGCTCAGGCAATGTTTACGTAGCAGACTCGTTCAATCAGACGATCCGCAAGATTACTGGTGGATCGGTTAGCACGATCGCGGGTGTGGCCGGCACGATTGGAAGCTCGGATGGCACGGGATCCGGTGCGTTGTTTAATCAACCGTCCGGTGTTGTCGTGGATAGCTCAGGCAATATTTACGTGGCAGACACTGGCGCCAATACGATCCGCAAAATTACCTCTGGTGGCGCCGTGACGACAATTGCGGGCTCCGCGGGGAACACGGGTTCGGCCGATGGCTCTGGCTCCACAGCGCGGTTCAACGCGCCGTTCGGGCTTACGGTCGACGGGTCCGGCAACCTCTTCATCGTCGATACTCGAAACCAGACCATCCGCCGTAGTGGTTCGGTCTCGGCGCCGAGCATCCAGACCCAACCGCAGAACCAAACCGCTGGCGTGGGCCAGAACGCTACGTTTACGGTAGCGGCGACTGGTTCTCCGGCGCCCTCGATCTTCCAGTGGCAACGTCAGCCGGCTGGCACCACGGGCTTCTTGAATCTTTCGAATGACGGCACGTATAGCGGCACTACGAGCTCAACGCTCACGATCACCGGTGTAACGTCCGGTATGTCAGGCGATCAGTTCGTCGTTGTTGTGAGCAACCTCATCAGCCCGAGTGCCACAAGTAACACTGCGTCGCTCACCACGTTGCCGCCGGCTGTATTTACGAGTGCTTCGAGCGCCACTTTCAATGTGGGTCAGTCGAACTCTTTCAGTGTGACCACGACGAGTGCTACAACCGTCACCTACAGCGCGGCGGGATTGCCATCGTGGCTCTCTCTCGATCCCTTGTCCGGCATTTTGAGCGGCACACCCCCGGGCACGGCGGGTTCACCGCTTTCCCTAACGCTGACGGCCAACAATGGTGCTCCGGCGACGCAAAACTTCACACTAAATCTGGTGGTGCCTGTGCTCCCCCCGAGCATCAGCACGTCACCGGCCAGTATCACCGTGAATACGGGTGATACGGCCACGTTTACCGTCGTCGCCACTGGCACAGTGCCATTCTCCTACCAGTGGAACAAGGGAGGCATTCCGATCACTGGTGCGACTGGCAGCACACTCACCCTTAGCAATGTCACCGCCGGCATGGCGGGCAGCTATTCAGTCACGATCAACAATTCAGTGGGCACCACGACGTCCGCCACGGCAGCGCTTGTGGTCAACGCCACACCGATCGTTTCCGCTCCTCCTCGCCCGCAGACGATTATCGCTGGCAACCCCGTGACGTTTACTGTCAGCGCCACCGGCTCGCCGAGTCCGACTTATCAATGGCGCTTCAACGGCGTGGCGATCGCCGGTGCGAATGGCTCTTCGTACACCATTGCGAGCGCACAAACTGCCAACGCCGGTAACTACGATGTAATCGTGGGTAATTTGTTGGGACAAATTGTAAGCTCGGAGGCCCAACTGTCCGTTGTGACTACGCTGTCGGCACCGGTAATTACCTCCCAGCCGAGTTCTCGCACGATCCTGGTTGGCGGTGCCACGACATTTACCGTATCAGCAGCAGGTGCTCCGGCTCCGAGTTATCAGTGGCGCAAGAACGGCGCGCCAATCAATGGTGCGACCACCTCGACACTCCTGATCAATAATGCCCAAACGAGCGACGCGGGCAGTTATTCCGTTGTGGTCAGTAATGCCACGGGCTCGGTGACCTCAGCAGTTGGCAACCTTGGCGTTATTCGCCGCAGTTACGCCGGCACTTATTTTGGATCCTTCGGTGCCGGCGTTGGCAGCTTTGCTATCTACATTCGGGCTGATAACACCGGGGTTTTCCTCGGCTATCTGCCGGGTGCGGGATTCACAGTGAAAAACGTAGGCTTGACGGTCAGTGATTCTGGGCAGTTTAGCTTCACGCAGGCCGCCTCGTCTGCGGTCGGAGCGCAACCGGCTGATGCTGGCACACGTGCGGCGGCGGCTGGCGATGCCACGCTCGTCGGTTCGATTGCCAACGATGGCACGCTGTCCGGCAGTGTGACAGGCGTTAGCGGTGCCTCTCTTTCTGGCACGAAGTCGGCCGACATTGGTACGACCCAGGCGGTGGCTGGTTATTATCAGGCCGCGGCGGCTAATAGCTCGTCGTCCCTCTTCAGTATCGCCGGTGCGGCCGGTCAAGCGTTTGTGCTCGTGCAAACCTCCACGACGTCCGATGGCGGCGCTGGCACGGTGGACGGCACGGGAAGAATCGCGGTCACGACCGCTCGCGAAGTAATCGCGCTAAACGTGAACGCCGCTACCTCCACATTGGGCGGCACGACGATCACAGGTAGCACAGTTACAACCTACTCTGGGGCCGCGGAAGCTGTCATCGCGAATCAGCGCTTGGGTAACATCTCCACGCGCGCCAACGTCGGCACCGGCAACAACGTTGCCATCGCCGGCTTCGTCATCTCCGGCACCGACTCGAAGCCCGTCCTCATCCGCGCGATCGGGCCGACCCTCTCGCTCTTCGGCATCGGCAGCCCGCTCAGCAACCCGAAGCTCGAACTCTTCAACGGCGCCAATGTCAGCATTGCGAACAACACCGCCTGGTCCACCGCGCCCAACACCGCGGCGATCGTCGCGGCGAGTTCACAGGCGGGCGCCTTTGCACTTGGGGCGACAACGGCCGACTCAGTCATCTTCACCACGCTCGCGCCCGGCAACTACACCGCCGTAGTCAGCAGTGCCAACGGCGGCACCGGCGTCGCGCTGATCGAAGTCTACGATCTCTCGGCCCCGGCCGCCGGTCAGAAGCTGTTCAACATCTCGACCCGCGCCAATGCCGGTACCGGTGCCAACACGCTCGCCGCCGGCTTCGTGGTCAACGGCGCTGCGCCGAAACGCGTGCTCATCCGTGGCGTCGGCCCCGGCCTCGTGCAGTTCGGATTCACCAACGCCCTCGGCGCGACGCAGCTGCAGCTCTTCAACTCGAGCAATCAGGTCATCGTGCAAAACACCGGCTGGAGCACCTCCGCCGACGCCAGCGCGATCGCCACCGCTTCCAGCCAGGTCGGCGCCTTCCCGATCGTCGCCGGTAGCCTCGATTCCGCGATGATCGTCAGCCTCGCGCCCGGCAGCTACACCGCGCAAATCAACCCGGTGAACGGCACCACCGGCGGCGTCGCCATCATCGAGGTCTACGAACTCCCGTAACCGCGATCGCGAATACTGAAAATGTTTCTCGAGCCCGGGCCGATTGGCCCGGGCTTTTTTGGGTGCGCCCGGCAGGGCGCACCTGCTGGACAGTGAACATGAACGAAAGAACGTGTAAGTCTGTTGACCGCCCTGCAGAGGGAAGGTCTAGCCGAAGGGCAACTGCGGCGTAAGCGTTCAACTCCGACAGGGGGACGCCGCGAGCGATTTCGGTTAGACTCTGCTGATGGAATCAGGCGACGACGGCAGGAGACGTGATGGCGGTGGG
>CAITWF010000067.1 GCA_903896015.1 uncultured Opitutia bacterium | reverse complement strand
TTATATCGAGACGTTTTACAACCCGACGAGACGCCACAGCTCGCTCGGTCAGATCTCACCTGTGGCCTACGAAATACAACAACAACCGAAAGACATCAAAGCCGCCTGAATTGGTGTCCATTCTTTCGAGGCAAGCCCAGTGTGGTCTTTGGTCCCGGCATTGACCTCGTGCTGACGGCCTGTACGGATGAGGCCGTGAATCGTCGCGATTTCTTGCTTAGCTTGGTCGCAATTCCTGGCGCGCTCTCCGGGACTTCAATGCTCGCTGCGGGTGTCGCATCAACCCTCCCCAAGCCGCTGACACTCGGTCGTTCGGGCGAGCTTCGCTTCGTGCTGCAAGACTTCCTGGAGCACCCCTTTTATTGGTGGCCGCGCACGCTGCTCAGCTATCCGGTCCAACTCGACCCGGACGTGAAACTTGAGCGGCTCGTGCTCACTCAGGTCGACTCCGGTGAACGGGTTCCGATCCAGTTTTCGGACGTGACGACGGATCAGGCGGGAGTGCGCCGGGCGACGTTGAACTTCTTTGGTGATCTGCCGAGCGGCGCTCGTCGGGAATTTGTCCTCGCGGCCGCCGAGTCGTCGGCGCCGTGGCCGGAGCGAGTGACCGAACGACAAGAAGGCGAGACGCTGGTCGTGGACAACGGGTCGATGCGGGTGCGCCTCCCGGCGAGTCAGAGAATCCGCGGAGCCGCACCGGGCCCCGTGATGCAGGTTTCCCGAGGCGGCCCGTGGTTCGGGGAATCGACGCTCGCGATTCAGGGTGATGCCGTGACGCAGATTACCACCCGGCGGACGGCGTCTGGTCCGCTTTTCTATAGTTACGAGGTGACCTACGAGACTGAAAAGGGCACCCGCTACTCCGCGACAATCAAAGTCGAGGCGGGAATGGATTTCGTCCGCGTGGTAGAGAACATGGAAGGTCTTCCGGCGGGTGGTCGCGGGCTTTGGACGTCGACGTGGAGCGGCCTCGGGGCAACGCATCGTCAGGCGCCGAATCACCCGTTTCCCCTGACCGACGACATCCGGGGTTACGACGACTATCCTTGGGAAAAGATCGATGCGGCCTTTCGGTTTGACCGGGAGCCCCTGGTTGAAGGCCAATTGCCGTTCACGCTGGGCGTTTACGAGCGAGCGCCCGGGAATTTCCACACGGGGACGTTTGCGAACTTTTGGAACCACGCGACTGATGATGCGCTGGGCCTCTTCATCGACGACGTGACGGGTTGGCAGGATCACGAGTACGCCTACGAGGTCGAGTCACCGCTCCTTCAGGTCCGCTATTTTTTTCGCGACGGCCGGTTTTACTGCGAGTGGCCGCTGGCCCGGGGCCGTCGTTCGACCTGCATCGCCTGTTACGATCACGCCAAGGACCGGGCGGCGATGCGGGATTTGGAATCGAAGGTTTCCCCGGTCGGCGCCGCGTCTGCGTTCAAGGTGCCGCTCACGTTTACTTCGCACACGCTGTTTCTCCAGAATCGTTATGGCTCGCTGGATTTGAACCGGGTGAAGGATTGGATCCTAAGCTACCCTGACAACCTGCGGCGGCCCGCCGCTGTTCTGGGCGACCGCGGGAGGAGGAGCCCCAAGGAATTCGTCCAGCGCATCACGACCTCGCCCTACGTCTGCACGTTGCCCGTCTCGGGCACGCGTCAGATGGCGGGTCACGGCCCCATCCCGGGCCGAAGTATCATCAACTTTAGTCCCGTGCCGAGTCGGCAAATCCTCGGCAGCTGGGTCGAAGGTTTTACGGTAAACGCGCCCTCGTTCGACGAGCAGGAGCGGCGGCGGATTACCGCGCTGTTTCTTTTCATGGCTTATGTCCACGCGGGGGACGAGTTCATGCCGATCCTGACGATGCTTGCCGGGCACCCTAACTTTCTCGCCGACGTGAAGGCTGTTCCTCCTGCGATGGCCTTTTTGTTTCCGGATCACCCGCTTGCTCCGACGTGGGCGGACATGTGGGAGAAGTGCGTCGAACTCAATACGCGCTTCAACACCCGTCCGGCGGTCGCGGCGTGGAGCGCTTGCGGCGGACGTTGGACAGAAAATCTCGGCACCTATGTCTGGGCGTTTTTGCGCCCGTCGCTCCGCACGGACTACCTCCTCAAACTCTACGATGGCAACGAACGCTTCCTGTCGCCCCAGTTGGCCGACATGGCCGAGTGGTTAACGAACGTTTTGTCCGCGCCATTCAACGGTGAATCGGAGCAGGCTTACCAGAATCTGCTCCAAGTTGATCAGGGCCGCGAATGGGGAGTGGTGGGGCCTGGCGAAGGTCCTCGGCGCGTGGATCCGCCGCAGGGCGCCCACTCGGAGCAACGAATTTCGCCGCGTTCGCTCTGGTATTTGGGCACCTGTCTCATGCGCTATGCCCCGCTGGCCGCGGAGCATGCCATGTGGGCGGCGCGACCGACGGACCTCGATGCCGAGTCGCGGGGCGATGCCGCCAGCCCATGGGATGCACCCTTCAGGCAAGCAGACAACCGGGGCACCAATCCGCATTTGCGCAGCGCCAAGTTCACCGGCTACGGCCTCGTGCTCCGATCCGGCGTGGACACCAAAGAAGAAATTTCCGTCCACCTGCAGCAGATCGACGAAGGGCCCAACTACCGCTGGGGCCGCGCGGGGGAGGGCGGCTGCGGCATCCTTTACTTCTACGCCGGGGGAAAATCCTACAGCTACACTGCGCCCGAGGACGTGGGTGACCGCGACGATCAGGACACGGATTTCTGCACGACCTTCGGCGTCTTCAAAGAAGGACGCTTCCACTCAATCGGCATGAACGGGCTGTCGCGTCCGCTCTACGATCTCGGCGTCGGCCAATTCGCAGAGATCGTTCCACGCTCGGGGCCGTCAGCCTACGCCTCACCTGAATATCTCAGCCGCAGCGTGCTCCTCGCGGGCAAGGACTACTTTGTCCTCTACGACAGCCTTTCCGATCAAGCGCTGATCCATCGATTGACGTGGTTTGTCCGAAAGGGTGACCCGCTGCCCAACATCCAATTGCTGCTCGGCGCGTTTGGCAGCCGCGAGACCCAGCGAACCGATCTGAGCACGGCTTCCTGCACGGGCGTTTGGTTCGACGGCCTCGGGGATTCCATGGCCGTTGTCACCCATCGGAAGGATGTGCACGCGGAGGGAACGGCCTTTGGTTGTCGCGTCACGCTGCCGGGCTCCACGGACTTGGTTTTTCGCCGGCCAAACCCGGTGTTCTTCTCCGAAGGGAGCCTCAGCTTTGAGGGAACCGGCGGCCTCATTCGCTCGATCGGTTCCAAGATCGAGTTCGCGCTTTTTCACGGCACGCAATTGGGCGTTCCGGGCCTTTCGTTTTCCACCAGCGATCCGGATTTGGGGATCAGCGGGCGCATCGAGCCGGGCCGGACACCCTCGGGCGAATTCTACGCGCCCAGCGCCACATCGCTGAAGCTGGTGGCCAAAGGCTTTTCGAATGGACACATTCTCTATGTAGATGGCGTTGCGATCCGCGGGTCCGCGGGAGCGGAATCGCTTGAGGTGAAGTTGGAACCTGGCCGGCATCACTGGGAGCTTTCCGATACGCACCCTACACCGAATTCTCCCGGCATTGTCCGAACCGAGAACCGCACAGGTGGCGGACTGGTGGTAGTTGAGGAGGTCGCTGCGGCCACTCACTACCGGCTGGAGATTAGCGCTGACAACGGTGCGACGTGGAGCGTGCTCGAAACGGCTGACAAGCCACTTTTCACCGTCGCCGGACTGACGAACGACCGGAAGGTGCATGTCCGCGCGGTCGCCCTCAACGAGAGGAACGAGAGCGCGCCGGGACCGGATTATCCTCTCTACGTTTCGAGCGCACCGCCGCCGGCGCCCGCCGGTCTGCGGGTGCACCTGTCCGAAGGGGCTGCGGAATTGAGCTGGGGCGAAATTCTCGGGGTGAGCGAGTACCGGCTCTATGCGCGGACCGCACCGGAAAAGGAGTTTCGTCCGCTCTTCCGCGGAAGAGAACGCACCTTTGTGGACCGGCGCTCAGGCATCCGCGCGTGCGATCCCATGCCGTCGTCCACCCGTGCAATCGCCGTCCCGGGGGTGGTTGAGTATTACGTCACGGCGGTCAACGGCAACGGCGAGAGTTCGCCGTCGCGAGGTGCGACCACCGATCCCGCGTCATGGCGAAACTGGGATCCGCGTCCGGGTGAGAAATTTCGCCGGGTGACAAGCTTCGCTCCAGACACCCAAGAGTTGCCGGGTGAGCTGCCGAGATATTATCCGTAGGTGCGGAATCGCAGGGCCAACGCAGTTCGACGAAGCCGGCGCGGGCCGGCTCCGGCTTGAGGACTCACCAGCGGTGCGGATGCGGGCCGAAGTCGGCTTCGTAGTAGGGCGAGCTGTGCGAGCCGGGCGGCACGATTTCGTCGATGCGTTTCAGTTCTTCGGCGGAGAGTTTCAGGTCGAGTGCCTTTAGATTGTCCTCGAATTGTTCGAGCGTACGCGGTCCCACAATCGGGCTGGTGACGCCGGGCTGGTGCATCGTCCATGCGAGTGAGAACTGCGAGAGCGGGACGTGGCGCGCCTCGGCGAGCGGGAGGAGTTTCTCTACGACCGCGAGCGAGTTTTCCGTCCATCGCGCCGCGTTGATCGGGCTCGCGGAGGTGTCGAAGAAGCGCGCGCCGGCGGGGCGCGGCTGACCGGCGCGATATTTTCCGGAGAGCAGTCCGCCGGCAATCGGAGACCACGGAATCGTCGCGATGCCGTAGGTGCGGCACATCGGGAGCAACTCACGCTCGATGCGGCGATCGAGGAGATTATAGGGAGGCTGCTCGCAGACGATGCGGTTGAGGTGGTGGCGATCGGAGCACCAGAGTGACTCGGTGATTTGCCATGCGGCCCATGTGCTGGTGCCGAGATAACGAACTTTTCCCGTCCGCACGAGGTCGTCGAGCGCGCGGAGCGTCTCGTCGATCGCGGTGTCAGTCTGCTGGCGGTGAAGCTGGTAGAGATCGATGTGGTCGGTTTGGAGCCGACGCAGGCTCGCTTCGCATTCGGCGATGATATGGCGGCGCGAGATGCCAGCGCCGTTCGGATCGGTCGGGTCCATCACGCGATGAACTTTCGTCGCGAGAAAAACGCGGCTGCGTTTGCCGTTGGCCTTGAGCGCCGCGCCGGTGACCTCCTCGCTGCGGCCCTCGTTGTAGACGTTGGCGGTGTCGAGGAAGTTGATCCCCGCGTCGAGCGCGCGGTCGATGATGCGAGCGGAATCGGCGGGCGAGGTTTTCCCGCCAAACATCATGCAGCCGAGCGTGAGCGGCGACACTTTGACGCCGGTGCGACCGAGGGGAACGTAGTGCATGGCTTGAAACGCGAAGTGCGTTTCAGTAACCGATGGCCTTCGCGTCGCCGCGGCGCGGGTCGGACGCGCCGAGTATGAGATGGGTCTTGGGATCGACCATGATCGTTTCGCCGTCGCCCTGGTAGGCGCCTTCGAAGTTTTCGTGACGCGTGATGTGGTGGCCCATCGCGTCGAGGAGATTGAGGGTGTCGATCGAAAGGCCTCCGCGCTCGTAGGTCATCGCGTCCGGCATCCACTGATGGTGAAAGCGCGGCGCCTCGACGGCCTGCATCACAGGCATCTGGTGATCGATGACGTTGGTGATGATTTCGAGTACGGTGTTGATGATGGTCGGGCCGCCGGGACTGCCGGTGACTAGCAAGAGCTTGCCGTCCTTGTTGACGAAGGTCGGGACCATCGAGGAGAGCGGCCGGCGGCCGGGCGCGATGGCGTTGGCCTCGCCTTGGACGAGACCAAACATGTTCGGCGAACCGGGCTTTGCCGCGAAGTCGTCCATTTCATTGTTCATCAAAACGCCGGTGCCGGTAATCGTGACGCCGCTGCCGTAGCCGCCGTTGAGCGTATAGGTGTTGCTGACGGCGTTTCCGGCGGCATCGACCACGGAAAAGTGAGTCGTCTCCATCGACTCCTTTTTGGCCGGCGATTTTTTGTCGAGCGCGGCGATCGCTTCCCAGCCAGCTGGCTTACCGGCGGGGAGTCCGGCGCTGGGCGTGGCCTTCTGCGGATCATAGTTTTTCATTAGGCCGGCGATGTAGGCCTTGTCGAGCAGGCCGGCCGTCGGCACGGGCACGAAATCCGGGTCGCCCAAATATTCGGCGCGATCGCGAAACGCGCGACGCATGACTTCGTGGAAGAGGTGGTATTTCGCGGCGGAGTTTGAGCCCAGCGCGCGGACGTCGAACGGCTCGAGCATGGCGAACATCTGGAGCAGCGCGATGCCACCCGAACTCGGCGGCGGCATCGTTACGATGTCATAGCCGCGGTAGCTGCCGTGAAGCGGCGGGCGAACAATGGCCTTGTAGCCCTTCAGGTCGTCGAGCGTGATGGTGCCGGCGTTGGCCTTCATCGCGGCGGCGATTTTCTCGGCGGTCTCGCCTTCGTAGAATTCGCGTGGGCCGTTTTTCTGAAGACGGGCAAAGGTCGCGGCGAGATCGGGCTGCGTGAAGAGCTCACCGGTTTTCCAAAACGCGCCGTCCTTTTGGTAAACGCGTTTCGATTCGGGAAACTGGCCGAGGTTGCGTGAGGCGCGCAGGTTGGCCGCGAGCGTTTGCGAGACGACGAAGCCATCGGCGGCGAGCCGGCGCGCCGGCTCGCAGGCGTCGGCCCAGGAGATTTTGCCGGAGCCGTATTTTTCGAGCGCAAGCGCGAAGCCCGCGACGGAGCCGGGCACGCCACTGGCGCGCCAGCCGAGGGTCGAAGAACCCTGGCCTCGCGTGAGGTTGCCGTCGGGTCCAAGATACATGTCGCGCGAAGCGGCAGCTGGGGCCGTTTCGCGGTAGTCGACGGAGACGTCGCGTCCGTCCGCGAGGTGGATCAGCATGAATCCGCCGCCGCCGAGGTTCCCGGCGAACGGGTAGACGACTTCGAGCGCGAGGCCCGTGGCGACGGCGGCATCAACGGCGTTACCGCCCTTCTTCAGCATCTCCACGCCGGCCTGCGAGGCGAGCGCCTCGGCCGAGGTGACCATACCGTGCTCGGCTTCGACGGCGTTGCGTTGGGCGAGGGCGAAGGGTGCGGCAACGAGGCAAATCAGAGCACTCAGACTCGTGGCGACCATGAATGAACGGGGTGGGATCATAGCGGGGATTTGGCGGTCGGGCCTTTTAATTGTAAATCCCGTAAGACAAAAAAACGCTTTTTGTCGCTTGTTTGTAACTAAAACGCTTTCATATTCGCGGCCGTATGTCTCTACAAACCACCACCCAGCGACGCACCCCGGCTTTGACCGCCCGTGTGCTCGCATTTCTCGCCACGGCCCTCGCCACGCCGTTGTTTGCCCAGACCGCTCCTGCCACGGCCAAATCTGATGAAGCCGTCCAACTGGAGAAATTCGTCGCCATCGGCTCGCGCTTTAACGACCGCACGGTGATCGATTCGCCCGTCCCGATCGATGTGCTGTCCCCCGTGGACCTTCAGGAGAACGGCTACACGGAACTCGGCCAGACCCTCTCCGTGTTGGTGCCCTCGATCGATTTCCCGCGCCCAGCTAACACCGACGGCACGGATACCGTCCGCCCCGCCGCCATCCGCGGCCTCGGCCCGGACCAGACGCTCGTGCTTCTCAACGGCAAGCGCTTTCATTCGAGCGCGCTCGTCAACCTGAACGGCAGCGTCGGTCGCGGTGCGGCCGCCGTCGATCTCAACGCCATCCCGGCCTTCGCCCTCAATGGCGCGGAAGTCCTCCGTGACGGTGCCGCTGCGCAATATGGCTCCGACGCCATCGCGGGCGTCATCAATCTCCCGCTGCGCCGCGATATCGGCTACAGCATCACCTCCACCGGTGGCCAGTTCTACAACCACGACGGTGCGACGTTCGGCGTTAGCGCCAACTACGGTTCCGCCTTGGGCAAGGACGGTGGTTTCGTCAACGTGACGGGCTACTTTAAGAACCGCGGCTACACAAATCGCTCGGGTCCGGATCTGCGCCAGCAATATTTCGGCACCAATGCCGCCGGCGCCCTCGTCGCCCCCGGCACCACCATCGGAGCCATCGTCGGCACGCCTGATCCCAAGGACGCCACCTTTAACCGCAGTCAGGTGATCTTCGGCGACCCGGTTTCGCACGAGCGTGGCTTTTTCGTGAATAGCGAACTGCCCCTGAGCGGTGGGCTCACGGCTTACGCTTTCGGCGGCCTTTCGCGCCGGGAGAGCCAGTCGTTCGCCTCGTGGCGCCGCCCGGCGGACAGCACCGATGTTCGTGCGATCTACCCCGATGGCTTCCAGCCGCAGATCAACCCGCATATTGGCGATGCGTCGCTCACGGCCGGCGTCAAGGGCGGCGGTAACTGGAAGTGGGACATCAGCGACACCTGGGGCCGCAACACGATCGATTACTACACGATCAATTCGGTGAACGTCACCTACGGCGCCGCCAGCCCGACCCGCTTCTACGATGGCAAGCTCGCCTTCCAACAGCAGACCGTGAACGCCGACCTCACCGGTCAAGTTGACATCGGCCTGCCTGCCCCGATCAAGACCGCGCTTGGTGCTGAATATCGTTGGGAAAATTATTGGATTCGCCAAGGCGACCACCAGTCGTGGGACAACGGTGGCTTGCTCGTCCTCGACGGCCCGAGCAAGGGCTCGGTGCCCGCGTATGGCGCGCAGGGCTTCCCCGGCTACCGCCCGACCGATCAAGTGGATAACACCCGCGACAATATCGCCGGCTACGTCGACGTGGAAAATCAGCTCACGAAAAAGTGGCTGGTTGATCTCGCCGTCCGCGGCGAACACTACAGCGACGCTGGTGACACGCTCACCGGCAAGATCGCAACCCGTTATGAGATCACGCCGTGGCTCGCGGCGCGCGCCTCGTTCAGCAACGGATTCCGCGCCCCCGCGCTCCAGCAGGAGGCGTTTTCGACCACGTCGTCGGTCATTCTCACCGTCAACGGCGTGAGCGGCCCTTATGAAGTGAAGACCTTCCCGGTGGCGAGCGCTGCCGCGATCGCGCTCGGCGCGACCCCGCTCAAGCCGGAAAAATCCACGAACGCCAGCGCGGGCTTCACGTTCACGCCGTTCAAGGGCTTCTCGGCCTCGATCGACTACTACAACATCGCGATCTCCGACAAAATTGTTCTCTCGAGCAACTTTGCCACGACGTCCGTTGCGACCTTCCTCAGCGGGCTCGGCTTCTCCGGGACCGAGGGTGGTCGTTACTTCACCAACGCGGTGGATTCGCGCACGCAGGGTGTCGATTTCACGGCCCGATACACGACTCGCTTCACCAATGGCCAGCGCCTCACGTTGACCGCGGGCTTCAACTACAACGACACCGTTGTGACCTACATCAAGCCGACGCCGACCAACGTGCTCGCCCTCACCGGTGGCACGCCAATCTTCGATCGCCAGAGCACGCTGCGCTATGAGCGCGGCACCCCGCTCGACAAGGTCGTCACTTCGGCGCATTACGTCTTCAGCCCGCGCTGGAGCGCCCTCGTGCGCGAAGACTGGTATGGCTCGGTCCTCAGCGCCGGCACCGCCGCCGCGACGGATCAAAAGCTCGGCTCCAAGTTCCTGACCGACGTGGAGCTCTCGTTTAACTACAACAAGAACCTCTCGGTCGCCGTCGGCGCCAACAACGTGTTCAACGTCTACCCGGACAAGTTCAACGCGGCCAACAACACCTCGGGCCTCGCGCAATACAGCAGTTTCTCGCCGTTCGGTTTCAACGGCGGCTTCTACTACGGCCGCGTGAACCTGAAGTTCTAATCGCTGAATCGACCGGAAAGTTATTCTCGCACAGCGCGGAGCCTAAACGCTCCGCGCTGTTTTTTTGCACCTTCAGGTTTGCCGGCCGTCACCGGTTCGCCACACTCTGACCTCTCCCATGACCCTCTCCGTCGGCTGCACGCTGGGCTACCAAGTCCTCGCCACGCCCTCCGCCGCTTTCACGCTCAACGTCCTCGCCCACACCGACGCCCAACAACGCGTCCTCGGTGAGACGATTGTCACCACGCCACCCGTGGCGACCGAGCTCGTGCCGGACGCCTTCGGCGGCCGCACCTTGCGCTGCGATGCGCCGATCGGCCCCTTCGAACTTCGCTATGAGGCCACCGTCGAGGTCCGGCGTCCCCCGCTGCCCGCCGCCGTGCCGGCCGAGCTGCCGGGCCGTCTCCCGCTCCCGATTCTCTCCTACACCCAGCCCAGCCGCTACTGTGAAAGCGACCGTTTCGCGCGCATCGCCTGGGAACTCTTTGGCTCGCACCTCGATCGCGCCGAGCAGGTCCGTGCTGTCTGCGCGTGGGTCGACGCCCACATTGACTACACGCCCAACGTCACCGACGGCCGCACCTCCGCTTGGGATGTGTGGATTGGCCGCCAGGGCGTCTGCCGCGATTATACTCACCTTGCGATCGCCTTTTGCCGCGCGCTTTCGATCCCCACGCGCTACGTCAGCGCTTATGCGGCCGGACTTGAGCCAATGGATTTTCACGCGTGCTTCGAAGTGTGGCTCGGCGGGGAGTGGCGTCTCTTCGATCCAACCGACAACATCTCGTCTGAACAGATCGCGGTGATCGCGCGCGGGCAGGATGCCGCAAGCGCTCCGCTCACGACGATCTTCGGGCGGACGAACGTTGTGCCCGTGAAAGTCACCTGCTCCGCCGCGTGACGCAGGTTGGAACGGGTCTCGCGCGCGGCCAAAAGGTGTGCACGTTGGCCGCAACCTCCTAAAATCATGACAGAAAAAATCGGCTTCGTGGGCGTTGGACGGATGGGCGGCAACATGGCGCGGCGCCTCAAGGATTGCGGCTACGCGGTGACGGCGGTTTTCGACACGCACGCGCCGATCGCCGCCGAACTGGCACGCGAGCTCGGCGCGACGCACGCCACGCAACTCGCCGACGTGGCCGCGGCCGCCGACGTAATCTTCACGGTCGTGACCGACGACGCGGCGCAGCTCGCGGTGTTTGCTGAGAGCGGCGATTCGCTGCTCCGGGGCGCGGCGGGAAAAGTGTTCGTGAACTGCGCGACGATATCGCCCGCGGTGCACGTTGAAATCGAGCGGCGCGCGCGAGCGGTCGGCGCGGTTTCGCTCGAAGGCTGCATGGCCTCGTCGATCCCGCAGGCGCGCAACGGCACGCTTTATCTCATGTGTGGCGGCGATCGCGCCACCTTCGATCGCGTGAAGCCGATTTTGGAAAAACTCAGCAGCGCGCTCCGCTACATCGGTCCGGCCGGGCAGGCAGCGCAGGTGAAGGCGCTCGTGAACATGGTCATGAATATCAACACTGCCGGCCTCGCCGAAGGCCTCGGCCTCGGTGCCGCGCTCGGCCTGAATCTCGACATGCTGCGCGAAGTGTTTCTTCAGACCGGTGCGAATTCACAGGTGCTCAAAACCGACGGCGAAGACATGCAGCACCGCGCGCACGATTGCTTTTTCTCCGGGGCGCACGCGGCGAAAGATTCCGGCATCGCGCTCGCGCTCGGCGAAGGTGTGGGACTTAAACTCCCGCTCGCCGCCGCGACGAAAGCGCAGTTCGACCGCATGATCGCACTCGGCCTCGGCGGCCTCGACAAGAGCGGCGTAGCCGAGCTGACCTTCAAAGGCCGTCACGGTTGAGCGACCGCGCTCCCGAGAAAACACCGAAGTTATTTCGCGCCGGCGATGTAGTCGTCGATGACGGATTCGAGCACCGCGAGCGGGACGTTGCCGGTGCGGAGGACGACGTTGTGAAATTCCTTGATCGAAAATTTCGCGCCGAGTGCCGCCTTTGCCTTCTCGCGCACCTCGGTGATCTTTAACTGGCCGATCTTGTAAGCGCACGCCTGTCCGGGCCAGACGACGTAGCGTTCGGTCTCGGAAATCGGCAGGCCGTAGTCGATCACTCGCTGGCGCGTCCAATGTTTTGCGTGCAGACCGGTGTCGACGACGAGTCGGCGCGCGCGCAGCAGCTCGTCACTGAGCTGGCCGAGATGGCCGACAGAATCGCCGTCATACCAGCCGTTTTCGACGGCCAGCCGCTCGGCGTAAAGCGCCCAACCCTCGCCGTGCGCGGTCGCAAACCCAAACACGCTGTCCCGCCGAAATTGCGGCAGTGACTTTGTCTCCTGTTGCAACGCGAGCTGAAAATGGTGGCCAGGGATGCCTTCGTGATACGCGGTCGTCCTCATGGTGAGCATGTCATAGGTCGGGCCGGGCACCGGCGTCCAAAACACGCCGGGGCGTGAGCCGTCTTTCGCCGGGTCGACGTAGTGCGCTGCGGCCGTCGCCTCGCTGAATGCCGGTTCGCGTTTTACGACAAGACGAGCGGACGGTCGAAGATCGAAGATTAATGCGGCACGTTTTTCGGCGTCGCGGAGAATTTCCTCGTTGCGCGCGATGAGGCCGGGGCGCGGATCGGGTGAGGCGGGCGGTTGGAGTGCCGCTTGGAGTTTGTCGACGCGCTCGTTCAGCGTGCCATCGGCGTAGCCAAGCTGGCGCAAAATCGCGTCCATCTCGCGCGTGATGCGAGCGGCTTCTTTTAAGCCCAGCTCATGAACCTGCGTGGGCGTCAGGTCGGTCGTCGTCATGCGGCGTAGGAAGAACGCGTAAGCCTGGTCGCCGCGCGGCAGACGCCAGATACCGGCATCGGAGGTAGCGCGTCGTTGCTGATCTTTCAGCATCGCCTGCACCCGGCGCAGCGCGGGAGCGACGGAGTCGGCGACGATCTTTTCCGCGGCCGCGACGGCCCTGGCGCGATCGGCGGAGGAAATCGCAGGCAATTCTGCGATGCGCTCGTCGAGTGTCACGACGAGCTCGTTGGCGCGCGGCGGCTCCGCGAGCAGTTGGTCTAACTGGCCGAGCGCGGACGCGTAAATGAAGTCCGGCATGATGAACCCGCGCGTCGCGGCGTCCTCTGCGCGCGCGATGCCCGCGTCGAACTGCGCGGCGGTGAGTGCGAGGCGGGCGAGGTAGTTGTCGATGTCGCGCGCGTTGCGGATCGGATGGGTCTGGGTGAGGAAATCGATCAAGCCGACTTGCAGCCCGTTGAACTGATCGAAGACCCAGTCAAAGTCGCTGAACTCGGCTCCCTCGATGAGGTCGTTGAGCGACCACAGGATCAGATCGGCGGAGACTTTTTCTGCGGCATCGAGCTTGGTGCGGTCGAAACGCGCAAGTTCGGCAAGGCCGTCTTTTGCGGCCGCTACGCGGCCCGCGCGGTATTCGTTCGTGACCGGGGTCAGCAGCCGGTCTAGCCGATCCTGCTCGGCGCCGGAAAAATATTGTGCCTGGGTGGCCCACTCCGGATCGGCCCGCATCCAGTCTGCGGCAAACGCATCGGCCCAGGCATCAAACTTCGGGTCGGTAGCAAAGGCGGAGACCGCGAGCAGGACGAAAGCGAGCGGGAGGCTGAAGAATTTCATGGGAGGAGTCTGTCACGACGGCCACGGTGAGCCCGGCGGGCCGAAGCGCGTGCCGGCGGGGAAGTGCAGGCCGAAGTTCTCCGCAAGCACGGCGAGCAGTTCGTCGGGCGTCGCGATCCGGCGTGTCTCGGCGCGACCGTCAGCGGCGCGGCGCGTCAGCTCATGGTTTAGCAGCGTGAGCCGCTGCCCGCCGGGCAGCGCGCGCGCGGCGAGCAGGCGGTTGCGAAAATGCGACTGCGGGTGCGCGCTGGTGAACCAGTTGGCGAGCTCGCGATCGATCGGAGGCATTTCTTCGAGGGTGAATTCACACACATCGTGCCACTCGGTGCCGAGGCGGGCTTGGTGAAAGAGGCGGGGGCCGTCGCGCACGATGCGGCGGGGTTCGTGCGGCGTTGACTGCTCCGCACCCGACTCATCGAGCCGGATCGCTGCGGTAAGCGACATGCTGCCGAGGCCGACGTCGGCCAGCCACGATGCGCCGTCGAGCTCGACACGCAGAAACACGTGTGTTCGCGGCGGCGTGAAGTCGCGCGGCCGCTGCCACCGCACACGCGCGCTGATGGGCCGGGCCTCGAAGCCGAGCGTGGTGAGCACGGCGAGGAGCAGCGTGTTTTGCTCGAAGCAGTAGCCGCCGCGTCTCTGGCGGATGAGTTTTTCCTCGATCGCGCCGAGATCGAGATTGATGCCGCGACCGAGGAGCACGTCGAGATTTTCAAACGGGATCGCCTGGGCTTGGGCGGCGACGATTGCGTGGAGCGTGGCGAGAGTGGCCGCGCGCGCTCCGGCGTAACCGGAGCGCGCGAAATAGGCGTCGAGATCGAGAGGCGCGGACATCGCGCGGCTTATTTCGGCGGCGGCGCCGGCAGACGCGTGAACACGAGCGTGCGCACGACGACCGCGTTGTCATCGCGCAATTCGATCGCGCCGAGCGGGCCGGCGCGGAGCACGGGGGTCTGCGTGCCATGGCGCCACGCGAACGTGAAGGAGCCGGTCTCGTGCGTGGTCATGCTGAGGCCGGTACCAAACTCCTGATAGTTGAACGTGCCGTCGGCGTGCAGGTCCAGCATGCGCTCGCCGCCCTCTCCGCTCGTCGCATAGGTGCCGGCGAAGCGCTTTTGCAGGCTCGCGAGCTGATCGGCTGGCATGAGATCAAATTCGCGCGGTTTCGTGGCAGCGGGTGGCGGGGGCAGAGGAGGCGGCGTGGAGAAAAAGAATACCCACACCAAGCCCGCGGCGACGAGCGCCGCGACCACTGACAGCGCGATCAGGATCAGGCGCGAGGAGTTGCGCGGCGGCGGCGGGGCGGCGGCCGGCTTGGGCGGAATCGGGGGCTTCGAATCGAAATGCGCGGCGGCGGAGCCGATGAGCGTGGTGGGCGCGACCGGTTTCGGCGGCTTCGGCGCAGAGTCGTCGAGGAACGCGGGGATCTCGTCCGGTGTGAGCTTGAAAAAGATTTGATCGAGGGCGTTGACGGGGCGGACGAGCAGCTTGCCGCCCTGCGGCTGAATGAGGAAGCGGCCGCTTTTGACCGTGACGATGATCTGGGGATCGGCGTCAACGAGTTTCAGCGGATCGATCGCACAGAGTTGCCGGAGGAGTTGGCGGAATTTTTCCGCGTCGGACGGGCCGAGGTCGCGGGGTGGATAATCAGGGCCGACCTCGCTGAAGTCCTGGGAGAGTTCGCGAATGGTGACCTGATAGAGCGGGCCGCGCGGGCCCGAACCGCCGGAGGACGGGGAGCCAGAATTGGTGTGAACGGTCGCCATGCGTGGGGAGGAAAGGAAACGCCCGGCGCGGCGGAGTGCAAGGCCGACAGCAAAAAGGGCGGCCGGTTGGCCGCCCTCGAAAAATTATTTCAGCAGCGGTGGTTACCGGGTCGCCGCCTCGTCCGGGATTCGCATCGCGTAGAACGAGCGATAGACAAATACGAGAGCGACGAGGAAGAAGAACGCGCCGATCGCGGTCTTCAGGTTTTGGTTCGTCATCGTCACCGCGATCTCGACGGCGAGGAGGCCGAAGAGCGTGGTGAACTTGATCACGGGGTTCATCGCGACGGAGGAAGTGTCCTTAAACGGATCGCCGACGGTGTCACCGACGACGGTCGCGGCGTGGAGCTCGGTGCCCTTTTGGCGGAGCTCGACCTCGACGATTTTCTTGGCGTTATCCCAGGCGCCGCCGGCGTTGGCCATGAAGATGGCCTGGAAGAGGCCGAAGAACGCGATGCCGATCAGGTAGCCGATGAAGAAGTAGGGATTGAAGAACGGCAGCGCCAACGCGAAGCAGAACACGACGATGAAGATATTCCACATGCCCTTCTGCGCGTAGACCGTGCAGATGCGGACGACTTCCTTGGAGTCCTTCTCCGAGGCCGTCGTCGCATCGAGCTTCATGTGCTCCTTGATGTAAACGACCGCGCTGTAGGCGCCGGTGACGACCGCCTGGCAGGACGCTCCCGTGAACCAATAGATAACCGAGCCACCCATGATGAGGCCGAGGATGATTTCAGGCTGGACGATTGAAAGCGCGTCGATGACGGGCTTGAACTGATGGCCGACGCCCGAGGCGACTTGGAGTTCATACATTTTCTGCAGAAGCATGATAATGCCGAACACCATCGTGGTGGCGCCGACGACGGCGGTGCCGATGAGCACGGGCTTGGCGGTGGCTTTGAACGTGTTGCCGGCGCCGTCGCCTTTCTCGAGCTGGTATTTCGCATTTTCGAAGTCGGGCTTGAAGCCGAAGTCTCTTTCGATCTCGGCGGCGATGCCCGAGCGGCCCTCGATTTGCGAAAGCTCGTAGACGGATTGGGCGTTGTCGGTGACGGGCCCGTAGCTGTCGACGGCGATGGTGACCGGGCCCATGCCAAGGAAGCCGAAGGCTACGAGGCCGAACGCGAAGATGGGCGCGGCGAAGCTGAACTTGGCCGGCATCAGCGCGAGCAGCGCGGGATTTTGCGAGAAGTAGTAGGATGCGGCCATGAGCAGCATAATCACGAGCCCCATCCAGAACGCCGAAAAATTGCCCGCGACTAGACCGGAGAGAATGTTGAGTGAGGCGCCTCCGTGCCGGGAGCAGTTGGTGACTTCCTTTACGTGGCGGGAATTCGTGCTGACGAAAACCTTCGTGAACTCCGGAATCAGCGCTCCTGCGATCGTGCCGCAGCTGATGATGAGAGAAAGCACCCACCACAGGGCGGGATTGATGCCGGCCTGGTGGCCGAGCAAGAAGTAGGAGGCGATGAACGTAATGCCGATCGACACGGCGGAAGTGATCCACACGAGGTGGGTGAGCGGGGCCTCGAAATCAAAATCCTTCAGGCTGCCGTATTTCGCTTTGGAGATAACCTGATTGATTAGGTAAGAGGCGAGCGAGGTGACGATCATCAGGGCGCGCATCGTGAAGAGCCAGACGATGAGCACCGCGCAGAGTTCGGCGCTGTCGACGAGGGCGAGCGCGAGGAATGAGATAAGCGCGACGCCGGTCACGCCGTAGGTTTCGAAACCGTCGGCGGTTGGCCCGACGGAGTCGCCGGCGTTGTCGCCCGTGCAGTCGGCGATGACGCCGGGGTTCTTCGGGTCGTCTTCGGGCAGCTTGAAGACGATCTTCATGAGGTCGGAGCCGATGTCGGCGATCTTGGTGAAGATGCCGCCGCAGATGCGGAGGACGGAGGCGCCGAGGGATTCGCCGATGGCGAAGCCGATGAAGCAGGGGCCCACGAGTTCCCGCGGGAGGAACACGAGGATGCAGATCATGAAGAACAGCTCCACGCAGACCAGCAGCAGGCCGACGCTCATGCCGGAGCGCAGCGGGATGAAGAGGGTATTGAGCGGGTTGCCCTTGAGCGCGGAGAACGCCGTGCGGGAATTCGCGACGGTATTGATGCGGATGCCGAACCAAGCGACGCCGTAGGAACCGAGAATGCCGAGGATCGAGGCGAGCAGGATGACGACGACATGGATGGCTGTGTTGTGCGAGAGGACGCCGAAATAGTAGACCATGCAGCCGCCGATGAGCAGCCAGAGGATCGCGAGGAACTTGCCCTGCGTGAACAGGTAGGTTTTGCAGGTCTCCCAAATCATGTGGGAAACGTCGGCCATCGACTTGTGCACCTGCAGCGCCTTGGTTTGCGTGTATTGCACCAGCCCGAAGATCGCGCCGATGACGCAGATCGCGATGCCGAGATACATGAGCATCTCGCCGCTGATGCCGCCGAGGCCATCGAAGTGAACGTGCGTGAGATCAGGGATCCTGATGTCAGCTTCGCTGGCGCGAAGCGTTGAAGCGAAGGGCAGCGCCGCCGCGGCCGCGCCCGATGTCCAGAAGGTTCGTTGTCTCATAGGGGATTTTTGACTGACACTGACCAAGGGTTGGGGAGCGGGGTGATTGTCGGAGGACGGCGCGCCGCTCGCGAGTCTAATTGTGGTCGGGCGGCGGGAAAACGCACGGGCTTATCGGCGCGCCGCCGCGATTTAATTTTTGGTGGCGTGCGCAGTGTCGGACAAAATACGCATACTTTCAGTTTGGCTCGCCGCGACGATGCTGCCTCACTGGTTTTTCGTAATTTTCCGTGAGCCCGCCCAGCCCCAGAGCATGTCGCGAGTGGATCGGCCGCGTGCGCGCGGCCGGAGTGATGTGCTGTGCGTTGGCGGCGGCGGGTTCTGGGCGCGCGCAGGCGCCGGTGGCCGGACCGGGGCGGCCGCTGGCGGAGCGCCAGCCGCTGGTCGTGGGCGGATCGACGGACAGCTATCCCTACAGTTTTGTGGACGAGTCGGGACAGGTCCGCGGGTTTTGCGTGGAACTTTCCGACGCCGTGGCGCGCACGATGAATCTGCGCATCCGGCGCATTACGCTGCCGGGCAAGGTGCTCAATGAGCGGTTTCGCGCGGGCGATTTCGATCTGTTGCAAAATTATTCGCAGTCGCCGGAGCGCGAGGCCTACGTGGATTTCTCGGTGCCGTATCTCACGCTGCAGAGCTGCCTCTACGTCGCCAAGACCGGGAGTCCGATCCACACGCTGGCCGATTTGAATGATCACGAGCTGACGATCGTGAGCAGCGGCTCGGTGGCGGAGGCCTATGTGCGGGCGCAGGGGCTACGGCCAAGGATCCGGCTGGTGGGTTCGGCGGAGGAGGCGGTTATGCGCGTGGAACGGGGGCAGAGCCCGGCGGTACTGGTGTCGCGGCTGACCGCCGTGACGATGATTGAGCGCCTCGGACTGAAAAATGTGCAGGCGTTTGGCGAGCCGCTCCCGGCGGACTACGATTTCCGGCACAGTTTCGCGCTGCACAAAGGCGATGCGCCACTGCTCGCGCAGCTCAACGAGGGGCTCGCGATTCTGCACCGCACGGGGGAATTCGATCGGATTTACCGGAAATGGTTCGGGAAGATCGACGCGCCGGGGGTGACCCGCGAGGAGCTGGCCAACTACGTGGCGGGAGCGCTTGCGATCGCGTTGCTGGCGGCGGTATGGGGTTGGGTGCGTCAGCGTTCGCTGAGCAAGCGCATCGCGGGGCAGGCCGCTCAGCTGGCAGAAAAGGAGGCGCTGCTCCAGGCGCTCTACGACAACATCCCGATGGCGATGTGCGTGCTGGAGAACGAGCCGGGCGGCGAGCGCGTGCTGGCGATCAACCGGCAGGCGGAGGAGCATTTCGGCGTGCCGGTGCGGCAGGCGGCGGGACGGCCGCTGGCGGAGTTCAATCTCGAGCGTGAGTGGGCAGGGGAGCTGCGGGAGCTGTTGCGCCGCGAGCTGGCGGCGGGCGAGTTCGTCCGCGAGGAGCGGCGGCTGGCGGTGGCGCGGAAAAATTTTGTCTTCACGCTCGTGCCGCTCGCGCCGGGCAGTGCGGGCCACGCGCGGGTGTGCGTGCTCGCCGAGGATGTTACGGAGCGCCGCTCACTCGACGAAGAGCTGGCGCAGACGCGCAAGCTGCGCGCCGTCGGCGAACTCGTCGGTGGCATCGCGCACGAGTTCAACAACCTCCTCACGCCCGTCATGCTGAAGGCCGGCGAGATCCAGCTCGACTGGGCGCAGGACTCGAAGCTCCAGCAGCAGGTGACCGTGATAATCCAGGCAGCGCAGCGGGCGGCCGAGCTCACGCGCCGGTTGCTGACCTTTGGCCGCAAGGGCGATTCGCGCGCCGAGTCCGTGCGCCTCTCGGCGGTGACTGCGGGCTGCTTTGAGTTGATGCGCTCGACGGTCGATCGGCGCATCATCTTTGAGAGCGCGGTCCCCGAAGACCTGCCGCCGCTCTGGCTCAACGCCACGGACCTCAATCAGATTTTGCTCAATCTCCTCCTGAACTCGCGCGATACGCTTCTCGAAAAGCTTTCACGCCAGTCGGGCGGCTGGACCCCGTGCATCCGTGTCGAGGCGAAGGCGTTGTCGTCGGACTCTGCCTCGCCCATGACGGTGCCGCTGCGCCGACCGCCGCTCGGTTGGCAGCAGCTCACCGTCAGCGACAATGGCCTCGGTATGACGCCAGCCGTGCGTGAACGCATCTTCGAGCCGTTCTATACGACCAAGGAAGTCGGTAAGGGCACGGGCCTCGGTCTCGCGACAGTCTGGCATCTCGTATCGGAACTCGGCGGCCGCATCGAGCTCGAGACCATACCTGGTGAGGGTTCGACGTTTCGCCTGCTGTTGCCGGTGTGGCCCGCGCCCGAGGTCGTCGAGACTCCCGTGCCGGTGGCCGCGCCGCTGTCCACGGGCCGCGCGCGGGTCTTTCTCGCGGAGGACGAGCCGCTCGTCGCCGAAGCGATCGCGGAGGCGCTGCGACGCGCCGGTCATGAGGTCATGACCATGGGAGACGGCAACTTGGCCTGGGACCATCTGAAAACGCGCCTGAAGGAGTATGATTTGTTGGTGTTCGATGTGAACATGCCGGGGCTCGACGGCATCGAGCTCTCGCACCGCTCGCGGGCCTCGCACTACGTCGGCCGCCTCATGATCGTCAGCGGCCGGCTCACGCTGCCGCAGCTCCAAGCGATCAACCGTGCCCGCGTCGATCGCGTCCTGGCGAAGCCTTTTTCGATGACGGAATTTTCCAACGCCGTGCGTGAGTGCCTGCGGCGCACGACGTGAGCGCCGCGTGTCATTGCAAACGCGCAGCTTGATCTTCGCGCGGAGATCGGTCGCATTATGAGCGATCGTGAGCCCGCCCCGTTACCTCCGCCGGCCGGCACCGTCTTTCCTTTCCCCATGAGCGAAACTCCCGCCTCAACCTCCCCGTCGCGCTGCGAATACAGCGCGGCTTTCCTTCTGCTCCGCCTGTTCCTTGGGCTGCGCACCTTTTTGGCCGGCCTCGAGAAATTCGAGAGCAAGGGCACCTATTCTTTCGCGAACTACTACGCGAACATGGGCCGCATGGCCTCCGGGATTACCGGTGCTTCGTTCCTGCCCCTGTGGGCGACGAAGAATTTTGCCCACTCGATCGGCTACCTGCTGCTCGTGCTCGGCGCCGCGCTGCTGCTCGGACTCAAGACGCGCGCGACGCTCGTCCTCACCGGCCTGGTTTACGTCGGCCTCTCGTTCGGCCTGATGGCCGTGCAGGAGTCCGAAGGCGTGGCCTGGCTCGGCATCCACGTCATCATGATCGCCGGTGCCCTCGTGCTGGTGCGCCACGATCGCTTTGCGCTCTGGCCGACGAAACACGACTGAGCCCCGCGCCATGTCCGCCCCTTCCACTCCTCTCACGCGCCGCGATTTCCTCGCGAACAGCGCGAAGCTCGGCGCGTTTGTCGCGGCCGCGCCCTACATCGCCCGCGGCGCCGACGCCGCCGCCAAAACCGACCAACTCAACGTCGCGCTCATCGGCTGCGGCGAGCAGGGCGCCGTGCTGCTGAACGCCGCACTGAAAATCCCCAACATCCGCTTCAAGGCGATCTGCGACATCTGGCCCTACCGTCGCACCTACGGCGAGCGCCTGCTGAAAAAGTTCGGCCACGACGCGAAGCCCTACGAGGACTACCGCGAGGTGCTTTCTTCACACCCGGAGCTCGACGCCGTCATCATCGCGACGCCGGACTTCAAGCACTCCGAGCACACGGTCGCCGCGCTCAAGGCAGGCAAGCACGTCTACTGCGAGAAGCTGATGTCCAACACCGTCGAGGGCGCGCGGGCCATGGTGCTCGCCGCGCGTGAGACGAAGAAACTCCTCCAGCTCGGCCACCAGCGCCGCAGCAACCCGCGCTATCTCCACGCGCGCGACAAAATTGTCCGCGATGCGAAGCTGCTCGGCCGTGTCACCAACATCAGCGGCCAGTGGCACCGCGCGGTGACGGACGATTTTGGTTTCCCGGTTGGGCAGGGCATCGCCGAGGCGAAGCTCAACCAATACGGCTTCGCCAACATGCACGAATTTAGAAACTGGCGCTGGTTCAAACGCTACGCCGGCGGCCCCATGTCCGATCTCGGCGCGCACCAGATCGACGTCTACAATTGGATGCTCGGCGCGAATCCCCGCCTGTGCCTTGCGAGCGGCGGCGTTGATTACTACAAGACGCACGAGTGGTATGACAACGCGATCGCCGTGTTCGAATACCCGACGCAGGAAGGCATCGTCCGCGCGACTTACGAGGTGCTCACGACCACGAGCGCCGGCGGTGGCTACCACGAGTATTTCATGGGTGATCTCGGGGCGCTGAAGATTTCCGAGAACCCGAAATACACCAAACTCTACCGCGAAGCCCGCGCCCCCGAGTGGGACGAGTTCGCGAAGAAGGGCATCATCGCGAGCCCGCTCTCCGGCGAAGGCGCGCCCGCGCCCGTCAAGCCGTGGGAAAAGCAAGGCGTAAAGAAACTCGCCGCCCCGTCCAATGCCACCGTCGACGTCCGCGAAACCGCCGCCCTCTCTGCGTGGGAAATTCCCGTCACGCTCGACAAGGCGATCCACCAGCCGCACCTCGAGAATTTCTTCGACGCCGTCCGCAACGGCACGCCGCTCAACTGCCCCGGCGAGTCCGCCTTCGCCACGGCCGTCACCATCCTCAAGATCAACGAGTCAATCGCCGCGCAGAAGGCGCTCACCTTCGCGCCTGGCGATTTCACCGCCTGAGTTTTTGCTGAAATTTCCTCTATGAAACGCACCTTCACTGCCTTGCTCGCGCTCTTCGCCGTCGTCGCGCTCGTCCGCGCCGAGGACAAAGTTCCGCTCCAACTCGAGCTGCCAAAGCCGCTGTTCGCCGGCACGCCGCGCCCGATCCAGATCCCGAACCTCGAGCCCCCGCTCGTCGGCAAGCGTCCCGATTTCATGGTGCCGGCCGGCACCGCGCTGCTCTCGAAAGGGAAGCCTGTCACCGGCAGCGACACGCTGCCGACGATCGGCGAACTCTCGTTCGTGACCGACGGTGACAAGAGCGGCATCGACGGCACCATTGTCGAGCTCGGGCCGACCCCGCAATGGGTCCAAATCGATCTCGGCGCTCCGGCGAAACTCGCCGCGATCGTGATTTGGCATTTTCACTCGCAGGCGCGCGTTTACCACGGCGTGATCGTGCAGGCTTCCGATGATCCGGCGTTCAAGAAAGGCGTCGTGACGCTCTTCAACAACGACGACGACAACTCGTGCGGCCTCGGCAAGGGCACCGACAAGGCCTATATCGAAACCAACGCCGGCAAGATCGTTGACGGCAAGGGCACGACCGCGCGCTACGTGCGGCTCTACTCCAACGGCAATACGTCCGACGAGCTGAACCACTACTGCGAAGTCGAAGTCTTCGGCCAGCCGGCGAAGTAACCTTGGCGCGTGGCGCGCGCCCCTTTCGTCGCCATGCTCTTATTTTGCCAGCGCGGCGCGCCCTTTCTTTTGATTGGGCTCGCCGCGTTTTTTTTGCGCACGTTCGATCTGGCGCGCCGGCCGATGCACGCCGACGAGGCGAATCAGGCCGTGAAACTCGGTCTGCTGCTCGAGACCGGCCGCTATGAATTCGACGCGCGCGATCACCACGGGCCCACGCTCTACTATTTCGCCGCGCCGATCGCGTGGCTTCGCGGGCAGACCAGTCTCGTTGCGCTCGACGAAACCACGGTGCGCCTCGTCCCCGCGATCGCCGGCACGATTAGTGTGCTGCTGCTCGGCGCGCTCGCGTTTCCGCTCGGCCGCGGGCCGGCGCTCATCGCGGCGGCGCTCATGGCAGTCTCGCCGCCGGCGGTCTACTACAGCCGTTACTTTGTGCATGAGACGCTGCTCGTGACGTTCACGCTCGCGGCGCTCGTCAGCGCGCAACAGTGGTGGCGCCACGCCCGCCCGCTCTGGGCGATCGCGGCCGGAGGTTGTGGCGGCCTGATGCTGGCCACGAAGGAACTCGCGCCGCTCTTCGTGACCGCCGCGCTGCTCGGCGTGATCGTTGTGCGCGCGAAGCCCGTTTCATCCTCGATCACGCGTGGCGCCACGCTGGCGCTTTTCGCGGCGCTCATCATCGCGTTTTTGTTTTATTCGTCGTTCGGTGCGAATTTCGGCGGGCTGCGCGCTGCGATCGAGGCGCTGGGCATCGGCGTCACTCGCGCGACCGGGGTGAGCGGACACGAGAAACCATGGTGGTATTACCTGCGGCTCTTCGAGTGGGAGCGGCGCGGCGGGATCGTGTGGCAGCAACTTGGCTTCACCGCGCTCGCGGTGGCAGGCGTGGGCGTGGCGGTTTTGTCCGGAAAGAAAATGCTCCGCTGGGCCGCCGTCTATGTCGCCGTGCTCGCCATTGTGATGTCGCTCGTGCCCTACAAGACGCCATGGCACGCGATCCATTTTGTCCCCGCGCTGGCGCTGCTCGCGGCCGGCGCGTGGGCCGCGATTCCGAATGGCGTCGTCGCGGCCTTTGTCGTCCTCGCTGCGGTCGCGATGCAGGGTTTTCAGACGTATCGCGCGGCTTTCGTTTATCCGGCCGACGAACGGAATCCCTACGCCTACGTGCACAGCTCGCCGGACGTGCTGAAGTTTCGCGCGCTCGTCGTCGCGGCGCTCGCGCACACTCCGCAGCTGCCAATTCGGATTATCAGCGAAGAATACTGGCCGCTGCCGTGGTATCTGCGCGGGTTGCCGCGGATCGGCTACTGGCCGGCGCCGCCCGACGACTGCGACGGTGCGCTCGTGATTGCGTCGGCGAAGCAGGCGGAGGCGGTGCGCTCGCGGTTACACGGCAACTATCGCGAAACGTTTCTCGGGCTGCGGCCGGGGTTTTTGTGCGTGGTTTTTGTGAAAAACACGCCGTCGCCATGATGCCGTATTTCTCGCTCGTCGTGCCGATCTACAATGAGGTCGGCAATATTCTGCCGCTTATCGGCGAGGCCGTCGGCGTGCTCTCGGCGCGCGGCCGGCCCTTCGAAATTATTTTGGTCAACGACGGCAGCGACGACGGCTCCGCGAAGGAAATTAGCGAAGCGATTCGGTGCTGGCCGCAGTGCGTCGAGCTGCGTCTGCCGGCGCGCGGCGGACAGGGTCCGGCGCTCCTGGCGGGTCTGCGCGCGGCGCAAGGCGAGTTGCTCCTGACGATGGACGGCGACGGTCAGAACGATCCAATCGATTTTCCCGCGCTGATCGACCGGGTGGAATCGGGTGAGCTCGATGTCGCCTGCGGCTGGCGCGTCGATCGGCACGACTCGTGGCGGCGGCGCGTGTTGTCGCGCTTCGCGAACGAGGTGCGGCAGGGAATCTTTGACGATGGCGTGCACGACGCGGGCTGCCAGTTACGCGTGATGCGACTAGCTGTGCGCGAGGTGCTGTTTCCGATGGATATGCTGCAGTCCTTCATTCCGGCGATCGCGGTGGCGACGGGATTTCGCGTCGGCGAGCAGCCGGTCGCGCACCATCCGCGCCGGCACGGCGTAACGAAATTTCCGATGGGACAACTGCTCCTGCCGCCGGTGATCGCGACGGTGAAGCTACGAGTGCGCTTGTGGCTGAAAGCCCACCCATGAACGCACTGACCTTTCGCCACGAAGCGATGGCGACCTTTTTTGAAATCGCGATCGCCGATCAGCCGGCCGACTACGCGCGGCAGGCGGCGACGGCGGCGTGGCGAGAACTCGATCGGCTGGAGAGCGAACTCAGCCGCTACGTGGAATCGAGCGACATCGCGCGGGCGAACCGCCTTGCCCATGGAGAAACGATCGCGATCGGCGAGGATGCGTTGGAGTGTTTGTTGATCGCGGCCGAGATGTCACTCGCGACGCGGCGCGCGTTTGATGCGGCCTACGCCTCGGAGGGAGTGGGGGACGGCCCGCCGTTCACGCTCGACCCGTCGGAGCATGCGCTGACGTCGCGCGCCGAGCGCCTCCACCTCGATCTCGGCGCGATCGGGAAAGGCTACGCGCTCGACCGGCTCGCGGCGGTGCTTGCCGAGTGGAAAATCTCGTCGGCGAGCCTGAATAGCGGTGGGAGCACGGTGCTCGCGCTCGCGGCTCCCGCCGGCGAGCCCGGTTGGCTTGTCGGTTTAGGAGAAGGTGCGGCGCGGCGGGAGTTTCCGCTGGCGCACGGGGCGCTCAGCGGTTCGGGCCTCGCGGTGAAAGGCGCGCACCTGATCGATCCACGGAGCGGAGCGGTGGCGGCGCGCACGGAGCGCGCGTGGGCGCTGGCATCAACGGCGGCGGTTGCGGATGCGTTGTCGACGGCGTTCTTCGTATGGACAGACGGGGAGGTCGCGGCGTATTGCGCGGAGCAGGTGGACATCGGTGCGGCGCTGGCGTCGGCGGGCGGCGAACTGGTGCGGCTTGGGGCCTTGAAAAATCTCGGCAACCGGGATTGACGCACGCGAAAGGAAGGGCCGTAGTCCCTAATAGTTATTTTCGCCCCGTTGTGTGAAGCCTTTACCCTGTTGGCTTCGTCTTACTCCGCTCAACCCTCCCCATTATGACTACTTGGACTCGCAAGGAATTCCTCAAGGCTTCGCTCGTCGCCGGCGGTGCCGCTCTGCTCACCCGCAACCGCGCGTTCGCAATCGGCAGCGGCGGTAGTGCCAACGGCGATGTGCGTATCGGCATTATCGGTTTCAACGCGCAGGGCTGGGGACACCTGCAAAACTATCTTCCTGGCAGCCGCAGCAAGCTCGACGGCGCTGTCCTCGCGGCGATTTGCGATGTTGACGATGCGGTGCTCGCGCGCGGTCGCGACGCGGCGACCAAAGCCGGACTGAAAGTCGCCGAATACAAGGATTACCGAAAGATGCTCGAGAGTAAGGATATCGACGCCGTCGTGTGCGCGCCGCCGAATCACCAGCACTCGATCATCACGATTGCGGCATTGATGGCGGGCAAGGACGTCTACATCGAGAAACCGCTTTCGCACAATATTTGGGAAGGCCGCCAGGCCGTCGAGGCCGCGAAGAAATACTCGAAAAACATTGCGCTGATCGGCACGCAGAACCGCTCGTCCGAGCAGATCATGCACGCGATTGCCGCGCTCCGCTCGGGCAAGTATGGCAAACTCAAGTGGGTCTCGGGCACCTGCTACAAGCCGCGCGATTCGATCGGCAAGCACGAGGGTCCGCAACCCGTGCCGGAAGGTCTCGATTACGATCTCTGGTCCGGTCCCGCCCCGCTCACGCCGCCGACGCGCAACGGCCCGAAGGGCACCGTGCACTACGACTGGCACTGGTTCTGGAATTACGGCGGTGGTGACATTTCGAACCAGGGCATTCACCAGATGGACGTCGCGCGCTGGATGCTCGGCGCGAAGGGACTGCCGCAGAGCGTGCAGGCTTTCGGCGGTCGTTTCGGTTATCGCGATGACGCGGAGACGCCGAACACCCTCGTATCCGTGCTGAACTTCGAGGAAGCGCCCCTGATTTTTGAGGTGCGTGGTCTCGGCCGGAAGAAAGGCATGCGCGCGATGGATGTCTATCGGAAGTCCTCGATCGGCGTCGTCGCGCAATGCGAGCACGGCTACATCAACGTCGGTGAGAACGGCGGCGCAATCGCCTACGACAACGACGGCAAGATGCTCGAAAAATTCGAAGGCTCCGACAACGGCGCGCACCGCAAGAATTGGATCAAGGCGCTGCAGTCGCGCAAGGTGGAGCACGGCATTCTCGAGGAAGGCCATTACTCGACCTCGCTCTGTCATCTCTCGAATATCTCGTATTTGACCGGCGCGGAGAAGGCGAACGCCCAACTTGCCGACGCCGTCGCGTCGAATCTTGCGGCCAAGGAAGCCTACTGGCGCACGCTGGATCACCTGAAGGCGAACGAGGTCAATCTCGACGAGACGAAGCCGATCGTCGGGCCGCTGCTGCAAATCGATGCGAAGCGCGAACTGCTCGTCCACGCAGACCAAGTGGTCGCGGATGCAGCGAACAACTGCCCAATCCGCAAGCGCACGGGCCGCGCGCCGTTTGTGGTGCCGGACATTCAGGCCGGGTCGGTTGCCAAGGCATAATCCGCGTCGATCGAACACGGCGTTTTCAGGCCCCGCACTTAGGTGCGGGGCTTTTTTGTTGGGTGCGCCCGGCCGGGAGCACCTGCTCTTGAGTGAAACGTGAACGAAAGTGAGCGTCAGCAAAAGGCCGTGCTCCGAATGGGGAGCGTTAGGACAGCGGCGCAAAAAAGCCCCGCGTCTCGGCGGGGCTGATTGCGGACGGACCTTGGGAGCAACTTAGGCGCGGGCAAACCGGCGGCGCAGCGTGACCAAGCCGAGCAATTGTAAGGCGCCGACTAAACGTATCAGTCGGCGCCAACTAGAACGACCAGGGATAGTGCTTTGGTTTAGAGCGTGGCGCCGGACTGTAGTCGGGCGTTACTCGGAGCCCCTCAACGGGCCCCATGATCTCCGAGACGCAGTA
>CAITWF010000066.1 GCA_903896015.1 uncultured Opitutia bacterium | reverse complement strand
GCGAGCCCGCCATCGCCATGGTCGCGGGCGACCCGACTTCATCAAGGAGCCGCAACGTCGCCGCCGGATCGCTCGCGTTCGCCGGAAACGGTTCCTCGAATGCGCTCAGCGCGGCAATCGCTTCGGGCGTCGGCGCGACCGGGCGCGCGGGCAGCGTTTCGAGATAACGGATCGCGCGCGCCGCGGCGTCGGCCAGAAGTTCCTTCTCGTTCATGCCGATGCAATGAGCGACACGGCCCATCTCCGCAACGTCGCTTCCGCTGTGACGGCAAACTTGTTCGCCGGGTGCGCGTCAGCGATGCGCGAAATCCCCGAGCCCGGCGCCGAGCGGAGCCATCCCCGGTAACTCGACAGGAAGGTGTCCGGCCGGTTTCGCCACCCCGCGCACCACATCCGCGATCGCCTGCAAGGCCGGCGGGTTCGCGCCGTAGGCGGCGAGCATCGCCTGTGCGCCTCCCGTCTGCGTCAACGGCAGCAACTCGTAAGGTTCCCGCAACGCGATGAGTACCACTGACACCCCGATCGCCCCGACCTTTTGCACCAGTTCGAATTGGCGCGCCGCGTTGCTCGCGCCCGCGAGGACGACGATGACGGGGGCACGAGGGTGAGCGCGCACGCCCGCCAGCGCGGACGCCAGATCGCGCTCCGTGGGATTCTCCGCAATGCGCACACCCACACCACCGACCAACTCGGCGAGTTTCGCACTCGACGCGCCACCAACGATGACCGGCGTGACACTCTTCGGCAGCGGCAACACCGCCGTATCGTCACGCAGCAACGTGATTGAGGCCGCGGCGAGTTTCGCAGCCAAGGCACGATGATCAGGCGAAGAACAAATCTCCACCGCCTGCGCCGGATCGATCGGCATGGGTTGCAGCAAGCCGAAACGCTCCTTCGCGCGCAACACGCGCCGCACCGCCTCGTCGAGCCGCGCGGCGGGAATCGCGCCCGTGCGCACCTCCGCGACAATCTGCGCGATCGCCGACTGGTGGAGTTGGTAGCCGCTGTTGAACAGTAGGAGGTCGGCACCGGCCTGCAGCGCGCGCGCAGCGGCACGCGGCGCGGGAAAGCCGCTACGGCCGAGCGCACCCATCTCAAGCGAATCGGTGACGACGAGACCATCGAAGTGCAGTTCGTCTCGCAGCAGACCGCTCAGCACTTTGGTCGAAAGGGTGCCCGGCAGCCCCGCCGTCGGATCGATCGTAGGAAACGAAACGTGTGCCGACATGATGCCGGCGATGTTCGCCACGATCGCGGCCTTGAACGGCACGAACTCCACCGTATCGAGCCGCGCGCGCGGGTGATTCACAATTGGAAGATCGACGTGCGAGTCGGTGCCGGTGTCGCCGTGGCCGGGAAAATGTTTCCCAAACGCGAGCACGCCCGCGCCCTGCAAGCCCTCGACAAATGCGATGCCCAACCGCGCCACCCGCGCCGGATCGGAACTGAACGATCGGATGCCGATCACGGGATTCGCGGGGTTGTTGTTCACGTCAAGATCGGGCGCGAAATCGGTGTTGATGCCGACGGCGCGCATCTCCGCAGCCATCGCGCGCCCCGCTTGGCGGACATTTTCCGCCGCGCGCGCCGCATCGCGATCGGTCGCGCCGAGGGCCATCGCTCCCGGAAATTCCGTGAAGCCGCGCGCGACCGTCAGGCGCGCCACGCGCCCACCCTCCTGATCGATCGCGACAATCAGGCCGGGCGCACCGGATTTTTGCGCAATCGCCTGGAGTTCGTTGCTCAGCCGGGCGACTTGGGCCGGCGAGTCGACGTTGCGCGCGAAATAAATCACGCCACCCACTTGGTATTTTTCCAGCATTTCGCGGAGGCCCGCGTCTAGCGTCGTTCCGTCGAAACCGATCACCATGAGTTGCGCGACCTTTTGTTCGAGAGTAAGTCGCGCGAACCACGCATCGGCGGCAGACGGCGCGACTCTTGCGCTCGGCGCTGCCTCGGACGCGGGCGCCGTTGAAGCCGGCTCGGTGCAGGCGGTGAGAAAAAACAGGCCGGAGAGAATCGGCACCGACCAACGCATCACGGGGTGACTCATGCCCGAGTGAGTCATCGCGTTTGCGCGCGGCACGCAACCACGATTCAGGCTCGCCGGGCCTCGCGCTGATCGTGGGTAGCGGGTTTGGCCCGAGCGACTGTCGTTCCGGGCAAAACCCGCGATGAACTTGCCTGCAACTGATTTCAAAACCGCGTCCGCACTGACCGGACGCTTGTCCGCCCGCCTCTGGCACGAAGTGCTCTGCGCGTTTGTCACCGGGATTTTCTACGGATTCGAGTTTTTGTTGCTGTTAACCGAACTGCGCCCGTCGCGAATCTTCCGGTTAGTAACAAAGTCAACTGCGACCGCATTTCCGGAAAAATTGGGGACTAGCGCGCGCCAGAGCGGGAAGGTTGGGAAAATTTCCCCGCGTCGGCTCGCGGGTGAGTCCACACGCAAATTCTGCTAGTGCTTGATTTTCAACTAGCAAACTCGACCACACGTGCTTGGCACAACGGATGCAAACATACACGCATGTCCGCGATCCATTCACCGCACGATTCGTCGCTCACTTCCGCCGGCCTCAGTCAACGCGCAGGAGTGTTCTCGAGCGCCGCGACACGCGCCGGACGCGAACTCGTCTGGCTGTTGATTGCCACGGCATTTTGCATGGTGGAGGCTGCGATCTTTGTCACCGATTTGCCGGTCACGAAACTGTTCGACCGCCGCCGTCGCTGAATGCCGGCGCTTTGCCGACTTCGCGTTCAGCCAACGAGTTTCCTCTGCGCTCCAAACACTGGTTGTAACGCCAAACTCAACGCGTCCTGCACCGCCTGCAGTTCGCGATAGCGCGCGACGTTTGCCTTGATCGGCGCGCACCGCGTTGCCTCGTTGAGCGCCACGGTTTCCGCGGCGAGATCGGCGAGTTTTACTTTGCGACCTTCGCGCAACGCGAGGCACCATGCCGCCTGCAACGCACCGCCAAGCGCCGCGCCCTCGTCGTCGATCATCGCGACGACGGGCACGCCAAAAATATCCGCCATGATCTGACGCCACACCGCCGATTTCGCGCCGCCGCCCGTCACGCGAATCTCGCTCGCCTTCACGCCGAGCGCGGCGAGCCGGCGCAGCCCGTAATTCATGCCGAGCGTCACGCCCTCGATCGCCGCGCGCGCGAAATGCGCCGCCGAAAAATTCTTATTCGTCAGCCCAAACACCACGCCCGATCCGTCGGGGACATTGGGCGTGCGCTCGCCCGCGAGATATGGCAACAGCAAGAGTCCCTCGGCACCCGCTGGCGCCCTCGCCACGGCCGCTTCGAGCGCCGTATGATCCTGACCGAAGAGCGCGCGCATCTGCTCCGTCACGGTCGTTACGTTCATCGTGCACAGCAGCGGCAGCCATCCGCCGGTCGACGAGCAGAACGCCGCGATCTCTCCCTGCGGATCGATCACCGGTTTTTTCGCGAACGCGTAGATCGTGCCGCTCGTGCCGAAGCTCGCGGTGACGACCCCGGGCGCCACGTTGCCCGTGCCGATCGCGCCCATCATGTTGTCGCCGCCACCGGCGCTAACGATCACGTCGCTGGGAAAACCAAAGTTCTCCGCCAACTCCGCGCGCAATACGCCAGCCGCCTCGTGCGACTCCGCGAGCGGCGGCAGCCAGTCCGCCAGATTCCGATCAATCGCCGCGATCGCCTCGCGCGACCAGGTGCGATTACGCACGTCCATCAGCGCCGTGCCGGACGCGTCGCCGTGCTCCATGAAGTAATTCCCAGTCAGGTGAAAATTCAGGTAGTCGTGCGGCAAGAGCACCTGCCGGAGCTTTTTGTAGTTCGCCGCCTCGTGTCGTTTCAGCCACAGAATCTTCGGCGCCGTGAATCCCGGCAGAATGAGATTCCCGGTCTTGCGAATCGCCGCCTTCGGTCCACCGAGTTTCTTCGTGATGAACGCGCACTCGGCGGTCGTGCTTGTGTCGCACCAGAGCTTGGCCGGACGAATCACTTCGCCGCGTTCGTCGAGCGGCACGAAGCCGTGCTGCTGGCCCGACACACCGATGCCGCGCACACGCGTGCGATCGATCTTCGCGGCGACTTTCGCGAGCACGGTTTCGAGCGCACCAATCCATTCGCGCGGATGTTGCTCCATGTGCCCAACCGGCAGACCCGCAATCAACGTGTGCGGCGCGCGCGCCTCGGCGATCACCTTATGGGCTTCCAAGTCGAGCACGATCGCCTTGACGCTCTGGGTGCCGGAATCGATGCCGATGAAAAGGGACATGGTTAAACGCGAAATGGTTTGGCGAGGGAGCAGGCAGTTGAGCCCTCGCGTGGTCCCATTTCAAAACCAAAGAGGAAGATTTGATTCGCACAATAGACTCGCTCGGTGCTGTTGCAAAAATCGTATCGTGTCCCGAAAGCTCGCCGTAGCAGGCAAGCAGAACGGTAGCCGGGGTGGGCCAACGGTTGAGGAGATGGGCGCGCAGGAGCGCTTCGTGCGCCTGATTGGATTCCAAGCGAGAGCGGAGCCGCTGACTGGAAACGGATTTAAGGCGGTGCAGGGCAGACTCGGCAAGAGAGCGGCGATGATAACCGACGGCGACTTTCCAATCGGGACGTCCGAGGAACCGCACCTCCTCAATGGCTCGATTGCGTTCGCGCCAGTCGCCGCCGGGATGAAGCACAGCGCGTTTTGTGTCATCCTGGATTGTGCAACGAAGCCGACTCCCTCTAACTCCGCCCTGATGAAACTGCCCCGCCCCTTCCTCGCATTGACTCTCCTGTCCTCGACCGCGCTCTTCGCTGACGAGCCCAAGCAAATCGAACTCTGGCCCGAGGGCGTCCCCGGCCTGCGCGCCGACGCAACGCCGGAGAAGATCGAAACCGGCCGTGCCTCCAACGTCCACCACCCCTACCTCGTTTCCTTCCCCGCGCCCGCCGACAAGGCCAATGGCACAGCTGTCATCATCTGCCCCGGCGGCGGCTACATGCGCCTCTCGATCGAAAACGAGGGCTCGCTGGTCGCCGCGCGACTCAACGCGATCGGCGTAAGTGCATTTGTGCTCCACTACCGCATGGTCGAATACGGCCACCCCGCGCCCTTGCGCGATGTGCTCCGCGCGATCCGGCTTGTGCGATCGCGCGCAGCGGAGTTAGGCGTGAAGTCCGATCGGATCGGCGTGCTCGGCTCATCGGCCGGCGGCCATCTCGCCGCGAGCGCCTCCACGCTCTTCAACGATACAGATGGCAAAACCGGCGCCGAGCTCGACGCCATCAGCGGCCGCCCCGATTTCGCCGTGCTGCTCTACCCTGTGATCACGATGAAGGATCCGTTCGTCCACGCCGGCTCGCGCAAGGCGCTGCTCGGCGCGTCGGCCTCACCCGAGGCGATCGAGCACATGTCACTCGAACTCCGCGTCACCAAGGAGACTCCGCCGACCTTCCTTGTTGCCACCGAGGAAGACAAAACGGTCCCCGTCGAAAACACGTTGATGTATTATCAGGCGCTGCGCAAAGCCGGCGTCGATGCCGAGCTGCACGTCTGGCCAAAGGGTCCGCACGGTTTCGGCATGAGAAACGATCTCCCCGGGCCGTCGTCGTGGTCCGATCGGTGCGAGGAATGGTTGCGGCGTGGCGGCTGGCTGACCGCGGCGAAATAACCTCACGTCCCTTTCGCCGGCACGAACTCCATCCCCTCGATCATCCCGAGGAGTTGGTTGTAGGGTTCGCTGTTGAACCCGTCCGCCGAGATCGAAACCTCGATCAGCACATCGGGGGCGAGGTGAATCATCCCCGCGGAGATCGTTTTGTAATTTCCCTTCTGCGGCGGCTTCCCGACGAGCTCAGGATCGGTGAAGCTGCAATAGAATCCAAAGCCGGTCTGGAGCGAAAATTCCTTCGCCCGCGCCTTGCCCTCGATCGACTGGGGCGCGATCTGCTCGCCGTTGACCTCGACGCGCAGGCTGAGGCGCTTCTTCGTATCGAACCGGTCCACGTCGGGAAACGTGATCGTCATCGACGCGGCGGCATTCACGCTTTCCCCCTTCGGCCCGATCGTCACGAGCTTGCGGTCGCCAAAATCCGCCACGTCAAACTTCCACGTGTCGTCGTGGTAGATCGTGAGCTTTCCGTGCGAACCGAGTTCGATCTTTTCGGCCTGGGCAAAAAGGCCGGCAGCAGTAAGCAGAAACAGCGCGAAGAGTTTTTTCATGGGGAAAAGGAAGCGACGACTCTGACCCTTGATTCAATCCGCAGTGGCTGCAAGGTCGGGGTGCCGCAGAGCCTCTGCGAGTCAGACGCCCTACAACTGAAAACTCACTTAGGCAACGGCCCGCCACCAAGCTCCGTGAAGGCTTTCTGCACGTGTGCGGTGAGATTGGCCGGGACGTAGCGCGCGATATGTGGATTCGCTTTCAGCTCCCGCGCGATTGTCGGCAGCACCGCTTTCACCTCGGCGGGTGATTGGTGCGCATCGACCAGCGCCTTTACCTGCCCCAGCAAGGCGATGAAGTAGGCCTGCTGATCCGCGATGATCTCGGGGCCGCCGCGCGGACCGTGGCCGGGGCAAACAATCTCGGCGCCGAGCTGCTTCACCCGCTCGAGCGTCTGAATCCATTCGGTGAGATTGCCGTCGTTAACGTTGTTGTGCGGGCCGTTCACGCACGCGTCACCGGTGAAAAGAATTTTCTCGTTCGGCAGCCACGCGTAGGCGTCGCCCTTCGTGTGACCGGTGCCGAAGGTCCGCAACTCCACGCGACGGTGCCCGTCATCGAGAAAAAGATCCTTCGGAAAAAGCATCACGGGGAAGTTCAACTTCGTGGCAGCCACATCAGGACGCTTTTTTGCCGACTCGTCCCAACGCCCGGGCTCAACACTTTTCATTTCCTCCAGCATCGCGGTGCTCGCGACAAGGGTCGCGCCTGCGTCGGCCCAGAGTTGATTGCCGTAGGCGTGGTCGGCGTGGTGGTGCGTGTTGAAGACAAACTTGATCGGCTTCGAGGTAGTCTCGGCGATGTGCGGCATCACGATCCTCGCGCCCGACGGATAGTTCGCATCGATCACGAGCACGAAGTCGCCGAAGACGATCCAGCCGTTGTTGCTGTGGCCATGCCGCGGATCGCCTTCGTGAAAGTAGACGCCGGGGGCGACGGTCTGCGTGGTGTTGATCTGCGCCGAGGCCAGCGTCGCCAAGCCGAGCGCGCCGAGAAGAATCACTACGGTCTGCACTGTTTTCATGGGATTAGCTGATTTCGCCGCCGCCGCCCGCGCGAGACTGGGCAGCGTCGGCGGCAACGCGCGCCCAAGTCCGTTCACGATCTCCACCCGTCGAGAGTCGATCGTGATGGTCGCGGGCGTGAGCCCTTCGCGCGTCGCCGTCACGCTGATCGTGCCTGCGGTAAGCGTCGATCGCACGGCCACGCGGTTGATGCCGCATTCGGTGTCGACATAGAGGTTGTTCGTCGAGTTTAGCTTCGCGGCATTGAAACCGCCGCGCCATACGGCCGGGCCACTCACGGCAAAGTCCACGCGCGCCTCGTCCGTCGGGCAGCGCCAGTCTTTTGCATCGACCACCTCGAAATCGATCAGCGCCACATCGCTCCCGTCGGCCTGAAGACCCTGCGGTCCAGTGTGAAGCGTGAGTTTGATCGCTTTCGGTTCACCGGCGGTCTGCAGTTCTTGTTGCGCGACCGCTTTGCCTCCGTTGCTCGCGACGGCCCTGAGTGCGCCGGGCGCGAAGGTCACGTCCGGAAACGCGTAAACGTAGCCTGTGTCGTTGCCCGCGGCCATCTCGGCGGCGCCCATCGTGCGGCCGCCAAAGGTGTCTACAAACTTGAAGGGCTTCGTCTGCACGCCGAGCGACATGCCGTTGAGGAAGAGTTCGACCTGATCGCAATTCGAGGCGGCGACATAAATTGTCTTCTTTGTGTCGGCTGGATAATTCCAGTGGCCGATGATGTGGATGTCGGGCTGCTCGTTCTGCATCACACGCGAGACGTAGTAGAGAGACTTCGGAATGCGCACGCCGTCCACCTTGCCGCTTACGCGCAGGACGTAACTACCGGTCTGACGGCCGTCGGCATCGGAGTCGGCGAAGTAGATTGAGCAATAGGCCGACCACTTCGCGTGCACGGGGTCGGGGTTGTCGATCCGGTTGCGGACGTAGCTCGCATAACGCGTCGTGGCAGCGAGGCAGAAGGTCTCGGAGTTCCAGTGCCAGCTGTCGACGGGCCGGCCATCGCGCCCGTTGCCGGTCTTCGGCTTGAAGCCGAAATGCGGTGGCGAAAATTCATCCCAGACGTTGCGGCCCGCCTCGTCGCGGAAATCCTCTGTCTCGATCAGCGGCGCCTTGTCGCGGCGGTTGATCGCGTAGCCGCGGAAGATGTCATCGCCCGCGACCTTGTCCGTCTGCGGCGCCTGGCCGATCATCACGCCGTAAAATTCCGACATCGGCGTAAGCAGCTTGTTGAGGTCGGCCTGATCGTTGTCGCGCGTGCCCATCACGCGACCGCCGTGCGGATCGAGTTCCTTTCGCAACGCGACGAACTGCTCCATCTGCTCGGGCGTCACGATCGTGTTGCCCGCTTCCCAAAAAAAGATGCTGGGGTTGTTGCGGTAGAAAATCATCGTGTCGCGCATCACTTCGGCGCGCTGTTCCCACTGACGCCCGGTCACGAACCGCTCCTTATCACCCGCCGGACACACCTCCACGATGCCGAGCCGATCGCAGGCCGCGACATCCGCGCGCTGGGGCGCGACGTGCATCCAGCGCATGTAATTGCCGTGACTCTCCCGCACCATCTGCAGCGTGAGATCGTGCAGCCAGTCCGGATAGGCGCCGCCTAGTCCGGCCCAGTCGTTGGCGGAGCGCATCGCATAGCCGGTGAGCCACACGAAGCGGCCGTTGAGCCACACGCCGCCCGTGCCCGCGCCGCCCTTGAACTCCGTCTGGCGGAATCCTGTCGTCGTCTCGACCACGTCCACCACCTTGCCGTTCACCGACAGCAGCGAATAAACACGGTAGAGATAAGGGTCGTTCACGTCCCAGAAGCGCGCGCCGCTGAGCGTGCCAGCCGCGTTGAGAACTTCCGACTGGCCCGCGACGAGGTCAGAGGTGTTGCCCTCGAGCTTCGCGCACACGATGCCGTCCGCATCGACGACGACGGCCGAGAGCGTGATCGCCGCGTAGTCGCCCGTTTCGTTGATGACCTGAGCCTCGACCTTCACGTCGGTGGATTTTTTCTTCAGATCGATCGCGTCGGAATAAATGTAGACGCCGGTCGTTTTGAGATTTTCGAAGAGCGGCAGCGTCTGGTAGATCGGACCGGTCACGGTGAGCGTCGCGTCGCGGTTGAGGCCGCCGAAGTTTGGATTGAAGTCCTTCGCGTTCCACTGAAACGCCACGCCCGTCTCCTGCTCCTTGTAGCCTGGATTGTTGTCTACTTTCACCGCGATCACATTGTCGGCGTCGCCGAATTTCGCGGCCTTCGTGATGTCGAGGCCGACCGCGGTGACGCCGTTCTCGTATTTCCCGATGGACTGACCGTTGACGAAGAACCATCCCGCCTGCCGCATCCCGTCGAACTGGATGAACACTTTCCCGCCGTCCGCGCTCGCGGGCAGTTTGAAATGCTTGCGATACCAACCGACGCCAAACTTTTCCGTCTGGTCGCCGCCACCGTGGCTGATGTAGGCGCGGTAGGAGTCGGTTTCATTCCACGTGTGAGGGAGACTCACGCTCGCCCACTTCGAATCGTCGAAGCCGGGTTGGTCGGCGCCGGCTACGTCCTCGAACACAAATTTCCAACCGGGATTAAAGTTAAACGTGGCGCGCGGCGTGGCGGGTGGCGTGAAGCGCGACTCGGCCGCGAGCGCGTGAGCGCCGAGCGTGAGCAAGCCAACGGTGAGCAGAATGCTGAGGTGACGCATAGCCGCATCCGAGCACCCGCGAAAGCGAACGCAAAACGAATAGCCAAAAATATCAGCGGACGGTTCGAATCATACCGGGGCCTTCGCCACAAAAGGCGCAGAACACGCAAGATTCGGCCGGAGCGCTGTCGGATTTGAAAAGTTTCCGTTGCAGCGTTAGTCTTAGTGACGACGCTCCGTGTTTTACGGAGCCAAGCCCGCCGTCTGCAAGGTCGTAGCCCTATCGCCCGCTGGTATTGCCGGGTTGCGCTTGAGAGAGCGGGCTGTTGCCGTCGGGGATGCTACCGACCCAGCAGGGATCTTTTCGTTTATTTCGCTTCAAGGGGATCGATGTCCATGTGCATTGGTCGTGGTTCCTCGTGGCGATCTACTCGGTCTCCGGGCGCCTGCCCAATTACGCTTCGCCGATCTGGGCCGTGCTCGAATACCTCGCGCTGTTTCTCACGGTTTTGCTCCATGAGTTCGGTCATGCGCTGGCCTGCCGGTCGGTCGGCGGCAGCTCTGATCAGATCGTGCTGTGGCCGCTCGGCGGCGTGGCTTATGTGGCGCCGCCGCCCCGACCCGGCGCGACGCTGTGGAGCATCGCCGCCGGGCCGCTCGTCAACTTGGCGCTGCTCCCCGTTTTCGTCGGATTGTTTTATGCCTACCGCGCGGCAGGTATGCTGCACGTCAACTCCGACCTTACCCGATTTCTTCAGGCGATCATCGTCATGGATGTCAGCCTGCTCGTGTTCAACCTGCTCCCGGTTTATCCGCTCGATGGCGGACAAATCCTGCGCTCGCTGCTCTGGTATCCGCTCGGCCGCGCGCGCAGTCTGCTCGTCGCGACGATCATCGGATTTATCGGCGGCGCGGCGCTCTTGGGGCTCGCGGTCTGGCTGCAATCGCTGTGGACGGGAATCATGGCGTTGTTTCTGTTTTCGCGCTGCTGGCGCAGCTACCAGGAGGCCGGGGCGCTCCGGCGGCTTGAAGCCCTGCCGCGCCGGCCGGGCTTCAAGTGTCCCGTCTGCCACGCAGCGCCGCCGATCGGCGAGTATTGGGTGTGCCCGGCGTGCAAGGGCACCTTCGATCCGTTCGTCACGAACGCGGTCTGCCCGCACTGCCAGGCCGCGCTCGCGCTCACCACCTGCGTGGATTGCCACAACGCCCGGCCGCAACGTTCGTGGGACGCTTCGATCGTCGACGTTTAGACCGGCGGCCAAGCCCTTCGCAGAGGGTTGGCAGCAGCTACCTGATTTATACGCAAATATG
>CAITWF010000065.1 GCA_903896015.1 uncultured Opitutia bacterium | reverse complement strand
GCCCGTTGAGGGGCTCCGAGTAACGCCCGACTACAGTCCGGCGCCACGCTCTAAACCAAAGCACTATCCCTGGTCGTTCTAGTTGGCGCCGACTGATACGTTTAGTCGGCGCCTTACAGGCACTCCGGACATCGTTAATCTCCTGATTCCACTTGTTCACCGTCTCATCCTTGGGAGCATTTCTCTGCAACAGTTCAGCGTGGATCGCTTTGTCGCCGTCCAGCGATTCGACGTAGGCCTCCAAGACCCATCGCCGGAGCAAGCCGACACATCCACACGTCCGCTCGAACAACAAGTGCGACGAGTCCTGCAACGAGCAGTCGATCCCGTTGGAACGGAATTGTGCCTCGAATCGGGCTACGACGGGGTTAAAATCTACCTCTCGCGCCTTAGGATAGTAGCAGGAGGGCCTGTTCGATGTCGCCAAAAGTGAGTTTCGGTAACGGTTCTTCGTTCGCACCGAGCGCATGGTCAAAATCCAGATGAGCAATCCGCTTGTTTCGGTGTGCGTGCACGCCCTCCAAGATCGGCTTCAGTTCATCGCGAAATTTCTCTAACTTGGTCCGAAATTCACGGTCTCGTTCGGCGCGAGGGGGGATCGCCGTTCCGGGGTTTCTCTCGGTGAACAAATAAGGCTCGGGAATGAAGCGGCTTTGATCGGCCAGACACCGGTCGACCTCGTCGACAATCTTCCGCACGCTCAAGCAGTCGAGTTTCCCTTCGATTGGTCGATCAGTCAATCGGCCGAGTTGCACGAGCAGATGCTCCACCAACGACCTCCCAATTTCGTTAAAAGTTGCGGGGGCCGCTTGGTTAATGATCACAACGTTTTCGGGCACCTGGTGAAACGCGTGGAATACCGTCCATGTCGTGCGGAGATTCAGAAAGTGTGACTCGAACACCTCGAACTCACGATAGAACGGATCGGCCTTTCTGGCTTCTTCCAGCGTCATTGAATGAGTTGCTAGCGTCTAGGACGCCGGTGCCTGTCTCTTCACTGAATCCAGGGTTCTCCCATCGGCCGTTTTCCAATCAAGCCACCCGTTGGCTGTCCTGCCCGTGAGTGCGGTCGCAGCCTCGAGGGGAGCAGGAGTGTGCGGCTTGCTCCCGCCGTTGCCATTCTCGTCGGTGAAGCGGGCAGCCTTCCGGGAAGCCTGGAGGCAGTGCCATTCCAAAAAGAGCGCGTGGGTCTGCGTGAGGCTGTTGGTTTTGGAAATAAGGACCAGCGCTCGCTCCCAAAAATCCTTCTCCTTGTTGTGAGCCACGAGCCGGGCGCGCAGGTCGCCGGTCTGACCAACGTAGACCCGGTGCTCCGAGCCGTCCTCCGACTCGCCCACGAGAAAATAGAGCGACACCTGTTCGCTCTCCGGCATCTTGAGAAAAACGGGCAGCAGGCTGCGTGGCACCTCGATGACCTGAACGATCCGGGTCGTGATTTCAGCTACGCGGATCCCCAGAGGGTCGCCGCCAGGGAGGAAGATCTGAATCGTTTTAGCGGTCGAATTCATGGGGCTTTGTCAGGACTCACTTTCTCGAGCGTCCATTCGTTGGGTTTCGTTTCCGTCAACACCACGATGTCGCCATCCTGCACACCAGCGGAACGGTAGAAACGTCCAATTTCTCCCCGCTCCTGCAGCCTGTTGCCGTTCTGCAGCACCTTCGAAGGGAAGCGAGCGCCGGTCGGCCGAACCTCGATCATCATCTCTTCCTCGACCTGAATGCGGCCCCGCTTGATGTGCTCGGTGAACGTGAGCAGGTTTTGACGAATCATTCCCTCCGAGACTCGAATGGGTAACCTTCGCAGGGTGTTGCCAGTGCCGCCTGGGCTCGTGAGTGACTGAAATTCTTTCAGTGCCGTCTCAATCCCGACAACTGTGCGCTTCATGTCCTCGAGTTTCGTAGCCCGCGCCGCCAACTGGCCGAGTGCCTTCACATCGCCCTTTGCCGCGGCGTCGGCAATTCGAGCCATCGTTTCATCCAAGACGTTTTTGATGTCGTTCTGAAGTGTGGTCATGGTTTTGTGATGACGGTAAGTAGTAGGTCTGTAAAGACGTTTCTACATTTCAGTCATACAATTCGAACCTTGCCCTCCCGCCCCTTACTGTCGCTCCCAACTCTGAACCACACATTCAAATGCTAATCAATGGTTTGAAGAATAGACGTGGCCAACGTCCCGGACACCTCGAAAAAATGTAAGCGGTAATTCCTCGACAGCCTAGTCAGCGGAACGTCGCGCGCGTAAAGTGCGCGGATGAACGAGAGCAAAGCATTGGTAGTGGCGAGCCCGCGACGACGGCATTTGCGGCCGGAG
>CAITWF010000064.1 GCA_903896015.1 uncultured Opitutia bacterium | reverse complement strand
GTAAGCGTCCGGTCCGGTTCCTCCCGCTCGTGGATTGATCATCAGAACTGCGATGTCGCAATGGTGACCATTACGACATCGCAATGGTCACCATTACTACGAGTAGATCTGCGTTAGCGTGCAGGCTGCCAGAGAGCGGGGGTCAGCGAGGAGAGGTCGTCCCGTGTGGTCATCGTCGGCAGCCGGGTGAGGACATCGCGCAGGTAAGCGAAGGGGTCGATGCCGCGGCGCTCGCAGGAAACGACGATGGAGTAGATGATCGCCGAGCGCTGACCGGCGTCGGGGTGGCCGATAAAAAGGAAGTTCTTCTTCCCGATAGCCGACGGCCGGATGCAGTTTTCCACGATGTTGGTGTCCAGCTTGGTGATGCCGTGTTTCAGGTGCTCGGTGAGTGGAGTCCAGAAGTGCAGCAAGTAATCGCACGCTTTGTAGAGGTCGGATTTGGGCAGGGCGCGTGCGCGCACGGCCAGCGCCACCTTTTTCAGCCAATACAGTTTCCGCGGATAATACTTGGAGCGGTGCCGCTGGAGTTCCGATTCCGTCAGTCCTTTGTCACCCCACAACTGCTCCGATTCGTAAAACCAGCCAATGATGCGCAGGAAGAAGTGCACCACCTTCGGACCTTGGTCTCGCGCGGCGTAAAATTTTCTCCTGGCATGAGCCCAGCACGCAAGCCAGGTGACTTCAGGGTGCGCCTTGGCGTAGCTCTCATAGGCGGCATAGCCGTCGCTGTGCAGCAGGCCACGAAAACCCTCGATCAAGGAAGTCAGTTCACCGTGGCGACGACTGAGCCGCCAATCGAAGACCACGTCGTCGTTCGGTCGACTGATCACCCACATCCAGCCTTCGGTCGTGCCTCCGCGCTTCTCATCCGGATCGTTGCACCGGATCGGCGTTTCGTCAGCCTGCAAGTACCGCCCAGCCAACAGGCGCTTATGCATCTGCTTGTAAATGGGTTCGAGCCACTCGGCCGTGATTCGAATCCAGTCCGCCATGGTTTGGCGCGAAAGCTTTGCTCCCCACCGGGCCGATTGCTTTTCCAATCTATAAAGCGGAGCGTGATCGACATATTTGGACAACGCCACCCAGGCGAGCAGGCCCGCCGACGCATAGCCGCCGGTCACCGGCCGGGCCGGAGCTGGAGCCAGCACCGGCGGCAGCGCGCGATCCGTCTTGTGCCGATACTTCGGGCGGACGATCTCGCGCTTGAAGATCTGCGGCGGCACGACATCGAGCTCGAAGGTGCGCTCCTCGCCGATTTGCTCGTAAGCCTCGGGCTGGGCCTGCACTTCCGGCGGCTGGATGACCACGGTCTCCTTGACCGGCACATCCTTGAAGGTCTCCGCCGGCACCGGCCGCTTTTCCGCCGGCGCCATCCGACGCTCGTAGGCCACCGTCTGCGTCTTCGCCGGGACCGGCACCGGCGTGTCCGGCAGCGGCAGCACCGTCTGCAGCCGGTCGAGGGTCTCCGACTTGCCGGAGCCAAACATCTGCCGTTGGAACCAGGCCAGTTGCTGGCGGAGCACGGCGTTCTCCTCCTTCAGCGTCTGGTTTTCGCGGTAGACTTCTTCGACGGGCGGCACGGCGATTGAGGGTCCGTCTAATATGGATACGCTTTAACCCGTGGGCAAGAAAATTTATCGCTCGTACCACGCTTTTTTGCAGCCCGCTTTGAGATCAATCCCGGACAGCAGCATCGTCAGCGCGGCTGGCTCCAGCGTGAGCTTGGTCCCATCGCTGCCCTGCGGCCAGCTGAAGCGCGCTTTGCCGAGCCGCTTGGCCAGCAGCCAGACCCCGCCGTCATCCCAGACAATCATCTTGATCAAGTTGCGGTCTTTGTTGGTGAACACGAACAGCGCACCGGAAAAGGGATCCTCGTGGAGTTTTTCGGAGGCCAAGGCCCACAAACCGTTAAATTGCTTCCGCATGTCCACGGGCTCCACGGCCAGAAAGATCCGCTGGGACGGGCCGAGACTCAGCATGCCCGCAGTGCGCCTACCAGCGCGGTTACGCTCTGCACCTCGTGGCCCCGAATCACGATGCCGTTCGGCAACGCGATCTCCAGCGCCCACCTCGGCTGCGTCGTTGGCACGCGCACCTCGGCAAACGTCGACTTCGTCGGTTCGGTCGCCTGCTGCCGGTAACGCAGCAGCCACGCCGTGAACGTCGAGTATTTTACGCCTTCCCGCTGCGCGAACGCTTTTTGGGTCAAACCACTCTGCTCGTAAGCCTCGATCATCGCCTTCCGCTCTCGTGCCCGGATCAACTTTCGTCCCTGCGCATCGGTTTTCTCGCCACTCTCCACGAGCTCGGTGGTGATTGTCTTCATCGCCACCAGATTACCAGCTCCCGGACCTTCAGGCTATGAGGCACCGCAGCTTACGCTTACGTAGCAAAGCGGTCATGCTCGCATACCGAAATGCGAACTCTCGTATCGGTGTTTGTGATCAAACATGGAGGTCTCAGAGAGACGATCGGCGAGAGTGTCCCGCGTTGAACCTTGCACGTGTTCAGCCATCCGGCCCTTGCGCCGTATTCTTCCCGATGCGAGACAAGGCTTAAGCCGAAAAGCAGTTTGCCCCCGCCGCCACACACCAACGCGGCAACAGGGGCAAATTGAATGATGGCCAAATCGTCCGCTGCGAACGATCGCTAGTCTGAAGCGTTTAGAACTCGCCCGAGACCGTGAAGAAATAGCTGCGTGGTGTCTGCAAATTGTAAGTGCTCGTCAGCGGATTGAGCACCGTGGGGCTGCCCGTCACAGCTTTGGGTGACTTAAGCTGCGCCACGTTACGATCGAAGAGATTACTGATTTGGAGGCGCGCCTTGAAGCTGCGGAGGAAGCCAGCGTGCTCAAGTTTTTGGCCGTAGCCAAGCGAGAGGTCATACATTGAAAAACCACCCTGCACCGCCGTGAGCGTGCCGACAGGCAACGGCAGGTCCGGGTTGTTGGTGCCAGAATAGGTCGTGTAGGGCCCGGTATATTTCTGCATCAGGGAGGAAGAGAACCCCTTGTGATCGTAAATTACGCCGAAACCAGCTGTGGACTGCGGCACACTCTCAACACGGCGTTTCGACCCCTTGTAAGTGGCATAATTGCGCGACCCATTGGCAAAGACGCTCAAGCCACTGCCCACGTAGTAGGTTCCTTCAGCCTCGACACCGTAGTAATAGGCGCCACGTGCATCGAAATAGATGATGTCACCCGGGCCGGGCTTAGCCACGGTCGGATCGTTTTGCGAGACCGGCAGGTAGCTGTAGTTGAGTTGATAGGCATCAAGATCGGCGTTGAACCGGTTTGTCTTATAGACGGTACCGACCTGATAGTTCGTCGTCTGCTGCGGCTTAATCTGATTGAGTTGGGGTGTATTGATTTGATACGAGGCCAACGGAGGCGTCAGAAGACCCTGCGCCCATTGCGCGTAAGTCGACCAGTTCTGCATCAGGCGGTAGTTGACGGTCGCGAGCGGCAAAGTCTTTCCGTAGGTCGTGCCAAAAAATTGCGGTCCGGGCACCGGATCTTTGCTCTGATTGACCGGCGCCTCAATGACGCGGTTGATCCACATGTATTTCACCCCAGGGGTGATTGTGAGCGCAGGAAGCGGTTTCCATGCATATTCCATATAGGGCTCCCATGTGCGCGTATAGAAATGCATGTTCCAAGCGTAGCCTTGATTGGCGCTGGAGTGATTCACATCGAGGTATCCGCCCGGCATGGCGACAAGGCCGATGGCCTGGGCATGAGCGACATTGTAGTCGAGGTAGTAGTTGTAGCGCGGGCCATGCTGGTAGTCGAACCATACACCGGTCTTGAAGGAACCGTGGTCATCGTCGTGCGACAGCGCTGCAGTGGTGCCGTAGGAGCGCACAACATTTACCTTGAACTGGCCGCCGAAATCGGTGCCCGCGACAACTTTTCCGTTAACAACCGTCGCGCCCGCCGTGGTCTGGGGCGATTCGTGGCTGCTGTTATTGTAGCAGAAGGAGTAGACCTTCTCGTTAAAGTTCCAACCGTTACCGAGATTGGTGTTGAGCGCGATAAACTCAGTATCCGTGTGCTTAATCTGATAATTGCGATCATAGTCGTCACCATTGATGGTGTTGAGGTCGCCACCCGCCGCCACAGTGCTCGCCGTGAAGATGCCTTTCACCTGACCGAAGTTGCGACCAAGCGTGATGATGTCTTGACCCGACATCGTGCGATTCGGGTTGTTAAACTTGATGTTGTTATACTCGCCCATGAACGAAATCGTCGTGTTCTGGCCGACGGGCTGGAGATATTTGAAGAAATAGGTGTTACGCGAGAACGTGCCGAACGTGCGGTAGCCGTCCGATCCCATATATTGGTAGCTCGCAATGAGCGAACCGCCATTGGCCTTCGGCATAATACCGGTGTTGAACTCGATGTGGTCGAGGGTGGTGTTATAGCTCCCGTAGCTGATGGTGGGCACAACCGAGGCCTCGGTGCGAGGATCCTTCGTCTCCAGCGCCATGGTGCCGCCAAAAGTCGCCATGCCAATCGTGCTCGCCGTGCCCGGACCGCGATCCACGGTCACGCGGCCGAGCAGTTTAGCGGGAAAATAACTGGTCGTGTGGTGGGTAAAGTCGTTGCCGTCACCGAACGGGATTCCGTCGACGGTGACATTGTATTGTCCGTCCGAGAAGCCGCGCATCGTGGCTTTCGATTCGGTGAGCCCCGGGCCGTTGCCCACGCCGGAAAGCGTCACGCTCGGCGCGAGATTGGCGATCAGCGCATAGTCGGCGGTCGGCACGATGCTGTTCTGAATCGTCTGAAGATTGATGACCGATTCCGGCTGCACCGCCTCAAGATGGCTCTCTACCGGAGCCATTGATTGTGCGGAAGTGCGGGGCTCGGAGACTTCGAATTCTTGAAGACGGAGGACCGCGGAATCCTTGTCCATTTCCGGTTTCCCGGTGGTCGTGGCCTGCTGTGCTTGAATCGGCACAGCGGCGAAGATCGCTGCACAGGCTGCGAGCGAACGAAAATAAGTGGAGGTGGGCATGGTCAGGTTCACGTCCAAATCCTGCGGCCCACAGGTCACGACCAAGTGTCAGCCGCGTAACGATCAAGTGAACTCAGGCCCCGGCTACTTCACCCACCCGGCTTTCGGCCGGTGGCAACGGCAAATCCTCGCCTCCGCCAGCCTCCGATTCCGGGAAAGGATGTTCGCGGACAAATTCAACGAAATCCACGATCTCCATCCGGCCGTCGTAATACTCGACGAGCGCGGTGAGTGACTCCACCCAGTCGCCGGAGTTCAGGTAATGCACGTCGCCCAGCATCTTATCGGCCGGAGTATGAATGTGACCGCACATGACGCCGAGGCAGCCGCGCTCTTTCGCCAGCTTCGCGATGTGTTCCTCGAAGTTAGAAACGTGGTTCACGGCCGACTTCACGCGCGATTTGATCGCTTTGCTGAGGGACCAGTATTCCTGGCCGCGCCAGGCACGCCAGGCGTTGTAGGCCCTGTTGAGCCGCAAGAGGAGCGAGTAGCCCCAATCGCCGACATGCGCGAGCCAGACGAAATTCTTCGTGACGGTGTCGAATACATCGCCGTGCAACACCAGGTAGCGCCGGTGCACGCCTTCATGAATGTAATCCTCGACAACCTGCAGCCCGTCGAATTCGAGCGGCAGAAAATTAGCGAGTACATCGTCGTGATTGCCACGGAGGTAGACGACGTGCGTATCTTTTTTCTCGAGCATCTTTAGGACAATGCGAACGAAACGCGTGTGCGCCTTCGTCCAGCGGCCACCGCGCTTGAGCTGCCAGCCGTCGATGATGTCGCCGTTGAGGATGAGTTTCTCGCAGCGCACGTGACGGAGAAAATGGTTTACCTCGCGAACCTTCGAGTCAGGCGTGCCGAGATGCACGTCGGAGAGAACCACGGTGCGGACGCGGAGCAGGTTTTTCATGGCAATTGGATCGCGAAGCCCGCGGGTGCCGGATCGATCGGGCGCAGCGCGGCACGCGAGGCCATGGGCACCAGCACACGCAGGCTGCGCGGATGCACAACCACCTCGACACGCGCGCCGGCCGCGCGTGTTTCACCGTCGGTGTGAATGAGTCCGGGCGCCACGCGATCAATCACGAAGTGTCGACCGCGCAGGCGCCGCACGTGAGGGCTCTCGTCAAACGTCCCAGCGAACAACCGTACCGCGAGCAGTGCCGCGCCGATGATTCCTACCGGCGCCACGGCGACGAGATCGAGCAGACCGTCGTCAACGCGCGCGCCGGGCGCGATGCGGGCATTGTTACCGTATTGATCGGAATTAGCGACCGCAACGAGGAGCACGTCGAGTTCGTCGCGAAAGTTGTGGCTCGTGATGCACACACGCTCCGGCCGGATCTGCCGCACGGCCGCGAGCGCGGTCCGCACATAGCCGGGCAGCCCGCGCTGCACGAGACTGTTAAAACGGTGGCTCACATCGGCGTCGAGTCCGAGGCCCATCGCGTTGAAAAACGGCCAACCATCCGCCGCCCCCGTGTCGAGCGCCGCCACACGACCACCCGCGCCAGCCCCGGCAATCAGCGTGAGTGCACCCAGCGGCGACAGTGGCAGGCCCAGGTGCAGCGCGAGGCCGTTGCCCGATCCGCACGGCACGAGCGCGAGTGCGGCAGGCGTGTGCAAGAGCGCCTGCGCGACCTCGTTCATGGTTCCGTCGCCGCCGACGGCGACGACTTGCTCGCAACCCCCGTGCGCCGCCTCCCGCGCCAGCTCGGTCGCGTGACCGGGCGCGTCCGTTGTCACGATCTGCGCATCAAGCGAGCGCGCAGCTATAAAGTCGCGAATCGATCGATCCAGCCCCGGGCGCCGCCGGTTGTGGCCCGAGCAAGGATTGAAGATGAAGCGCGTTTTCATCGTCAGACTGTCGGGTCCGCGACGACTTCGCCGGGCTCCCGGTCCGCGCGCAATGGGATCGGCACCGGCTCGGACTGTTGGCGGACGAGCTGAAAAACTCTCCTCACGATCGCGCCGGCGGCATCCGACTGCGTGAGCGCGCCCATGGCTCCACGCCATGCGCGCCACTCTCGGCCGCCCTCAGAAAAAGCGCGCCGCAGTACCGCGATCACGGCATCGGGGGTCTCGGCGAGCGCGCCCGCACCGTGGCGGCGGAGCAATTCGTAGTTGCCCTCTTCTTGCCCCGGCACGATTTGGTTCACGATCATCGGGCAGCGAGCGGCGATGGCCTCCTGGGTGGTGGCGCCGCCAGCTTTGCTCACAACGACGTGATGCGTCATAAGGAGCCGCGGGATTTGATCGGTCCAACCGAGGATTTCGGCGGGGCGCGCTCGATTGGTGGCGAGCGACGCGAGTTCGCGGCGAAGCTTTTCGTCGCGTCCGACGGCGCAGGTCACTTCCCACTCGCTCTCTTCGAGCAGCCGGCGCGCGGTCTCTGCAGCGCCGCGCGTGCCGGAGTTGATGATGTAAAGGACACGGGGCGCGACGCCGGCCGCGAGATCGGGTGGCGCGAATTCGTTCGCATGCGCGCTGAAGAATCGCGCCACGGGAAACCCGCATATCTGCAAGCGGGCGGTCTCGACGCCGCCACGGCGCATGACGTCGGCCGAGTCTTCGTTCGGCACGAACCAACCGGCGCACGGCGCACGCCACCACAGCGAGTTGATGCTGATCGAATCGGTAACGATGTTGAAATGCAGCGGCAGCGTCACACCGCTGCGTTCGATTTTTTCGAGGAGAAACGCGTAAACCGGATAGGTGCTGCAGATCACTGTGGGCTTTTCGTGCGCGATCAGCTCGGCGAGGATCTTTCGCTCGCGCACCAGCAGCGCAAACGCCTGCGGCAATAGCACCGATCGATCGGCCCACCCGTAAACCGCGCTCCACAGGCGCGGCACCGCGTTAATCAAGTCGATGTAAGCCTTGCGCGACACCTTGGAAAAACGTGGTGCCGCGAGGGCAAACACATCCACGAGCAGAGCGGTATCCGGGCCGTGCGCTTCGTCGCACGCGGCGACCAGGGCGCGCGCGGCGGCGTTGTGGCCTTCCCCGTAACCGGCAGTGAGAACGAGGACGCGGGGTTTCATGCGACAGCGGGAACGAGTGAGTTGGGTTCCGCGGCTGCGACCGCGAGCAGATCGGCTTCGAAGCGGGCGATTACGTTGCCCCACGACTGCGGCTCGACTGCAGCGCGAGCGACGCGACGGAGCTGCACACGGAGCATGTCGTCGGTCGCGAGCATGACCGCCGCATCGATCAGCGCGTCCGGTTGATCGCAGGTGACAGCGAGGCCGTTCTCGCCGTGGCGGATAAACTGGCGCGCCGCGGCGTAGTTGAAGCCCGCAACCGCGAGGCCACTCGCGAGCGCTTCGGTGAGCACGTTGCCGAACGTCTCGGTCAGGCTCGCATGAACGTAGACATCCGCGGACGCGTAGTGCTGCGCGAGTTCACCGCGTGGAATGAAGCCCGTGAAGACGCAGCCGGGATTTTCCCGCTGGTATTTCCGCCGGAGCGGCCCGTCGCCCACGCAGACGAAGCGGCAGCGCGGATTCGCGGCGCGCATCGCTGCGTGGCAGCGGAAGACCAGCGGATAATTTTTCTCCGCCGCCATCCGGCCCGCGTGAATCACCACGGGATCGTCTGGCTCGGCGCCCCACTGGCGGCGCAGCACTTCCGAGCGACGCGCCGGATGAAACTGCCACGTGTCAACGCCGCGCGATAACAGCGCCACATCGCGGAAGCCGAGCGCGGCGAGTTCGGCGCACAACTCAGCGGTCGGCGCAAACGTGCGGCGCGTGCGGTTATGCACGTGTCGCAGCCAGGCGAGGACGAGCCCACGCAGCGGGCCAAAACGATAGTGCTTCGTGTAGGCGTGAAAATTCGTGTGGAAGCTCGACGTGACTGGAATGCCAAGCGCCCGCGCCGCCGTGATTGCTGAAGAGCCGAGCGGGCCTTCGGTCGCCACGTGCACGAGATCGGGTCGTTCTTCGCGCCAGAACTTTTTCAGCCGCGCACCCGCCGGCAGCCCGAGCCGCAGCAGGGCGTAACCGGGAATCGGCACGCCGGGCAACGGAACCTCGGCAAATTCCGGCGACGGCATGCCTCCCGGCAGATCGTCGCGGCGCGGCCGATAGACGGTCACGACGTGCCCGCGCCTGCCCAGCTCCCGCGCCAGCACGCCGAACGTCATCGCCACGCCGTTGATTTCCGGCGGGAACGTTTCTGTGACGAAGGCGAATTTCAACCCGCGCACCGTGCACTGCCTCGGTGTCGTTGCCGTGCCGCGCGCGTTACAATCTCGCAAAACCATCCAACATCCGAACTGCGTTACGCAGCGATGGCGGCGGCGTGATTTTCCCGCGACACGCGCCGATTCATTTTGCGAACACGCCCCGCGCGCATCGCATCCGATTCGCATGCCCGCCTTCAGCCTCGCCCCCGCCCTCTCGTTGCTCGCGGCCTTCCGACGTGCCTCGCCGGTGCGTCCGCTGCAAATGTTCGTCCGCACGACCGAGGAAAAACTCCGACCGCGCCAACTCCTCCCCCACGAATCTACGGTGTCATGCGCCTGCCACGCCGTGCTCGCGCGCGGCGACACCGGCCCGCACCAGTGCGCCGCTATCCTGCGCGAACGCGGGCGTGGGCGCCTGCCAACGATCGTCCTCGGTGGCTTCGTGCCCGACTCAACCGAACAGGTTTTTCTGCTGCGCCGTTTCTTCCGTCGCACTGGCGATCTCTATTATTTGAATTACCCGCGGCAGGGCTTCTCGCTCGATCTCGCATGCGCGCAACTCGACGATCTTGTCACCGAGCTTGCGGCAGCGGGGCAGCCCCCGGTGGTATTTGCCGTGAGCTTTGGCGCCGGTATCGCGATCGAGTGGCTGCGCCGGGCACGGCTCGCGGGCACGCACGCGCGAATCGCGGGCCTCGTGCTGGTGAGCCCGGTGGTGTGCGTCGAGGATCTGATCGCTCCAGGCGCGGCGAAACCGGGCACGCTGCTCGGCCGCGCGGTCAAACCGTATTTCGATAATGTCACAACCAACGAGGCCGCTGTCGAAAAATCGCGAGTGATCTTCGCGCGGATGTTCGAAGCCGGCGCGCAAAATAAGGCCGCGCTACGCGCGCTGATGAGCCCCGTCGAACTCACCGGCCTGCGCGCCGCCGTAATGGGCGCGATCCGCGGCATCACACCCACCGGCGCGAGCGAACGGGTGCACGCCATGCGCGCGATGCTCCCGCCGACCGCCTATTTTTCGCAATCGATCCTGCCGTTGACCGACGCGCCGACCCTCGTGCTTTTCGCCGAACGCGAGGACGCTGTGATCGACGCGGCGTCACCGACGCGCTTCGCGTTTGAGTCGGCTCACCGCGCGTATTTTCCGCGCGGCCGCGTGCAAACTATCGCCGCGTTGCCCGGCGGCACCCCGGTGCAGCACGCCTCACTCATTTTCCACGTCTTCGAATTCTTGCCCCCGCTCAACCAGTTCTACACGCGGCTGCGCTCGGAGCCGCTGCGCTCGGCTGCCTAGGCGCACAGCGGGTCGGGCCAACGAAAAAATTTTAGCTTTGGGGCCGGTAAGCCGGATTCTGTTCTGCGCCTTGCGACGCTTCGGCCGTCATTTCTCTCACGCCCTTGCGGACGAGTCCTGCGCCGCGCGCTTGCGCGAACGACGCAGGATGCGACTTACCCGTGACTATCGGACGGGCCGCCCAGTCACCTATTTAGTCTTGCACCGGAAGGGGTTTGTCGTGCCGCCGTCATTGCTGCCGGCGCGGTGGGCTCTTACCCCACCTTTTCACCCTGACCTCGCGGTTGCCCGCGCGGCGGTTTGTTTTCTGTGACACTGTCCATCAACGCGCCTTGACGCGCGCCGTCCGCACTTGCCGTGAAGCTCGTGCGGCATCCTGCCCTGCGGTGTCCGGACTTTCCTCTCCGAACTTTCTCAAACGGACGCGGGTTTAGCCCGCCTCTTGGGATCAAAGAACTCGGAGCGACGACCAGGCCCCAAAGCTAAGCGGGTAACCTACTCGCGCCTCCGCCGCTAACGCAAGCCAGCGCTCAGGGCCGCCACGCGGCGCGCAGCCAGTGCTGGCCTGCCCACGCGATCGCGCCAATCGCGAGCACCGCGCACGGCCGAGCACCTCGATATCGGATGTGAAACGGGCCAGCGAGCACAACGCGCGTTGATAGGCGTGCGAAGCATCTTAAGCCCGGACAAGGAGGACGACCTCGGACCACTCCGGGGTGTTGAGCAACTCGGCGGCAAGGGCACCGCCGAGAAAACCGGTCGCGCCGGTGATGAAAATGGCAGGCTGGCAGTGAGTTTCTGAGGACATGGAAAAGGGTGAGCGCGACACTACCCATGAATCCGCGCCAAATCTGCGGGCGGGAGCGGTAGAGTGATGCACGGGATCGCCTTACGCCGGGGTCAGACGATGTTGCAACCCCAACGCAGGGTTTTTATTCGCCAAGCCCATTTGCACTGCCGCACCTCGCGAACTTGGGGGCGACAATAACACCCAAAGCCGATGGAGCGGAGCTGGAAGGCGCCTTCGAAAGTGCAACGCCCGACCTCCTCACCGCAGATCTGCGCAGAGTCCGCGCAAAAACGCACAAAACCGCGTGTAATTTCCGCCGTTCGTTTCCGCAATCAATAGGCAACGGGAATTTTCCCGCGTTTATAATCCATCCTACATGAATCCTCCTCAGACCAACTCCACCCCTGCTCCCGTCCGCCGCTTCCGGCTACCCGGTCTTGTCCGCTACGGCTCGCTCGCCGTGCTTTTAGCCACAGCCGCCCACGCCTCGTCGCGGTAGTGTCCGGAGAGTTCAGCAAAAAGGCGGAACATGGTAAGTGGTTTGGTGCTAAAGCCAAAAACCACCAACAAAGGAAAACCATGAACCGCCCGAAGCGAAACGATGCAGTGATCAACGTAACGAAACAAGATCTG
>CAITWF010000063.1 GCA_903896015.1 uncultured Opitutia bacterium | reverse complement strand
TGAGTACGCAAGTTGCGCTGGCTAAGGCCCGGCTCGTCCCGGACCTCCAGCCGGTCGCCCGCGCGACCCATCATCCCCAGGTCTTCCCCGTCGCGGCCTAACCGCGGCGGGCTTCTCCCTGGCTTAATGCAACAAAGCCGAACCCAGCGGTGTTCTTCTCGCGGAACATGCTTGGTGCAGCCCGGTCTCGGTTGCCACGCTCTGCATGCAGCAATAGTGTGGATGCGACGTTCCAGGTCCAAATTATGCAAAGACTCTTCGATCAACCTCAGCTCCTTCGCGGACGGCACGCTTCACGCTATACTCAAGCGAGCGGGTCGCATGGTATTCGCGCGGGCCGGCGACAGGCAGACCGTGATTTTCTATGACGATGAAACCGTTCTCCGGCCTGCTCTCTATCTTCGCCGCAAGTCTGCTTGCTGTGACCATGTCGGCCGCGGAGGCCCCGCTGACGATCGACAAGGCTAGCTCACACGTGGAGATCGCGGTGAAGGCGACCGCCGATTCGTTCGTCGGAAAACTGGCGGACTACGTCGCGACGGTTCTGGTCGATCGTGACACGGGGGCCGTTACCACCTCCAAGGTCGCGTTTCATTTTTCCGACGTGAAGACCGGGAATGAGAAGCGGGATCGGGAAATGAACGAGTGGCAGCAGACCGAAAAGTTTCCCGACGGCGACTTCACGCTGGATTCGCTTACCGCCGTCTCTCCGGAAAAATTCACCGTCCGAGGCCGGTTGACGCTCCATGGCTCGACTCACGATATTTCGTTCCCCGCATCGATTGCCCGCGAGGGGGCCCGCGTGACCGTGGACGGAGAAGCCGTCGTCGACACCCGCGTATTCGGTCTGCCTGTCATCCGGAAGTTCGCCGTGCTGAAAGTCGATCCGCTAGTCACGGTGCGATTCCATCTGGCCGGTGCCGTGGCAGCGCCGTAACTGCACGCGCACCCGACGATGATTGAGAACTCGGAGGAGGTTGCGCGCGTGCTTTCCGCCAACAACCCCGGCGAAGCGACCACCGAGCCCGTCTTGTGCGACGCCCTCGCGAAAGCGGTTTCGAATCCGGGCCGCATGGTGCGTGCGGGATTGGTCATGGCTGCGGCCAAAAGTCATGGCCTGGAGGCAGCCACAGCAGAGCAACTCGCCTGTGCCTTGGAATACTGGCATCAGGCCTCGCTCATCCTCGACGACCTGCCCTGCATGGATGACGCTGAATTGCGCCGCGGGCTGCCGTGCCTACACCGCACGTATGGCGAATCGACGGCGATCCTGACCGCGCTCAGCTTGATCAATCGCGCCTATGCGCTCGTCCAACGGGCATTCCTGCTGGAATCGGCCGCCGTGCGCGAGCAAGCCTGCGAACTCGTCGACTCCGCTCTCGGCGCCGCTGGTATCCTTTGCGGGCAGGCATGGGATCTGCGGTTTAGCCGCGGGCTCCGCGCTTCCCGTGAGGTCGGCCGGATCGCATGGCGAAAAACCGGCGCGCTGCTGGGACTCGCGATCACACTGCCGTTGTTGCCGTCGAGCGCGTGGCCGCGCGAACGGCGAACGTTGCACGCGCTGAGTATTTACTGGGCCCTGGCCTATCAGGCCATGGACGATCTGCTCGATGTCGCAGCCCCGACGGGTGCGATCGGTAAAACGCCTGGCCGTGATGCCGCACTCAGCCGGCCCAACCTGACGATTGCTCTCGGCGCACCACTGACGCGTCAGCGCATCGCGCGTCTGCTCGGGCTGGCGGAGTTGCAGGTGAAGCAACTGCGCGAACGCGATGCGAAGTGGACTTATCTGGCTGATTGGCACGAACGGCTCTTGATGAGCCGCTATCGGATGTTCATCGCTGCCTGAGATGCAGTTTCTCTCGCTCATACTCGTGAACCTGCGCCGGCACCGCCTGCGCGCGCTAATCGGGGTGGCCGGCATTGGATTCGGTGTGGCGGCCATGCTCACAATCCTCGGCATCGTGAATGGGGCCATCGGGATGTTTGAGCGAATCCTCGCCACGGACAGCCACTATCTCGTGCTCGAGAAAAACGTTTCCGACCTATTCTTCAGTGCCGTGCGCGATCAAGACAGTGCGGCGATTCGCGCGCTGCCCAATGTCGCCACCGCCCAACCGCTGCTGTTTGGCATCGTGTCTTCCCCAGGATTTCCAGTGATCACCTGTTTTGGCGTGGCGGCGGATGATTCTCGACTTGAACGCGCCGAGTGGATCGCAGGCGGCCGCGCGGAGTTTGGCCGCCACCCGGGCGAAATCTTTCTCGGTTCGCGCGCCGCCGAGTTTTTGCACGCGCACCTCGGCGACGACGTGCCGATCGGCGCGACGACCTTGCGCGTCGCGGGCATCCTGAAAACGGAAAATGGTTTCGAGGATGGCGGAGTTTTTCTTCCGTTGGCGGCCGCCCAGGATTTTTTCCACCGCGCGGGCGTGTGCTCGGTGCTGGCCGTGAAGCTGCGGGATCGATCGGCGGGCGACGCGTTTAAGCGTGCGGTGGAGGCGGCGCATCCCGGATTGATCGCGCTCGAAAACCGCGAGTTCAACCAGAGCTACCATTCCTTTCGGGTCATGAAGATGACGGCCTGGGCCGTCGGGCTCTGCGCGTTCTTCCTCGGCGGCCTCGGAGTCGCCAACACGATGCTGCTCTCCGTCTTCAGTCGCATCCGTGAAATCGCGGTGCTGCGGGTGTGCGGCTTTTCGGAGTTGCAGGTCGCGGCGCTGATTTTTGGCGAAGCGGTATCAGTGGCGCTCGCCGGACTCGCTTTGGGCTTTGCGCTCGGTGCGGCGGTCCTGGCCACACTGCCGCACATCCCGCTGTTTCAGGGCTACGTACAGGCCAATGTCGGGCTCGCCGTTGTGGCCGGGATCATTGTGACTGCGATCGTCACGGCGGTCTGTGGGGCGATTTATCCGGCACGATTTGCATCGCGCATTCAGCCGGCGGAGGCCCTGCGCTATGAGTGAGCCGGGCGAAATTATCGTCGCGGTGCGCGATGCGTGGAAGGCCTACGATGGCGGACGCGTGCCGGTATTGCAGGGCGCGTCGCTCGAGGTGCGAGCCGGTGAAATCGTCGCATTGTGGGGCGCTTCGGGATCGGGTAAGAGCACCTTGCTGCATCTCATCGGCGGACTCGATATTTCGGAACGCGGAGAGTTGCGAGTGTGCGGTTTTGACCCCCGGCTAGAGTCGGACCGGCTGGAACTGCGGCGGCGGCATCTGGGATTCGTTTTTCAACTGCACAATCTCATCGCCGATCTGACGGTCGCGGAAAATCTGCGCGTGCCAGCGCTGGCTGTCGGTCAGCCGGCCGCGAAGACGACCGCGCGGCTGCAACTGCTCGCCGAGCAGGTCGGCATCGCGCATCGGCTCGATCACCGCATTCAGGATCTTTCGGGCGGCGAGCGTCAGCGCGTGGCGATTTGCCGCGCGCTCATGAATGCGCCGCGGCTCTTGCTGGCCGACGAACCGACGGGCTCGCTGGATGAAGTGACGGGCGAACTGATTTTTTCGCTGCTGAAAGAATTAGCCGTCAGCTACGGACTTGCCGTCGTGCTGGCTACCCACGAACGCCGCTTTGCCGAGGCGTGTCACCGGCGGTTGCGGGTGCGCGACGGAAAGGTGTTTGATTCGTGAGCTCAAACCGAGACCGCGGGCGCCACGCCGACATCTCGCACGTCGTCGCCCGACACACGTTTGGCTGGCTTGCCGCCGGCAATGCCGTCGGCGTGTTGCTCGCAGCGCTTCTGGTCTGGCCCGCGCTGAATTCGGCGCTCGGCTCGTGGACCTATGGGCGCTGGATTCCGCTCCATCTCGACTGGCAGCTCTATGGCTCGTGTGCGCTGCCGCTGGTCGGCGTGCTGCTCGCGTGGTGCGTTGACGTCCGTCACCCGCAGGCCGTCGGGCAGGCGCGAATTGCGCTCGGCGCCTGGTCGCTCGCTCTCGCGCTCGGCGGGCTTTCGTGGCTTTCGGGAATTTCGAGCGGCAAGCCTTTTCTGGAATGGCATGGATGGGCCCGACCGCTGCTGCCGGTGGCGATGCTGTTTTTGTGGAGTCTGCTCTCCGCGCATGTCTGGTGGCGCCGCGATCAATTCAGCCAGGCGGGATGCGCGGCGCGAATTGGGTTGCTGATCGTTTTGTTAGTGGTACCGAACGCGGTGCACTGGGCGGCCGGTCGCGATGTTTATCCCAGCGTAAATCCTGACAGCGGCGGCGCAACCGGCGCGCGGCTGCTGGCATCGACACTCGGCATCGTCGCGATCTATGGCTTCATCGCCGAAGTGCTTGGCATCAGCCGAAAAAATCGGCGGGCGTGGTATTGGGGATATTTTTTGTGCTCGGTTTTGGTCTGCATCGCGATCGAGCACGGTGATGCGTCGCATCACGAAACGGCGCAGATCGTGGGGCTTGCCACGCTGCTCGGCTGGCTGCCGCTGGCTTGGACCTACTTTGGCGGCAGCAACGGCGAACCTGCGGCGCGACGCTGGTGGGCCGCAGCCTTCGGGTGGTGGGCGGCGCTCGTTCTTTCGGGGTTTTGGACGTTTCTCCCCGGCGTCTCCGAGCGATTGAAATACACCAACGCAATGGTCGGCCACGCCCATCTCGCGATGGCGGGACTCGTGACGTGCGCGAATATTGCCGTGCTGGTGGAGCTGCGCGGGTTGAAAGCGCTGCGGCATTTCTGGCTCTGGCAGGGCGCGTGTGTCGTGCAGGTGGCAATGTTGCTGGCGCTCGGTTGGTTCGAGCCCGATCATTGGGATGACGTGTTTCTGGCGGCTCGGTGGACGCAGGCGATCTACGCCGTGCGGTTGTTGACCGGAGTGGCTTTGCTGGGCGTGTCGATAGTCTGGTGGTGGCAATCGCTTCGTGGAGAGAAAACGGAGAACGCCGGTGCCTCCTGATCAAAAGTCACTCCCGTCGCACTCCGCGGCGATAAGGGCCACCGTGGTCGCGATTGCCGCGACCTACGGATATTTCCTGCTGTTCGCCGAATTCGCACTGCTGGAACTGGCCAAGCCTTGGTTCAGCGGCGAGCTCGCCCTGCGTCCGTTGCTGACCATGCTGTGCGCAGGCGGAGTCGCCGGCAGTTTTCTGGCGGCGAGCCACTTCCGCCTCGATCGTTTCCAGAGCGCATTGGCGGGCGGCTTTGCGGGTTGTGCGCTCTCGGCGATTGCCACGGTGTTCGCGGGACGAGCGGAGCTTTGGCTCACGATCGCCGGTGTGGGACTCAGCTTGGGCTGGACAACGGTGACGCTGTCCGCGGGATTGCGCTCGGTGGTCGGCGCGAAGCGCCTCGGCCTATGGTGCGGCCTCGGCACCGGGCTCGCGTATGCGATCGTGAATTTGCCGGTTGCGTTTGAAGCGACGCCGGTGGTGCAAACGGAAATTTCGGCGGGACTCGCGCTGCTGGGAGTGTGGGCCGCGCGTAATATGCATCCCGGCTCTGTCGAGATTCCGGCGCGCGAGCGGTTGAACTGGCTGCTGTGGGGTTTAATTTTTCTGGCGCTCGTCTGGCTCGATTCAGCGGGTTTCTACATTTTGCAACACACGCCTCATTTGCGCGCCCAGACGTGGACCGGATCGTGGATCCTCTATGGCAACGCGATCACGCATCTGGTGGGTGCGGTCGTGGCAGGATTCGCGCTTGATTTCCAACTCATCACGGTCACGGCAGGCGTGGCGATGGCTCTGCTAGCCGCCGCCGATCTCGCGCTCGGTGGAGCCGCGGGGACTTTCGCCGGCGCCCGCGTGCTCTACACGGCAGGCGTGTCGGCTTACTCGGTCGCGCTGGTTTATTATCCCGCTTGGCGCGCCCGACCTTTGCTGGCCGCGGCGCTCTTTGCGGTGGCCGGCTGGATGGGATCGGCGCTGGGCATCGGGATGGTGCAGGACCTGCACGCAATTCCCGCTTGGTTTGTCGGTATCGCCGTCGTCTTTGTTTTTTCGTCGCTAGTCGTGAGTGGCATCCAGAGGAGAAAATCGGCGATGCTCGCCGCGATGGTGATCGGCGTGTTCGGCCTGGCGTCTGGTAAGACACGCGCGGACGACGGAATGATTGCCCGCGGACGCGAGGTCTACATCGCCGAGGGCTGCATCACGTGCCACTCGCAATATCTCCGTCCCAACGTTGCACAGGAAATTCTGTGGTGGGGACCGGCCCAACCGCTGACGGAGCGCCTCACCGAGACGCCTCCGTTACTCGGCCTCCGCCGGCAGGGCCCGGACTTGACGAACGTGGGCAACCGGCGTTCGCCCGAGTGGCAGCGACTGCATCTGATCGGACCGCAATTGCTAACGCCAGGGTCACGTATGCCAAGCTATGCTGGATTGTTTGAGGCGGGCGGTTCACGTGGCGATTCACTCGTCGTCTATCTTTCATCGCTCGGCCCCGAAACGATCGGGCAACGAATGGCAAGTATCACGAAATGGGAGCCCTCGGCGAATGCGCTTGCGAGCGCGCCTAACGAGCGGAAGGCCCGGCAACTCTTCATTCAATTGTGCGCCGCTTGCCATGGTCCAGAAGCTCGTGGCGACGGACCGCTTTCTGCCAAACTTACTCTTAAACCACCCGATTTTTCCCATGACGCGTGGCGGCGAATTGCCCCTGACGACTCAAGCCCTCTCACGGCGATCACGAAGATTATCAAATTCGGCGTGCCTGGCACTACCATGGCTGGTCACGAATACCTCGACGACGCCGACGTCGTAAATGTCGCCCGTTTTCTCAGTAGGTTGCACCGGTGACCTGCAATGCGCCCGCTGAGGCCACAGCTTCAGCCCACCGAACCCGCCACTGACGAGGCGGCTGGCAAAATTTAAATATGGATCGCTTCTCCGCTCGTCGCGGCGGCGGCTTCCATCAACGCTTCGCTCAGCGTCGGGTGCGCGTGGATCGAACGGTGCACCTCGTCGACTGTCAGCTCGGAGTTCATCGCGAGCACGTATTCCGCGATCAACTCCGGCGCCTCGTTGCCGAGGATGTGCACGCCATAAATCTCGCCGGTCTTGGTGTCGCTGATGACTTTGACGAATCCCTCTGAGTCGCCCGCGGCAACGGCCTTGCCCGAGGCGGTGAACGGAAACTTTCCGACCTTATAGTCGAGTTTCTTTTCCTTCGCCTGTTTCTCGGTGAGGCCGGTGCTGCCGATCTGCGGCTGGCAATACGTCGCGCCCGGAAAGATCTTCACGCGGCCGCCGCTGTGGTGACCGAACATTCCGGACACCGCATTGACCGCTTCATAGGTCGCGACGTGCGCGAGCCACGGCGGCCCGATGATGTCGCCCGCCGCGTAGATGCCTTTTACGCTGCTCTCGTAGTTGTCGTTTACTTTGACGTAGCCGCGATCGAGTTCGAGCTTCACGGCCTTGCCGAGCGCGCCCTCGAGATTCGGCGTCACTCCGATCGCGATGAGCAGCGTCTCCGCTTCGATCTCGGTCGAGTTGGCTTCGCCGGCTTTGAGGAGCGTGAGCTCAACCTTGTCCTTTCCAACGCGGACTTTGTCGACCTTGGTGTTCACGTGGACGGTGATGCCCTGCTTTTCGAACGAGCGCTGCAGCGCTTTCGCCACATCCTCGTCTTCCACCGGCACGACCTGCGGCAGCATTTCGATCAGCGTGACCTTGGAGCCGAAGGCGTTGAAAAAATACGCGAACTCCACGCCGATCGCTCCGGCCCCGAGAATCGCGATCGATTTCGGCGGCGACTTGCGCGGCTCCAGCGCCTCGCGCGACGTCATCACGCGCACGCCGTCAACCGGCACGTCGGGCAGGCGACGCGGCTTGCAGCCGGTCGCGAGCAGCACGTTCTTCGTCTTGAAGAATTTCCACTTCTGCTCGCCTTCCGTGATCTCGACGAGGCCCGGCGCACTGACCTGCGCGCGACCGACGAAGTAATCGACCTTGTTCTTGCGAAACAGAAACTCGACCCCCTTCGCCATCGTGCTCGCTACGCCGCGCGATCGATCCATCACCTTCGCAAAATCGAAGCTTACGTCCTTCACGCCCACGCCGAAACTCTCCGCCTTCGCCAGCGAGCGGTAAAACTCCGCGCTCTTCAACAGCGCCTTCGTCGGGATACAGCCCCAGTTGAGGCACGTCCCGCCCGCGCGCTCGAGCTCGATGCACGCGACCTTTTTGCCGAGCTGGCCCGCGCGAATCGCGCCCGCATAGCCCGCCGGTCCGCCGCCGATGACGATGAGATCGTAGTCTGTGTTGTCAGCCATGCTCCCACCGTCGCACGGCGGACAAAACCGTCAAACGGATTTTCGCCACCGCTCAAATATCGATCACATCGTCTGGCTTCTTCTTCGCCGGCGGCGCCGGCCGGGCCGAATTCTTGATGAACCCACTCACCAACCAGTTGGTCACGCTCACCACAAACGCGCCCCACAGCGCCGGCCAAAACCCAGCGACATGAAACCCATCGACCAGCCGCCCCACGAACAGAAATAACAAGGCATTGATCACCAGCACGCCGAACCCCAGTGTGAGCAAAATGAACGGCAGCGTGAACAGCACCATCAGCGGCTTTAGAATCGCGTTGAAGAAACTCAGCAGAACCACGACCGCGAGCAGCGTGCCGCCGTTGTCGCATGCGATGCCGGGCACAAGCTTCGTTGCCAGCACCACCCCCAGCGCGAGGACGGCCCAGCGCATCAGCAGTTGAAGAAAAGGTGAGTTCACGCGCGCAACGTTTCCCCGGTCATTGGCCCGCGCAATGAAAATCCTCGTCGTCCAGGACCACCTCCGCAGCGGCGGCACCGAGCGGCAGTCGGTTCTGCTCGCCAACGCCTTCGCCGCGGCCGGACAGGAAACGACACTCCTCACGTTTCGCCCCGGTGGCGCGCTGGCCTCGACGGTCGCTCTGAACGTAAAGCGGTGCTCCCTCCAGCCGTTCGATTTTCATCTCGATTGGTTCGCTCCGGGGCTTGTCGGCTTCGTGCGGCGAGCGAGGCCCGAAATTGTGCTCTGCATGGGCCGCATGGCCAACTGCCACGCCTACCGCATACAGCATCTGCGCGAAATTGTTGAACGCCTTCCACAATTCGAGCCGGTCAAAACTCGCGTCATCGCCACGATGCGAACCGGCAAACCGCTCCCTTCTCGTTTCCGGCTTTCCCTGCGCCGCGTCGATCACGTCGTCGCCAACAGCGCCGACGCCCGCGACACCCTCGTCTACCGCTACGCTGTCGCCGCCGAAAAAATCTCCGTCATCCGCAACTCTCTCGTTTTCCCGCCGGAGTCCGCGCTTTGGCGCAACGAGCCGCTCCGCGCGCAACACGCCGCCAAGCCGACGACGCGCGTCATGCTCAACGTCGCGATGTTCCGCCCCGAAAAAAACCAGCGCGAACTCATCGAGATCGCTGCCGGCCTCCCGCTCGAACTCGACTGGCAGCTCTGGCTCGCCGGCGACGGTCCCGCGCGTCCCGCCTGCGAGAAACTCGTCGTGGAAAAAAATCTCGGCGCCCGCGTCAAGTTTCTCGGGTTCCACCGCGATCCCACGTCGCTCTACTGCGCCGCCGATCTCGCCGTGCACGCCTCATGGAGCGAGGCGCTCTCGAACTTCCTCATCGAGGCGCAGGCGCACGGTCTCCTCGCGGTCGCTTACGAGGCGCAGGGCATTCGCGAATGCTTCGTCCCCGGCCGCACCGGCTGGGCGATCGCCCGCGAAGATCGCCGGGCGTTTCGCGACACGCTTACCCGCCGCATGAGCGAGCCCGCGATCGCCCACGCCGAACGCTCCGCCGACGCGCGAAAATTTACCCGCGACAACTTCGATCCCGCGCGGCAAGTTGGCGCCTATCTCGAACTTTTTCACCGACTCCTCGCGACCCAGTAGCGCCGGCCCTATGACCAACAAGCAACGCACCGACCTCATCGAGCGCCACATCCGCGAACACAAATACGCCGACCTCCGCACGCTCGCCGAGAAATTCAGCGGCTCGCTCTCGACTGTCCGTCGCGCCCTCGATCAACTCGAAGCCCGTGGCGTCGTCCGCCGCCATCACGGTGGCGCCTCCTTGATTGAGACCGATGCGATCACGCAGGAATACGATTTCATCGCCCGCAACCAGCGCTTTCCCGATGAGAAATTTGCCATCGCCAGCCTGATCGCCGAGCAAGTACAGCCTGGCATGACGGTTATTCTCGACGGCGGCAGCACGACCTACACGGTCGCCCGCCTGCTCGCCGACAAACATCTCCAAGTCATAACCAACTCTCTCCCGATCGCCTCGCTCTTCAGCGAAATCGGCAGCGTCGAAACGATCGTCACCGGCGGCAGCATCTACTCTCGCCTCGGCGTGCTGATCGGTCCGCTCTGCGAACAATCATTCGAGCAAACTCACGCCGACCTCGCGATCCTCGGTGGCGCCGGCATCACGGAAAACGGCGTGTGGAACCACAACGCCCTCATCGTCGCCGCCCAGCGAAAAATGATCGCCGCCGCCGAGCGCACTATCTTCGCACTCGACGATTCCAAATTCGGCCGCAAAGCCCTCAACCTCACCGCCCCGTTCGAGTCGCGCTTCACCATCGTGACCAACACCCGTCCGACCCCCGCCGTGAGCCGCGCGATCAACGCCGCAGGCGCGAAGCTGACGCTCACCGAGAAGAAGTCCGGGCGCTACTGACAGCGTCCTGTCAGCAGTCTTGCCTCAACGCGCACTCTGAGTTGCGTTCCCGGCGCCCGCGTCCATCCGTGTCCGCCTCCGTGGTCAAACCAACCGCAAAGTCCACCCGCCCGCTGTCGAAGCCCGAGTGCATCCGCCTCCGCGGCGTGCGCCAGAACAACCTCAAGGGCTTCGATCTCGATCTGCCACTTGGGCGCTATGTCGTCGTCACCGGTCTGAGCGGCGCGGGCAAATCCTCGCTCGTCTTCGACACGCTCCACGCGGAAGGCCAGCGCCGCTACGTCGAGACGTTTTCGGCCTACACGCGCCAGTTCCTCGACCTGCTGGATAAACCCAAGGTCGATTCGATCGAAAACATCCGCCCCTCGATCGCGATTGAGCAGACCAACACCGTCAAGACCTCGCGCTCCACTGTCGGCACGATGACGGAGCTAACCGACTTCTTCAAAATTTGGTTCAGCCAAGTCGCCGAGTGCTTCGATCCTGCGACCGGCGAAAAGGTCGAAGACGACAATCCCGAAACCATCTGGGCGAAGTCACTCGTCGCGCACGCTGGCAAATCCGTCATCATCGCGTTCAAGGTCACGAAGCCGGCGAACCTCACGTGGCCGGAGATTCTTACGAATCTCAAAAACCAAGGCTACGTCCGTGTCCTCGCGCGTAGCGGCGAGCGCCCACAAGCCGACTGCCTCGCCGTCCAAAAAATCGACGACCTCCTCGCCCACGCGAAGCCGCTCGCAAACGCAACCGCACTCTTCGTCGCGCAGGATCGTCTCGCGCTCGAAGGGGCGCAAAAATCCCGCGCCCTCGAAGCGATCGAAACGGCGCTGCATTTCGGCACGAGCCAGGTCCATGTGTTCGCCGCCGACTCTCTCGCCGAAGTCGGACATTTCTCGCGCGGCCTGCATTCGCCGAAAACCGGGCGGACCTTTCGCGCGGCGACGCCCGCACTCTTCTCCTTCAACTCTCCGCTCGGGGCCTGCCCGAAATGCCGCGGCTTCGGTCGCGTGATCGAAATCGATTACCGCATGGCGATGCCCGACCTCTCACTCTCGATCGACGACGGCGTCATCAAGTGCTGGGAGAGCGAAATCTACGGCGAGTCGAAGAAGGACTTGCTCGTCTTCACCAAGAAGAAAAAAATCCCAACCAATGTCCCGTTCGCCTCGCTCACGCCCGAGCAGCAGCGCTTCGTGATCGAGGGCGAACCCGACTACGGCGACGAGTCCGGCAAGAAGTGGCCGCAGTATTGGTATGGGTTGAAGGGCTTTTTCCGCTGGCTGGAGAAGACGACCTACAAGATGCACGTGCGCGTCTACCTCGCGCGCTACCGCGCCTACAATCCGTGCCCCGACTGCGGCGGCCAGCGCCTCCAGCCCGAGGCAATCTGCTGGAAATGGCGCAGCCAGACGCTTCCGCAACTCTACCAATTGCCCGTCTCCGATCTACTCGCCGGCCTCGCCGACGCGCGCCCGAAGACCGGCGATCGCCAGTCCGAGCTCGCCTACGAATCGATCTTCACGCGGCTACGCTACCTTGAGCAGGTCGGCCTCGGCTACCTCACGCTCGACCGCCAGTCGAAGACGCTCTCCGGCGGCGAGGTCGAACGCGTCAACCTTACCTCGTGCCTCGGCACGTCGCTCGTTGATACGCTTTTCGTCCTCGACGAGCCCAGCGTCGGCCTCCACCCCCGCGACATCGATCGCCTCATCGCAATCATCCGCACCCTCACCGACACCGGTAACACCGTCGTGGTCGTCGAGCACGACGAGGCGATGATTCGCGCCGCCGATCACGTGATCGAAGTCGGACCCGAGCCGGGCGGACGCGGCGGACACATCGTGTTTCAAGGCACGGTGCCTGCGATGCTCACCTCGCCGGACAGCATCACCGGAAAATATTTCTCTGGCCGCGAATCAATCGAGACACCTTCCACGCGCCGCCCAATCGATGCGACGCATCCCTCGCTGCATTTCACTCGTGCCACGAAGCACAACGTCCGCGACGTCTCTTTCCGCGTGCCGCTCCAGCGGCTCGTCTGCCTGAGCGGCGTCTCCGGCTCCGGCAAATCCACGCTGCTCGATCACGTGATCTACCAAGGCCTGCTCGCGCAACGCCTCCAACTCACCGAGGACGCCGCCGTGGTTGAAAAAATCACGGGCGATGAGGAGTTCGGCGAAATCGTCCTCGTCGATCAGTCGCCGCTCTCGCGCACTCCGCGATCGAATCCTGCGCTCTACACCGAGGCGTGGGAACTCATTCGCGAACTCTACGCCGCTACGCCTGCCGCGCAGGAAGCCGGCCTCAGTCCGTCGAGTTTTTCATTCAACAGCGGCGACGGTCGCTGCGATCACTGTCAGGGCCTCGGCTACGAACGTGTCGAGATGCAGTTTCTGTCGGACGTGTTTGTGCCTTGCCCCGTGTGCGAATCGCGTCGGTTTAAACCCGAGGTGCTCGCGATCCAGTGGAACGGCCGCTCCGTTTCCGATCTGCTCAACACGTCGGTGGGCGACGCGCTGCCGCTATTTGCCGAGGTTCCCGAAATCCAAAGGCGCCTCGCTTCGCTCGATTCCGTCGGCCTCGGCTACCTCACGCTCGGTCAACCGCTCAACACGCTCAGCGGCGGCGAATCGCAGCGGCTGAAACTCGTGCGCTACCTCGGGACATTTACCGGAGACAGCGACGCAGCCTCCAAAAGCGGCGCGCTGCTCCTGCTCGACGAACCCACCACCGGCCTCCACCGCCACGACGTCAAACGCCTGCTCGCCGTGCTCCAGCAACTCGTCGATCGCGGGCACAGCGTCATCGTGATCGAGCACAACCTCGACGTGCTGAAATCGGCCGACTGGATCATCGAGGTCGGTCCCGATGCCGGAGCGAACGGCGGCCGCATCGTCGCCGAAGGCACGCCGGAGCAGGTCGCGACGGCCACGACGGAAACCTCCCCGTTCCTCCGCGCCGCACTCGCCGAAGGCGATCGCGGTCTCATCGCCGCCGAGGATGCCGCGCCTTATCAAGCGCCTCTCACGCTCGCGACGGGCGACCTCGTCATCACGGGCGCGCGCGAGAACAACCTGAAAAACCTCTCGCTCACGATCCCGCATCACCAGCTTTCGGTCGTCACGGGCGTTTCGGGCTCAGGCAAGTCCACGCTCGCGTTCGACATCGTGTTTGCCGAGGGCCAGCGGCGGTTCATGGAGTCGATGTCACCTTACGCGCGGCAATTCGTCGAACAGCTCCCCCGCCCCGCCGTCGATCGGCTCACGGGCATCCCGCCGACGGTCGCGATCGAGCAGCGCGTCACGCGCGGCTCGCGCAAATCCACGGTCGCGACGATCACCGAGGTCGCCCAATACCTCCGCCTCCTCTATGCGCGCCTCGGCATCCAGCATCACCCCGAAACAGATAAACCCGTCCAACCGCGGTCGGTCGGCCAGTTAAAAAATCTCCTAGCCCGGGTGCTCGCCACGCCGAAGGCGAAAAAGGCCAAGCACCTTTATCTCTGCTCCCCGCTCATTCGCGGTCGCAAAGGCCACCACGAGCCGATTGCGAAATGGATCAGCAAGCAGGGCTTCGAGCTCATGCGCGCCGACGGCCGGCTCACGCGCGTCGATGCGTTCCAAAAACTCGATCGCTACAAGGAGCACGATATCGAGGTCGTGGTCGCCGATCTGCGCACCGAGGCGAAACACGGCCCTGCCCTCGATCGCGCGCTCAAGATTGGCAAAGGCGCCTGTTTCCTCCTCACCCCGCAGGGCGATGTGCTCTCGTGGTTCTCGACGACGCGCACTGACATCGAGACCGGCGAGAGCTTTCCGGAACTCGACCCCAAGAACTTTTCCTTCAACTCGCCGCGCGGCTGGTGCCCGACGTGCCGCGGACACGGGCGGGTGTTCCCGTGGATGCTCGTGCCCGACGACGAGGAAAATGCCGATCCGCTCGCGAAGCTGCGCGTGTTCGGCGTAGATTCGGCTGAAGAAATTTCCGACGAAGGCACACCCTGCCCTGATTGCCACGGCGTGCGGCTCAATCGCATCGGTCGCTCCGTCAAGCTGCCCCTCCGCACCGTTGCCAAGCAGCCACCGATTTCGCTACCCGGTTTGCTCGCCTGCACGCCCACCAACCTTCTCACTACACTTCGTGCACTCGAACTCGACGCCCGCGGCAAGTTGATCACGCAAGACATCGTCCCTCAGATCGAGGAGCGGCTGAAGTTCCTCGATCACGTGGGGCTCGGCTACCTCTCGCTCGATCGGCCGACCGAAACACTCTCGGGTGGCGAAGCGCAGCGCATCCGGCTGGCCGCGCAGCTCGGCACCAACCTCGCCGGTGTGCTCTACGTGCTCGATGAACCGAGCATCGGCCTGCACGCGCGCGACAACCAGCGCCTGATCGCCACGCTCGAAACCCTCCGCGACAAGGGCAACACGGTGCTCGTCGTCGAGCACGACGACGAGCTGATGGAGCGCGCCGACCGCATCATCGATCTCGGGCCGGCGGCCGGCATTCACGGCGGCGAAATTCTGGCGCAGGGCACGCCGGCCGAAATCAAGGCGAGCGACAAATCGCTCACCGGAATTTTCCTCGCGAAGGGCATCAACCATCCGCTGCTTGGTAAACGCCGACCGATCGCAAACGTCGACTGGCTCGAATTGCGCGGCGTCCGCTTCCGCAACCTGAAGAACTTCGATCTGCGCCTCCCGCTCGGCCGCCTCATCATGGCCGCCGGCCCGAGTGGCGCGGGAAAATCCACGCTCTTCCGCGACGTGCTCCACCCCGCCGTCGCCCACGCGATCGCGAAAGGTAAATCCAAACTCTCTGGCCGCGAATTCGCCAAAGCCACGCACGCCGCCGACCCGGAGCCGATGTTCAGCGAGTTACGCGGCGTTGGCGGTTTCAAACGCGTCGTCGAAGTCGATCAGGCGCCGATCGGCAAGACGCCGCGTTCCACCCCGGCTACCTATCTCGGCATCTTCGATCTTGTGCGGCAGTTCTTCGCTTCGCTGCCGGAGGCGAAGATGCGCGGCTACACGGCGTCGCGTTTTTCGTTCAACACCACCGGCGGACGCTGCGCGACATGCGAAGGCGCGGGTCGCATCAAGCTCGAGATGGCGTTCATGCCCGACACTTACCTGCCCTGCGACGATTGCCGCGGCCTGCGCTACGGCCCCGAACTCGCCGACATCACCTGGAAAAATAAAACGATCGGACGGGTGCTGCAGCTGACGTTTGAAGAGGCTGCGGTGTTTTTCGATTTTCACTCGCAGCTTTCGCAGGTCTGCCAGCTCATGGTCGATTGTGGGCTCGGCTATCTCGCGCTCGGTCAGAGTTCGTCGACCCTCAGCGGCGGCGAAGCGCAACGCCTCAAACTCGTCACCGAACTCGCTGCCGGCCTCGCGACCTATCGCGAACGCAGCCGCGGCCAACTCCCGAAAAACCTTTACCTGCTTGAGGAGCCGACGATCGGTTTGCATCTGAGCGACTGCGAAAAGCTGATCCGCGTGTTACACTCGCTCGTCGAGCAGGGTCACACCGTCGTTGTGATCGAGCACCATCTCGATCTGCTGGCGGAGGCGGACTACATCGTCGAACTCGGTCCAGTCGGCGGGCCCGATGGCGGCGAGTTGATTTATCAGGGTGATCTCGTCGGACTGCTCAAAGTGAAGCGCAGCCCCTCAGCACCATTCCTGCGCAGGAAGCTCCGCGCGTAATCGCTTCAACGCGGCAGCACCATCCGGATCAGTTCGACGAGTTCCTCGGTCGCGACGGGTTTCATCAGCACCCCGGCGAGACCGGCGAGTTCGGTACTGCGCGAGAGCAGTTCGGGGTTCATATAGCCGGTCAGCAGAATGCGTTGCACTTTCGGAAAGCGCTTTCGCGCGCGAATGAGAAACGGCAATCCTTCCTCCTCCGGCATCAGGTGATCGCAGACGATCACATCGAACTCGCGGGTCGCCAGCATCAAATCGGCTTCGTTCGTCGAGCGGGCGCCTTCGGTGTCGAAGTGCCGGCCCAATCCCAGCGCGAGCACGTCGCGCACGGCCGCCTCGTCATCGACAATCAACACCACGGCCCGGCGCGGCGGACTCGGGCGATCGTTGGTCATGCGCGGACCTCCCGCCTACTTTCTCTGCGCGGCCAGGCTGGCGTCGTGCGCCTTCACCGCATCTGCGACGACCGAAATCAACTCGGCGATCGCCACCGGTTTGAGGAGGTAGCGGAACAGCGCGGCCTCGTTGACGCTGCGCAGGAGCATTTCCGGTTTCATGTAGCCGGTCACGAGGATGCGCTGCATGTGCGGATATTCTTCGCGCGCGCGGGTGAGAAAATTCATGCCATTGCCGCCGGGCATCAAGTGATCGGCGACGACGACCTTAAACAATTTCTTGTGCAGAATCAGGTCGGCCTCGCGCGCGGTGATTGCGGTGGTGACATCAAATTTCGGCGCAAGCGCCGCGCGAAAAACGTCGAGCAACGGCTGCTCGTCGTCGACCAAAAGCACGGCATCTTTCGGCGCGACACCGGTGGACTGCGGGGACGGGATGGCGGCGGACATTGCCGGCATCCTGTTTTCCGGCGCCGACTTGGCAAATCCAAACCGCCCGCGGCCCGAAACTCCCCTCCGCTTTTGGTTGCCTCGGCGCGCCGGGCTGAATTGGGTCAACACCGAGATGGAAATCTACGATCTGCACGCCGCCGCCCGCTCGGTCTCGCTGAAGAGTGTGCCATCGACCGCGCTGACCGAGGAATCCCTGACCGCGCGCAACGCCGCCGGCAACACCCCGCTCCATGTCGCCGCCAAGTCCGGCCAACTCCGCGATCTGCCACCCATTTTGCTCACGGCTGAAACGCTCACGGTGAAGAACGACGCCGGCTACACGCCGCTCCACCACGCCGCGATCGGCGGCCACCTCGATCAGGTGCCAGGGGATTTGCTCACGGCGGAGTTGCTCGCGACCCGCAGCAACGCCGGCTACAGCGTCTTTCACGTCGCCGCCGCCCAAGGCCACCTCGCGCAGATCCCGGCCGCGCTCCTCAAGGCCGACGTGTTCGCCCGTCGCACCGATCTCGGCAACACCCTGCTCCACGAGGCCGCCGAAAACGGCACGCTCGACCGCGTGCCCGCGGAATTCATCACACCCACCGCGCTCAATGAGCAGAACATCGGCGGCGAGACCGTGCTCCACGTCGCCGCCTTCAACGGCCATTTCGGTCAGGTGCCGCCGGCGCTGCTCACCGAGACGGCGTTGCGCGCCACGACGAGCGCGGGAGACACCGTCTTCCACGCCGCTGCAATTGCCGGCCATCTCGGCCAGCTCCCGGCGCAATTCCTCACCCACGACAACCTCGTCATCGCCAGCAAGAGCGGATTCACCGCCATCCACGCGGCGGCCGAGACGGGCCAGCTGGAAAAAATCCCGCGCGCCCAACTCACCGCCGATCTTTTGCTCACACGCAACGACAACGGCGACACCCCGCTGCACGCTGCCGCCTACGAGGGCCACCTCGACCAACTCCCCGAAGAATTGCTGACGCTCGATCGTGTCGCCACCCGCAACTACGACGGCATGACGGTGGCCCGTCTCGCCCTTGACCGCGGATTTGCCGACCAGATTCCCGAAGCGGCGCGTCCGCGCACCCTCAGTCCATTCCGACGCTTCCTCCATAAGTTCGTGCGCCCGCGGGCGCCGTTCTAGTCCACGACGAGTTTCGCCAGCCGGAGCTCGCCACGAGCGGGCTGTTTTCCACTACGGACGGGCCACACTTTCGCCTTTCCCTCAGCCGGGCGCGTGCTTCACTCGTTGACCAAGTGCGCACTTCGCGCGCCCCGCAAATTCCTCATCGCATGAATACCACCATCACCGCCATCACCGCCCGCGAAATCATCGACTCCCGCGGCAATCCGACCGTTGAGGTCGACGTGCGCCTCGCCTCCGGCGCCCTCGGCCGCGCCGCCGTGCCCTCGGGCGCGAGCACCGGCGAGCACGAAGCCATCGAGCTGCGCGACGGCGACAAGGCACGCTACGGCGGCAAAGGCACGCTCAAGGCGGTCGCCAACGTGAAGTCCAAGATCGCCCCCGCCCTCATCGGCTTCGACGCCCTCGACCAAGTCGGCATCGATCACGCGATGATCAAGCTCGATGGCACGAAAACCAAGGCCAAGCTCGGCGCCAACGCCATCCTCGGCGTCTCGCTCGCGACCGCCAAAGCCGCCGCCGCCGCCCTCAACCAGCCCCTCTACAAATACATCGGCGGCCCCAACGCGAAGGTCCTCCCGGTGCCGATGATGAACATCATGAACGGTGGCGCGCACTCCGACGCCCCGATCGATTTTCAAGAGTTCATGATTATGCCGACCGGCGCGAAGTCGTTCTCCGAGGCGCTGCGCATGGGCTGCGAAGTTTTCCACTCGCTGAAAAAGGCGCTCAAGGAAAAGGGTCTCGCCACGGCCGTCGGCGACGAGGGTGGATTTGCCCCGAAGCTCGAGTCGGCCGAGGCCGCGCTCGACATCATCGCCGTCGCCGTGAAAAACGCCGGCTACAAACTCGGCAAGGATATCAACCTCGCCCTCGACGTCGCCGCCTCCGAATTCTACGTGAAGGAAAAGAAGAGCTACGTCTTCAAGAAATCCACCGGTGAAATCCTCTCCGGCGACGACATCGTCAATTTCTACAAGAAGCTCGTCGCGAAATATCCCATCATCTCGATCGAGGACGGCTGCTCCGAGGGCGATTGGGAGACCTGGAAAAAGCTCACCGTCGCGCTCGGCGACAAGATCCAGCTCGTCGGCGACGATCTGTTCGTCACCAACACCGAGTTCCTTGCCGAAGGCATCGCCACCGGCACGGCCAACTCGATTCTCGTGAAGGTAAACCAAATCGGCTCGCTCACCGAGACCCTCGACGCCGTCGAAATGGCGAAAGAGGCCAACTACACCGCGGTCATCAGCCACCGCTCCGGCGAGACTGAGGACGTCACGATCGCCGACATCGCCGTCGCGACCAACGCCGGCCAGATCAAGACCGGCTCGCTCTGCCGCACCGATCGCGTCGCGAAATACAACCAGCTCCTCCGCATCGAGGAAGAGCTCGGCGCCAGCGCGATCTACGGCGGAAAGATGTAACTTCCCCGCGTGGCGGCGGTCCATTGGGCCGCCGCCATTTTCGGTTTATGAAGCCTCTCCTCGCCTGCCTCGTTCTCGCCGCCGCCTCTCTCGCGATCGCGGCCGACGAACCCGTGCAAAAGCCGGACGACGCTGCCCCCGCGAAACCGTACGCAAAGGAATCGATGAAGGCGCTTATGCTCGAGGACGCGAAGCACCGCGCTGCCGAGGCCGCGAAAAATCCGGTGCCCGCACCGACCGCGAAAGCCAAAGAGGAAATCAATCCGCTCGCGCCCCCCCCCGCCATCGCCACCTCCGAGCCAAAGCCGACCGATAAGCCTGCGGACAAAAAATCCACGGCCAGCGCCGCCGCCAACGCGACCGCCGCTGCGCAGCCGGCCTCCGTGCTCCCGAAAGTCGAAGTCAAAAAAGGGCGCATCACCGTCCTCGACGTGCAGCTGGCTCAGCAGCAGCAGGACATCGCCCGCGAGCAGGCGCTTACGAAGCCCACCGAACTCGACAAGGCGCTCAACGACTCGAAAGTTTCCAAGTCCCTCTCGATCCTCGGCGGCCAGTCCGCCGACTACCGCGCCAACCTCGCAAAGGAGCGCGTCTCGATGATGCAGGATGAGAGCGATCTCATTGAGGCGATCGCGCACGCGAAGACGAAAGACGAACGGGCCGAACTGCAAAAGCAGCTCGAAGAACTCCGCGCCTTCCGGCGCGATCTCGAAAAAAATATGCGGTGATTTCGCCTCAGGGCGCCTCGCCGTCAAGGTCGAGCGAGTCGAGCGCTTCGGCGATCATTTCCGTCACCACTTCGCGCGGCTGCTGTTTGAGCACATAGCCGATCGCGCCGATTTCGGCGAAGCGTTTAATCAATTGATGTTCGCTCTGGGAGGAGACGACGATCACCGCCGCGCTTGGAAAATTTCGCGCCAGCTCCTGCACGACGCCTTCGCCGCCGAGCAAAGGCATGTTGACATCGAGGAGCACGACCGTCGGCTCGTGGACGGCGAACAGCTGCAACGCCTCTGTCCCATCTCCCGCCTCCCAAATCGTGACTACGCCGAGCGAGCGCAGCACAAGGCGCAAGTAGGCGCGCACGTGCGGCTCATCGTCGACGATGAGCGCGGTGATGCGGGCGCGAGCGTCGGAGGACGCCGCGACCTCCGGATGAGGATCGAGCGAATTCACAACCCTGAATATCGGCCGGATTTTCCCTGACTTGAGCGCGCCTCACCCGGCTTCCGTGGCGTCCTCCTCAGCAAGACCCTCGATCGCCTCACGCAACATCTTCTGCGCCTCGGCGGACGGGCTGTGTTTCAAAATATAGGCGACCGCGCCGAGCTTAACGCACTCCATCACGGTCTTCATCGAACTCTGCGAGGAGAGCATGATAATCGGCAGTTCCGGCCGCTCGTCCTGGAGCGCTTGGAGCACCTCGATGCCGTTCATCACCGGCAGATTGATATCGAGCATCACGAGTTCAGGATTGTGCTCCGCAACCATCGCGATCGCCTGGGCGCCGTCGCTCGCCTCCCACGCATCGGTAATGCCGACCTGCTTGAGCAACATGCGAACAAATGCACGCACATGCGCCTCGTCGTCGACAATCAACGCGTTCGTCGGTCTGGCCATCTCGCCACTATCGGGAAGCGCGCACGAGTCGCAAGCCTCGCATCACAGCCGGGCTTCGCCCGCAGCCGCTTCGGCGCACACGGGTTATTCGGCGCGCACAATGTAGCCGCGGAGATATTCGCTCTCCATCATCGTCACGAGCACCGGATGATCAGGCGGCTGGTGGCTCCACTCGACCACGCGCACCTTGCGCTTGGCATCGGTTGCTGCGCCGGCAATCACACTGCGAATTTCCGCATCCTGCATGTGATGCGAGCACGTATAGGTCGCCAGCAGACCACCGGGCGCAAGCCGCTGGAGCGCCCGCAGATTGATTTCCTTGTAGCCGCGCAACGCGCCCTCAAGTGCGCTCTTCGATTTCGCAAACGGCGGCGGGTCGAGCACGATTACATCCCACAGGCCGTCGCCGGCGCGGACCGGGTCGTTGAACCAGTCGAACACGTTCGCGACTTCAAACTTCATTGATCCGGCCACGCGATTCCTAATCGCATTTTGCCGCGCGGCTGCGATGGCATCTTCCGCACTGTCCAAACCGAGGACTTCCCGGGCACCGGCGCGAGCCGCATGCAGCGCGAACGCGCCCTGGTTGCAGAAGGCGTCGAGCACGCGTTTGCCCGCGCAATACTTCGCCACGGCCGCGTGCTGCGGACGCTGGTCGAGGTAAAATCCCGTTTTCTGCCCGCTCTGCAAATCGAGCCAGTAGTCGAAGCCATCGATCGTCATCCAGCGCGGTTCCCACGGCTGCCCGGAGCGCGTATGCACCTCCATCGGCAAGCCTTCGAGACGCCGAATCGGCGCGTCGTTGCGGAAAATAATTTCCGCGGGCTTCACCACCTCGGCGAGCATGTCGCCCACCACCTGCGAGCGCTTATTCATCGCCGCCGTCTGAATCTGGACGACGAGCGCATCGCTGAATTGGTCGACGACGAGGCCAGGCAAATCGTCCGATTCCGACCACACGAGCCGCCGGTTGTCCGCAGCGTCGCGTCGCGCGACCGCGCGCTCGATCGCGCTACGCAAAAACGCGCCATTCAACGCCGCGCGCTCACGGCTGAAGCGTCGCCAGATGATCTGCGATTTCGAGTTGTAGATGCCGCTGCCCAGAAACCGATCCGCGCGGTCGCGGCACTCGACGACCTCGCCGTCATACTCCGCCGGCAGCAGCGCATCGACTTCATTGGCAAACACCCACGGGTGGCCCGAGAGGACGCGGGGCTTGGCGTTGGGCTTGAGTTTGAGCGTTGGCGTGGCGGACACGTCGCCCACGGTTACGGGTTTACGGCGTGTCGCGACGAAAAAATGTCTCGTTCAAAAATCTTCCGCACACTCGGGCTCGTCGTTTTTGCGACGGGTCGTCAGCGCGGTGACAAGACCCAGCGCCACGACGAGCACGAGGTAAACGGCGATCGACAGGATTGCCTTCATAGCCACGGAATCGGCAACTTCCGCGAAAACTTGAGCCGTTCTCATCTGCATCGGGCCCGGTCGCCGTCGCGTCTGCTCCGTCTGCGGCACCTAAGCGGCCTGAAATCCATCCACCGCCCGAAAGTTCGCACCTAGACTTCGTAGGCGTAAACCGGGTTTAGCCGCGCGGGCGGGGCGCCAGCGAGCAAGAGTCGCGTGATAAAATTTCTCCCTCGCACCATCCACGGATGCTCCCATTGCCCAATCGCGCCGATGCGCCGCGACTGCCGAGCCACAAAGGCCGTCCGCGCATTACGCCGCGCTTCGTAGGCGCGATATGCCACCGCCACGTCCTCCTCTCCGGCCAGCGCCTTGGCCAGACACGCCGCATCCTCAATCGCGAGGCATGCGCCCTGGCCAACGTTGGGCGTGAGCGGATGAGCCGCGTCGCCGAGCAGCGTAACGCACCCGCGGCCCCAGCGCCGGAGCGCCGGCCGATCGCGCGCATCGTTTCTCAAAATGTCCGCTTCGCGGGTCGCCGCGATCAATGTACCGATCGGCGCGTGCCAATCGGCAAAAAGCTCCTGCACCTCGCGTTTGCGTCCGCCCGGCGCGTCGGCCTGCGCGGCGCGCGCATTGCAAGTCGCATACCAACAGATGCGATCTGGCCCGATCGGCATGATCCCAAAACGCTGACCGCGGCCCCACGTCTCGGAGATCGGACCGCGCGCGATCCCCTCGATCGCTGGCGCAAGCCCGCGCCAGATACTGTAGCCGCGAAACGTCGGGGCAACCGCCCCGTGCAACTGCGCCCGCACGACCGAGTGAATGCCATCCGCCCCGATGAGGCCGTCCGCCCTCGCCTCACGCCCACCGGAAAACCGCGCGACTACTCCCGCACCTGCCATTGCAAACGACTCCAGCGTGTGATCCGTTTTTAGACACGCCGCCGGCAACTCGGCGAGCAAGGCCGCGTGCAACTCCGCGCGATGCACGCAGACCGCCGGCGTGTCGAACCCGCTCATCGCGATCGATGCCAAGCGCACGCCCTCCGCCCGCCGCAAATCGAAACGCGTGACCTCCGCTCCGCGCGCCAGCACCCGCTCCAGCACGCCCCACATGCGCAGCACCCGCGTAGCGTTAGGCCACAGGCTCACGCCGGCACCCACTTCCCGAAACGCCGGCGCGCGTTCGTAGACCTCTGCTTCGCAGCCCGCTCGCCGCAACGCGACCGCCGCGGCCAGACCGCCAATTCCCCCGCCTACGATGATGAATTTTTTGCTCACGACCAAAAGGCGGAAACGCAAACCCATCGATTGTTCCGGCAGACGCGCATCATCCTCCAAGGCTGCACACGTCGTCTCCGCCCGCAAACCGTTTCGCCCGGCGCGCTTTCCGAGCCCAACAAATAAACTTCCCTCGCCACCGGGCAGCCGGTTTGCTGCCTGACTTCATTCTTCTCTCGCACCCCCCACGCGTTCCTCCCTGTGTCTCCCACCCAAGAAATTGCCCGCCGTCGCACCTTCGCGATCATCTCGCACCCTGATGCGGGCAAGACGACGCTGACCGAAAAGTTCCTGCTCTACGGCAACGCCATCCACCTCGCCGGGTCAGTGACCGCGCGCAAGCAGCAGCGCGCCACCGCCTCCGATTGGATGGAACTCGAGAAGCAGCGCGGCATCTCGATCAGCTCGACCGTTCTCCAATTCGACTACACCGGCTACGCGGTCAACCTCCTCGACACCCCCGGCCACAAGGACTTTTCCGAAGATACCTATCGCGTGCTCACAGCCGTCGACGCCGCGCTGATGGTGATTGACGCGGCGAAGGGCGTCGAGGCCCAGACGCGCAAACTCTTCGAAGTCTGCCGCCGCCGCGGCGTGCCCATCTTCACGTTCATGAACAAGTGCGACCGGCCGACGCGCAACCCGCTCGAGCTGCTCGACGAACTCGAGACCGTCCTTGGCCTCCAGTCCTCGCCTGTCATCTGGCCCCTCGGCAACGGCCCTTCATTCAAAGGCGTGATCGATCGCCGCACGAAGGAAGTTCACCTCTTCGAGCGCGTCGCAGGCGGCAAATATCAGGCGCCCGTCAACGTCACCTCGCTCGACGACCCGATCGTGCGCGAGAAACTCGACGACTACACCTACGAGCAAGTGAAGGAACAGCTCGAGATGCTCGACGGCGCCGGCCACCCGTTCGATCTCGCAGCGGTGCGCGCGGGCAAGCAGACACCCGTCTACTTTGGCAGCGCCGTAAACAACTTCGGCATCCAGCTCCTGCTCGACGGCTTTCTCCACGATTCCGTCCCTCCCGCACCGCGGAAATCCGTCGTCGGCGCCGAGTCTCACATCGTTCCCGTCGAGGAGAAAAAATTCTCCGGCTTCGTCTTCAAGATTCAGGCCAACATGGATCCGAAGCATCGCGATCGCATCGCGTTCGTGCGCGTGTGCTCGGGGAAATTCGAGCGCGACATGATGGTCGCGCACCCGAAGTCCGGGAAAAACATTCGACTCTCCTCCTCTGCGAAACTCTTCGGGCAGGAACGCGAAACGGTCAACGAAGCTTGGCCCGGCGACGTCATCGGCCTCGTTGGCCACGACGTGCTCGGCATCGGCGACACGCTCACCGAGGACAAATCGATCCTCTTTGACGAAATTCCGCGCTTTCCGCCGGAAGTGTTCACGTTCATCGCGAACCCGAATCCCTCCGACGCCAAAAAATTCCGCGCCGGCCTGGAGCAGCTTCTGCAGGAAGGCGTCGTCCAATCGATCACGCTACGCGCCGGCATGACGACCTCGACGCTTCTCGCCGCCGTCGGCCCGCTGCAATTCGAAGTCGTGCAATTCCGCCTCCAAAGCGAATACAACGCCGCCTCGCGCCTCGACCCGTCGCCGTGGACGCTCATGAGGTGGCTCGCCCCAGTAACGGACGGCGCGAAATTGCCCGATCTATCGCGCTTCATCGTCCCCAGCGGCGTGGCGTTCGGCACCGACAAGCTCGACCAGCCCGTCGTGCTTTTTCCGAACGAGTGGACGATGCGCTATTTTCTCGAAAAAAACTCCGACGTAAAACTCAGCGATCTGCCGCTTGAGCAGGGTTGAGGGCCACGCACGGTGGCGCGGAGCAGGATCACGCGTTCCCGGGTGCGCGCGAATTAAAACATGGCGCGCCGGGGTGCGCTCCGCCCTCCGGCCAGATCTACTGGGGAATACGTCATTTTTGAGGCTCGCATTTGACGCCATTTAGCGTCGCAAATCAGCACCGTGGTTACGTCCACCATGTCGCAAACCCCATGATTTTCGGCAGGAGCATTCGTCGATTCGCCATCCTGACGTTGGCGCTAAGCGCCTTTGTCCTCCGCGCACAAACTGCGCCGACCGTGCCCGATCCCCTCGGCGTGAGGGCGGCGTTGGAAAATGCAGAAAAGCAGCACCGCGAGACCTACACGGCATCTAAGTTCGCCGAGGCCATAGTGGCCGCCCGGCAGGGGCTCGCGCTCGCGGAGCGCGCCGGCACGATCGACGATCAGGTCCAATTCGTGCGCCATCTCGCCTACGACAATTACCTGATGGGCGACAGCGACTCGTCCATCGAATACTCCGAGCGCCTCCTCGATTTCGCCGAAAGATTGGATAGCAACCGCATCCGCGCCCAAGCCCATCGCTACCTGAGCCAGGTTTACGAAGCGATGAATAACGACGCGCGCACCCGGTCGCACGCGGAGAGTTCGCTGCGGTTTGCCCAGCTCGCCGGCGACGAGGAAGTTCGCATTGCCGCGCTCACGGCCATCGGTGTGAGTCAGGCGCGCGCCGGTCACTACGATACAGCGCTGAAAGCGTTCGAGGAATGCCGCGCTTATTGGGCCAAGCAACGCCGCCCTTGGAATACCGTCAACTCGCTCGTCAACATCGCCGATGTCGTCGCCGCGCGCGGTGATTTGCCCGGTGCGCTGCAACGCTACGAGGAAATCCTCGCCGCGCGCGTCGAAAACAAGGACCTCAGCGGCCAGGTGCGCACGGTCGTCTCCATTGCCGGCATCCTGCGCCGACTCGGCCGCGCCAACGAGGCGCTGCCCCGCCTCCTCGCGGTGCGCCCGCTTGCCGAATCGATTGGCGCGCATTTTGTACTGGCTGAGTTTTATTCCAATCTCGCACAAGTGCAGGAGGGAGTGGGTGATTTCTCCGCGGCGCTCGGCAGCCAGCGCCGCGCCGCCGCCGAGCGCGAGCAACTGGTCGGCGAGCGGGCCCGCCTCCGCGCCACCGAACTCGAAGCGCGCCTCGATCTGCTGCAAAAGCAGCAAGCCATCGACCAGCTGCGCACTCAGGTCGCTGTCCACGAGGCGCGCTTGCGCGCCGCCGCCGCCGATCTCGCGCAGGATCGCTCCTATCTCATCGCGCTGATCGACGGTATCGTCGCAATCGTCGTCGTCGCGCTGTCGGGCTGGCTGGTGATGCGCTACCGAGGACGCTCGCAACGCCTCCACGCCGCGGTCGCCGGCGCGCTCAAGTCGACCGGCCTGCCCCCGCCCGCAGAGTGAGCGCCCCGCTCGCCGCCGTGTCCGTGAGGCACTTCGCATCAGCGGCCGAGTTTCGACGGTGGCTGGAAAGCCATCACGCCACGGCCGGCGAAATTCACATCGGATTCTACAAAAAATCCTCCGGTCGCAGCGGTATGACTTACCTGGAAGCCGTCGACGAAGCGCTCTGCTTTGGCTGGATTGACGGCATTGTCCGCAAACTCGACGCCGAGTCGTTCACGCATCGGTTCACCCCGCGCAGAACCGGTAGTCACTGGAGCAATGTCAACGTCCGCCATGTCGCCCGACTCAGCGTGTCGGGCCGGATGCACGCCGCCGGACTTGCCGTCTTCGCCGCCCGCCGCGCGGAAAATACCGGCACCGCGTCGTATGAGCGCCCTCCCGCGAACCTGCCGCCCGCCTTCGTCAAAAAAATTCGCGCGCACCGCGCAGCCTGGGCGTTTTTCTCCGCCCAGCCTCCCGGCTACCGCCGGCTAGCGATCCACAAAATCGTCACCCCGAAGCAGCCAGCCACCCGAGTCCGATGGCTCGAACGCGTGATCGCTGCGTCGGCGGCTGGTCGCCGGATCCAGTGAAACGTAAATCGCGGCCCCGCACCGCGATTCTCCTCGCGCCGCGAGGGAAATTTCTCTTTTTCGCGCAAATGGTTTTCCCGCGATTCGCCGCCGCACTTTTTCTCGCCACCCTCGTTCCTTTCGCCGCCCTCGCCGCGCCCAAACGCTCCGCACCCACGCGCCCCGCTTCGCCCGACAACGCGACCGCCTACAAAGGCGCCATCATACTTGATGCCGCCACCGGTGGAGTCCTCTTCGAAGACCGCGCCGATGAAGTCAGCCCGCCGGCGAGTATGACGAAGCTCATGACCTTCGCCGTGCTGCACGACAAACTCGCCGGTGGCGCCCTCACGCTCGCCACGCCCGTGAAAGTCACCAACGCCGACGCCGCAATCGGCGGCACCCAGGTCTACCTCGATCCGCGCGAGACATTTCCCGTCGAAGAGTTGATCTACGCGATGATGATCCAGTCTGCGAACGACGCCGCCTACGCGCTCGCCCGCACCGCCGCCGGCTCCGTGCCTGCGTTCGTCGATTTGATGAACGCCAAGGCCCGCGAACTCGGCATGACGCACACGACCTTTCGATCGCCCCACGGCCTCCCGCCCGCCAGCCGCCGAATTGCCGACGGCGACCTCACCACACCGCGCGACTTCGCGGCCCTCTGCCGCTATCTCATCACCCAAACCGACGTGCTGAAATACACCTCGGTGCGCATGAGAAAATTCGGCGAGGGCGTCCGCGCCAAGCCGATGGACATGGTCAACCACGATCACCTCATAGGTCACGTCGAAGGTGTCGACGGCCTGAAAACGGGCTTCACCAACGGCGCTGGCTTCTGCCTCTCCGCCACCGCGCTGCGCCGTAATCACCGCGTGATCGTCGTCGTGATGGGCAGCCCCGATTCGAAGACCCGCGATCTGAAAGTGACCGAGTTCATCGACCGCGGTTTCGCCGCGCTCCCGCCGCTGTCGCCCGAGTTCACGACGGCTGCCGCTGTGTCCGCCACCGCCGCGACACCGTCGCCGGTCACGCCTGCGCCGACCAAAGCGACCGCAACCCCATCCGCTCCGACCGACGACGGCTCACCCACCGTGAAATTCTCGCTCCCCGCCGGGAAAAAATAAGTCCGCCGGCCGCGTTCAACGCTCGATCAACACCACGAGCGCCCCGAGCACAAAAAACGATCCGCCGAGCAGCGCGGCCTCGTAGCGCTCGAAACTTTTCACCTCGATCTTCTCGAATCCGAGCAGCGCCAGCCAAGTGAACAACAACATCGCCGCGATTGCCGCGATTGCGAGTATGGCGCTCAGCACCCAGAAGCCGAACCAGCCGAAATGCGCGGCGGAGAGGTAGACCGGCAGGAATCCCTCGCACGGCGAAAGCGTGAGCATCACAAAGAGTCCGCTAATCGCCGCCCATTCGCCGGCGCCCGTCGAAACGATCGGCGTGTCCTTCAACTCTTCTTCCCAGTGACTATGGTCTTTTTCGTCCGCACAATGTTCATCGGCATGATGGTGGCTGCCCGGCGGGTGATGATGGCAGATGCCCTGTCCCGTCCAATGGCGCCAAAGATAAAAACCTCCGATCGCCCACAGCAACCCGCCCGCGATCCACGGGAACGCCGCACCAATTTTTTCGTCGAGTTGGAAACCCAGCCACGCAATCGCGAGGCCGAGCAGCGTCGTCACGAGCACGTGCCCCGCGCCCGCCAGCGCTGTGACGGCAAGCGTCCGCGAGCGGCTCCACCCGCGCGCCCGCGCGGTCAGCACGAAGGGCAGCCAGTGCGTCGGAATAGCCGCGTGGAAAAACGCCACGCTGAAGCCCGTGAGGGCGACGGTTGTGAGCACAGGTGAGTCCATGGAGAGGTTGAGGCAGCACGGACGCACCGCGCTTGTCGAACCCGAAGCCTAGCAAAGTCGTCAAGCGGCGGATGAACTCTTGCGCGCATCCGTGTCGGTCGCGTTAATTTCTACCTCTCCATGTCTGCATCCCCTTCCACTCCACCCGATGTCGCCGCCGTCGGGGCCTACCTGCGCGGCCTCCAGGACGAGATTTGCACGGCACTCGCAGCCGAGGACGGCAGCGAGAAATTCCGGACGGACGAGTGGACGCGACCCGAGGGCGGCGGCGGTCGCACGCGAATTATGGCCGAAGGCGGGGTGTTCGAGAAGGCGGGCATTGCGTTCTCGCATGTGCGTGGGGAAAAACTCCCTCCTTCTGCCACCGCCCACCGGCCCGACCTCGCGGGAAAACCATGGGAGGCGCTCGGCGTCTCGCTCGTTATCCACCCACGCAATCCCCACGTGCCGACGAGCCACGCCAACGTCCGCTTTTTCTGCGCAGGCGACATCTGGTGGTTCGGCGGCGGCTTCGATCTCACACCATATTACGGGGTCGAGGAGGATTGCACACACTGGCATCGCACCGCGCGCGCCGCCGTCGCGCCGTTCGGGGATGCGCTCTACCCGCGCTTCAAAAAATGGTGCGACGACTATTTCTTCCTGAAGCACCGCGGCGAGCCGCGCGGAATCGGCGGATTGTTCTTCGACGATTTCAACGAACTCGGCTTCGATCGATCCTTCGCGCTGATGCGCGCCGTAGGCGACGCCTATCTTCCCGCCTACCGCCCGATCGTCGCGAAATGGAAAGCCACGCCGCACACCGATGCCCAGCGGCAGTTTCAACTCTACCGGCGCGGCCGCTACGTCGAGTTCAACCTCGTCTGGGATCGCGGCACGCTCTTCGGCCTGCAAAGTGGCGGCCGCACCGAATCGATCCTCATGTCGCTGCCGCCGCTCGTGCGCTGGGACTACGACTTCCGCCCCGTGCCAGGCTCGGCCGAAGCGCGACTCCATGATATGTTTCTTAAACCTCGCAACTGGGCTGACGCCTAGACGCGAAACGCGCAGAAAATCGCAAGAAAGCGGATGTTTTCTCTTTTGCGCCTTCTGCGGCTTTTTGCGGCTATCTCCTCTTCATGACTTCCCGCGACCGATTCTTTTCCGCGATCAACTGCGCACCACTTGACCGCCCGCCCCTGTGGGTGATGCGACAAGCTGGCCGCTATCTGCCCGAATACCGCGCGCTGAAGGCGAAGTCGTCCTTCCTCGAAATGGTGCGCACCCCCGCGCTCGCGGCTGAAGTTACGCTCCAACCCCTGCAGCGCTTCCCCGGGATCGATGCCGCGATTTTGTTCTCCGACATTCTCGTAATCCCCGAAGCGCTCGGTCAGGGCTACAAATTCCGCGACGAAGGCGGCATCGCGATGGAGTTCCGCCTCGAGACCCGCGCGCAGATCGAAAAACTCTCCGCACCGTCCGCCGTGCCCGATCGGCTGAGCTACGTGGCCGATACGCTCGCGTTGCTTAAAAAGGAACTCGCCGGCCAAAAAATGCTCCTCGGTTTCGGCGGCTCGCCATGGACGCTCGCCACCTATATGGTCGAAGGCGGCAGCTCCGAGGAATTCGAGCGCATCAAGCAGCTCTTCTACACTCACCGCGCAACCTTCGATGCGCTCCTCGAAAAAGTCACCGCCGCGCTCATCGCCTATTTCGAAATGCAAATCCGCGCCGGTGCCGATGCGATTCAGATTTTCGACTCGTGGGGCGGCATCATCGCCGGACCGGACTACGAGGCCGCCTCACTCAAATGGATCCGCGCGATCATCGCTGCGCTGCCGAAGGATTTTCCGATCATTCTCTACGCGAAAGGCACCGCGCCCCACCTCGCCGATCAGGCGTTTTCCGGCGCCCGCGCCATCAGTGTCGACTGGACCAACGATCTCGCGATCGTCCGCCGCACGCTGCCCGCCAACGTCGCCGTGCAGGGTAATCTCGATCCCGTTTTACTCAACACAACGCCTGAAATCGTCCGTCGCGAAACGTCGCGCCTGCTGGGATCGATGCGCGGCACGACCGGCCACATCTTCAATCTTGGCCACGGCATCATGCCCCACGCAAAAATCGAGTGCATGCAGGCGCTCGTAGACACAGTCACCCACTGGAAGTGATGGCCACAAACAGCGCGGAAACCGCAAAACGTGATGAGCGGCCGATGCGTCTATCGCGTAATCTCGCAGCGCTGTGCCCGCCACCTCTTCCAAATCGATCGCCATCCTCGGGGCTGGGGTCACCGGCCTGACCGCCGCGTTCCGCCTCGTGCAGGCGGGGCACCGCGTGCGCGTGTTTGAGGCGACGGGTCGCGTCGGCGGCGCGGTGCGTTCAGAGTTGACTGACGGCTGGTTGATCGAGGGTGGCCCAAACTCCCTCCTCACCGGCGAGCCCGTGCTCGCTAAATTAATCGGCGAACTCGGTCTCGCGAGCGAATGTCTGGAAGCCAATCCGGCCGCAAAAAATCGCTACATCGTGCGCGGTGGCGCGGCGCTCGCCACGCCGTCAGGCCCAGGGTCGTTTTTTCGCACACCGCTATTTTCGTTCGGCGCGAAACTCCGCCTGATGATGGAGCCGCTTTGTCGCCCGCGTGTGCGCACGAGCGATCTCAGCCTTGAGGAATTCGTCCGCTCCCACGTCGGCCAGGAGCTCGTCGACTTCGGCTTGAACCCTTTCGTCGGCGGCGTTTACGCCGGCAATCCGCTAAAACTTTCCGCGCGCCATTCGTTCCCGCAGCTCTGGGAGCTGGAGCGGCGGCACGGCTCGCTCATCCGCGGGGCCATGGCCGCCGCCAAGGCGCGCAAGGCCCGCGGCGAACCACGCGGCGGAATGATCTCGTTTCGGCGCGGACTGCAGGCGCTGCCCGACGCACTCGCCGCGCGTCTGCCCGCTGGCGCACTCACGCTCAATGCCCGCCTTGAAGCGCTGGTGCCCGCCGCAAGGTGGAGTGTCGTCTGGCATGACGGCACTTCGACCCAAACCGAACCTTTCGATGCAATCGTTGCCGCGCTCCCCGCGCCCGCGCTCGCGCAACTCCGCTTCGGCACCCACGGCGAGCGACCGCTGGCTTCGCTCGACGCGATCGACCACCCACCGGTCGCTTCACTTTTTCTCGGCTATCGTCGCGAGCAAATCGCCCATCCCCTCGATGGCTTTGGCGTCCTCGCGCCCGCGATCGAGCGCCGCTCGGTGCTCGGCATTCTTTTCTCGTCATCTCTGTTTCCGGGTCGCGCGCCCGATGGCCACGTCGCGCTCACGGTCATGGCCGGCGGCGCCCGCCAGCCCGAAATCGCGCGGCTGCCCGCCGACCAGTTGCTCGCCCTCGTCGAACGCGATCTGCGCGAGTTGCTCGGCGTGTCGGGCGCGCCCAAGTTTCAGCGTCACACCTTCTGGCCCCGCGCGATTCCCCAATACAACCTCGGCTACGAGTCCCACCTCGCCGCCATGACGGCCTGCGAAGGCGCTCATCCCGGACTATTTCTCGGCGGTCAGGCGCGCGATGGAATCGCCTTGCCCGCCTGCCTCGCCGCCGGAGAAAAACTCGCCGCACGCGCCGGCACGTGAGCAGTTTTCACTAAACAACTTTTCAGAATCGCGGGCTGGAAATCATCCCTCGCCTCGGCACACTCGCGCGACTTTCCCCTCCGCATGAAGCCGCTCCCGTTCACGTCGTTCCCCTCTTGCTTCGCCGCTGTCATCTTCGCCGCCCTCGGCGCTTGGCCGCTCGCCGCCCAGGCGCAGACGGACGAAATCCAAGTCTACACCGGCGAACTCGCCGCGCCCGGCGAATTTTCGCTCACGCTGCACAACAACTTCACGTTTCAAGGCGCCACGACCGCTGAACTGCCCGGCGGCATCGTGCCGAACCATTCGCTCAACGGCGTGCCGGAGTTCGCCTACGGCGTGAATGAGTGGTGTGAGCTTGGCGCCTACTTTTTCGTCTACTCGCGCACGCACGACGCCCACTACCTCGCCGACAGCGCGAAACTGCGTGCCACGTTCGCCGTGCCGCACGCCGAGAAGCTGAGTTTCTTCTACGGAGTTAATTTCGAACTCAGCCGCAACGCCCGCCGCTGGGATAGGAAACGCATCACCGGCGAGATCCGCCCGATCGTCGGCTGGCGCAGCGGCCCGGTGGACTTCATCTTCAACCCGATTCTCGACACGACGTTCGACGGCCTGAGTCGGCTGGACTTCGCGCCCGCGATCCGCCTCGGCTACAATTTTTCCGAAACGTGGGCTGCGGCCGTCGAGCACTACGCCGACTACGGACCGCTCAACCATTTTCTCTCCGGCAACCAGCAGCAGCAATCGCTCTTCGCCGTGATCGACTACAGCGGCAAGACCAACGTCGAGTTCGGCATCGGCGCGGGGCTAAACTCCGCGACCGACAAACTCGTCGTAAAGCTCATGCTCGGCTGGCCGCTGAATCACTGAGCGGCGCCGCCGTTTTTTCCCGTCGCCCCCCGCGGCCCCTCGCACAATTTTCGTCCGCGTCAAGCGGCGCAAATTCCGCGCCGCCTCCCCCCTTGACTCTCCCTCGGAGCGACCTAGCCTCGCCCCCTTTTTCCCGAATGGCGCAAGATCTGAAAGACACGCTGCAGCTTCCGAAAACCGACTTCCCCATGCGCGCCGATCTGGCGAAGCGCGAGCCGGGCCGGGTGGCCCATTGGGAAAAGATTGGCCTTTACGATCTGATTCAGGACAAACGCGCCGGCAGCGACCGAGTTTTTGTGCTGCACGACGGACCGCCCTTCACCAACGGCGACGTTCACATCGGCACCGCGCTGAACAAGTCGCTCAAGGATTTCGTCAACCGCTACAAGACGATGCGGGGCTACCGCGTGCCCTACGTGCCCGGCTGGGACTGCCACGGTCTGCCGATCGAGCAGAAAGTTTCCAAAGAAGTCCGCGACGAAAAGCTCACGCTCACGACGGCCGAACTCCGCGCGCGGTGTGACGCCTTTTCCGAGTCGTGGATCGCGAAGCAAACGGCGCAGTTCAAGCGGCTCGGCGTCGTCGCCGACTGGCAGCACGAGTATAAGACGAAAGCACCCGCCTACGAGGCAGACATCATTCGCACATTCGCCGCCTTCGTCGAAAAGGGCCTCGTTTACCGCAGCAAGAAACCCGTTTACTGGAGCATCCCCTTCGAGACCGCGCTCGCCGAAGCCGAGATCGAATACAAGGACCACACCTCGATCGCGATTTGGGTGAAGTTCGCCGTGCCGGCCGACGAAGCGAAGAAATTCAATCTCCCTGCCGACAAGCCGCTCTCGATCGTCATCTGGACGACGACTCCGTGGACCATTCCCGCCAACCTCGCGATCGCGCTCCACCCCGAGATCGATTACGTTGTCGCCGATCTCGGCGCGGAACGGATCATTGTTTCCGGCGCACTGCTCGCGTCGGTCCTGAAGGCTGCAAAGATCGAAACCCAGCCCACCATTCTGCAAACGATCAAGGGCGCATCGTTCGAGCATCTCGCCGCGCGCCATCCGTTCATCGATCGCGCTTCGCCTGTCGTGCTCGCCGATTACGTCACGACCGACAGCGGCACGGGCGCCGTGCACACCGCGCCGGGCCACGGAGCCGAGGATTATCTCACGGGTCTCAAATACAAACTCGAGATCTACTGCCCTGTCGGTGACGACGGCCGCTATCTCGACGACGGCAAAGTCCCCGCCGATCTCGTCGGCCTCACGACGCTCGAAACCGTTGAGGACCTCGCGACGAAGAAGCCGTCGCCCGCGAATCTCGCCGTCCTGAAGAAGCTCGCCGAAGCCGGCGCACTCCTCGCGAAGGCGAAATACGCCCACAGCTATCCGCACTGCTGGCGCTCGAAGACTCCGATCATTTTCCGCGCCGTCGATCAGTGGTTCGTCTCGCTCGACAAGGCCGGCGTCCGCGACACCGCGCTTTCCGAGATCAAAAAAATCGCCGCCCACCAAGGCTGGATTCCCGCTTGGGGCGAGGCACGCATCCGCGGTGCCGTTGAGTCGCGTCCCGATTGGTGCATCAGCCGCCAACGCTCATGGGGCGTGCCGATCGTCGCGTTCTACGACGAAAAGAAAAACGCCCACCTTGATGCCTCCGTCGTCCGCGCCGTCGCCGACAAGATTGCCGAACACGGCACGAACTTGTGGTATGACTCCACGCCCGCGCAACTCTTGGAAGGCGTGACCCTCCCCACCGGCTGGCCCGCACCGTCCGCGCTCACGTGCGGTCGCGACACACTCGACGTCTGGATCGATTCCGGTTCGTCGCACGCCGCCGTGCTCAAGCGCCACCAAGGCGGCACGCAGTGGCCCGCTGATCTTTATCTCGAGGGCAGCGACCAACACCGCGGTTGGTTCCAATCGTCGCTCTGGACGAGCGTCATCGCGTTTGGTGCCGCGCCCTACAAGGCCGTCCT
>CAITWF010000062.1 GCA_903896015.1 uncultured Opitutia bacterium | reverse complement strand
TTGCTCGCGCGTCATCAGCTTTTTTGTCATGTCCTTCATCGGACGGTTCATGGTTTTTCCTTTGTTGTGGTTTTGGTTTTGTCTCCAAACCACTCACCATGAACCGTCTTTCTTTTTGCTGAAGAATTTTTACACGACCCTCTCTTGCCGCGGACAAGCTCGGAACCCCGTATGCCACAAGGGTCGTGCGCACTGCGGTGACGAATTCTTTAGCCGATGCATAGCTCTGGCCGGACAGGGACTGCAGGGCCGCGAGTTCGGAGGGATGAACTGGGTCAGATGCGCTGAGTTCGTAATGCGTGAAAATCCTGGTGCCCACCGTGAAACGCGTGTCGATCTGTGTAACCAAAGTCACAGGTAGAATGCACAGGGCACAGAGCAACAGGGTGCTCTTGCGCGCGCGATTGACGGTCCACCCTCGAACGATCAAATGGGAGGACAGCCATCCTCCGGCGATGCTTCCCACGTCCGCGACCAAGTAGATGATGATCAGCGGTAAAGCCAATCGCTTGATGTCCAGGCCGAACCGGTCGTACAGGTATTTGCCGCCCCAAAACAGGTAAAACCACCAAGCCGCGTCAGTCATCTTCGCGAGCGCGAACGCCCAGGTTTCCCGCAGGGGCAGGAGTCGACGCCACCGCACCTCCTTGCGATCTGTTTCCTCAACGCGGTCGCTTAAGATATAGGATAATTCCGCGGCCGCGAGGCGAGGATGCTGTTGAGGCGGCAAGTAGGTGCGCCACCATATTATGATCCATGCTGCGCTAAACGCCCCGGTGATCAGGAAAGCAACCTGCCAGTTTGTACCGTCGGTCTGGACCACCAGCGGGATCGCGATTGGTGCGAGAATCGCCCCAATATTCGAGCCCGCGTTGAAGATACCGGAAACCAACGCTCGCTCCTGAACCGGAAACCACTCGGCAACCGTTTTGACTGCCGCAGGGTAATTGCCTGCTTCGCCAAAGCCCAAACCGAAACGGGCACAGGCAAAGCCGAAGACGCTGAAGGCCGGACGCACCGCGGCGTGGAGAAGACCAAAAAGTGTCCACAGTCCGATTGAGACCGTATAGCCAAGTCTTGTCCCATAACGATCCACGACCGCGCCCATGCCGATCATTCCGATGGCGTAGGCGGCCTTGAAGGAGGCGTTGATGTTCGCGTAATCCTGGTCGGACCAGTGAAACACCTTGTACTGCAAGGTTGGCGCCAGCACCCCGAGTATGCTGCGGTCCATGTAGTTGATCGTCGTTGCAGCGAAAAGCAGGGCACAAATGCGCCACCGAAAACGCGGAATCGAACGCCTAAGGAAAGAGGGGTGCATTGTCGGTGGGCCGTTCAGGCCTCCGCATCGGGCGATCAGTGGGTCTTCAGCCTGTGGCTCGGGTTGGCAGAGCTAGGCATCATCCTTTCGCCGAGCCATGTTCGCCGACAGGCTGGCTGACCTGGGAGACGTCGGCGGTCATATTATCATGCTGTCGGCACTCGCGTTCGGCCAAATTTGAAACCCATTTTCCCGAGATTGTCTCTCATGCCAACGTAGGCGTCCCGCAAAATGCGGATATCAACGCCGTGGTGCAAGAAGGTCGCGCCCATGTCCAGCAACCGCTGCGCATGTTCTTGGCTGAAGGTCACGGTTGCGAAGCGTTTGCCCGCGGAGCGCGCTGCAGCGCAGACTTCCTGGCAGGCTGTGAATACCGACGGATGGTCTGGTTGACCAGGGTGCCCCGTGAGCACGGAAAAATCTCCAGGTCCGAAAAACAGTGCGTCCACCCCGTCGACCGCTGCGATCGCGCGGGCATGGGGCAACGCCGAGGGCGACTCGATTTGCACGCAGATGAAGGTTTCACGGTTTGCGGCCGCAAGGTACTCGGCAACGTCCGGCGAACCGTAGTCCGCATCGGCATTGCTGCCGGAAAATCCTCGTTCACCGATCGGGGCAAATTTCGCCCAGCGCACTACTTCGCGAGCCTCCTCCACGCTTTCGCAGCGCGGGTAGAGAATACCATTGGCTCCGGCTTCGAGCAGCCGGCCCATCCGCATGAATTCTCCTTTGCCCGGCCGGGCGAGAATGTCGGTGTCGCCCTGTCTGGCGGCACGCATCAGGTTGCTCGCGGTCTCGGCGCTCATCGGCGAATGTTCCAAGTCAAGCCAGATGCAGTCGTAACCAAGTCCGCTAACGAGTTCGACGATTGAAGGGTCGGAGAGTTGAACGACGGTACAGAGGGCTGGCTCGCCGGCAAGCCAGCGGGCGCGCACTCGGCTCTGGCGAAATCTCGGTGAAAATGAGTTAGAATCGTTCATTGGTAGAGTAGGCGGGCGGTACCATGGTGAGTGGGACACTTGATTTCAGTTGAAGGAAGAGCGGTCGATTTCGAAGGACCGGAGATTGAATCGCACAAGTTCCATACGGGACTCGGTCTTCGAAAACGTATCGACGCCGTAGAGGCACATGATCGTGCCGTCGGCCGCCACGCCGACATCCGAATATTCCGTGTCTTTGCGCGGGGTCGCTATCAGCTTAGAAACGGGCCAACTTTGCCCGTCATCAAAGCTTAGCCGAAGCGAAAGGTGTGATCGATCAAGCGGCTGCTGGACGTTTCCGCCTTGCGGTCCGGAATGAACGATCACGCTCCGTTCCCCCCTCCAGGACTTTTCTCTGGCCGAGGTGAGACCAGCGTGACAGTCATTCAGCGAAAGGTGGTCCACAAGCGAACTCTCCGTAAATGACTCTCCGCGATCCCGACTGCGGGCCAGTAGACGCACCAAGTCATTGGGTTGACGATTGTTGATGCGGATGCTCGCAAGCAGGCTGCCGTCACCGCAGATGGTTACGGCGACCTCGTCGGTGCCATAATAGGGTGTGATCGCGCCAATGTGCCACGTTCGGCCGTGATCGTCGCTCAGAAGAAGGCAGGCGCTGTACTGCATTGCATGTGAAGGGCCGAACTCGGGTTCGAGGCGCTGGGCCATCCCAGGGATCACGAGGCGCCCATCGGGGAACTCCACGCCGTGAGAGGAATTGTTTGCCCATGCCACCCATCCAGTCGGGCCGCTCGGCTTCGTCTCGACCGGCCTAGACCAAGTCTTGCCCTCGTCCTGGCTGGATTGGATCCAGATGCCGCCTCCGATGGAGATTTGTGACTGTACCCAATCCGACATGCTACCGCCCCCTGCCGGCACCTTCGTGAAGGGCAATATTATGGTTCCGTTCTCCTGTACTTCAACGAGCGGTCCGTTGACGGCGTTCACGCCCGCCTCGGAAAAAATGACCTGCGTTGGGCCCCACGTGATCCCTCCATCTTGGCTTCGTCGCAGTATGACGTCAGTGTCATGGCCCCAATCCCCCGGGGATGATTTGCGCATCTGGCATACCGCGAGGACGGTTCCGCGCCTCGTTACCAAGAGCGAGGGGAGGTGCAGAGCGCCCCCGCCCGGGATGTCCTTCGCGGAAAAGATCGTGCTGGGTTCAATGTGGACCGCATCGGTCGCTGCCGGCAGGCGGGAAGTCGCGACGCCGAAGCCTCCGAGCAAGGCAAGAAGGCTGGCGTGAAAGAAGTGTCGCTGCAGTCGTACGAACCGGTCGCCACCGGCAATCTGGGCCAGTTGGTGGTGCTGCGGTTCTGGGCAGAAAAATAGATTATTAGGTGGAGAGTTCATTGTAGGGTCTTCGGGTGACCATTCTCAATCAGCGCCGAAAGGAAGAAAGCTTTCCAGCAAGTCGCTGAGATGAGCGTAGTGCATACAATGCATGCAGCGTCAACAAACAAACACTTGTCTGCCCCGATACAGATGACCAGTCCATCTAGCACCTCCCGGTCCGCCGCAGGTCCGCGGTTAAAGAAAAAACTGCGTCGTATTCGCGGTTAACCAAGTCACCAACTCTTTCTGAGTACAAGCTAGGCTGAACAAATCGCAACGCACGCGAATGCGGGTAAACGATCTCAATCGTACCACGGAATTCTGCCAGCAAGCGCCTGGCTTTAAGGTTATGCGGGGCAAAATCCCCGCGGAGGGCGAAACTGGCTCGTAGCCAGGCCCCGAAAGGTGACAAAGCAATTGGGGGTTTCCAATTAGCGCGCGGTCCGTTGGTGGAGAGACAACCGGACATAGTGCATCTGGTTTTTGAGGTCGGGATCCTCGTGGCTGTCGCGGCGTAACTAGGGAGCCGGAACCGCACGCTTAGCGCTGGTCCCCTCCCCACACAGGCACCGGCGCGAACTTTATCATGGTCGATGCTCTCGAACGTTCCGAGATCCAGTCGTACTAATTCCGAGATTATCCGTTTATTACGTCGTTGGAGACAGGTATGCTCGGAGGAGTTCAGTAGCCGAGGATTCTTTCTATCGCCAAATCCGAAACTTGGGTCGTCGATGAATCGCTTGTGTGGTCGTGGTCGTAGCTCGCGAGTGTCTGGCGCTTGCCCTCCTTGATGTGGGCACTCATCCGACTTGCGGACTTGGAGGGATTCCGCCGCTCGAGTGCGTCCACGATCTCACAATGGTCGCGTAGCACGCGGGCGATGTTGTCGTGCAGTTTGATGGATTTGTCTCTGGGCGAGCGCAGGCAGAGATTCGTCAGGATATGGAAATCCCGTATGATGCGGTTAATGCGCGGGCTGTCAGACGCCGCGATCAAGCTCGAGTGGAAGGCAACATCGCAGACCTTCCAGCGCAGGCCGAGCGTCCCCTTCAACTCTTGGAGGTTTGCCCTGATAATATTCTGATTGATTGCCTCCATCAGCAGGCAGTTCTTGCGCAGCTCGTCGAGCTGGACCTCGTTTATCCGCGTTGCGGCCCGACGAGCGGCATAGGCTTCGAGCATCTCGCGCAGATCGAAAAGTTCGGCAAGCTCATCGCGATCTAGGATTCGCACATAGGTCCCCATATGCGGCTGGCTTTCCAGCAGACCGTCGCGAGTGAGTTGATTAAGCGCCTCCCTGACGGGTGTCCGGCTTACTCCCATTTCCTTGGCTAACGATAGCTCTGAGAGGCGTGCACCTGGCTGCAGTTCCCCGACCAGCAGCTTATGACGAATTGCATCGTGAACCTTCTTTTTGCTGTTTATGAGCATAGCACTGGGCAAAGCTATAATTACTGTCAGCACTGCGCGCCAGGTATTCAATCTGAATCAAAGGTGACGGCACCAAGAATCGCTATTCGTCGTTCGCACGACCCGATAGCCATGTCGCCTTGCGACTTCGCTACGTACCGGCGAGCTCGAACCTGAACTCCAAAATCAGAACCAACTGCAGGTCAAAAGCAGTCTCCACCGCCGCCTCTTCAGTGAGTAGCCGCCCGATTGCATGCGTCGAGCATGAAGCTGAACGCTCTATTTCGATCGGCGCCCGTGCCTTGGGTGTAACTCGGCCGCGAGCAGGTTCTGTCCGCATTTTCTTAGAGACCGGAGTGAAATGCGGAATTTGAGGACTCCGGAAGCGCCGTAGCTAACGACGCGCGAAGGGAATGACATAAGCGCCACATGACGCGCATACCATGTATGCAAACGGTTCATTTCCACCGCAATGACCACGATCCCCGCAAGACCGTTTTACTTCCTATCGAAAAGTCTCCGGTTGGATTTATCGAAAAGATATGCCTCCCAATTTGCCCGGAGCCGGAATCAACGCTTTGGCCGCAGGAAATTCCGGAGTCACTAAACTATTAAACTAAACTTAATTTTGAGCCCGCTTTTTTGGGCGACGAGTGCGCGTCGCGCCTGTTTCAACGTGAGTTGTCCGCGAAACCCAGCGGGGTGGGACGACCTCTCGTCGTTCTCCCCGTCACCCCAAACCGACACAGTACGTTACACCCAACATGATCCCTTCGAATTATTCACACCGGAGTTGTTCGATTTTAGTCAGTTCTCCGACGTTCGCGAAAATCGCAATGGCCGGTTTTCTTTGTTCACCGTTCTTCGCGACGGCTCAGCAGGCTCCGGCGGCTAGCCCAAGTACGAAAGCGTCGGAAGAGGTTGTGGAACTCTCGCCGTTCACCGTCACTGAGACCGAGGGTACGGGCTACCGCGTTCATGATACCCTCGCTGGCACGAGGCTTAGGTCCAACACGGACGATATCGGAGTTGCGATTACGGAGGTGCCCAAGGACCTGATGAATGACCTCGCGATTACTGATGTCATGAACCTCGTGGGGTTTCTGCCATCTACTACCCCGGAAACGACCCAAGTTGCTGTCGGCGACAGTTCGGGGCAATGGCGGTCGATTCGGATGAACATCCGCGGCATCTTTTCGGAACAAATCGGACGAAACTTCTTTTCATCGCCAGTCGGTGAGTACATGCCGCCGCTTGATCCCTTTAACACCGAGCGCTTCACTCTTTCGGCCGGGGCCAATTCGGTTCTATTTGGTAATGTAACTCCCGCCGGCTTGGTTAATTTTTCCACCGAACAGGCAAATCTAAGCCGAAAGTCGGCACGCTTCGCCTATACTTTAGACAATTACGGCAGCCAGCGAATCGAGGCATCAGATAACAGAATACTGATACCAAACGTGCTCGCGCTCAGAGTAAACGTATTGGATTCTCACAAAAAGGGCTGGAAAGATAGCCAGTACTACGACCAAAAGCGCCTGTACGCGGCGACCGAATGGAAACCGTTTAGGAATACGACGTTCACTGCGAATCTTGAGGGAGCATTGGTCAATAACAACACGCCGTTCCCGACTCCGATGAACGATAAGTTCAGCAGGTGGCTGGCCAATGGATCGCTTTTGGTCCCCTACAGCGCTACGGTGAATCCGGCAAATACGGCGGCCGGAGTCGCTTCTGCCGCAGCCGCGAACACCACCAACGTTCTCCTCGGGTCGGGACTGCCTGGGACTGAGAACGTGCAGAACTTCAAGTTCTACGCGGAGTCGGCGGTGCAACCCGTCGGCGTATTGCAGACGGGAAACTCACCGGAAGCTCCTTATCTCGTAGACCCGAAATTTACGATTGGAAACAGCCGGGTAAACGACCGCCACTTTCTCATCGGCGATGTGGAGCTGGAGCAAAGGATTACGGATGATCTTCATGTTCAGCTGGCCTATTTTTACAATCACTTCGCGAAATGGGTGGCGTATGTCGGCAACAACAATGCCTACGTAGATGCAAGCCGCACCTTGAACGACGGTTCTGCGAATCCTAATGCGGGAAGGTTTTTCACCGGAGGCGGCACGGTGGGCTGGCAGGATTTCCTCTATACGAACGCAACCTACAGAGCCACGGTCAGCTATCACCTCGATCTAAAAAAGGTGAGCCCATGGCTAGGGCACACCGATTTTGCCGGACTGCTTGAGCGAAATGACGAGCTGCGCCTCACGGATAACAACCGACTGCAAAACATTACACCGCTCCCAGGCTACAGCACCAGCATTGTTAACACCCAGAATGCCATTCAACCGGTGTTCTACTTCGACCCGTCGACTGGAAACCGCGCCAGTTCGCAACAGCTGAACGTCTTGAACTACCCGGCGCTCTTTTCGCAATTGCCGGGTGTGACCGCCCGGTTCGTGCCAGCATCGTCTGGAACGGATTCCCTTTCCCGGCTAGGCGCTCAGCAGATTGCCGCACAAAGCTTTTGGCTGAAGGACTACCTCGTGACGACGGTGGGCTTCCGGGAAGACACCATGAACACCTGGGATGTGCTGGGAGGCAACTGGCTGGTCCACCCGGACGGCACCTACGCCTCGTGGCACGGCGGGGAGCTCCATCGTACATTCGATCCGGCGCAATCGAACATCAAGCAGCCAACGCATTCGGCCGGTGCTGTGCTTCACCTGCTCAAGAATTGGAGTTTTGTAAATCTGTTCTCCCTCACCTACAATTCTTCAACGAACTTCCAGTCGGCCTCGACACTACCGACATTCAGCGGGCTGCCCATCGGTCCCTCCTCGGGGAAAACCAAAGACATGGGCTTTGCCACGACTTTGTTCAACAATACCCTTAACTTTAAGTTGAGCTACTTTGAGAGCGCCCAGCAGTCAGCGCGACTTTCGAACGCTGAGTTTTCGACAGTTATTACGGACTACTTTAACATGTGGACAGCCATCGCGGCGGCAAATCCGAGCTACAGCAACCGCTTATTCCCGAATCAAAATCTAACCGACACGTATGATATCGCCACTCACGGACTCGAGTGGCAGGGCACCTATCAACCGACGCCGAACCTAAGCGTGGCATTGTACGGTAGCAGGACAGTTGCGGTGCGCTCCAATGTGGCTCCCAATATGCAGGCGTACGTGGCGGCGAATAGGCCACTAGTCCTGCAATTTCCCGGCGTCAATGTCTCGACTGCTAGTGGAGCGCAGACTGTTAGCCAGGTGGTTACGAGCGATGATGCGTTTGTCGTTCAGGAATTGGCTACCAACGGACGGTCGCAGCCCGAGCAAAGCGAATACAAGTTCAGCCTAGTTGGAAACTATCGCTTCTCAGAAGGAGCGATGAAGGGGTTTAACGCGGGCGGCTACGTGAACTGGTTGTCAAGGCCGATCATTGGCACCGGATGGCTCAATGCGGCGGGAACGCTTCCTGACTATTCGAAAGTTTACTATGGCGCGCAGAGCATGGATACGGGGGCGTTTGTCGCTTATACCAAGCAGTTAGGGAACAAGGTGAAGTGGAAGATACAGCTGAACGTGAGAAACTTGCTGAATAATACGAAGCTTCAACCGATCAGAGCTGACGAGCAGTTTGGCCTCACGGGTATTCAGCAAAACATCGACTGGCGCTATGTGGAACCCCGCTCGTTCATCTTAACCAATCGGTTCGAATTCTAAGGCGGAGCAAGCCAGGTACCAAAATCGCACGAAACATGCTTTCGACCGCCGGCATTTGGCGGCGACTTGCGACTCGGCCTCGGGTAAGCGGGGAATTCGCCCCGAGGCCTCCTTGCTTAAACGGCCTCAAGAATAATGCTGAACCAATGACAGCTCATCGGCTTCTTCTTTGTGGAGTCAGTTTAGTACTCATAGTATCCGCGCGTCAGCTGGCGTTTGCAGCTGACGACGGAAGGGCCCGGCGTCCGAATATTGTCTTTATCATGTCGGACGATCACGCTTGGCAGGCCGTGAGCGCGTATGGCGAATCGCGCCAACTCATTCAGACGCCGAACATCGACCGATTGGCAAAAGAGGGGATGCGGTTCGATCACTGCCTCGTGAATAACGCGCTGTGCGGGCCGAGCCGCGCCTCAACTCTCACAGGCACCTACAGCCACATCAACGGATTCTATAACAACACCAACTGTCGCTTTGACGGTTCTCAGATTACGTTTCCAAAGTTTCTTCAGGGTGTCGGCTATCAGACGGCGATGATCGGCAAGTGGCATCTGGAAACCGACCCGACCGGTTTTGACCATTGGGAAATCCTCCCGGGCCAGGGCCGATACTACAACCCGCCGATGATTCGTGACGGCCAAATGGTGATTCATCCGGGTTACGCCACGGACATCATCACGGATCTGTCGCTGGATTGGCTGAAGCAGCGTGATCCGGCTAAACCGTTCATGCTGCTTTGCTGGAACAAGGCTCCTCACCGGGAATGGGAGCCGGCCCTGCGCGATTTAGATTTCGATCATGACCGAATCTATCCGCAGCCGGAAAGCCTCTTCGACGACTACACGGGCCGCGGACTCGCCGAGCATGACCAGGACATGACGATCGCCCAGACGATGCGGATGAAGGAGGACTGCAAGCTTGTCGCTCCGCCCGATCTGTCACCGGAGCAGCGAAAGGCGTGGGACGCGTATTACGTTCCCCGCAACGAAGCCTTCCTGAAAAAGAATCTCACAGGCCGGGCTCTCACCGAATGGAAATACAACCGCTACATGCACGACTATCTCGGTTGTATCAAAGGCGTGGATGACAACGTGGGCCGCATTCTTAAATACCTCGACGACACCGGACTCGCCGCCAACACCATCGTCATTTACTCGTCGGATCAGGGCTTCTTCCTCGGGGAACACGGTTGGTTCGACAAGCGCTGGATTTTTCAAGAATCAGCCCGCACGCCGATGCTGGTCCGCTGGCCGGGAACGGTTCGCCCGGGAAGCGTGAATCGGGATCTGGTATCCAACCTCGATCTCGCGGAGACCTTTTTGCAGCTCGCGGGCGCCACGATTCCCGAGCGCATGCAGGGGCGCAGCCTCGTGCCCGTGCTGGCCGGCGCCACGCCGGCGGATTGGCGCTCGGCCTTTTACTACCACTACTACGAATATCCCGCCTGGCATCATGTCAGTCCGCATTACGGCCTAATCACTGACCGCTTCACGTTGGCGCACTTTTATTCGCCTTCCGTCGACTACTGGGAGCTATTCGATCGCGAGAAGGACCCGGGCGAAATGCGCAGCGTCTTCGGCGACCCGGCCTATGCCGAGGTGCAATCCAAGCTCATGGAGGAAGTTCTCCGGCAGCGAGTGGCCTTGAAGGAACCAGCCAAGGACGATCCCGCGTCCTTTGGCTCGACCGAGGATTTACGGGCATCGGATGCGCCCGCCAAAAAATAGGTGCGGTAAAGTCGATGGGGATTCGCCGGCCAACGTGCACCGCGTCCTTACGTTCTTCGCTGTTGCGGTGCTGGCCTCGGCCGGAGCGCTGCGCGCAGCGAGTGCGCCCGCCTTGGTCGATAAGCCAAATATCCTCGTGCTATTCGCCGACGATCAACGGGCGGACACGATTGCAGCTTTGGGCAATTCGGTCATCAAAACGCCCAATCTCGACCGACTTGTGCGCCGGGGGCTGACCTTTAACCGGGCCTACATGCAGGGTTCTTTCAACGGAGCCACCTGCGTGCCGTCGCGGGCCATGCTTCTTTCAGGGCAGAATTTGTTTCATATCGACGAGACGCTGATGCGGACCGAGACATGGCCCGAGGCTTTTGCGCGCGCGGGCTACACCACCTTCACCAGTGGAAAGTGGCACAACGGGGAGGCTTCACTTTTGCGCAGCTTTCAAATCGCCCGTTCGATGTTCGTGGGCGGAATGACGAACCCCATGAAGGCGGCGCTTCGAGACGTGGCGGACGGTAAACTCGGTGCGGCTCGCCCAACGGCCAAGCACGCGTGCGAGGTCTTTGCGGATGAGGCGATTCGCTTTCTCCACGACCACCAGGGAGGTCCGTTTTTTGCGTTCCTGCCGTTCGACGCCCCGCACGATCCCCACATCGTGCCGCCGGAATTCCCGACACGTTACGACCCGGCAGGGATTCCGTTGCCGCCGAACTTTCTTCCCCAGCATCCCTGGGACAATGGCGAGATGGTGATCCGCGATGAATTACTTCTCCCATGGCCGCGTCTTCCGGAGCAGGTGCAGGGCATGCTCGCGGAGTATTACCGCTACATTTCCTATCTCGATTCGCAGATCGGACGGGTGCTCGATGCGTTGGACGCGTCGCCTTTCGCAAAAAACACCATCGTGGTCTTCAGCGCAGACAGCGGCGTGGCGCGCGGCAGTCACGGCCTTATCGGCAAGCAAAACCTCTACGAGTTGGATTCCGTGCGCGTGCCGCTGATCATCGGCGGTCCCGGCATTCCGGCCGACCAACGCACCGATGCGATGTGCTACCTCTTCGACCTCCTGCCCACGATTGGAAAATTGTGTGGGGTTGCGGGGCCCGTGAGCAGCGAAGGGATCGCTTTCGATTCAGTCCTCAAAGATCCGACTAAACCGGCCCGCGGTGCGATGCTGTTTGCCTACAAGGATGTTCAGCGCGCGGTGTGCGATGCGCGGTGGAAACTCATCCGTTATCCACATGTCGACAAGACCCAGCTTTTCGATCTGCGAGCCGACCCTCAGGAGACCACTAACCTTGCAGAAAAACCTGAACTGGCATCGAAGGTAGCGGAGTTAACCGCGCTGCTCGAGGGGGAGATGAAACGCACTGGCGATTCCGGCGCACTCATCGTTGCGCACCCAAAGCCGGCGACGTGGTCGCCACCCAAATCCTAGTCAATCGCATGAAACACATTCTTGGAATCCTCGCTGCACTGTCCTTCGCCCATGTGGCCGCACTTCATGCCGCGGATGGAGTCGGCGCCGATAAGAAGCCTAACATCGTGATCGTTTTAACCGATGATCAGGGCTACGCGGACCTCGGCAAATTCGGTGCCGAGGGTTATCAGACGCCGAACATCGATCGCATGGCGGATGAAGGGGCGGTTTTCCGGAACTTTCACGTTGCTCAGCCCGTCTGCTCCGCTTCGCGCGCGTCGCTACTCACGGGCTGCTACTCCAATCGGGTTGGTATTCACCTGGCACTAGGTCCGAAATCCAAGGTGGGCCTGAGCGATCAGGAAACGACTCTGGCGCAACTGCTCAAGTCGCAGGGCTACGCCACGGCGATGTTCGGCAAGTGGCATTTGGGTGACTCGCCGCAGTTCATTCCGCAGCGCCACGGCTTCGACGAGTTCTTTGGCCTGATGCTCTCGGCGGATTATTGGCCGGGCCACCCTGATTTGATCACGAACATGCCGTCGCTGCTGGCGGCCAAGAAGCGCGAGTATCCCAACTTGGCGATTTGGGACGGCGAGAAACAGTTCCACGATGAGATGTCCATCGACGATCTCAATCACCTGACGACGTGGTATACGGAGCGCGCGGTGAGTTTCATCGAACGCAACAAGGCGCAGCCGTTTTTCCTGTACGTGGCGCACAGCATGCCGCATGTGCCGCTGGGTGTGAGCGACAAGTTTCGCGGCAAGAGCGCGCGCGGACTCTATGGTGACGTGATCGAGGAAATCGACTGGTCGGTCGGCGAAATCCTCGCCGCACTCAAGCGGAACGGTCTAGACGACAACACTTGGGTCATCTTCACCTCGGACAACGGCCCGTGGCTCGCCTATGGCAACCACGCCGGCTCCGCGAAGCCGTTGCGCGAGGGCAAGACCACGAACTGGGAGGGCGGCACCCGTGTTCCCTGCGTGATGCGTTGGCCCGGCCGCATCCCCGCCGGCTCGGACACATGGGATATGCTGATGACGATCGATCTTTTTCCGACCATCGCGAAGCTGACCGGTGCAAGGTTGCCGGACCGCAAGATCGACGGGCTGGACGTCTGGCCCCTGATCTCCCGCCAGCCCAATGCCAAAAATCCGCACGACGCCTATTGGTTCTATTACGAGGTCAACCAACTTCAGGCGGTCACCAGTAGCGATGGCCGCTGGAAATTGCAGCTGCCTCACACGTATCATTCGATGAGCGGCCAGGAGCCGGGGCGCGACGGCGTCACGGGCGCCTACGCAGACAAAAAAATCGAGAGCGCCGCACTGTTCGATCTGGCCAATGACATTGGCGAAACCACCGATGTCTCCTCCAAGCATCCCGAAATTGTGAAGCAACTTGAGGCGGAGGCAGAAAAAGCGCGCGCCGATTTGGGCGACTCGCTGACCAATCGCCCCGGCCCTGGTCGCCGCGAGCCCGGCCGGCTGGACGAGGCAAAATAGGCGCCCGGCCAAAGCGGTATCGAATTCACACCATTTCTTTTTCTCCGTCGTTGTGAAAGTCGCTGCGATCCTCCTTTCGGTTTTAGTTCTCGTCCCAACGGGCGTGCGAGCTGCCGATGTCAGTTCGGTTCCGCCGCGCGAGCCGACGATAAGTTTGGCGGCCCAGATGCTGCCCGCACTGCGGGGCGGTGGATTCCGGATGGACGACTACTGGATCTGGGATGGCTCGGTGATCCAAGGTGAGGATGGCCGCTACCACATGTTCGCTTCACGCTGGAGCAAGGACGTATGTTTCTATCCCAACTTTGTGACGAACTCAGAGGTGGTTCGCGCGGTTTCGGACAAACCTGAGGGGCCGTATCATCTCGTCGAAACCGTCATCAAACGGCGCGGGCCTGATTTCTGGGACGGCATGATGTCGCACAACCCTGTGATTCGGAAATGCGGAAAAAAGTATCTGCTCTTTTACACCGGCACGACCTACCGCTTTCCCTATCCCGACGCGACGAATCCCGTGATTTCGGAAGCGCAACACGTCGAGGCGCGGTTGAACCAGCAAATCGGCATGTTGGTTTCGGACTCCCTTGAAGGGCCATGGGAGCGCAGCGGTCAGCCCGTAATCGCGCGCAACCGGGACGAAGGGAGATGGGATTCCAAGATGACGACGAATGCGTCGCCCTGTGTCCTGTCGGACGGCTCAATCTTGGTGATCTACAAGGGCGTCGCCCACCACGGCGACTTCATGCGCCTCGGCATCGCGCGAGCGTCGGCCTGGAACCGTCCCTTCGAACGAATGTTGGATCGTTCCTTGTTCGAATTCGACCAGATGAACGCGAGCGTGGAGGACCCGTTCTTTTGGCACGACGGAACCCGGTTCAATTTGCTGATGAAGGACATGACCGGCGCGCTTAGCGGCGAAGAGCACGGCGGACTCTTTGCTTCGTCATCGGACGCCATCCATTGGGAATTTCGTCGCAACGAAGTCGCCTATTCGCGCACGGTTCGATGGGATGACGGCACCGTCACGAAGCAGGGGAATCTCGAAAGACCGTCGCTGCTCTTTGATCGAAACGGGACCCCGACGCACTTCTTCGCGGCAACGGCGGACGTGAATTTTCGCAACCGCAAAGACCTCAAGTCCACCTACGTGATGGTGATTCCGCTGCAAGTCAGGCCGTGATGCCGAACCCTCAATTCGTGAAGTCTACTCTCCCTCATCTCCGCACGTTGCTCGGCTTCGTCAGTGCGTTGGCTGTGACCGTCAGACCGTTGGTTGCCGCAGAGCCGAGCGGTGCAGCCGAGCTCGTGGCCATGGAGCAGACGCTTAGCGTCTCCGGCTCTCACCTCATCGTGCCGGTGGCCAACTATCCCAAGGGGGACAAAGGGGTGCTTCTCGGGATTTATGACGGCGCCACAGTCGTGCAGACCTTCAATGTCGCGCTCCCGCAGGGCAGCGACGCGTTCTGGCTAGCGGCCTATCCTTTGGAACCTTTCGGGTTGAAGGGAAAGCAGATCCGGATCGCGCCCGTCGATGGGGGCCGCGCACCCGTGGCCTGTCTGGCCTCGTTTGAGCGAATCAAAGTCGGGCCGGCGGAGGACGCCCTGTCTCCCACGGACTACGCGCAGCCCTATCGAAACCAGTTCCATATCTCGTCGCGCCGCGGTTGGAACAACGATCCCAATGGGCTGGTTTTCCACGACGGGAAATATCACGTCTACTCCCAGCATAACCCTTTCGGCATTTTTTGGGGCAACATGCACTGGGGGCATTTCGAAAGCACGGATCTTGTCCACTGGGAGGAAAAGCCGATCGCCCTTTTCCAGAAGACGGTGAAAGACATGGTGTTTTCCGGGGGCGGGTTCGTGGACTTCAACAACTCGGCGGGCCTTGGCGCCAACACGCAGTTCGCGGCATTCACCAGCACGGGACGCGGAGGCGAGTGCCTCGCTTACAGCAAGGACGGTGGCCTGACATTCACCGAGCTGCCGGGAAATCCCGTCGTGAAACACCGCGGCCGCGATCCGAAAGTCTTTTGGTTTCAGCCGGGGAAAAAGTGGTTCATGGTGGTCTACGACGAAACTCCCTGCGCCGAGACCGAGGCGATCACCCAGACGGTTGGGCCGAAGGAACGCGCCTCGGCTCACCTCGCATTTTGGGAATCGAAAAATCTCCGGGACTGGGAGCAAACTGGTGCCTTCACCGACGCGGATCGTTTGGCGGTCTTTGAATGTCCCGAGTTGTTCGAGCTGCCTGTAGCAGGAAGGGCCGGCGAGTCCCGCTGGATTCTGCTCGCTGCTCAGAACCGATATTTTGTCGGTCAATTCGACGGAAGGACGTTTCACAAAGAGTCCGGTCCTCTCGGCACGGGGCACGGTGCGTTTTACGCCGCGCAGACTTTCAGCGATGTGCCGGATGGGCGTCGCATTCAAATCGGCTGGGTGCGCACGGACACTTACCTGCAGCGCTTTCCCGACCAGATCGTCAACCAGGCCTTTACGCTACCGCACGAATTGAAGCTTCGCGATACGGCCGACGGCTTGCGCGTGTCCTTCTCGCCTGCGGTTGAAACGGAAAAATTGCGCGGAGAAATTCTGAGCGAGGAGAACGACCTTACTCCCGCCCGGGCAAATGAACTGATTCAGAAGTGTCGGGGCGAACTGACCGAGACACTAATTGAGTTTTCCGATGCGAAGCCGCGGCACCTTGTGATCAACGGCATCGATGCCAGTTTCGATGGGCGGAAGGCCCGGATCTTCACCGACCGCACCTTCAATGAAGTCTACGGGGACGATGGCCTTTCCTATGAACTGCGAAAACGTTCAGCTAGGGATTTCGATTCGACCGAGACCAGGCTCACGGTTGAAACGGGCACGGTTCGCTCGCTGAAAATATTCCGACTCAAGCCCATTTGGGCCGAGCGGGTCCGATCAAACTAGACCGCACCCTGATCCACGGAAAACCACCACGCTTCGTCAAAATGAAAACCCACCGTAGTCTGCTTTTGGCCCTCCTGCTCCCGGCGTTTTCAGTTCTATCCGGGGCGGAAATCTTTGTGGCGGGGAACGGTAGCGATCAGGCGGCCGGCACAATTGCCGCGCCACTTCGGACCATCCGGCGTGGCTACGAGCAGGCCCTGCCCGGCGACACGATTTTTTTGCGGGAAGGGGTTTATCGCGAAGCCGTATCTCTTAAAAACACCTCTGGCACGGACGTCTCGCCTGTTACCTTGACGGCCTACCGCGGTGAGAAAGCGACGATTTCCGGACTGGATGTGCTCAGGTTGGATTGGAGCGGCACGGCCCAGCAGGGTGTCTACTCCGCGCCCTTCGACACGAAGTCTATTGCGCAGCTTTTCTTTAACGGAAAGCCCCTGCTTGAGGCGCGGTGGCCCAACGTGCCGAAAGACGCCAACGGCGACTGGAATTTCTTTTCACCGGAGGTCTGGGCATCGGCCGACACGAGCGGCAATTCCTACGGCACGCTCGTCTGTGCGGCTCTCGCGAAAACAGGGTGGAATGTCACCGGTGCGCAGGCGCTGCTGAATGTCGATCACCAGTTTTTCTGTTGGACGCGGCCGGTGCGGACGCACTCGGTGGGGTCGAGTGCCTTCACGTATGATCAAGACTTGGGAAAGAGCGTAAACAAACGCGACGAAGCCGGAGTTCTAGGGAAGTGGAATGAGAGGAATAAATTTTATCTTTTCGGTCTGCGGCAGTTTCTCGACGCACCGGGCGAGTGGTTTTACGATTCCGCAGCCAAGCGACTTTTCATCTGTTCCCCCGACGGCAAGAGTCCGGCTGAAGGGGTCCTGGAGATCAAGACGCGCGCGTGGGGCTTCACGGCGGATCATACCTGCAGCTACCTGACGATTGACGGGGTGAGCTTCTTCGGGACCGCCCTCAAGTTTGGCGAGAATCCCAACAAGCGCAGTTCTTACATCGTGCTGCGGAACAGCAGTGTTTTCTACAGCTCATGGACAGAATACCTTTCGCTCAACAGCCCACTGCCAGTGGAAAAACATTCTGAGGTCGCCGCCGATTCCGTGTATCCCACGATCATCGCTGACGAGTCGCTGGTTGTGAACAACACGTTCGCCTACGGAGCACTTAGCGCGCTTTTGATCAGCGGACTGAATAATCGAATCGAGAATAACCTGTTCAATGATTTCGATTATTCCTCCTCGTTGGTTTATCCGCCTCTCCAGGTGAATTATCCCGGCGAGGGGCTGGCAGGAAAATCCGGTCATGACGTGATTCGTTACAACACGATCTGCCGCAGCGGCGGTATTCAGGCTCGGATTCAGCAGGACGCCAACGATTTTACGATGAACGATGTCCACGACTCCTACCTCGGTTGCTACGGTGGGAACAAAGATACCTCAGCCGTCTACACCACACTCGGCCGCTGCGTGGGCACCCGCTTCCACCACAACTGGGTGCACGACGGTTATTCGGGCACGCCGCCGCTCCCTTGGGGCGGAGGCACCGGAATCCGCGGCGACGACCTGACATGCGGCCTGACGGTGGACCACAATGTGGTATGGAACTGTGGCAGTGTCGGGATCACGATCAAGAATGTGAATAGGCCTACACCCGAGGAGGCAAACCGCTGCGTCAGTAACACCGTTTTTGACCACAGCGCCTACAACGAAATCAAGAGCGCGATCATAATCCCCACGTTTGCGGGCAAGTCGAATATAGCCGACGCCTCAATGCTGGTCTCCCGGGCAAACGCAGCGGAAACCCCAAATTCCTGGAGCACGGTGGCCAACAACTTGGCGGACACCATTTATGGCATGTGGTTCGCAAAGCCCCTCGGCAGGCTCAAGCTAGCGGCCGGCAACTGCACGGCGTTCGACGCCCGCGCGGACCTGGTCGCAAAGGACTGGTGCGATTTTAGGCCGGCACCGAACGCCGTGCAGATCCTTGGCAGAGGAGTCTCGATCGAGGGTCTCGCGGTCGGCAGTCAGGGCAAAGCGCCCGATGTGGGTGCCTACGCACGAGGGGATTCGGTTTACTGGATTCCAGGACGTCGCGAGCCTAAAGCCTCTTTTCCGATCGTTCCCGACGGTGCGCGCGATGTGCCTCCTGACCGCGATGTGTTGATGTGGCGCGCCGCTTACAAGGCCGCCGCTCATCGCGTGGTGTTTGGCAGCAATCGGGAGGCCGTGAACAGCGCTGATGCGCGGAGCCCCGCGGTGCTCGGCGAGTTCAAGGGTGAAGACAATGTCTTCCGCCTGCCCAAGCTCTCCGGTGGGAAACAATATTGGTGGCGGGTCGACGCGGTCATGCCGGACGGCGGGGTAATTCAAGGAGCGCTTTGGAATTTCACCACGGCCGCAGGAAAATAACATGCGAACGAAAAAACGAATTCTCGCGGGCCTGGCCGGATATTTGGCTGCTACGCTGCTTGCGTCACAGGGCGCCGAACTTTACGTGGCGACAAACGGTGATGACGCCGGTGCTGGCACACTCTCGAAGCCGTTGCGCACGATTCAGCTGGCACTCGCCCGGCTGCAGCCGGGCGACACTTGCTTTCTTCGTGGAGGCACGTATCGCGAGACGGCCGAGTTCAAGGCCTCGGGCAGTTCCGGCAAGCCCGTGCGCCTGCAAGCCTATCCGGGGGAGGAGGTGGTTCTCGATGGCCGTGAGCTTGTTCGTGGGAAGTGGAGCCGTTACAAGGGTTCCATCTATCAGATCGCGCAGCCCAAGGGGATCGAACAGGTTTTTGTCGGAGGAGAAATGATGATCGAGGCGCGGTGGCCCAACATGCGGCGCGATCAGGTCTTCGACCGCAGTTGCTGGGCGAAAACGGAAATGGGCAGCGGTCACGGACGCGTGATCAGTGAAGAAATGGCCAAGACGGGGATTGATTGGACCGGGGCGATGGCTTGCCTGAATGTCGCGCATCAATGGTGGACGTGGAATCGCCCCGTCGTTGGGCACAAGGCCGGCTCGAACGTCCTCGAATATCCCGCGGACCTCGTGGGCCTTTGTAGCTACGATCCTAAAATCACCGAACGGGCGGCGTGGGAGACGCCGGAGTGGCTGGCCAAGGGTTGGGCTGACGACTACTTCTACCTGTTTGGAAAACTGGAAGCACTGGATGTCGAGACGGAGTGGTTTCAGGATCAGACGACGGGGATGCTCTACCTGTTTGCGCCAGGTGGCGTGGACCCGTCCACGCTGGAGGTGAGTTACAAGGTTCGCGATTACGCGATACACGCGAAAGGGCAGCACGACCTCGAAATTAGGGGGATCAACTTCTTTGCCGCGACTTTTCGGCTGGACGATTGCAATGATTGCGCCGTCGAAGGCTGCGAACTGCTTTACCCGTCCTTTGCGCGGACCATCACGGAATACGATCAAACACGGCGTGAGTCGGTCTTCACGAAAGTCACGGGCGATCATAACACCGTCCGCCATTGTTCGCTGGCCCATGCGAATAATCTAGGACTGATGGTCATGGGGAACGCCAACGTCGTCGACGACTGCATCATTCATGACGTCAACTGGTCGGGCACGCTCATCTATCCGGCGCTGCAACTCTCGGCCAGTCCGCATCTCGGGGTGAATTGGTTCGATACGATCCAGTATCCGCCGACGGAGCGGACGACGGACAACTCGGACGTGACGTCCTTTGGCAATGTCGCCCGGCGCAACACGCTCTTCAACGGGGGGAGTAGCCTGCTCGTCTATCAGGCCGCCGAAACGGTGGTGGAGTTGAACCACATCTACGACGGGGGCAAGGCGTGCAAGGATGTCTCGCTGATTTACGGTTGCTGGCCGTTTTCGCGAGGCAGCATTGTGCGCTACAACTGGGTGCATGGCTGCCAGACGGAAGGCTATGAAGGACGCGGCGGCGCCGGTGGGATCGGCATCCGCGCCGACGATCAGTCACGCAACAATGTTTTTCATCACAATGTGGTATGGGATTGCGGGCAGGTTGGCATCATCATGAAAGGCGAGGATCACCGGGCCTATAACAACACCATCTTCGACATCGGCACGGTGGCGAAGCCCCAATGCGACCTCCTCATTGAGTCGGAGGCCGAGCCCGTGAAAATCTGGGCGGTGCGTTGGCCGCAGTTGCGAATGCAGAATCAATGGACGGAAGTGCAGAATAATCTCAGTCGAAATCTCACTTCGAAGCATTCCCCTGATGCTCAGCGCAGTGACTCTGCGCTGATTCACCACAATCTTCGCGGCCGGGATATGCGCCCTCTGCTCAAAGATCCCGCCCATTTCGATTTCCGTCCGGTGGACGGTTCGCCGGTGATCGGCGCGGGCGTGGTCCTTCCCGGCATCACGGACGGGTTTAAGGCAACGGCTCCGGATCTCGGCGCCTATGAATCCGGCGGAGACCGCTGGGTGCCCGGCGCCGACTGGAAGGAGTCATTCGCGGGACAGAGAGAAAGCAGCGTCAACCGAGGAGCACAAAAATGAGAAACGGTCGTTGGTCCGAAATCGTCGTCTTGATCGCCCTATCAGTTTGGCTGCCGTGGACGGCGGCCGCTGCTCCGCAACCGAAAATCGGCAAGCCCAACATTATCGTCATCATGACCGACGATCAGCGCTGGGATTCGTTGGGCTCGTATGGAGACAAGATCGTCAAAACGCCGAACATCGATGCACTGGCGCGGGAGGGCACTCGGTTTGAAAATGCCTTCACGGTCGCCGTGCTTTGTTGTCCCAGTCGCACGAGCTTCTTCACGGGGAAATACGCCTCGCGCAATCAATGCTACAACAACTCGACGAAGAGCGAAATTGGCATCGGTAAATTTTCCTTTCTCGAACCGCTCAAGCGCGTCGGCTACCGGATCGGACTTTCCGGCAAAAATCATACTTTCCAACCGGAGTATGCGAAGAAATGGTTCGACGGCTTTGTGGAATACAGTCCGTGGGGAAAAGGGGAGGAGGATGAGCCGGGCAGCCTCGCTCCATCCGATCAGGCCGTGCGAGACTTCCTCTCCACCAGCGGCCCCAAGTCCAGTCTCGGACACAAGTTGCTCGAAGGGCTGATTGATTTTCCGGAGCCGTTTCCAGAGCAACAAACCATCACCTCCCGTATCGCCGACGACGCGATCGCCTTCGTCGCAAAACACAAGGAGCAGCCGTTCTTTCTCCACATGGCGTTTCCGGCGCCGCACTGGCCGAATATTGTCTGCGAGCCCTACTTCAGCATGTATAAGAGCGAGCTCGCGAAGATCAGCCTCGATGGCATGGACGAAATCGACTGGGACACCCATCCCTTTTCGCACTACGTCCAATCGCAATGCGCGGGATTCGACACGATGTCGAAAGAGGACCGGCGGAAGATCCTCGCCGTCATGTATGGGCAGATAACCTTCATCGACAAATCGGTCGGCCGGCTGGTCGCGGCGCTCAAGGAAAATGGGCTCTACGATAACACGGTGATTGTTTTCACGAGTGATCAGGGCTGCCTGGGTGGTCAATTTGGGCTGCCTTGCAAGACCAAGGGATTCTACGAGTCGCTCATTCGTGTGCCGTTTATCATCAAGATGCCGGGCGACAGGCAACTCGGCCGGGTCACGCCTGCTCAGATCACCAACTTCGACGTCATGCCCACGCTGCTCGAACTCGCTGGCGTGAGTTATGACGAAAAGATCGACGGCCAGTCGTTCCTGCCGGTGCTTACGAAAAATCAGGATGTGCACCGGACTGCGATCTACTCCGAAGTGGGGGTGCCGGGACTTCCGCCGGCACCGATCCCCAAGGCGGATTACCCGGCCTACAACAAGAAGCGCTCGGTCGATGACATGTTTTGGTTTATTGAATATACCACGCGTGGGCGTTGCGCCATGATCCGTGAGGACGGCTGGAAGTATTGTTTCTACAACGGAGACATCGAAGAACTCTACCACTTTGCAGCGGACCCGCTGGAATTGACCAACCTCGCCGCAAGTCCAGAGCAGCAAGCACGCAAGGCTGAAATGAAGCGTAAGCTTCTCGCGCAGGGGTTCGTTGGGATAAATTGATAAGGTCGAATTAACGATACCACCTAAAGCGCAACGGTGCCGATGAACCGATTCCCCCTACTTCTTCTCCTCGTATTGATTCCGTTTGGCCGAGCACAACCACTCTACACCGAAGACGTGCTGGCCGCGATGCCAGAGCGCATCAAGCAGTGGAAGCAGGTGCAATCCTACGCAGCGGCTCTCGTCCAAAAGCAGGAACCCACACCCGCCGGCCACACTCTCGCGGAAAAAATTGGCTACCCGCCGCCGCGGCTGATCGACCATCCGACGGCGCGCGTCGAAAAATCCGGCGAGGACGCAGTGGCCTCATACTACCGCATCTGGGTTCAGATCACGCCTGAATTGGAGACCTATGGGCTCTACATTGTCCCCAAGGGCCTGAAAGATCACGCCCCGCTCGTCATCGCCATGCACGGCGGCGGTGGGTTCCCCGAGTTGGCCGCCTTCTACAATGATAGTCGCTATCACGACATGGTGCGCGGGGCCGTCGAGCGCGGCTACATCGTCTTTGCGCCGCACCACATTTTTTACCCTTACCATGACCGGGACCATGGAACACTGATTCCGGAAGATGTTCGCGCCATTCTCGACGAACAATTGCGGCGTCGAGGCACCACGCTGCTGGCGGTCGAGATCGCAAAAATCACCAAGGCGCTCGATGTGGTTTTAGCGCGCCCCGAAGTCGATGCCTGGAGGGTCGCCATGATTGGTCTCTCGTGGGGTGGTGCCTATACGCAATACACCACGGCGCTCGAACCGCGCATCCGGGTTGCGGTGTCCTCTTGCTCGGTCCAAGGCGAGTTACCGGCTCCGGACGCCAAGCCCGGATACGGGATGCACCGCGAAATGACGACCGCTGATCTGATTCGCCTGATTGCGCCCCGCCCGCTGCAAATGCAGTTCGGTGATCACGACCCGCACAATCCGATCGATCAAGTGCGGCGCAGTTTGTCAGGGTTGGATGTGCCGTTCGAAGTCGCCATCTTTCCCGGTGACCACGAATTCCGCGGCGAACTCGCGTGGGCCTTCCTCAAGCAACATTTGTAGGTTTCGCTGACGTTGCCGGTCGTTGGCTCGCTCGAATTGAATCGATACAGCGGCCAAGCGCCGGACTGGGGTCATGGGCATCTGCCTCATACTCCAAAACCGTGATTCCGTTGAAGCCGCCCGCATGCAAAGCTCCGAGGAATTCTGGGAGGTTTAAGTTGCCTGTCCCGATGATTGCTTCTTTCCAGCTGCCATCCCGGTTAAAGACAAAATCCTTGAGGTGGACACCGGTGATGCGGCCGGCGAAGCGAGTCGCCCAGACGACGGGATTTCCTTGTTCCGGCCCGATCTGCATCGCCCACGCCGTGTCGATCACGAGCCCAAGTTCCGGCGCACCAAGTGCGAGAAGGTGAGTCAAAACGTCGGGTTGGCCGCCGAACAGGTAGCCCCCGTGGCAGTGAAGGCCGACTTGGATACCATAATGGCGGGACCACTCGCGAACACGGGGAATCGCCCGAAGGTAGGAATCGATCTGAAAATGGGCCGAGATGTGTCTGGCACCGGCGATCCGGGCGCATTGAAACCAGCGTTCTTCGTAATCCTGACCGGTAAATGTCTGCACTCCCAGCGATACGATGGATACACCAGCCCGCCGGTAGATCGCGGTGATCTCCGCGAATGCTTCCGGCCGTCCGAAATCGGCGTGGACGGAGCACAACTCAATCTGGGTCAGGCCCAGCGCCTTTACCTTTTGGGCGACAACGGCGTTTTCGGGGAAATTTCGGAAACAATAACTCTGAATCCCGAATTCAAACGGCGGGCTCACGGGAAGAATTGATGCGGAGCTCGGCGGGGGGAATCAGACGGCCGGGCTCGGCGCTTCGTCCGACTCAACGTTGAAAGGCGCCAGCCAGCTGACGATCAGCGAGGGAATTGTCGCAAACATCACGATCAGGAAGAACCACTTGTAACCGACGGCGGCTTGGAGCGCGCCGCTCGCCATGCCGGTCAGCATCATGCACAGCGCCATCAATCCGCTGGAAATCGCATAGTGCGCCGTCTTGTAGTTTCCGGGCGCCACCTGCTGCATCATGTAGAGTGAGAGGGCGACCGAACCGATGCCGTAGCCCAGCTTTTCGATGACCACGATGGTAGTGATCAGGGGCACGTTGGTCGGCAGGGCCACGCTGAGGAAGACAAACGTCAGGTGAGGCACATTCAGCATGAGGCTGAACAGGACGAGGGTTCGCTTGAGTCCGAACTTGGCGGCGATCCATCCGCCGAGCAACGCGCCGAGTATGAATGCGGCGGAGCCGAACGTGCCGTTGATGTTGCCGACTTCGAAGTTGTCCAGTCCGAGCCCACCGGATTCTTTGCCATCGAGCAGGAACAGCGGCCCGAGTTTTTCCAGAAATCCTTCGCCGAGGCGGTAAAGCAGGATGAAGCTGATCATCATCCAAATATCCTTCTTCTTGAAGAAGCTCGCGAAGACGTCGCCAAATTCGTTGAAGACATGCTTCAAGCCAGTCGTGTGGTCATCTAGTTGCGCCGCTTTGCTTCCGACGGGCAGGAACCAGCAGTGCCAGAGTCCCATCACGAGCATCACGACGCCCATGAGCGCCATCACGATCATCCATGATTTCGTCCAGGTCAGTCCAAGTCCCTTGTCGGACGAATGCAGATAGCCGGTGAACGAAACCAGCAGACCTGAGGCGAGGATTTTACCGGCATACCAGAACACCCCTTGTAGGCCGATGTAGCGGGCCTGTTCCTCGCTCGACATCGCGTTGATGTAGACGCCGTCGGCGGCGATGTCGTGCGTGGCGGAAAGGAAACCGATTACCCAGAACAGCGCGATGGTGGCGGGCAGGTAACTCTGCAAGGGCAACGCCAGAGCCACCCCGCCCAGGGCGACGGCCATCAACACCTGCGTGAGCACCACGAAGAATTTCTTGGTCCGGAAGATGTCGATGACCGGCGACCACAATGGCTTGATGACCCATGGCAGATACATCGAACCCGTGTAGAGCGCGACCTCCGTGTTCGAGAGCCCCATGTTTTTATACATGATCGAGGCGACCACCGAAACGGTGATGATCGGGACGCCCATCGCGAAATACAGCGTGGGCATCCAGATGGCCGGATGGCGGCGCTGAGGTGAGCGCGCTTCAGAAAGGGGCATGATGGGTGGGGCGATGGCTGCTCGGCGGTGATGGGGTAACGGGAGCATTGAGCAATCCGAGTTGTCCCGCCACCGCCTGCGAGATACCCGGCTCGGTTTGCTTCTCAGCCTAACCTTTCAAAACGAAGTCCAGCACTTCCTGCAGCGGCACTTCTGCGTAACCCATGCAGGTGTCGGCGGCGCCATAATAGATCTTGATGATGCCATCTTCGCAGAGGACACCGCAGTTGAAGATCACGTTGCCGAAGAAACCATACTTTTCGTAGTCCGTTTCGGGTTCCATCAGCGGCGCTTTGCCCTTGGCGATGACCTTGGTCGGATTGTCGCGGTCGAGGATCGCTACGCCGAGGCAGTAACGGTGGGTGGTGTCGGCGGCGTGGTAGATTTCGACCCAACCCTTGTCGGTTTCGAACGGAACCGCGCTGCAGCCAATTCGGCCCCCGTCCCAGTCGTTCGTGTTCACTTCCATCAGCAGCTTGTGGTTGCCCCAGGAAATCAGATCGGGTGACTCGGAGATCCAGATTTCGCGGCGGCGGTATTCCGCCGAGGCCGGCCGACACATCGCGTAATACTTGCCGTTGATCTTCCGGGGGAAGATGCAGACGTCTTTGTTGTCTGGCGTGAAGATGCAACCGAGGCGCTCGTAGGTTTTCCAATCCTTGGTGCGAGCGAGGTTGGTGGTTACCCCGAGGCTGGCGCACGCACTGTAGTTGATGTAATAAAATCCATCGTCCGCGATGTAAGTGATGCGCGGATCCTCGATGCCAAACTCCTCATATTTATTGGAGGGATAGAGCGCCGGCTTCTCTTCGACGGTGAAGTTAATGCCGTCTCGGCTGCGCGCCAGCCGCAGATGGGAAATCGAGGTCAGGACGCGCAGCACTTCCTTGCCCTTGTCATCGTAGCGCAGCACGAAGCGGCTGTCGCGAAAATCGTTCAGCGGGTCATTTTTTTCTAGGCGGCGGAAGAGGACCTCTCCGTGTTTCTCGGAGAAATAGGGTGCGAGGAAGATATTCGGGTCCTTGTCCGGCAACGGCGTTTCCGCGACGCGCAGGAGCAGGAATACCTCGGCCCCGACCCGATGGCAGCCGGCATTCATCACGTATTCCACCTTCCAGCCCGGACGCGAGGGCTTCACGTTTTTTACCGTGATGATGGGGTTCTTGTCGGAGCGGACCACGTTCCACGGCTTGGTGGAAACGTTGGCTGGGCTCTTTTCCGGCTGGAGGGAGATAGCGGAAGGGGATGATTTCATGAATTCGCGCCCTCCATAGTTCCTCCCTTAGCTTGCCAGACAACGCTTCGGCTGCCGCACGGAGATAAACTAATTGCAAAGTTTAGCGCGTTGAGAATCGCTGTTCGTGCGTGAAGACTGCCACCCCGTCGCGTACCGTGAACTTTGCCGAGGCAGCCCGGATTGCGGGTGTCAGTCGGGCGGCACTATCATTCGTCCTCAACAAAAAGCCGGGGGTCAGTCAGGCCACGCGCCTACGCGTGGAGAGCGTGCTTGCGGAGATAAACTACCGACCCGCACCGCGCTCCAAACGCCGTGGTGTGCGAAAGGGAATGGTGGGCCGGTTGCGCCGAGTCGGAATCTTGATCGTCGGCTTTCATTCCAAAGCACAGATGAAAGAGCACGCGAAAGTGTTCTGGTCGGCCATCGAGAGCGCATCCGCCGAGATCCGGCGGCTTGGTTCGCTGCCGGAGCTGATCTTTTTGCCTAATCCGGACAAGCTGCCCACCGATATTTCGGAGCGAGGGTGTGATGGATGGATTGGCATTGGATTGATGCCGGAGCCTCAACCGTGGCCGGAGCAACTCAGGCAGCGCTTGAATCCCGTCGTTTGGATGCCTTGTTCTGCGGGGCTGGGCTGGGGCGATGCCGTCGGGATCAATCAAGAGGCTACGGGCCTGCTGGCAGCCCAATATCTCTACGAGGCTGGAGCGCGCAATGCGGCCGTGATTGGTTTGCTCAACACCCGTCCGATTCGCACTAGGACCGATTCGTTTGTTCTGCGGTTTCAGCAACTCGGCGGAAGCGTCGTGCCGGTCAGGCCGCTGCGTACATTCTACACGCGAGCACGCACGCCAGACCTTTTCGCCGTCGACACCGTAGTGGATGATTTGTTCGTCGGGAAGAAGCGCCCAGATGGAATCTTCGTGTCCTCGGATTGCTTCCTGCCCGAAGTTTACACGGAACTGAAGCGAAACGGCATTAAGCCGGGCGCTGAGATCAAAATCATCGGGTGCAGTAACGAGCGGGAATACTTCCGTGCTCTGTCACCGGAGCCGGCAACGATTGATATTCGCGCAGAGGAAATTGCCGTCCGCGCCGTGCAGCAACTCTGGTGGCGGCAACAACACCCTGAAGGGGAAAGATTCGCCATCATTCTTGAGCCGCGGCTGGTGAAGCCGAGGGTTCCCCAGAGTGACGCGAGGAGTTGACGCGATTCACGCGTGGGTCCCTCGTGTCTCAGGTTAACATGGGGGCTTGAATTGGCGAAATTGGTGGATCGTTCGATGATGGCGCGGTCGGTGGTTACCTAATGATCATCGTCGCGCAAGGATGGGAAAAATTGTGCGTCGACTCGGATGCGCTCCCAGTTATGCCGCAATCTTGGATTCAGGTTCGGCAACTTTTTGAGCCGAGGTCACACCGTTTAAACGTAAAATGTTCGCGTAGTATCGACCCGGGCCGACCACATAGATTGTCTCGGGACCTAGCGACTGGCACCGAATTGCAGGACTCAGCTCCTGAATGAGTTCTAAGATCTGATGCTGATAAATCGATTCCGTAGAAAAAATCATTCGGATCTGCCGATCGTCATCCTCGGGCGAAGGCATGTCGTATGGCCCGACGCGACGTCCGCTATCGACCCAAGTTGCAACTAAGAGTGCTCTGCCGAGGATTGTTAATCGCTTCCCGATTTCAGAAATTGGCACACGCTGTGGGCCGGTAATCCAATGTCTGCGGTTCTTGATTTCCAACTCGGTGGGAGATACGCGGTCTGCAGAAAGATCCCATTCCCTACGAACGCCTCCTGTGGTCAACGGATGGCGCGAGCCACTGTCCGATTCACGGCGATGTCCTGGAGTGCAGCTGCCATAAATGCGGTGCGCCGCAAAATTTCTATTCGGCGAAGACCGACATCATTCACTGTGAAAAATGTGGTTTTCCGAAAACTGAAGCATGCGGCCTTGGCTCCGATGCCGACGCAGATTCATCCCTTGCATTGTGGGGAAGTAGGCAAGTCAGTGAACTCTTGGCGGCAGCCCAACTGGGCACCGTCGGTTCGCACAGTGCGGAAATTCGGGACTACAATCTGCGGCAAACCGCGGCGCATCCTGAAATCCAAGGCATCACCCGGCTGGCGGCGTTCATTTACTCTGGTCGGGCCACTCCTTGGACGTGGCTGAATTCCGGCGGCAATATGGACCTGCGCTACGCCCTACGCTGGTCGTGGCTCGTGGGCATTGGTCTCGATCGCCTGCTCTCGGAGAAAATTTCGGGTGCGGATTTGAGGCTCCGACCTGTGCCGAAAACTTGCGCGCGCGAGCCGAAATCAAGGCGCAAGCGTGAGCCCGTCGACACCCAGCTCGTCATGCAGGCGACATTGATGCTGGCCGAGCAAAATCCTTTCAAGGCGCCTCGATTGGACGAAATCATGCGGGCGTCGGGAATCTATCCAAAGCATCCCGCCTATCGGCATCCGGACTTCGTTAGCTTCCTGAAGCGGCTCTGGTTGAAGGAACGCAGGATCGTCCACAAACAGCGGGTATGGAGAGAGGTCGTGGACGTGCACGAAGCGGCGATCAAAGTAGTCGAATCGAACCAGCCGATTTCGCAGAAGGCGGTCGAGCAAGCGATGGCGCAACCCGGTAGTTTCGCCAGCCCGATCGCCCGGAATTATTTTGCCTGGTTCACCAAGCGAGTGAAGTCAGGTGATCGCGGAGTGCTGCGGCCGAAGGTCGCACCTCCGGACGTCAAAGCGTTTTGGGCGATCCCCAAGATTTGACCGTAGACACGAATCGAAAAATGAGGGGCGACCTTGAACGGGTCGCCCTTCGTTTTTGCTGAGGTCAACTTATCGCGCCCGGCCTGTTTTGCCGTGCAATCGCGGGCGCAAGAATGTTAGTTACAGCGGAAATCCCTACGCACGGATGCAGCAGGCAGTGATAAGTTGCCTCCAGAAAAAGGAACCAGTTATTTAGCTTGAGGCTTTTTAATTGGTTCCAACGTCAGCCGAGTTTTTGGACGTAAGTCCAGAATGGTGGAGGTGGTGAGAGTTAAACCCTCGTCCGATTCTGGCCCCCCAACGCTTGGAAGCATAATTTGTCACACCCCCTGTTCGGAAGCAAAAGCCGTCAATCCGTGACAACTTATGGTTCCATTCACACAAATTGCCGGGCGCGCCGCACTTTTGATGGGGCGGGCGGGCGGAATCGAGCCAACGGGCCAAAACCGCACTTGGGCTTGCCTCGAAAGAATGGACACCAATTCAGGCGGCTTTGATGTCTTTCGGTTGTTGTTGTATTTCGTAGGCCACAGGTGAGATCTGACCGAGCGAGCTGTGGCGTCTCGTCGGGTTGTAAAACGTCTCGATATAAT
>CAITWF010000061.1 GCA_903896015.1 uncultured Opitutia bacterium | reverse complement strand
GATCACTGCATCGTTTCGCTTCGGGCGGTTCATGGTTTTCCTTTGTTGGTGGTTTTTGGCTTTAGCACCAAACCACTTACCATGTTCCGCCTTTTTGCTGAACTCTCCGGACACTACCTAAAAACACCTAGATGGGCTTACGGCGACACCTGATGGGGAGGGTTGCGCGGCTCCTTCGGATATGCCAACGTCTCGACCCTGAACCCATGCAACAAGACCCGGATTTCGCCGAGATCGTCACGCTCATCTGCAAAGAAGATGCCCGCTTCGATCGCAAGGCCTACGATTTCGTCCGTGTTGGCCTCGATCATACGGTGAAGGAGCTGCGCAAAAAGGATGCCTCGCGCGCCGACAAATCGCGCCATGTCACCGGCCCAGAGTTGCTCGATGGGTTGCGCGCCTACGCGCTCGATCAATTTGGGCCGCTGACGAAAACGGTGCTCGAGGCATGGGGCGTGTGCCGGTGCCGGGATTTTGGCGAAATCGTCTTCAATCTAATCGAATACAACGTCTTTTCCAAAACCGACAACGACCGCCGCGAGGATTTTTCGGACGTTTATGATTTCGAAGAGGCGTTCGTGAAACCGTTCCAGCCGGCCCGTCGTCCGCGGCGGAGCGGCGGGTCCTCGACGACGGAAGCACTGGGCGCGGCGTGAACTGCAGGGCGATGCCTTTGTTCGCCCTTTCGAACTGCTATCTGCTGAAAAAAATACCATGGCCCAACCGTCTTCCGCTGCCGCCGATTTCCGGCTGCTCGATCCCTTCTGGCGCGAGCCCGTCGAACGCACCGTCCTGCCCAACGGCCTCACCCTGATCCTCAAGCCCGATCGCTCGGCGGCGCTCGCCTCCGTGCAGGTCTGGGTGAAGACCGGCAGCATCCACGAAGGCGCGCACCTCGGGGCAGGCCTCTCGCATTTCCTCGAGCACATGCTTTTCAAGGGCACCCCGCGCCGCGCCGGCCGCGAAATCTCCGCGACCGTCCAGGCTCACGGCGGCTACATCAACGCCTACACGACCTTCGATCGCACCGTCTATTACATTGATCTTCCGAGTGAACACACCGCAGTCGCGATCGATCTGCTCGCCGACGCCGTGCTGCACTCAACCCTGCCCGCCGATGAGGTCACGAAGGAACGCGAGGTCATTCTCCGTGAAATCGCGATGACGAAAGACGATCCGGACAACCGGCTGTGGGACACGCTGTTCGCGACGGCGTTTCGGGAGCATCCGTTTCGCCAGCCGATCATCGGGCATCGCGACGTGTTTTCCGCCGTCACGCGCGACGATCTCGCCGGTTACTATCGCGCGCGCTACGTGCCGAACAACCTCGTCGTGGTCATCGTCGGCGACATCGATCTGGAGAAAACGCGCGCTGCCGTGGTCGAACATTTCGGCGCTGCGCCGCGTGCGAAACTTGCCCCGGTGCTCGTGCCATCCGAATCGGCGCAACTTGCGCCACGTGCCGCGCATCGCTTCGAGGATGTCGAACTCACCCGCGCCGCACTTGCATGGCCGATCCCGGGACTCACGCACGACGATGCACCTGTGCTCGATCTGCTCGCGACGATCCTGGGGCATGGCGACAGCTCTGTGCTCTGGCAGGAAATTCGCGAGCGCGCCGGACTCGTCCACACGATCGACGCGTCGGCGTGGAATCCGGGCACTACCGGATTGTTCTGCGTCTCGTTAACCTGCGATGCGGGGAAACGCGAAGCCGCGGCCGCCGCCATTGTCAAAACCTTGGCCCAATGCGCTGCGAAGAATTTCACCGCCGCCCAGCTAAAGAAGGCCCTGCGCCAACTCGTCGTTGGCGAGATCAACACGCGTAAGACGATGAGCGGTCAGGCCTCGCGGCTCGGCGCCGCAGAGGTTGTCGTCGGCGACCTCGATTACAGCCGCAGCTACTTCGATCGTTTGCGCCGCATCACGCCGGGCGAGCTCAAGCGAGCGCTGAGAGCCTACCTTGCGCCCGAGCGGCTCACGACGATTTCACTGAACCCGGCCGCAAGTGCCGCGCCCACGGAAACGCCGATCGCGGCGGCTGCGAGCAACGAAGATTTTACGGAAGTCAAATTGCCGAACGGCGCGCGTCTGCTCTGGCAGCGCAATGGGCGACTGCCGAATTTACACCTCCGTTTCATCGTGCAGGGCGGTCCGCTCTTCGAGGAACCGTCTCAGCACGGCTCAACGGCGCTGCTGGCGACGATGCTCGCGAAGGACACGCGCCGGCACAGTGCCGCGGCCGTTGCGCGTTTCATCGAGGAAGTCGGTGGATCATTCTATCCTTTCTCAGGCAACAACAGCCTCGGCCTCGCCGCCGAGGTATTGCCGACGGATGTGGACCGCGCGCTGCAAGTTTTGTCGGAGGCGATCCTACAGCCCGCGTTTAAGCCCGCGACGTTTGCGATCGAGCGCGATGCGCAGCTTGCCGAACTCCAGCAGGACGCTGACGACGTCGTCACGTATTCACGCAAACTCGCTCGGAAAAAATTCTTCGGTCCGCATCCGCTCGCGCTCGATGACCACGGTGATGTGGACGGGGTGAAGGCCCTCACTCCCGCCGCGCTCGCGGCGCTATGGCGGCGCCTTTGCGTCGGCCCGAACGCCGTGCTCGCGGTAGCCGGCGACTTCGATCCAAAGAAACTGTTGCCGAAGTTGAAGGCGTTGCTCACAAAAATTCCGGGTGGAGCGGCACCGATCTCCGCGGTGAAATTCGCGGGCGCGGCGAGCGTCGGCGACTTCACTGAGACCCGGCCGCGCGAGCAGGCGGTCGTTTTGCAAGCGTTTCCGGGGCCACGCGCTCACGCGCCGGATTTTTATGTCAGCGAAGTCGCCGACGAGATTTTCAGCGGCATGGCTTCGCGACTGTTTGAACGCGTGCGCGAGGAAAAGGGCCTCGCCTATTTCGTGCGCTCGGCACGCGTGACCGGGCTCGATGCCGGCATGTTTTATTTCTATGCCGGCACCCAGCCGGGCAAGGAGGCCGAGGTGCTCGCCGAGATCGACGCGGAGATCGCGCGGGTGGCGGCGGGCGGCGTCGAACCTGCCGAACTGGCACGGTGTCAGGCCCGGCTCAAGGCTGGTCGCCGGCAGGCGATGCAGACCAACTCGTCGCGCGCGATGCAAGCCGGTCTCAACGCGCTGCAGGGCCAGCCGATCAATGACTGGCGGAACTACGACGCGCGGATCGATGCGGTCTCGGCGGCCGACCTTGCGGCGTTTGCTTCGCGCTACTTTGTCCGTGCGCAGCGCACGCAGCTTGTGGTGCGACCGTGAGCGCGCTGGCGGAACTTTTCCCAGACGGCGACCATCGCTTTCATCTCACCCTGCGGCACAGCGAACCGCGGGAGTTTTTCACGCCGCGTGACGAGACGGGGAAGATTCTCGTTGAGCGGGCGCGTTGGCTGTCCGAGGCGCCAAACCGCCATGCGGCATTGACACCGGAAGGGCAGCCGCTCCTCGCAGAGTTTGCCGAGGCAATCGCGGAGTGGGGGTTGGCGCCGGGCCGAGCGATGCTCACGGAACTTAGCGCTGTGCTTGAGCCGGATTTTCTCTTCCTGTCGCCGGATGAGGCCGGAGCGTTTCGCCTGCGTGGGGGAGCGCTTTGCTTCCCAACTGGCTGGGCGCTTGAGGAAAAAATGGGACACACGCTCGATTTCATCCACGGCGTTGTGCCTGGACTCAACCTTGCGCTTGGCTCGCCGATCAGCCTGTTTCTGGCGCGGCTCAAGCCCGGGCCGGCATTTATACGCGATAACTGGGGCCTCGCCGCCACCGCTGAACTCAATCTCCATCCATCCCGCGCCGTCGCGCCACCCGCGCTGCCCATCGCGCTCGACCGCCTGTGGCTGCGCGTGGAGCACCAGGCTTTGTTCGGGCTGCCCTCCACGCGCGGCATCGTGTTCGCGATTCGAATCGCACTACACCGTCTCGACGAAGTGGTGCGCGACACGGCGGCAGCCACGGGATTGCGCCGGGCGCTTGAGTCGATGCCGGAAGCGTTGGCTGACTACAAGCGACTGGCGGCCATTCGCTCCGAACTTATTGCCCGGCTAAAATGAGGCTGGATTTTTTCCCGAGAATGTTACTAGTTTTAACCGTTCACCCCTATGAAAAAACTAACTGCAAAGATTACCCTCCTCGCGAGCGTCATGGCGGTCGCGGGATTCTTCACGGCCCCCGCGCTTCGTGCCCAGACCGACGACGCGGCGGCGAAAACCAAAGCTGAAAAGAAAGCCAAGCGCGAAGCCGAGATCCTCGCGAAATACGACAAGAATCATAACGGTGTCCTCGATCCGGATGAAAAGGCCGCCTACGAGGCCGACCAAGCGAAGGCCAAGGCTGAAAAGAAGGAGAAGAAGAAGGAGAGCTGATCCTCCTCCGGCATACGTTGAGCGAGCCCCGGCGTTTGCCCGGGGCTTTTTTATTGGTCCGCGAGCCCGCCTACTTTTTCTCCACGAAGCCGCCGCTCCACTTCAGTTTGGTGCGGACGACGGCGAAATGTTCGTAACCGGCACGCTGAGCCAGAGGGAGACGCTGGCGCGCAATCGTGATTTCGACGGGCGAACGTGTGCCGACCTTGAGATTGCGCTGGCCGTCCATCGCAACGAGCAGGCTGGAGTCGGGCGAGCGGTTGAAGACCCGCAGTTTGACGCTGTCGCGGAAAATGATCGTGCGGTTGCTCAACGTGTGCGGGCAGATCGGTGTCATCGCGATGACGCCTGCCGCCGGGTGAACGATTGGGCCGCCGGCGGAAAGGTTGTAGGCGGTGGAGCCGGTAGGAGTGGAAAAAATCAGGCCGTCGCAGGTGTAGTCGGTTACGAGCTCGTTGTCGGCGACGACCTCGAGGCGGACGAGGCGCGAGTTGATCGCGTCTTTGATGAGGACATCGTTCAGTGCAAGATCGTGCGAGCCGGGCCCAATGGAGCAGTCGAGCATCGCGCGGTGATCGATATGGAAGACGCCGCCGAGCAATTCGGCAAAGTGCGCACGGGCTTCCTCGGTGGAAAACGTCGTGAGAAAACCCAGGCTGCCGCGATTCACGCCGATGATCGGGACCTGGGCGCGGGCCGATTCGCGCGCAACACCGAGCAGGGTGCCGTCGCCGCCGATGACGCAGCACGCATCGCTGCCGTCGAGCCAGCCGCGCGGGAGCGTGGAACGGGAGGTTTGCTTCAGTCTCACGCCCGCCCGCCGCGCAATCGCGGCGAGGTCGCGGCCGAGCTCCGTTGCGCCGTTTTTGTCGGGGTTCACGACGATGGCGAGGCGACGGATGGGTTTCATGGCGAGTGGCGAGCGTGGCCGGGTTCCTTGCTCAGTCCGAGCAGAAACTCGCGGTTTCCGTCCGCGCCGGTGATTGGCGAATCGATTGTGCCGATGAGACGGGCGCCCGAGAGTTCGGCCAGCGCGAAGTCGCGCACGCGCGCGAGCGCGGCGTCCTGCACGGCGGTGTCGCGAATGACACCGCGGCCCTTGTCCACCGCGGCCTTGCCAGCCTCGAACTGCGGTTTCACGAGCGCGACGAGCGTGCCACCCTCGCGCAGCACCGCCCACACGGCCGGCAGCACCGCCGTCAGTGAAATGAACGAAAGATCCATCACGATCGCGTCGAAGGCGCACCGCGGCAGATCGGCGGCGGTGAGATGGCGGGCATTGAGTTTTTCGATGTTCGTCACGCGCGCATCGGCGCGGAGCTTGGCGTGCAGTTGTGCGCGGCCGACGTCAACGCACACGACATCCGCCGCGCCCGCTTGCAAGGCGCAGTCGGTGAATCCGCCCGTCGACGCGCCGATGTCGAGCACGTGGGCACCGCGGAGATCGAGGGTGAATTGTTCGAGGGCTGCCGTTAGTTTTTCGCCCCCGCGCGATACGAAACGGGGCGGCTGCTCGATCGTGAGCTCAAGGTCGGATGGAAATTCCTTGCCGGGTTTGTCTAGGCGCTCGGTGCCGCGAAGCACGCGGCCGCTCATGATGAGCGCTTTGGCCTGCGAGCGAGACTCGGTGAGTCCACGGAAGACGAGCAGTTCGTCTAGGCGCAGTTTGCTCGGCGTGGTCATCGCGGGGAAAGTTTCTGCCGGGCGGGCGACCAACACGTCGTGCGACCGCCGACCTTCTCGCGCACGAGTCGTCTTTTGGTTCTGGGACAGCGGCCACCGTCTTCCCAGCGGTGCCAAAACAGCCACGAGCGCGGGATGTGCGTGTTGAGGTCGGGTGGCAGGTAGTTGCCTTTGCCGGCAATCGTGTCGAGTGCGAGGCGGGCAACGCGGTGGCATTCGCGCCAGAGGGTTTTCGTTTCCGCCGGCGTAAGTGAACCTGCGAGCCGTCTCGGATGGAGTGCAGCGCGCCACAAGATTTCATCTGCCATCCAGTTGCCGATGCCGGGGAACCGCTCCTGCATCAGCAACACCGCCTTGATCGGCGCGCGGGCACGGCGGCGGAGAAACGCCGCCACGGCTTCGAGCGTAAACGCGTCCGATCGAATTTCGGGCGCAATCTTTGTCCACCACGGTGGTGGCACGGCTCCGCGGTGAAACTGCACCCGCCCAAACATTCGCGGGTCGGAAAAAACGAGCGTGTGCTCGGCGATCTTGAGCACGAAGTGATCGTGTTTCCGCGGCTCGTAGCAGGCCGGTTCGGCGCGCAGTTCACCGCTCATGCCGAGGTGGACCCCGACCCACGCGTGGTCACCGAAGCGTAACAGAATTTGTTTGGCCTTAGTCTCGGACCAGGCGAAGCGTTGCCCTCGGAGGGCGCGCTGAAGCGCCGGCACATCGGTGCCGCGAAAAATTTTCGCGCCGTCGTGCGTGAGCACGGCGCGGATCATCTTGCCGCGGGCGGCGCAGTGCCAGCGTTTGCGGAAAAACTCTGCCTCAGCGAGTTCGGGCATCGGGCGTCAGGCGAGCGTCGCGGCAAAATCCGCGAAGGTGGCAAACACCGGCACGCCGCCCTGCTTTACCTCCGGCAGCGTGCGTGGATCTACTTTTCCAGTTTGGACAGCAGCGACGTTGATATTCGCAGCGAGGCCGGCGCCGAGGTCGGCGGCGGAATCGCCGACCATCCAGCATTGCGTAGGATCGAGCGAAGGGTTGGCTGCGAGCGTTTCGAGAATGAAGCGCGGCGACGGTTTTCGGTAAGCGATCGGCTGGCCGGGCGCCTCTGGCGCGATGCAAATGCCGTCGAACACCGGGCGCGGCAGGCCTAGCCTTTCCTCGAAACGGGCGTTTACGCGATGCGTGTCCTCAATCGTGTGCAGTCCACGACCGATGCCGGACTGATTTGTGAACAGAAAAAGTTTGTAGCCAAGCGAGCGCGCACGCTGAAGGCCTTCGGCGACACCGGGGAAAATCTCCACACCGGCGGGATCGGCGAGGTAAACTTTGTCGATGATGAGTGTGCCGTCGCGATCGAGGAAGAGCGCGCGGCTCATGATTCGTGTGCGATGTAGGCGGACAATTCGGTCGGCGTGACCGTGGCGGTGCCGAGTTTTGCGACGACCACACCGGCGGCGGCGTTGGCGAAATGTGCGGCGCCGGCCAGCGGTTCCTTCGCGGCAAGAGCGAGGACGAGCGCGGCGAGCGACGTGTCACCGGCCCCGGAGACATCGAACACCTCGCGCGCGGCGGTGGGGATTGTTTTGAGAATTTTTCCCTCGGCACTGAGCAACATGCCGTCCGCGCCGAGCGTGATTACGAGGTTTTTTGTCGCGTAGCGCTCATGGAGAATGTGGCAAACCTCGGCGGCGGGGAACGGCGTGTGCGGCGCGAGCTCGATACCGGCGAGCTGCAGCGACTCGGATTTGTTCGGCGTGATGAGATCGAGACCGTGGAAGGCGAGGGCGCGCTTCGGCTTCGGATCAAGCGCGACGAATTTTCCGGCGGCGCGGGCGAGCTGCGTGATGCGCGCGACGTTGGCGTCGTTGAGCACGCCCTTGGCGTAGTCGGACAGGATAATGGCGTCGCACGCGGCGATATCCTTTTTCAGCAACGCGTCGGCCTGTGCAGCGCTGACGTGATAAGTCGTGGGCGTTGACTCCCGATCGATGCGGCAGAGCTGCTGGCGCTGCACCATCACGCGTGTCTTGACGATGGTCTGGCCGTCGCCGGGCGTGCTGAGCGTGGAGATTTTTCTATCGTTAAGTGCGGTGGCGAGTTTCCGGCCGGCTTCGTCGTTGCCGAAATAGCCGGCGACGGTGCAGCGTGCGCCCAGTGAGGCGATGTTGAGAGCGACGTTGCCCGCTCCGCCGGCGGTCCACGTTTCCCGATCGACATCGATCACGGGGACGGGCGCCTCGGGCGAAATTCGCGTTGCGTCGCCCCAGATGTAGCGATCGAGCATCACATCGCCGAATACGAGGATGCGCAGTCGGGAAATTTTTTTCAGGAGCGCGGGGAGATTTTTCATCGGTTCAACGCAATTCCCAATCGTAGTGATAGCGTGAAAGCATCTTCGGTGCGCCGGCCGTTACTTGCACGACGTCCTCGATTCGGCAGCCGCCGATACCGGGATAGTAGAGTCCCGGCTCGACAGTGACGACGGAGTCTTGCCTGAGCGGGTAATCGATCGTCGGGCTCATGCGCGGCGGCTCGTGGACGGCGAGACCGAGGCCGTGGCCGGTGCCGTGGAAAAACCCGACCGAGCCCTTCGGTGTCGATTTCGTCTCGTAGCCGAGCGCGGCAAAAATCTCCACGCACTTCAGGTGCACTGCGCGGCCGTTCACACCGGCGCGGATCATTTTGAGCGCGGCGAGCTGGGCGGCGCGGACGGCGGCGACGATCCCGCGCTGCGCATCACTCGCGCGGCCGCGGAGAAACGTGCGGGTCATATCGCCGTGGTAGCCGGTCGTGGTGACGCGCGGAAAAATATCCACGACGATCAACTCGTGCGGCCGAATCGGGCCGGAGCCGCGCTCGTGTGGATCGCAGCCTTGAACGCCACCCGCGACGATGGTGTTGGAGGAAACGCCGCCTGCCTCGAGGATCGCGACCTCGATCGCGAACTTGAGCGATTCGCTCGTGACGACTTGGCCGCGGTGTTTTAGCGAGCGACCACTAATTTTACTGGACCGGAGAATTTTTTCTGCGGCGGCAAAGCCGAGTGCGCTGAGGCGGTTGCCCTCGCGAATGGCGGCTGCCTCGGCGGGCGATTTGATTTCGCGATCGGGAAACAGCGCGCCGTCGGCAATCGCGAGATCGAGGCCGAGTTCGAAGAGCTGATCGTAGAGGCCGGCGGGAAAATCCGCGGGCACGGTGAAGCGGTGTTGGCGAAAATCCTTCGCGAGCAGGCAAATCACCTCGGCTGGGCCGGGCCGGCGCTGGGGCCAGAGATCGCGGGCGCGATTAAGGTAGGTCTCCAGCGGGAGGACCACGTCGAAGTCGGACGTTTTTTTCACGCGGCCGAATTCAAGTGCGCTGACGACGGCATATTTTTTCCCGCGCAGACCAAGGGCGATGAACGGGTCGGGCACGCCGACGCGGCCAAAATAGAGCGCGTCCGAGCTCTGCTCGGTTGACGCATAGAGAAGCGGAGCCAGGGAAGTCTTAGAGGGCAAGGCGCGGAAAAGGTTTTGGAGGGACGCTTTGTGATTAGCCAACGTCGCCGCGAAAAACGCAAATCCGGTTTTCCCGCCGCCAGCTCACTTCGGGCGCACGCGCACCTCGAACAGCTTTGGCCAGTTCTTGCCGGTTACGAAAAGTCGATCGCTCGCGGCATCGTAAGCGATGCCGTTGAGGACATCGACGCGGCCGCCGCGGAAATCGTCGGGCGTGAGCAGCCCGGAAAAATCGATCAGCCCGAGGAGTCGGCCGTTCGCCGGATCGATGCGGGCAACGAAGGGCGTCTGCCAGATGTTCGCGTAGAGTTCTCCTTTTACCCACTCGAGTTCGTTGAGCTGCGTGAGTGGCTGGCCGTCGCGCATTACGTGGATCGAGCGCGTGACTTTGAATGTTGCCGGATCGAGGAAGCGGATCTCATCGGAGCCGTCGCTCATGATGAGCGAGTGGCCATCGTTGGTGAGGCCCCAGCCTTCGCCAGTGTAGGCGAACTCGCGCTCCAGGGCGAACGAGTCGAGCCCGTAAACGAATCCCTTTTCGTTTTTCCACGTGAGCTGGAAAATTTTCCCGCCGAGCACCGTCATGCCCTCGCCGAAATACTGGCCCGACAACTTCGCCTGCTGGAGCACGCGCCCCGACGACAGATCGACTTTTCGGAGGTCGGACTGGCCGTTGAGGCCGGTGCTCTCGAAGAGGACTCCCTGGCGAAACTCAAGCCCCTCGGTGAACGCGCCCCGATCGTGGGGGAACACGTTTGCGATTTGATAGGTGTAAGTAATCGGCGCGGCGTCGGCTGAGGCCGCGGTCGCCGATGAATTTTTTCCGCAGCCGCCGAGCAGCAGCGTCGCCCCGAGCAGCCAGCCCGCCGATCTCATCGCGTCACTCTTTCGGGATTTCGTTGTTCGTCTTGAGTACGAGCACGGGCGTCTTTGTCTTCACCCAGACGTCGGCTTCCTTGAAAAATTTCGCCGGCACATTCTCGATTGCCTCGCCGACCGTCTTCACGGGCAGGAGTTGGCCCTTCTTCGTCGTGTTAAAATCGTAAGAACTGCGGAAAACGCGGTCGGTCGTGGTCGCGGGGCTTTCGCTCTCGGGAATCTGCAACACCCAGCCGACGAGATCGGTTTTCGGCATCTTGCCGTCGGGATCGCTGACGAGGATGACGAACTGCTTCTTGATCGCCGGCGGCTTCTCCTCTTCGCCGGAATCGGGTTGGACGGCGAGGTTCATTTCCTCGACAACTTTTCGGAGCAGGGCGGGGTCGATCTGGTTCTTTTTGAGAATCTCGGCGACTTTGCTGACGTCAATTTTGGCCATAGGAAAGGGATCACCGATGCGGGCAACCCGCGCAAGTTTCAAGGCCGGACGCGGACTAAAAAACTGCGGTCAATCGTTGCCGGGCTATGTCGCGGCTGCGCACGGCGCGGCGGGGCCGTTGTGGGTCGCCAGCGCCTCGCGCGCGGCGGCGATGAGTTGATCCATTTTGAACGGCTTGGAGAGCACGCGAGCGGCGCCGAGTTTTTCCGCAAGCGTGAGGTAGAGTTCACGGTTGAGTGGCATATCGCCGGAGACGGCGATAATCGGCAGGTGGGGGTGGCTGTAGCGCAGTTCGGTCATAATCTCGATGCCGTCGCGCTCGGGCATGGAGAGATCGGTGATGAGGAGATCGATGCGGCACTCGTTCAGGAAACGGGTGATGCCGCGGCCGTCAGGTGCGGACAGGACATCGAATCCGGCGGTGGCGAGCACTTCGGTCATGAGGGTGCGGTAGGCTTCGTTGTCCTCAAGCACGAGGACGCAGGGGGCGATCGTGAGTGGTTTGGGGGCGGTCGTGTTCATGCGCGTATCATCGCGGAAAGTAGGGGAATGGCCAAGGGGGTGAGGCGGGCTTTGACACTTCCTTGACGACGGGAAACGCGGCGTTCGCGGTGCGTGGAAACACGCAGCGCCTTCGGACGCGAAGCGGGCTTGAACGCCGGCCGATCGGTGCGTCTCTTTGCGGCATGGCCCAAAATCCAAACGAGGTCTTCGACGTTGTGAACGAGCGCGATGAGGTGGTCGGCCAGGCGACTCGCCGCGAAGTCCATGCGCGCGGTCTGCGGCACCGCGCCGTGCACGTGCTTGTGTTCGATCGGGCGGGGCGGGTTTTCCTGCAAAAGCGATCGATGAAAAAGGATATGTCGCCCGGGCTCTGGGACTCGTCGTGCTCGGGGCACCTCGATTCGGGTGAAGACTACGATCACGCGGCGGTGCGTGAACTCGGCGAGGAGATTGGCGTGCAGGGCGCGCAGCCGGAGCGGTGGTTCCGGATCGAGGCATGTGCGGAGACGGCGCAGGAGTTTTGCTGGATTTACGGACTGCGACACGAAGGACCGTTCGTGCTGCACCCCGAGGAGATCGATTCTGGCGAGTGGCTTGCGCCCGCAGAGTTGACCAAGGCGATCGCGACGCGGCCGGACAGCTACTGCTCGGCGCTCAAACTCATCTGGTCGATCGCGGCAAAGCGAATCGACTCAATTAAATGACGGGCCGAGGCCCGTGATGCGGCGGCCGACGATCTTGCCGGGGCCGTCGTTGGCGCTGAGGCGCTTGATTTCCTCAAATTGCTTTTGGGTGATCAGCCGGCGGGGCACACGTTTCTCCGCCTCGAAGATGAGGCGCTCGCGATCCTCATCGTTGGGAGCGTGCGGAATCCATGAAGTATGGTGGCCCACGTGGCGGGTCCATTCGATGTTCCCGCCGTGGACGACGGCGCTGATTTGGCATTTCTTGCCTTCGGGATCCTTGCTCCACCAACCGAACTCGATGCTCATGCGCCGATGTTCCGGGCTAGCTCAAGCATCCGCGAGCGAAAACTCCGCGAGGGGCGCTCCTAGCCGAAACTCGCCGCCGCGCTCCACCATGTTCCGAACGATCCCGCGCCCATCGGCCAGATCGACGATGCAGCAGCCGAGTGGCCGGCAAAAAGATCCGGTGTTGATCACGGTCACGCCGGCGGACGTGCGCCACACGCCGGGTCGGTGGGTGTGGCCGGTGATGATGGCTTTTGCCTGCGGCCGGTGGGTGCGTGCGAACGCCGCGGCGCAATTCGGTGCGTCACGCCACGTGCGGATAACGCGCCACATCCGATCCGGCGGCCAGACGGTGTCGCGGATGAAATAGAAAGCGAAACGCAGCCAGCGACGTTCGGATTGATGGCGTTGGGGGATTTCAGCCGCGACCTGCCTCCACACGGCGAAGCGCGCGGAGAGTAGCGGGCGTTCTGCGGCGGGCAACGCAGCGAGTGCGGCGGTAATTTTCTTCCGGATCGCGGGTGCGTCCTGGCTCCACGGGACGATGTCGTCGTAGAAGATATCGCCGTGGGTGGCGAACACCGCGCCATCGGCGAGATCGAGCGCGTGGTGCGGGGAGAAATCGGCGTCGTGATTGCCAGTTAGAAACGTGACGTGCGAGGTGTGGGTGGGAAAAAACGCCAGGACCTCGTCGCGGCAGCGCGCGGTATGAGCGGGGGAGGGGCCGGGGCGCGTGTCGAGGGTATCGCCGTTGAGCACGAGGTGATCGACGCCGGCGAGCAGCGGTCGCAGCTGAGCGAGCGAGCGGATGCGGCTCGCACGATCGCCGTAGTGGAGATCGGAAAAAATTCGAGTGAGGGCGGCGGCCACGGAGAGCAACGCGAGAGAAGCGGCGGGGCCGGACAGGGCAAATGGAAACCGGCGCCGGAAACAAATGCCTTGTCATTCCGGGCATGGAGCAGAATCCATGAGGCGAAGTATCGGCGCAGGTGCACGGGTGGATGACCTAAACGTGTCGCTTCGCCCGGCAACTTCGCTGCGCTCACAATGACAAACCAAGTGCTTCGTGGTTTTTTCGGTTGTGCTGTGATGCTCGCAGCGGCCAATCTGCGGGCCGATCAGGCGGCGGACATCGCGCAGATCCACCTCGAGGCCATTGGCGGCCGCCAGCGAATCGAGGCGCTGATAGGATTACGCATGTCAGGTGTCGTGGTGCTGGGCGAGAAGCGCGTGCGGTTTACGATGATCGCGGCGCGCCCGGATCGGGTGCGGCTCGAGACCGGCGACAATGGTCGCACGCTCGTCAATGCCAGCGACGGCGTGGAGCCGGCGTGGGAGTTCGACACGGGCACATGGCCGCCGCGTTACCGGGCAATGGGCGCCGCCGCGGCGAAGTCTTTCACCGCCGACGCCGAGTTTGACGATCCGCTTGTGGCGGGGCCGGCGCGCGGCTTCACACTCGAATATGCGGGTGAGGCCGAGGTCGACGGACGCAAGCTGCTGCGCGTGCTCGTTACGCGGAAACTGGCCGACACCTTCTCGCTCCTGCTCGACGAGGAAACCTATTTTATCGTGCTGCGGGTCGAGCAGCGTACCACGACCAGCGGACGCAAGCGGGAGATTGTGACGCGCTATGACGACTTTCGACCGGTCGATGGCGTGCTGCTGCCGCACAAGGTCACGCTGATGAGCGACGGCCGCGTTGAGCAGGAGATGATCATGGAAAAGATAGAAACGAATCCGGAGCTGACGCCGGAGACGTTTACACGGCCGAAGGTGTCAGGAAAAAAAGAAAACTCCTAGCGGCGCCATCGGACTCGGTTACTCACCGCCAGGGATTTTCATTCCACCGGGCAGGCCGGGGATGCCGCCGGGCATACCCATGCCGCGCATCATTTCACTGAGATTGCGGAAATCAGCAGGGGCCGAGAACGCGCTGTCGGGCAGCGAGGTCTTTTCAACGTTAGTGGCCTCGAGGCGGAAGGTTTCCTTCCCGCCGGCGGTTGTGACGACGCGCAACGGAAATACACCCTTGCCCGCGAGGGCCTGCTCCCAGCCCTGCGAGGCGGACGCGCTAGCGCCAGGACCGCGCCGCCCGCCGCCCATGGCCGCGCCGCCGCCGAAGCCGAGAAACGCACCGAGCTGATCGGTCACCCAGATTTCCGAGATGCCTTCCTTGGTTTGCGCGACGTATTTAACGCAGTCGTAGCCGAGGATTTTTTCCTTCGTGGTCGTGACTTCGACCGCAGTCCCCGCCGCCCCCTCGGCAACGCCAGCAGCCGCGGCGGCCGAGGCGGGCTTCGGGATGGCCTGAGTCATATACATTTTCTGGTCGACCATTAGAATCGTCATTTCCTGTTTCGCGGAATTGAAGATGACGGCGGCGTTGCGGCCCTCGGATCCGGTCATATCGATGCGGGAGAATCCTTCCTTGAGGCTGAAGGTCATTGCAGGCGGAGCGCCTTTCGGGCCGATCGTTTTCATGGTCACCTTGCCCTCGAATCCGACAGCGAGCGCGGCGACGGGAACGAGGAGTGAGACGAGAAGCGGGAGCAGTTTTTTCATGGGGAAGTATGGCCCGCATCCAACACGAACCGCGCGTTCGCGCAATCCCGATCAGGGTGCGAAGGACGGCGCCGCGATCGTTCGCCAGAAAGATATGAAAACACGGGGCGCGGTGGTTTCACAGCTTGCCAGTCTTCGACCGCGCGGCTGGAGTCGCGCGCATGTCACTCCACGGTTCCCTCGACACGGTGCGGGCGCAGACGCCCAAGACGGCGGGTTTCGCGACGGCGTTTGCCTATCTCGACGAACTGTTCTGCCCGGGCTCGCCCGCCCACACTCGCGTGATGGCGATCGCGCTCGACGACACGGTGAAGACGGAACTTGCAGGTGGCGCATTCGTGATCGAGCAGGCTTATCCGACGCGGCTGCGCGCGGATGGTTTTTTCGAATCGCACCAGAAATTCATCGACGTGCAGGCGATCTTCGAGGGCGAGGAGCTGATGGAAGTGGCCGACATCGCGCGGATGACGGCGAAGCAGCCCTACAACGAGAAACGCGATCTGATCATTTATGAGGACAGCACGGAATCGTCGCTGCTGCGCGTCTATACCGGGCAGTGTGCGGTGTTTTTTCCGTGCGACGTGCACATGCCGACGCTGCGCGTGCGCGCCGACGCGGTGAACGTGCGCAAATGCGTCGTGAAGATTCCGGTCGGAACGTGAGTGCAAGGCGGCGCGGATGAATTACCGCCACCAGTTTCACGCGGGAAATTTTGCGGATGTGATGAAGCACGTGCTGCTGGTCCAGCTCGCGCGCGCGCTGCAGAAAAAGGAGAGGGGATTGCTTTACCTTGATACGCACGCCGGCCGCGGCGGCTACGATCTCGCGGCGGCAGACAAAGGCGATTCGCTCGCGCGCAAACCTGAATGGCCGGATGGAATTGGGCGGCTCGCGGCGCGCATCGATATGCCGGAAGCGATCGTGGACTATCTCGCACTGGCGAAGGAGTTCGATGCGCGCGAACTAGGCGGAAGCGTGGTGGCGACGGGCAACGCGCCCCGGTTTTATCCGGGCTCGCCGTGGTTCGCACAGCGGCTCGCGCGTCCATTGGATCGCTTGGCGCTGGTCGAGAAGCAAGAGGATGAATTTCTTGCGCTGTCGGCGGCGTTTCGCGACGCAGCGCGGACTTCGGTGCACGAGATGGACGGTTACACGGCGCTGCGCGCCATGCTGCCGCCGCCTGAGCGGCGCGCGCTGGTGCTGATCGATCCGCCGTTCGAGGCGCAGGATGAGTTTGCGCAGATTGCGGTGGCGCTGCGCGAGGGGTTGAAACGATTTTCGACAGGCGTGTTTGCGGTGTGGTATCCGCTGACGGAGCGGGCGCGCGTCGATGATTTTTTCGATGCGGTACTGGCGCTGCGCCCGCCGCCAACTCTTTTCGCCGAACTCGCCATCGCGGGTGAGTCCTCGGCGATTAGGATGAAGGGTAGTGGGCTGCTCGTGATCAATCCACCGTGGCAGTTTGATCGGGCGGCGGAGTCCGCGCTCGCGTGGCTCGCGCCGGTGCTGGCGCAGACCGCGGGCGGCGGAGCGCGGGTCACGTGGCTTGTACGCGAGTTAGGTTGAGTCCGGTTGGTCCGATGCGGCTGGGCGGAAGCGTGCCGCTGTTCCAGACTCCGTCGACCATCGTCGTGCTCGGCACAGCGGGTGCACCACGTTCGCCACGGGTCAGCATGCCCGCAAGGAGTTCGATGGTGACGGCGCCGATGTGACGGCCGCGTTGATCGATGCCGGCCACGGCGGAGGGGTCGGGCCAGTTCATCGTGACGAGTTTCGGGCGGTGTCGGGCGGGGAGCTGGGCGAGACCGGGCGCGAGTGCGGAGTGATGGGTGGCGTCGGTGATGACGACGTCGGGCCGTTCGCGCAGCAGCCACGCTCCGAATTCTTCCGAATTGAGCGTCGGGCCGGGTGACTTGGTGAACAGCGGATCCACCGGCGTGGTGCCGCCAAAGAGATTTTGCCAGGCGATGCCGCCCGCCCAGCGAAACTTCACACGGCGGTTCCAATCCTCGGGGATCGCTAGGCCGATTTTCCGATAGCCGGCGCGCCGTAGCACGCCGCAGAGGATGAGCATGTTGTCGAAATGGTTCGGCATGACGCTGTGAAAACGCGGCGCGAGCACGGCGGGCGTTGCCGCCACGACGGCAAACCGACTCCAGTCAAGCAAATCGCTGAGATCGGTGGCGCGCAGCAACGGAAGGATGACCAACCCCTCGATACCGCGGTTGAGCAAGACGCGCTCAAGTTGCGCGCCGTTCACATAGTCCTCGATGTAGAGTCGATCATAGCCGAAACCGAGCGATTCGGCGCGGCGACAAAGCCCCTCGTGCAGTTGATCGCCGTAATTGCCGCGGGCGATTTGATCGCGCGGGAACCGATGGCCGAGCCCGCAGAGCGTCGCCTTGAAACGCGTCGGCCGGCGCATGCGCAGGTAATGCATCAATTTCGCGATGTGTGGGTCAGGCCGGTAGCCGGCGAGACGGGCGAGGCGCTGGATGCGGCGGCGGGTGGCCGCCGAGACCTCGCTGCTGTTGCGCAGGGCGAGGGAGACGGTCATGGGCGAGACTCCGGCTTGGGTGGCCAGTGTTCGCAGCGTGATTGGGCGACTTGCAGGCATCGACTTTACTGTAAAGAATTCAGTGGCTCGCCCACAACCCGGAACTTTGAAACGTTACTAGCGTCTGGTATCGATGGCCTAGAGCCGATCCTGCATTGGATCCGTCATCGCACACCGTTTTGTTTAGCCCCCTCAAACCCTACCATGAAGCCTCGCTATTCCCTGTTGACTACCTTCGCGGCCCTCGCCCTCGGCGGGCCGCTTTTTGCCCAGACAGCACCGACTACAACCGCACCCGCCGCAAACGCAGCCGCGGAAAAGGACGAGGCCATCCAACTCCCGGCTTTCTCGATTTCATCGGAAAAGGATACGAGCTACGTCGGTAAGTCCGCCCTCAGCTCTACCCGTATCGCGGTGGACTTGGCCGAGCTACCGCAGTCGGTCAAAGTGCTCAACAACTCCTTCCTCACCGCGATCAATCCGACGATGCTGAGCGACATTCTTAACTACGTCGGCGGCGGCCAAAACGGCCAGCTGAATTGGACTCCGGGCCGCATGAACATCCGCGGATTCACGGGTGATGCCGACTACGTGGACGGGTTCGCACCCGGTGCTGCGACGGCGCAGGATTCGGCCGTGTTCGATCGCTTTGAAGTCGTCAAAGGCCCCTCGGCGATCTTTCTCGCTGCTGACGGCAGCCCCGGTGGCATTCAAAACAAGATCACGAAGGATCCGGTCTCGACCCAATCGACCTCGCTTGAAGTTCAAACCGGGCTGTTTGCCGCGAATCACGCGACGCTCGATATCGGTGGTCCGCTGACGAAGGACGGCAAGCTGACCTACCGGGCCATTGCGGCGGAATCCTATTGGGATGACTACTATAAGTATGTCTACATGCACCGCTTCACTGGCCTCGCGGCTTTGTCCTATGCCTTTAGTCCCGATACCAAGCTTACGGTGAAGACCGAGCTCATCGAGGCCAACTGGCCCTCGTACAACGGTCTCCCGATCGACCCGCGCACGATGAAGATGATCGATCTGCCGTATGACTCCACGCAGGATCTGAATGCTCCGGAGAATTGGCGGCACGACGCTGTGCACCGGCTCTGGGGCACGTTTAACTCCCGTATTAACGAGCACATCGCGGTCAGCATTCGTGGCATGCGCGCGTTCGACATGGCGGACCGTTTGGAATCCATCGCTCCGACTTGGTCGGAAGGCACTACGACGGGCACCGCGTTGATCAAGGGTGTTTCGACGCCTGTCACGTTCCTCGGCGGAAAATGGACGACCCCGGCGACCGTTGGCACGTCCGAAAGCGTCGCACCGGTTAACTATGTGGTGAAAAACGGAGTCACGTATGTCACCGATCCGTGGGCGGGAACTCCCACCTACACCGGTGGCGCGATTCCCCGCAGCACGATGAATGTCGATGAAAGCCACGGTGCTTACAATGACATCCAGGCCGATATGAATTTCAATTACTCCACCAAGTGGTTCACGGAGCTGCTGCTCGTCGGCTTGGAGCACCGCAACAGCCCGAGCTACACGATCACGTGGAAGAATGGCGTCTCGACCACGCCGTGGTTCCCGTACGCACCGGACACTCCGGCAACCGTTGTGACGAATTATACCGCCCCGAGCGCCTACACCCGCGGATTTTCGCTCCAGAATCGCGGCTACTTTAACGAAACCCTCAAGCTTCTGGATAGCCGGCTGATTCTTAGCTTCGGTGTCAGCCGCGCTTCGACCTACAGCGCGACATGGAATGTTCTGACCAATGCGTGGTCCGGTGCGCCCGGCGGATATAATCTGAACACCAACCTGGTCCAATACGGCGTCGTCTACAAGGTTGTCCCCAATGTCAGCCTCTTCTTTGGCTCAAACCAAAACTTCGCGGTCAACGGCACAGGCACCCTGAACGGAATTTCCAACTCGGTATTGCCGCCCAAGACCGGCGCTCAAAAAGAGGTTGGTATCAAGACTGACCTGCTCGACAAGCGTCTGCAGATCAATGTGTCGTATTTCGACGTCAATCAGCAGAACAACACGGCGCCTTCCTTCCCGTCCGATCCGCTGAATCCCAACGTCCTGATCCCTGGTGTTATCTCGCGCGGCTTTGACGGAGATCTTTCGTTTAAGGTCAGCAGCTCGCTCTACCTCATTGGCAGTTTTTCCAACTATTCGGCCAAATCGATTCTCGGCGCCGCGTTCGACGGCCGCCAAGGCGCAATCTTCCTCCAGCCCGGAACGGGGAATGTGGCTTACGGCTCCATCCCCGTGGACAACACCGCCGAGCACACCTACAGCATCTTCGGCCTGTATAAATTTACCTCGGGCGATTACCGTGGGCTCTCCATCGGTCTCGGCGGCAACTATCAATCGAAGCGCGCCATCACTGATGGCACCAATCAAGTGTTCTTCGGTTATATCCCCGAACGCACGGTGATCGATTCGAACATCTCCTACGAGTATAACACGCACATCAAATACACGCTCACGATCAACAATCTGCTGAATAAGAAATATATTTATTCGTCCCGCAGCGAAGACGTGATCGTCCCTGGCACGCCCTTCAACATCAAGGTGGCGATTTCCTACAAGCTGTAATCGCGACTTCCCGTTCGAGGGGCGGGTCCGTTTACGGCCCGCCCCTTTTTTTGCCCCGATGGGGCGGAGGTCAGCCCTGCGCCGCTCCAACCACGATAGAAAAACCTCGGCAGTCGCGCGCTTTGCCCCGTCGTGCCGCGATGGAAATTAGCTTAACCCCGCGTCTCCATGAACCTCATCTCCCGCTGGATTATTCTTGCCGGGCTCGCCGCAGCTCGTGCCTCAAGCTTAAATCTTGCCGCCGCTCCACGCACGGAAGTCAGCCTGAATGCAGGCTGGCGATTTCACTTCGGTGAAACGCCCGGTGCCGAAGCCGCCGGCTTCGATGCCTCGGCGTGGTCCACCGTCTCGACACCGCACACGTGGAATGCCCTCGACGGTCAGGATGGCGTCAAGTCATCCGCCGCCGGCCCGGCGAACATCATGAAAGGGGGCGATTACAAGCGCGGCTCCAGCTGGTATCGTCGCACGATTGCCTCCGATCCGGCGTGGGCGGGGAGGCAGGTTTACCTCCAGTTCGATGCGGCCAACCGGCGCGCCGACGTGTTTCTCAACGGCCAGTTCATCGGCACTCATCTCGGTGGCCATGCGCGTTTCCGCTTCGATGTCACCCGTGCGCTCAAGCGCGACGGTGACAACGTTCTCGCCGTGAAGGTGAACAACGAGGACAACGGTATCGCTCCGCACTCGGGTGACTTCACATTTTTTGGTGGCCTCTATCGCGACGTTTCGCTGTTGGTGACCGATCCAATCCAAGTCGAGACGATGGACTCTGCGTCGCCCGGGGTTTATCTCGCGCAGTCGAACGTCACCACGGAGCGCGCCGACGTTGCGGCGCGCGTCAAGTTGGCGAATCACGAAGCCCAGCCCGCCGACGTGTCGGTGCGTGTCGCCGTGATCGATGCGGGCGGTAGACTCGTATCCGAACAAACCGCGACCGCTGCCCTCGTGGCGGGCGGCACGGGCGAAGTCACGCTTCCGCTCACAATCACATCACCGCATTTGTGGAACGGCCGCGCCGATCCGTATCGTTACACCGCGCAGGTCGAAGTCAGTGCGGGTGGTGTGGTGCATGATCGTGTTGAACAGCCGCTCGGGCTGCGTTTCTTCCGCGTCGATCCAAACGAGGGGTTCTTCCTGAACGGCCACTATCTCGATCTCCATGGCGCGAGCCGCCATCAGGACCGCCTCGACAAGGGCTGGGCGATCGGGGCCGCCGACGAGCGCGAAGACATGGATCTCATCTGCGAGATGGGCTGTACCTCGGTGCGCGTGGCGCACTATCAACAGTCGCAGACGTGGTATCGCCTGGCGGACGAGCGCGGGATCGCGCTGTGGGCGGAGATCCCGTTTGTCGACGAGGCCGCGCCGACGGAGGTGTTTTTCAACAACGTGCTTCAGCAGATGCGCGAACTCATCCGCCAAAACTACAATCATCCCGCGATCTTTTTTTGGGGCTGCGGCAACGAGACTTTCGATCTCGGCATGGGCTTCGCGGAGGGCGTCGCCAAAAACGGCCCAGTGCAGGAGCGGCAGATTCAGGCGCTCCACGCGCTCGCGCGGGCCGAAGATCCCACGCGGCTCACTACCTACGCCTCGTTTCACTCGGAGAGTGACGTGCATCTGGCGCTGCCCGGCCAGCCGCCTGTCGATCTGAAAGGTGAACCTCAGCGCTGGTATACGGACGTGACGGCGTTCAACAAATACTACGGCTGGTATTACGGCGAGCCGGAGGATAACGCGGAATTCTTTGACAGCCTGCATCGTCGCAACCCGGCGCAGCGGATCGGTGTCAGCGAATATGGCGCGGGCGGCGCGATCACGCAGCACGAGGCGGCAAACTACGGTGGCGAGGGCTACAAGCGCACGCCGATGGAGGGCATGCGCCGCGTGGCATTCGCGAAGCAGCATCCGGAGGAATACCAGGCCTACTATCACGAGGGGGCGTGGAAGGTCCTGTCCGCGCGCCCCTACGTCTGGGGCAAGTTCATTTGGAACATGTTCGACTTCGCATCCGATGGTCGCGACGAAGGCGATCAACCGGGGCGCAACGACAAGGGCCTCGTCACTTTCGATCGTAAGACGCGTAAGGACGCGTTTTATTTTTACAAGGCCAGTTGGAGCACCGAGCCGGTGCTCTACATCACCAGCCGGCGCTTCGTCGATCGCACGGAGGCGACGACGACGGTAAAAATCTATTCCAACGCGCCCGAGGTGGAGCTGTTCGTGAATGATCGATCGCTCGGCAAGCAGACGGGCACAGACAAGATTTTCCGCTGGCCAAACGTCACGCTCGCACCCGGAGAAAACAAAATCCGTGCTGTGGCTGGGACGCTTGCCGACCAGTGCAGGTGGCGGCTCATGGCGCCGGCGCACTAATCAATTAGGCCGCCGGCAGGTGCTTCGCGAGGACGGCGCAGAGTAGCTCGAAACGGACAGGCTTGCTCAGGAAATCGTTCATGCCGGCGGCGAGGCAGTTTTCGCGCACTTGCGTGCTCGCATTGGCAGTGAGTGCGATGATGGTGAGCTTTTTTTCGCCGAGCGTTTTCCGGATTTGGCGCGTGGCCTCAAGGCCGTCGATGCCTGGGAGCTGGCAATCCATGAGCACGAGATCCCACTCGCTGCCGGTCGCCTTGGCGATCGCGGCTTCGCCGTCTTCGGCGAACGTGCAGATGAGGCCGATTTTTTTGAGGAAGAGATCGATGACCTGGCGGTTGACGGAATCGTCTTCGACGACGAGCACGCGGCCGGTGAGATTCGGTACGACGAAGCGCGGCGCCTCAACGGGTTGCGCGGCGGAGGAGGCCTCAGGCAGCGGGCAAGGGAGGACGAGCTGGAACTTTGAGCCGCGGCCGGGCGTGCTTTGTACTTGGATGATGCCGCCCATCGCCTGCGCGAGCCGCATTGAGATGACGAGACCGAGGCCGGTCCCGCCGTAGCGGCGGTTCATCGAGCTGTCGGCTTGCGTGAACGGTTTGAAGAGTCGGCTGAGCGCGGCGGAGTCGATGCCGATGCCGGTGTCGGTCACGACGAAATGGAGGACAGCTTTCGCATCGGTGCGCTCGACGCAGTTGACGGCGAGCTCGACCTTGCCCTTTTCGGTGAATTTGATCGCGTTGCCGATGAGGTTGACGAGCACCTGGCGGATGCGACCGGAGTCGCCGATGATGACGCCGGGGAGATTGTCGCCGAGCTTGAGATCGAGTTGAAGGCCCTTGTCGCGGGCGCGGGCGTGCAACAGATCGACGATGCTTTTCGTGACGGTCGCGGGCGGGAAGGGTGCGCGCTCAAGCTCCAGTCGGCCGGCCTCGATCTTGGAGAAGTCGAGGACGTCGTTGAGAAGCAGCAGGAGAGATTCAGCGGAGTCGGACGCCGTGCGCAGGTAGCTGCGCTGCTCGGGGGAGAGCTCGGTGTCGCGCACGACGCGGAGCATGCCGAGAACGCCGTTCATGGGCGTGCGGATTTCGTGCGAGATGGTTGCAATGAAGTCGTCCTTGGCGCGGTTGGCGGACTCGGCCTTTTGCGTCGCTTCTTGGAGTTCGTTTTCGCGGGCGACGCGGCGGTTGTTTTCGGCTGCGAGCTGGTCGGCGAGTTCCTCCCGCTCGAAACTCATGACGAGTGCGTTGGAGAGTGTGCGATTGCTGCGCAGGTTCGTGAAGGAGGCGAAGCCGATGTAAATGACCACGCACAGGCCGAGGTTTACCCCAACGAGATTGGCGTCGGCGAAGAAGCGCATGGCGACGGGGGCCATCAGCGCAATCAGGTAGACGAGACTGCCCTTGCGCATGGGCAGCAGCGCATGGGCGGAGATCGTGGAAATCCCCGCGAGCACGAGGAGGTGGGCGCAGCTATACGGCGCGACCGTGAGGATCGGGAAGACCCACGACAGGGCGCCAAACGCGACTGCGACCACTGTGGTCGAGGCGACGAAGCGCAGGCCCCAGCGTGGGCTTTGCGCCGGGCCGGGCTGGGCGCGGCGAAACGCTGCGGCCAGTCCGAGTTGGGTGCCGATGATCGCCACCATGACGCCAAACCAAATCCAAGCGCGCAGTGAGAAACCCAGCACGCTGAGGGCAACGGTATAAACGAGTGCGGTCGCGATGCTCAGGCCTGCGGTGACTGGCACCTCTTGATAGGCCATGCGGACAAACTCGATGCGCACCCTCATCTCGATCGGATGATCGCGGGAACGCAGCGGCCGGGGCGCGGACGGCGCCGCGGGGGGCGTGGACGGAGCAGCGGCAGGCATGGACAGGTTAACGGCTAGCGCAAGGCATCATGCGAAAGAAGGCGAGGGCGGGTTGCATGCAACCGCAGATTGAGGCGGCATTTTGGCGCGCGCAAGCGGACTCAGCGGCCGCGGACACAAAACTAACCCGAGGCTCGCGGACGCCTCTCGAGCGCTTAGGCGCTTCGTGAAACCACCGGAGATAGTGTGCTCGCAAACGCCCGCGCATCGAGCGCTGGCGTCCGCACAACAAGAGGCGGTGCTTTGAATACCGGGCGATTCCACAGCACATCTTCGCGCGATAACACGCGCACCAGAGCAGCGGGCTCAGTGGCGGGTTGCGGACGAACAAAGGGCGGCGGCAAATGCATGGGGCAAGATTGACCTAGCGGTGACAAAAAGGTGCCGGACTTTTTTGTGGAAAAAAAGGTGTCACTGCGCAGCGCGCGGTTTTGAGCGGAAATTCACGAAAAACGGCACGTCGCTGCCGATCTGATGCGGAGTGGGCAGCGCAGGCGCGCGAAAGATGGGTCCGCCCCACTGCACCTCGGTGCGCGGAACCACGCGAACGAGTTGGCCGTCACGCAGCATCGGCGCGGGTTGGAGCCGGAATTGATGGAAGGGGTAGTTCATTGGGGAAACGCCAACGGGACAATGGGCTTTCATCGGCTCTTGGCGCCGATGGGTTGAGGAATTTATCGGTGGGATACTAATAATTTTGCGCCATCCGCAAATCGCCCCTTGCGCCGCGACCGCGCGCCCGTAAAACGGCGGACGGTCCGTTTCCCCTTCCCTGACTCTTCGGAACGTCCGAAAAATCCCAACCCCTGATGAATCCCTCCCGTCTTTTCACTGCGAGCCGCATCGCCTTAATTGTCACCGCTATGAGCTTTGCCCTTAGAGGCGCGGCTGCGGGCGCGTGGTCCACGCAATTTCACTTGTCCAATGAACAAGTGGGCTGGGTCGGAGGAGCAGCCTTTTGGGGGTTCACCCTCGCGATGATTTTTGGCGGCCCTTTGTGCGATACGATTGGGATGGGACGGATTTTGGCCGTTGCGTTCTTCGGACACCTCGTAGGCATCGTGCTTACGATTTTTGCATGGAATTATCTGTCGCTCTACCTTGGAACTCTGATCTTTGGCATTTCAAATGGTTCGGTCGAGGCGGCCTGCAATCCTCTCATCACGACACTTTTTCCCAACGATAAGACGACCAAGCTAAATCTTTTCCATGTTTGGTTTCCGGGCGGTCTTGTGATCGGCGGCTTGCTATCTTATTTCATGGGCGCGGCCAATCTCGGCTGGCAAATCCAGTTCGCCTGCATGCTGGTCCCGCTGGCAATTTATGGGCTGATGTTTTTGGGCCAGACTTTTCCGCGGACCGAACGGGTCCAGCAGGGTGTTTCCACCGGCACCATGTTTGCGGCCTGCTTCAATCCGGTTTTCCTCATCATGGTCGTCTGTATGTTGATCACGGCGGCGACGGAGTTTGGCCCGGAAAATTGGATTCCCAACATCATGACCAACGCCGGCGTTTCCGGTGTGCTGGTGTTGGTCTGGATCACGGGCCTGCAAGCGGTCGGCCGCCAGTTTGCGGGGGCGTTTGTGCACCGGCTGTCCCCGATGGGTATGCTGGTGCTGAGCGCCGTGTTGAGCGCACTGGGGCTTTACGCTATGAGCCATGCGACAGGCGTCATGCTTTTCGGTGCGGCCACGGTGTTTGCGCTGGGCGTGTGTTTTTTCTGGCCGACCATGCTGGGCTATGTGAGCGAAAACTTTCCGAACACCGGGGCGCTCGGTCTCGCCATCATGGGTGGTGCCGGCATGTTGAGTGCTAGCTTCATACTTCCGCTGGTCGGCAAATTCTATGACAACGGCATTCAGTCCCGCCTGCCGGCGGGTGCCGATGTGGCCCAGGCCCCAATGGCGATTCAGGCTGCGGCCGGCCTCGAAGCCCTCGGGAAGACGGCCATCCTGCCTTCGATTCTCGCGGTCATCTTTCTCCTCCTGCTAGTGACACGAAAGAAAAAAGCCGCCGCCTGAGCTGTGCTCGAAGGCATCCAGCCAGCGCGGGAATGAACGCTTTATGTTCCCTTAAAACGTCCGCACATCGCGTGGTCCGCGATTAAAGTGGGCCTTAAAATAATTCCCCGGGCCGCAGCGGTGGCCTTGAGTTGGGCTGACTTGATTTGGCAAGTTTGCCTCGCTCACGCGGGCCGCTGGCGGCCGGGTGAAAGTTTGCACTACGCGACGCGGCGCAGGTGGCCGGCCGAGACGTTGCGTTTAGGTAGCGTGATTGTCAGCACACCTTGCCGGATTTCGGCATCCATCGAGGCGTAATCGAAGCCCGCTCCCAGCCGCAGCTTCAACCGGTAGTCGCGCTGCGCGCTTTCGAGATGGAGTGCCTGCCAATTGACGCGGACTAGGTGGGCTTTGCGCGCCGTGATTGTCAGATCGGCGCCGCGAGCCTCAATGTCCACCCCTACGGCTTCGACGCCGGGGACATAGACGGTAAGCTTCATCGCGTCGCGTTGCTCCTGGCAGTCGTAGTTGGGCTGACGGAAGGCGTTGTGGGACGCCGGCTCCGTGGCGGGGCTGCGAGTGCGATTCGGGAGGGGACTGATGATCGTATGCATGGGAGGAAAAAAGACAGAAGCGTTTCCCTCGGTGGTTTGGTGACCGCCGGGCTTTCAGAGGGCTAAACGCTTCCTTGGAAGGAGAGGTTTAGTTCTGGTTGCCCGCGCCGGTTTTATTCCAAACGGAAATAACGACCGGTCGCATCGCGCCACAACGCTGCTGGCCCTGCGTAAAGCGGGAGCCGGCGCGACGGACGTGATGTTTGGAGGACGCGGTCATCGAATCGGTTGGTATCCTTCAAAATGCAGCCCGCGTGCCAAGCCCGAAATATTTTATACGGTCGGGATTGCGGGGCACTGTGCCGGTGCCAAGCTGAGGCCATGGCCACGCTTACCGACTCCGCCACGACGATCGCCGACCTTAAAACGCGCGTGCTCGCCTTTGTCCGCGCGCGCGACTGGGAACAGTTTCACTCGCCGAAAAACCTCAGCATGGCGCTCGCTGCCGAGTCAGGTGAGTTGATGGAGCATTTTCTCTGGAGCACGCCCGAGCAGTCGAAGGCCGTCGCCACCGATCCCGCGAAGCGCGGCAAGATCGCAGACGAACTTGCCGACGTCGTCATCTACGCGCTCGAGTTTGCCAACATCACTGGTCTCGACCTGGCCGCCGCGATCGAAACGAAGATGGCCGCCAACGCCCAGAAATATCCCGTCGAGAAGGCCAAGGGACGAGCGGACAAATATACCGAGCTTTGAAAAATAAAAAACGCGGAGCCTTCGCTCCGCGTTTGGATAATCGAGAGCGAGGCGTCTCGCTGACCTTAGGCCTTGCCGCCGTAGCTCAAATAATCGTCGAGATCGAGAAGGTCGGCGAAGGAGCGGATGTCATCGCGGGCGGAGTTGTGACCCTTGAGCACGCTGGCGACCCACTCGTGGCCGGGAGCGCCGCCGGGGCCGTTCTGCTCGAGCCAAGCGGACCAGAGCACGATTTCGTGAGGGAGCTTCTTCGCCTTGGCGTTCACCCACTCGAGGATTTGTACGTCGGTCTTGCCGGTCTTGATCTCGGCGAGCATCTCCTCGGGGCTGATGCCGGTGAACGCGAAAAAGCGCTGATCGAGGGGGCAGTTATAGTGGTATTCACCGGCTTTGCCGGCGAGTTCGGCGCGCGCCTTGTCGAGCAGGCGGGCGAGATGCGCGTAGCCGCCGAGGCGGACGCGGACGCTGCGCGGCGGATGGGCCGTGAGATCGGGAGCGGAGAGATTAACTTTGGACATGGTGGTTTTTGGTTCGGGAAAAATTAGTTGGCCCCGTGACACGCGCAGCGGCCGCCGCACGGCGTGGCCGGAGCTGCCGCCTTCTGGGCGATAAAGCCGTAGCCGCCGGACATCACGCGGCGCACCGGTTCGCCAGTCTCGGGATGCTTCGTGAGCGGCGGGTCCTTCATCGATTGCTGGATTTCGAGTTGCTTCGGCTTCGCGCCGGACTTCTGAGGGATCGTTTCGTAGACGTAGGTGGGCATCGGAAGGAGTTGAACGTCTTACTGTCAGTGCTGAGTGTTTGCGCCGAGTCAAATCGCCCGATGAAAAACGCCGTCCGGAATTTCTACGTCATCCCCTGCTGCGTGCTGCTGCTCAACCTCTGCAACCAGATAGCGAGCTACAAAGCGCGTTTAATCGATGATCCGTTTCTGCGCACTGGTGCAGTCATGGGCATGGTGCTCTTCGGTGGCTCGCTCATCGGTCTGGTTGCCGAGCCGCTGATCGGCTCCGTTGTGGGCTCGCTGCACCACGGCACGCGGGCGCGTTGGGGCCAGCTGGGCGAAATCTTTTTCCTTCTCGCGCTCGGCGCGGTGGTCTTCTGGCTCTACTACCGGATCGACGCGTTCGGCGCCGGCTCGATCCTGCCGCCGGGCTGGCGCAATCCGCCGCATCATCACTGAGCGCGTCGCTCCGGACTTCCCTCGCGCGCGGCGCGCGTGCAACCTCGCGCGATGCGCCTGCTCTTTTTTCTTTTCACCGCCGCGCTGCTCGCCGCACAAACGCTCCCGCCCGCCGTCACGCTGCTTAAGCCCGCCCGCATCTTTGACGGCGAAGCGATCCACGAAAACTGGGTTGTGCTGGTCCGTGGTGATCGAATTGAAGCGGCTGGCCCTGCGGCCGACGTGCGTGCAACGGAAGGAGCCAAGACGATCGAATTGCCTGGTGCGACCGTTCTGCCGGGATTGATCGAGGCGCATAGCCACGTGCTGCTGCACCCCTACAATGAGACGTCCTGGAACGATCAGGTTGCCCGTGAGCCGCTCGCGCTCCGCGTCGCACGCGCGACGAATCATCTCCGTGCGACGCTGCTCGCCGGCTTCACCACGATTCGCGATCTCGGCACCGAAGGCGCGGGCTACGCCGACGTCGGGCTCAAACAAGCCGTCGAACAAAACATCATTCCCGGTCCGCGGATGCTCGTGGCCACGCGTGCGATTGTTGCGACGGGCACTTATGGCCCGAAGGGCTACGGGCCGGAGTGGACCGTGCCGCAGGGCGCCGAGGAGGCAAGTGGCGTGCCCGACCTCATTCGGGTCACGCGCGATCAGATCGGCCGCGGCGCCGACTGGGTGAAAGTTTACGCGGATTACCGCTGGGGCGCGCAGCACGAGGCGGCGCCGACGTTTTCGATCGAGGAAATTCAGGCGGTCGTGGAAACCGCCCGAAGCAGCCACCGGGGGGTCAGTGCCCACGCCGCAACGGCCGAGGGTATGTGGCGCGCGACGCTCGCGGGCGTCGAAACGATCGAGCACGGCTACGGCGGCGATGCCGCGACGTTTAAGTTGATGAAGGAGCACAGCGTCGCGCTCGTGCCCACGCTCGCCGTCGGTCCGCGCGACGCGGCCCGAAAGGCGATGTTCAAGGCGGCGATCGACTCCGGTGTGACGATTATCGCCGGCAGTGATGTGGGCGTTTTTCCGCACGGCACCGAGGCGCTCGAGCTTCAGCTCATGGTCGACTACGGCATGGCGCCGGCCGCCGCACTGAACTCGGCGACGGCGACCTCGGCCCGCGTGTTGCATATGGAAAAAGAAATCGGTCGCGTGCAACCGGGCCTGTTCGCCGATCTGATCGCGGTGGAGGGCGATCCGACGAAGGACATCGGCACGCTGCGCAACGTCACTTTCGTGATGAAAGGCGGCGCGATCGCGAAAGCGCCGTGAGGCTCAGGCCTTCGGGCGAAACGCTTTCATCACTGCCTCGTTCGTCTCAAGCCGCGGCCCGCCGATGAGATCGATGCAGTAGGGGATTGCGGGGAAAACGACTTCCAAGTTCTCGCGAATCGCTTTCGGGCGGCCGGGGAGATTGACGATGAGTGTGCGGCCGCGGATGCCGGCGGTCTGTCGTGAAAGGATCGCGGTGGGGACGTAGTTCAGCGAGTTCGCGCGCATGAGTTCGCCGAAGCCGGGGAGCATTTTTTCGCAGACGGCGACGGTTGCCTCGGGCGTGACGTCTCGCAGCGCGGGGCCGGTGCCACCCGTCGTGACGATGAGAGCGCAGCCCGATTCGTCGGCCATGCGGCTCAGTTCGGCTTCGATCACTGGCTGCTCGTCGGGAATAATTTTGTAGTCTACCTCGAACGGCGTCGCGAGCCACTCGCGCAACAGCGCGACGCACGCCTTGCCGGGCGTGTCTTCGTAGACACCGGCGCTGGCGCGATCGGAGATATTGAGGATGCCGATTTTTGCAGTCATGCGGATTCGGCGGCGAACTTCGCGAGAATGCCCGCCGGTGTCACGCCTCGTTCGCGCAGGGTGCGCAACGAGAGCGCGTCGTGGCGCTTGGCGAGACGTTCACCGCGATCGTCGTTCATCAGCGGGCAGTGGAAAAAGGCCGGCGCCGGCCAACCAAGCGCACGAAATAGCACCAGTTGCCGAAACGTGCTCTTGATCAGATCGGCGCCGCGGACGACTTCGGTCACGCCGAGCTCGGCGTCGTCGACGGCGCACGCGAGCTGGTAACTCGGCACATCGTCCTTGCGCCAGACGAGGAAGTCGCCGAAGTCGCGGCCGACGACCGCGCGTTGCTCGCCAAATTTTACGTCGTGAAACGTGAGAGCCTCGCCGTCGGGCACGCGCAGCCGCCAGTTGACCGTGATCGTTTCGCCGAGGGGCGGCAGCGGTCCATCGATCGGCGGGCGAAACTGCGGTGGATAGATCGGTTCATCCTCGGCGCCGCCCTCGTGGGGCGCGCCGGCGGCCTCGATCACGTCGCGCCGCGATCGGGTGCACGGGTAGATCAGGTTGGCGGCGTGGAGCCGTTCGAGCGCGGCGCGGTAGTGGGGGCGACGCTGGCTTTGCGAAATCATGGGCTCCTCCCAGACGAAGCCAAGCCAGCGCAGGTCCGTGATCATCGCGTCGACAAAATCGAGTTTGAAGCGCAGCGCATCAAGGTCGTCGTTGCGGAGGAGCAACGTGCCGCCGGCGGTGCGAGCGCGTTCCGCGGCAAACCAAAACGTGCGCGCGTGACCGAGGTGCAGCAGCCCGGTGGGCGAGGGGGCGAGGCGTCCGCGATAGGTCGGCATTTTTGTGCGTGCGAACCATTGTCCGATGGTGAATCAAATGCCCATGGAAAAGTTGCTTTGCGTTTACTGCGCTTCGAGCCGCCAGCTCGATCGGAAATACCACGATGTCGCCGAACAGATCGGCCGGACGATGGTCGCGCGCGGTTGGGGCTTGGTTTATGGCGGCGGCAACGTCGGCCTAATGGGCGAGGTGGCCAAGTCCGTGAAGTCGGCGGGCGGCCGTGTAGTCGGCGTGATTCCCGAATTTATGATCGCGCGCGAGCTGGCGTTTCGCGACGCCGACGAGCTGATCACGGTCACGACGATGCGCGATCGCAAGCGCGTCATGGAGGAGCGCGCCGCAGCGTTTCTCACGCTGCCGGGTGGCATCGGGACGCTCGAGGAATTGACCGAAGTGATGACGCTCCGCTACATCAACAAGCTCCACAAGCCCATCGTGCTGCTGAACCAGGATGGATTTTACGACGATCTCCTGCGGTTCTTCGATCGGATGACGGCGGAAAAATTCAAATCGCCCGGCCTGCACCAGCTTGCCGCGGTCGCTTCCACCGTGGCCGAGGTCTGGCCACTGCTGGAGGCGCCCCACGCTTTCGAGGCCGACGCGATTTGGCAGAATCGGCGTTAGGAAACGTGCGCGGCGATTGCGCTCGACCGGAGATAGCTCACGGAGCGCGAGCGCCGATCGAGTCTGGACGTTCCTGCGCGAGCTCGATGTCGCTAACGATCGCCCAGCCGGAAACTCGATCGACGAGCGCGAGAGTGCGGCGGGCTGGTGCGTTGCCCTTTTCGCCTGGATCGAGATCGAGGCGGTGGCCGTGATCGTCCAACCAGTGATCGTCGCGCCGCCACGTCGGCGCGGCGGGAGCGCCGCTCACGACCCGCCAGTCCAAGCGCGTCGTCCAGTCGCGCGCAGTGAGGTGCGCTTCGGCGCCGGTCGGGCGGTCGACGGCGATCCACGCCCAGCCGCGTAGGCCGATCGCTGTAGCGAGGGAAAAGGCGCCACGGTCATCGGCCGTCACGCGGGCGAGCTCACGGCCTTCTTCGGTGACGAGGGTACAGGCGGTTTCGGGCGGCGCGTTATCCGGCCAGGAGATTTCGGCGTGGGTGGCGTCTACGGTGGCGCTAGTGGTCGTGGTTGGGCTTTGGCCAATCCAATGCGGCTGGGGGCGCGTAGTCGTGGCTCGGAATAACTCGATCGCGAAACCGATTCGCGTTCGCGGCTGATTGAACATGGGGGGGATCTGGGCGCGGCATTCGCGAATGAGTCGCTCGCGCAGCGCGGCAATTGCGTCGCCTTCGCCGACGCGCGTGGGCGCGGTCGGAAGAATCTGGTCGTTGAGCAACCGGGTTTGCCAGGGAGTCACGCGCAATCGAGCGCGAAAAGAATGAGGTGTGAGCTCGATGCCGACGATCCGATCGGTGTTGTTGGTGAGGGGCGCCGCAGAGTCGGGTGATGGGTTGGTCGCAGGATCGTCCGACGTCGTGACGATGCTCGTTACGGTGGTTGCGCCGGAGGGAGCGGGCTGATGACGGGAGCGGTCGTCACCGGGTAGATCGGTGATATCGGGTGCGGCGGCCTTTTCGGGGACCGCGTCAGGTGTTGGCGTGGCGGACGGCGGAGAATCGGGCGTCGCCGAAGCGGCGCTGGCGGACGGTGAGTCGGCGGTGGCCGAGGGTGGGGCCTCATCCGGCGTGGGGTTGGGGGCGGGTGGGTGCGGCGTTGGGTGGCTGGCGGTGGCGGCTTGGGCAGTTGTGGGGGCCGGCGGCTTGGGGCGGGCGGGCGTGGATGGGAGAGCCTTTGCAACCGGGACGGCGGATGATGATGGCGCGGCCGATCCGGGTGGAGAGACCGTCGCGGCTCCTGTTCCATTCGAGGCGGCACCGGCCACTGCAGCGCCGCCCGCCGCGGAGACTCCGGTGCCGGACGAAGCGGCGGCCCCCAAACCGGGTCCCGCTGTTCCTGCGGTCGGGCCTGATGAAGGCGCAGCGGAGTTCGTCGGAGCGCCCGAAGATTCGTCGGCTGATCCGCCGGCGCGCCGTTGGAAGACGATCGTCGAACGCTTGGGGCCGCGCGCCGGCTCATTTTCATTTGCGCTCACAGCCGGCGCCAACGCTGGCTCGCGGGTTTTGTCCGCGTTGAGTGGAGGGTTCGGCGTTGTGGTGGTCGCGACTCGCGAGCGCGGAGACTCCGCCTCGGCACGCTTATCGGGAGAACGCGTGAATGATTCGTGCGCGACGTTTGCGGGAGCAGTCGCCGTCGTCTCAACCGCGGGGGGCGAGGCCGAATCTCCGCTTCGCCACCAGACGGTGACGGCGATCACCGCAGCGATCGATCCGAACAGAATGAAGGGGATCACCCGCCGGCGTCGTGTCGAGGTGCGCGATGCGGCAGCGGTTGGATCGAGGCTGGTGTCGTGCAGTTCTATTCCCTCGACGGAGGCGGCGTCGATTTCGACGAGCACGCCCTTGATCGGGAACGACTCGCGATCGGAAATGGCGTGGGCGCGGTAGCTTCCGGGTGAAACCTTGGCGAAGCGAAACCGGCCGGCCGCATCCGATCGCGTGCGATCGAGCGTGGTGCCAGCGAGGTTTTCGAGGAGAATTTCTCGGTCGGGAGCGGGTGCGTGGGAGACGAGCACACGGCCGGAGATTTCACATTCGGTATTATCGGGGTGGTGCGGGGTGAGGGCCACCAGAAGCCCCCAACTGTGCAGCAGTGGTCCGTGCTCGGAGCGGGCGACATAGGCGGCGAGCGCGGAGTCGGGCAGGGCGACGAGCGCTTCTACGACGGATTCCATGCGCGCCTGAAGTTGAGGGAGAACGGAACCCGCGTCGGCGGTGGAGTCGCGTGCGTCCTCCACTGAGTCGGCGAGCGAACGTTGCGAGCCAGTCAGGCGCTTGCGCACGGTGGCGAGTTCGGCGGCCGTGAGCGATGTGCCGTCAGCGGGTTCGCGCCACGTCCACTGCGTGTTGGCGCCGTCGGCAAGCGATTGCGGCGCGAGCAGGACGCTGCGGAAGTGCGTTTTGAGAAGCGCCCAATAGTGGTGAAGTGAGCGATTGCCGATCGTCGGTGACGCGGGCGAACCGGGGCCGGACTTCAACATGACCACGGCACGGCGAAATTGAGTGGGGCGGCTCATGGCTCGACCGCGGTCGCGGAAAAGAGTGTGACGAGCCGCCAGCGGTAGGTTTCACCTGTGGCGAAGTGCGCGTGGATTTGCCGCGTGGATTCGGAACCCGAGAGGCCAGTGAGCGCCGTTTGCGTGATCGTGTAGTCGCCACTTGCGAGTTCGAGATGCGCCGTCTCCCGCGCGGGGAGCGATACGCTGCGCGCATCTGGACCAACGGAGCTGGCGAGGGTGACGCGCCAGTCGCATTCGCTGAGGTTGACGAGTTCCACGTGCGCGATGTGCAGCGCGGGTCGGACTACGGGTGTCGGCGCGGAAACCATGCAGCCGCCGGCGGCTGCGAGTGCAACAAGCAGGGTCGCGCATGCGGCCAAAGTGGCCCGGCGCACGATTCCGATGGCGGGTCGCATAGGCGGTTTGTTGACCACGGCGTAATTGTGTGGCCCAACCCTTGATATCGGCCTTTCGGGCCAAAACTGAAAATCTTGCGGCGCAGCCGGGCGCGTGCGGCATTCTTGCCGGATGCACCGCCAACCCGTCCTCGCTCTGCTCCGCGCCCACGCCGCCCTCGCGCTCGATCCGCACGAGGCGGCGATGACGGCGGAGGTTATTCGCTTTGTCGAAAATCATGCCAATTGCTTCCTGCGCTCGTGCCTGCCGGGGCACCTCACGGGTTCGGCATGGATCGTGAGTCCAGATCGGACGCGCACGCTGCTCACACATCACCACAAGCTCGACAAATGGCTCCAACTCGGCGGTCACGCTGACGGCGAGGCTGACATCGCGAGTGTGGCGCTGCGCGAGGCGCGCGAGGAGAGCGGCCTTACGCGGCTCACGCTCGTGAGCGCGGCGCCCTTCGATGTCGACCGGCACTGGATTCCCGAGCGCAAGGGCGAGCCAGGGCACTACCACCACGATTTGCGTTTCGTGATTGAGGCGAATCCGGATGAGCCGCTCGTCATTTCCAACGAATCGAAAGATCTCGCTTGGGTTGAGATTGAGCGGGTGACGGCACTCAATCCGGAGGAGTCGATGGCGCGGATGGTGCACAAAACCCGGGTGGCGGGGCCGCGCGCATAAATTGTTTTGGGGTAGCAGCGGGCCGACTAAGCGCGGATGGGAGTGCGCGGCCCTCGCGTTTTTCCCTGGCGAACGCTAAGGTGATGCCGGCCTTCGGAGCATGTGCTCCCGCGGCTCGCGCATGAAAATTCTTCTGGTCAGCCCGAAAACTCCCACGACGTTTTGGAGTTTCAAGCATGTGCTGCGGTTCGTGGCAAAGAAAGCGGCATTTCCCCCGCTCGGTTTGATCACGGTCGCGGCGATGCTGCCACGGGAGTGGCGGCTCAAGCTGGTCGATCTCAATGTCGAGCCGATCGACGACCGGCAGCTGCGCTGGGCGGACTGGGTGTTTGTAAGCGCGATGATTGTGCATCAGGAATCCGTGCGCGAAATCGCGCGCCGGTGTGCGGCGCTCGGCAAGCGCGTGCTGGCCGGTGGGCCGCTGTTCACCACCGGGCACGAGGCGTTTCCTGAGATTCCGCATTTCGTCCTTGGCGAAGCCGAGGAAATCATGCCGCGGCTCGTCGCGGATTTGCAGGCGGGCACCGTGCAGCCGATTTATCGCGCGCCGCGCTTTCCATCGATCGAACAGACGCCGGTGCCGCGCTACGATCTACTTCGGATGCGTAACTACGTGACGATGGCGGCGCAGTTTTCGCGCGGCTGCCCGTTCGACTGCGAGTTTTGTGATATTGTCGTCATGAACGGACGCGTGCCGCGCACCAAGTCGCCGGAGCAGTTTATCGCGGAACTGGAGACGCTGCGGCGACTCGGTTGGAAAGACATGGTCTTTGTCGTTGATGATAATTTCATCGGCAACAAAGCGCGCACCAAGGCGCTGTTGCAGGAGATGATCGCGTGGCGCGAGCGCACGCGGCCGGCGATGGGGTTTCTCACAGAGGCGTCGATCAATCTCGCGGATGATGCGGAGCTGCGCGCGTTGATGGTGGCAGCGGGATTCCGCAAGGTCTTCGTCGGAATTGAAACGCCTTCGGCCGCCTCGCTCGCGGAATGCCACAAACTGCAAAACAAGGGTCGCGATCTGGTTGCGGCGGTGCAGACGCTGCAGCGCTCGGGGCTGGAGGTGATGGGCGGGTTCATCGTCGGTTTCGACAGCGACACGGGCGATATTTTCAAGCAGCAATTCGAATTCATCCAGCGCTCGGGTGTCGCGACGGCGATGGTCGGGTTGCTGACGGCGCTGCCGCAGACGCGGCTCTACCGGCGGCTGAAGGCCGAGGGCCGGCTTCTGACCGAGAGCACGGGGAATAACACTGCGGCCGCCCTGAACTTCCGCCCGCGGCTCGATCGCGCATGGCTGGAAAACGGCTATCGCGAACTCATGCTCCGGCTCTACGAGCCGCGAAATTATTACCGCCGCATCCGCGTTTATCTGAAAAACCACCAGGGCGCGGGCGAGCGGCTGCGGCTTTCGTGGCGAGACTGCGCGGCGTTCGTGAAATCCTTCTGGCTGCTCGGCGTGTGGCACCGGGGGCGCTGGTCCTACTGGCGGTTTGTCGGGGGCACGATGCTGTGCCGACCCGGACAATTCCGCATCGCGATCGAACTCGCGATCATGGGGCACCATTTTCGGCGGGTGGCCGCCAGCCTGTGAGTGCGCGCGTTGCCGCGCGCCACTAAAACGTACCCTGCTCGAACATATCCTCGGTCTCGCGCGCGACGTGGTTGAGATCGTTTTCGTCAACGTAGTGGGCGATCGCGTAGACGCGCAGCGACTGCCAGACGCCCACGAGGTAGCTGTCCTTGACGGCGGCGTGCTGGGTCTCGGCCTGCTGCACCTGTTGCAGGAGCGCGGGGAGGCCGACGGAGCGGAGTTCGTCGCAACGCTCCATGATCTTAGTGAATTCCTGCTGGAGAAACGACACGGGCATGGCGGCGGCTTCGCGCAGTGAGGCGGCGAAGTCAAACGCGGGGAGGCGAGGAAACGCGGACTCAAACGCCGTGCCCGCGAGGTTGCGGTCGCGTTCGTCAGCGAGAGCATTGGTGGCGGCGACCTCTGCCGCGAGCAGCGCGCCCATCTCGGCGGCCTGCATGATGGCCTTGCGGCTGATGTCGGAGACGTAGCGCACGCCCTTGGCGTCGGCGGAAGAGGAGACAAGCGCGTTGCGCGCCGAGCCGATCGCGGTGATGAATTCGCTGAGGCCGGTGTCGAGGCGGACGAGGCAGCGGTGCCAGTCGGCGACGAGGGTTTCGGAGACGAGGCCGGCGTGGTAGGTCGCGTCGTTCTCGCGCAACCAGTCCTCGATGTGGAGCTCAGCGCATTTGCGAAGGCGCTTCATCGCATCGGCGTTGCGCTTCGCGGCTTTGTCGTAGAGCGAGAGATCCTGGGCGACGGCCTCGAGGTTGGCGTTGAATGCATCCTTGGTTTCGGCGCGGCGCAGGGCGAAGAACGGCGGCCGCGTCGAGCTGACCTGTTCGTGCCGGGCCTTCGCCTCTTCGCGTGCCTGCAAAATGATTTCGCCGGCACGGAACAAATAGGCTTCGCGCACGATGAGTTGGAGCGTGTCCTCCGGGAGAGCTTCGACGAGGCTTTTCGTGGCGTCGTTGTCGAGTGACTGCGATGTCGGTGAGCCCCAAGGAAAGGCCGAGCCGCTCGCGGGAGAGGCGGCGGTTTCAGGATTGGCGTTGGCGACCATGGCGTTGTTTGGGTTACTGCCGATGGAAGCCGAATTGCCCGAAGTCGCAATCGCGGGAGCTACGCCCGGCGGGGGGTAGTTTCCGAAGTGAGGGGACGGAGCGTCGGGCATGGGGTGGAACTAACGCCAGATTGGAACGAACTCTTCGCGGCGCACCCAGCCGGTCTGGCCGTTTTCGAAGACGAGGCGCACCCAGCGGTCGTTGAGAAAGGTCTTGTCGGCGATCGCGACGCTGCCGGCGGCGAGCGCCGTAGTTTTCTGCGTCGTGTCGGCCTCCGTCGGAATCGAGCGCAGCACGCCGCCGCGCCAGACGATCACGGCGCGCGCGTCGGCGGTCTCGCCAAATTCGCTGATGCTCACAAGCGACACGACGGCGAGCAGCGCGGCGACGGCGAGCAGTGCGCTCGCCGCCCACGTCGAGAAACGCGCGCGCCGACCGTAGAAATTAATCAGCAGCCAACTGACGGCGATCGCGGCGAGCACGGAGGCAATGATCAGCACGACCTGCCACTCGGAGGGAGCGAAGCGCATCGCGAGCGACTGCGCGGGTCCGGGAGTGATGAAGCCCGCGAGCGGCGCGGGCGCGGCGCCAGCTTTCTCGCTTGCGAGAGTGAATTGCCATGCGATCGCTTTTTCGGACGGGGCTTGCACCAACGCCGCCGCGGCTTGCGCGGCGGCCTCGCCAAAGTGCTCCTGCTGGGCGAGGGCGAGCGAGAGGTTGTGGCGCGCGAAGACATCGGTCGGATTTTTTTCGAGCGCGGTGCGCCAGATTTTTTCCGCTGCGGAAAAATCGCCGCTGCGATAGGCGGCCGCTGCATCGGCGACGGCGGCGCGGAGAATGGTGACGGGCACGAGCGCGAGGAGCAGCAGCGCGGCAAAGGGGAGCAGGTTGCGCGGGAGAAACAGGCGGAGCGGATTGAAGCCGGGCACGCGTTTCGCCGCGAGCGCGGCCTCGGCGCGTGCGATCCAGTCGGCGGGCAGATCGGATTTGACGCCGTAAAGCGCGCGATCGGATTCGAGCCAGAGGGCCGACCATTCTTTTTCGACGAGCGCGGTCGCGGGCGGGGCGGCGTGGGCGACCTGCCAGAGGGCGGCGGCGTCGTGCTGCCACGCGAGGAGGAGTTGCGGGCTTGGCGCGGTGCGGAGTTGCGCGAGTGTGCCGCGGAGCCGCGCGTGCGCTTCGCGACGCGCGCGTGCCGGATCGGTGCGCTGGGCGCGCCGGAGCGCGAGCCAGGCCCACACGAGCAGCGGCAGGGCAAACGGTGCGAGCGCGAACGCGAGCAGCGCACGCGGTGCGAGCGGAACCGGCGCGATCTTTGAGCCGGTCAGCGGGTCGCGCGGGATGCCGCCGGGCGGCGCGGGAATTTTCGATTTTAGATTCTCGATTTTGGATTGATCGAGTTCGGCGGCGGCGGGCGCGGCGGGCGTTGGGTTGGTCGCAGCCGGCGGCGTGAAGAGTTTCGGCGCGTTGGGAGCGGTAATGGTGACCGTGGTGCGCGCGGCTGTGATCGTTTTGTAGGTGGCGCTCTTCGGATCGAAGTAGGTGAAGGCGACCGGGCCGAGGTTGTAGGTGCCGGCTTTCGTCGGGACGAGTACGACGTCCTCGGCGAGCGTGACATCGAACAATTTTCCTTCGGCGGGCGTGCGTTTGGCCTTCGGCTGGACGACTTGGAAATCGTTCGAGACCTCGCGCGACGGCAGGCCGGCGACATCGGGCCAGTTTCCGGTACCGCTGAGTTCGAGCGTCCACGTAACGGGTTCGCCGATGGCGGCGGTCTCCGGCACAACTTTCGAGACGAGTTTGAACTCGCCCACGCCGCCGCTAAAGCCGGGGGGAGCGGGCGGCAGCGCCTTGATGGTGAGGCGCGGATGATTCGACTCGACGTTGACTTGCTCGACGCGCGGGGTCTGGAAAATGCCGAAGCCGATGCTGCCGGTCTGGAGATTTACGAGCTGGCTGGCGCTGTTGAGCGTGAGCACGCCGGGCGCCTTGGCAATCGCGCGGGCCTTGTAGACGATGTTGAAGCGCGGCTCGCCGTTGACAACGACCTCGCCCGCCTCGGGCTTCGACCACTCCTCGGTGATGAGCGGGGCGGGGTTCCATTCGATCGTAGGCGAGAGCTGGCTGAAGTTGCGGCGCACGACATCGAGCGTGTAGGTGAGCGGAAACACTTCGCCGGCCCAGACGCTCGCATTCGCCGGCATGAGCCGTGAGCTGACGGCGTTGTCGAGACCCGAGTCGCGGTTCCCACCGCCGGTGAAGGCCGCCACGCGCAGCGCGCCCTTGTCGGTTTTCACCTCAAACTCAGGAATCGTAAACGAGCCCGCGCGCGCTCGCAGCCGGAAATGCAGCGAGACGGTGCGACGCGAACTGTTTCCACCCGTGCCGAAGGAAATCTGTGAACTCTCCGAGGAACCAGAGTAGTTGAACTGCACGCCGTCGACGGCGGGCAGGGTGGGCACGGTGTCGGTCGAGCAATTTTCGAAGGACAGCAGCAATTCGCCGGGATCGTCAGAGACTTCCCAGTGGACGGACTGTGCGCGCGCGGCGCCGGCGAATAGGAGCGCGAAGAGGAACGGAAGCGTGAGGCGGACGAGACGCATGGGTGTTACCAATCTTTGCCGGGCTTTTTCGCGGACGGCTTTTTGTCGCCGTCCATGAGTTGGAAAAGCTGGGCGGGAGAATCCTGATTGCGGAGCTGATCGAGTTTTTGGAGCGGCAACGCGAGCGACGGATCGGCCGACTCGGGCGGCTGATCCTTTTTCTCGGGGGCGCCGCCGACTTTTTGCGTGCCGCTGTCCTGCTGCGGTGGCGGAGGCGGTTGATCTTTTTTCTGCATGTCGCCGAACGCAGACTCGCCCGGCTTCTTCTGATCGTCGGCGTTTTGCTTTTGCTGATCCGATTTTTGCTGCTGCTGGTCCTTTTTGTCCTGCTGCTGCTGTTGATCGGATTTCTGCTGCTGGTTCTGCTGGTTTTGATCCTGCTTTTGCTGGTCCTTCTGATCCTGCTTCTGCTGATCGTTTTGCTTTTGATCCTTTTTGTCCTGCTTCTGCTCCTCGGGCTTTTGTAGCAACGCCTCGAGATCCTGGCGCAGTTTTTCCCAGTCGGTGGCCTTCGGATCGAGTTTCGCTCCGGTGTCGACGGCGGCGAGGGCGTCACGGACCGGGCCCTCGGGCACTTGCTGCTGTTCGCCTTGCAGGTGTGAGCCCCAGATGACGGTTTCGTGGCCGAGTTCGGACCAATCGCGGGCGCTACCCTCGGCGGCGGCGGCGAGACGGCCGACAATTTTCGACAACGGCGCGGCAGGGGACGATGGCGCGGCTTCGGCAGCGCGCGTGACGAGCGACAAGTGACACGTGACGAGCAGAACCAGCGCTGCGGTCGCGGCGAGTTTGGCTGTTTCCGACTTCGGAAAGCCGGGGTTGGGAGTCGCGAGTTTGACGTCACGCGGACGCGGGCGGACGGGAAATTCGTAGAACAGACTTACGAGCAGGCACCACAACCCGAGCGCGAGCGGCCACTGGAATCGTTCGACGAGACGCACGGTGTTTTTCTCGACGAATTTTCCCTTTTGTCCGGCTTCGACCGTTTCCTTGATGAGCGAAGCAAGATCGAGCCACGAGCTCGAGTCGCGGTAAACGCCACCAGTGGCCTGCGCGAGTTCCTGGAGCGTGGAGCTTTCGAGTTTCGAGAGGACGACGGCGCCGCGCTCGTCTTTCACGAAACCGCCGGTGCCGTCGGGAATCATGCCGCCGCCGGTGGTGCCGATGCCGAGGCCGATGACGCGGATGCCTTTTTTCTTCAGCTCGGGAAGGAGTTCCTTCCAGTCGTTTTCGGTCGCTTCGCCGTCGCTGAGAATGATGAGGAACCGATCGGCGGCGTTACTCGTGCCGAAGGCGCTGATCGCGGTCTCGATCAGCGCGTGGTAATTCGTGCCGCCCTCGGGCAGGAAATCGGGGCCGAGCGCCGGGAGAAATTCGCGGAGGATTTCGTAGTCGGCGCTGAGCGGGCTCTGCAAAAACGAGGTGCCGGAAAACACCGCGAGGCCGACGCGCTCGCCCTGAAGTTTTTCGAGCAGCGATTGGATGAGAAGCTTTGAGCGCTCGAGGCGCGACGGCTTCACGTCGGGCGTGAGCATCGAGCGCGAGAGGTCCATCGCGAGGAGAATTTCGCGCGACTGATCGAAGACGGGTTCTTCCAGCCGACCCCATTGCGGACGCGCCAGCGCGAGAATTGCGAAGGCGAGGCCGATGCAGAGCCAGACGCGCGGTTTCGCCCGCGCGACGGGTTGATCGCCGGCGCCCTTGAACTCAAGCGAACGCGCGCCGGCCTCGGCGCGGAGAATCTTCGGATGCGTGGACGCCGCGGCGGAGCGTCGGCGGCGCGTGAGTTCAAGCACGAGCACCCCGAGCGGAACGGCGAGCAGCCAGAGGAGATGCGGCCACGCGAAGCTCATGCAAACGCCTCCTTGCGCCAGACCGGACGCGCGAACAGCGCTGCGAGCGCGAGAAACACGAGACCGGGAGCCGCGAGCCAGCCGAACAGCTCCGTCGTGAGTAAATAGCTCTTCGCCTGAAATTCGATCTTCTGGGCCTTGTCGATCGCCTTGAAGGAACTCTCGATCGTGTCGGTGTCGAAGGCGCGGAAGAATTTTCCGCCCGTGGCGGTGGCGATTTCCCGCAGCGCACCTTCGTCGAGATCGGCGGGGATGCGGCGCGTACCGATGCGGCGACCATGGTCGTCGAGCACAGGATAGGGGACGAGGCCGTCCTGGCCGGCACCGATGGTGTAGACGGGAATACCGCGGGACTTCGCGAGCTCCGTGGCTTGCTGCGGGGAGAGCGCGCCGCGGTTGTTCGCGCCGTCGGTGAGGAGCACGATGAACGCGCCCTGACGCTTGCCGCCGCTCTCGCGTTTCGCCTGTTCGAGTCGCGTAAGTGCGATGCCGAGGCCGTCGCCAATCGCGGTGCCGTCCTCGATCATGCCAATGCGGATCCGTTCGAGCTGTTTCGAGAGCCAGTCGTGATCGAAAGTGAGCGGGGCCATCGTGTAGGCGCGGCCGGAAAAGAGGACGACACCGATGCGATCGGCGGGGCGCTTGTCGATGAAGGCTTGGATGACGGGCTTGATCGCCTGGAGGCGGTTGATGCGTTCGCCGTCGCGCACGTAATCTTCGGCGAGCATCGAGCCGGAGAGATCGATGCAGAGGACGATGTCGTAGCCCTGCGAGTGGACTTCGCGCTTGTCTTCGATTTTCTGCGGACGGGCGAGGGCGACGATGAGCAACACGAGACCGGTGAACGCGAGCCCGACGGGCCAGCGGGACGGCGCGGCGAGCGATGCGCGGTGCCACGCGGCGGCAAACGGCACGAGCAGCACGGGCACGCGGCGGCGTCCGCGCAGCCAGAAAATCAGCGGCAGCGCGGCGAGCGCGAGAAACCAAACCGGGTCCTTGAAGACGAGGTGGTTCATCGCATTCAGCGGATCGCGCCGGCACGCATTCGCGCGTGGAAGAAGCGGACGAGGGCGTCGAGGCGGTTTTCCTCGGTCGTGACGACGAGGCGGGACAGTGCGTTCGGGAAAAGCGCCTGCCACGCGGCCTCGCGTTGGCCAACCCACGTGGCGTGCGCGGCGCGCTCGGCGGCGTTGCCCTCGAGGGTCACGAGCCGCCCTGCTGTCGGATCGTAGGCGGCGAAACTTTCTCCGGCGGGCAACGCGCGCTCCCACGGATCGTCGACGCGGAAGCCCATCGTCTGATAGCGGCGCTGAAGCACGGGCCAGCCCTCGGGCTCGGGGCGCGGCGCGAAATCACCCAGCCAGAGCATGACGCTGTGCTTCGGTGCGGCGCGTGCGAGGAAACGCCACGGCATTTCCGGCGCGGCGTCGGTCGGCGCGGGCGCGGGCCGCGCGAGCAGCGTGGCGGCCGCGTGCATGATCTGGCCACGACCGCGGACAGGTTCGCGAAAAAGATTTCCGGTGGGCGACGCATGCACGAAGCCGACGCGGTCGCGGTTGACGGCACCGAGCAGCATGACGAGGCCGGCGAGTTCGAGCAGCGCCTCGCGTTTCGACTGCGCGCCCGAGCCGAAGTGCAGCGACGGCGAATCCTCGAAGACGACGAGCAGCGTGACCTCGCGCTCTTCGACAAATTTTTTCCGGTAGGGCTCGCCGAGTCGTGCAGTGACGTTCCAGTCGATGTCGCGCACGTCGTCGCCGAAGGTGTATTTCACGACCTGATCGAACTCCATGCCGCGGCCGCGAAACGCCGAGCGATACTCGCCGCTGAGCATATTCTCGACGGCGTGACGCACGCGCCACTCCAACTGACGCAGGAGCGCGAGCGGATTTTCGTGAGCTGGCGTGGTGACCGGCACGGTTAGTTTGCGGGCACAGGCGTGCTTTGGACGACCTGCGCGATAATCTTGTCGGTCGTGATTTCTTCGGCCTCGGCCTCGTAGGTGAGCCCGATGCGGTGGCGCAGCACGTCCGGCGCGATCTCCTGGATAAGCGCGGGCGAAAGATAATCCTGACCACGCAGCCAAGCGAGCGCGCGTCCGGCTTGGTAGAGCGCGAGCGAGGCGCGCGGCGAGGCGCCGAAGTTGAGGTAGCGTTTCTTGCCCGTGCCCTTTTCGGCGAGGGCACGCGTGCCGCGGACAAGCGCGAGGATGTAGCCCTCGACGGCCGGCGAGAGATGGATCGCGTCGACTTGGGTGCGCAGCGCCAGCAGTTCCTCGCCGCTGGTGACCGCCGCAAGCGCCGGCTGTTTCGTGATTTGGCCCCAGCGGCGCATCATCGACGACTCCTCTTCCGCGGTCGGATAATCGACGATCAGCTTGAACAGGAATCGATCGGTCTGGGCCTCGGGGAGTGGGTAGGTGCCCTCCTGCTCGACGGGATTTTGCGTGGCCATCACGAAAAAGGGTTTCGGCAACGGATGCGTGTGTCCGCCGATCGTGACTTGGCGTTCCTGCATCGCCTCAAGCAACGCGCTCTGCACCTTCGCGGGTGCGCGGTTGATTTCGTCGGCGAGGACGAGGTTGGCGAAGATCGGGCCGTGATGCGGGGTGAATTCGCCCGTCTTCGGCTGGAAGATCATCGTGCCGGTGACGTCGCTCGGGAGTAGATCGGGCGTAAACTGGATGCGCTCGAATTGGACGCCGAGGGCGGAGCCGAGTGAGCGGATGAGGAGCGTTTTCGCGAGGCCGGGCATGCCCTCGAGGAGGACGTGGCCGTTGGCGAGGAGTGCGACGAGCAAGCGCTCGACGGCGGCATCCTGGCCGACGACGGCCTTGCCAATTTCTTCGCGGAGTTTCTGGGACCAGGCGGGACCGGTAATCATGAGACGAAAGATGGGAGGCTGAAGGTGGGAGGCGTTTGACTCGACGACGGAAGAATAGTTTCCCTAGAGAAACGAGGCGCGCATGGCTTTACCAACCCAAATCGACGAGCGGCTGGCCGCCCTCGGCTGGCGCGCCAGCGAGGTGGAGGAGCGTTTCGTGCGCGGGGCGGGTCCCGGCGGCCAGAAGATCAACAAAACGTCCTCGACGGTTTGGCTGCGTCACGGGCCGACCGGGCTCGAGGTCCGCTGCCAGCGCGAACGCTCCCAGTCCGCCAACCGCGAACTCGCGTGGTTCGAACTCGTCGGCAAACTCGCGGCCCGAGTCCGTGCCGCAACCGATGCAGCGATCGACGCGCGCGAAACCGAGCGCCGTCGCACACGCCAGAAATCGCACGGCCAAAAGGTGCGGATGATTCAGGCGAAAAAACATCGTGCGCGGCACAAATCGCAGCGTGGCCGGGTGCGGGACGAGTGAGTGGGACGTTCGTGAGATCAGTGGCAGACACTGCAAAGCGTCACCCCCGCGAGAATTTGTCTGCGCGATCGGGTGGAGAAAATTACCGGGCGGCTCAGCGTCGGCGCAGCCGATTCCAGATATATCGCACGCGATAGGCGGCGAGCCGGGCGGGTGCAAAGAGAGCCGTCGGCGTCGCCATCCGATCGGCATCGACGCGGTAGAGCGCGCGCGCCGTCCAGGAACGGTTGCTTGCGCTGCCGATCCGAAAGGCATGACGGTAGTTTTTGTTTGCGATCTCAAGCGCGCGTGAAGAGCTGCGCCCGAAGGGAAATACGAAACTCTCGATCGGTTGCCCGAGCCGCGCTGCGAGCTGATCTTTCGATGCCTTCATCTCGTGATCGAGATCGGCTGTGGGGTCGTCGAGCCGGCGGTGAGTAAAGCCGTGCGCAGCAAACGCGACGCGGCCGCTTGCGGCGATTTCCGTCAACTCCGGCCAGGTGCAAAACCCGCCTAGATCAGGGTTGGCGAAGGCGTGTTCAGATTCGATTGCGAGGCGGGCCGAGGGCTGCGGCGTAACGTGTTCGTGGACGACGCCAGGCGGCACCGCGAGCAACGCGCTCAGGCCATGTTTTTTCAGCAGCGGCAAAACCACGGCGTGAAAATCAAAGGTGGCATCGTCGAAACTGAGGCAGACGTTGAGTGCGGTGGGCTCAAGCGGTTCGCCGGGCAGGACATTGACGTGGTGCGCGGCTATGTGGCCGAAATGGGCGTCGAGCATCCCGGGGGCGTTGCCGAACCGGCCCCCGCCGGCGCGGTGATACATCAGGACGAGCAGACTCATGGATATTGGTCGGGCGACGCCACACGCGACCAGCGGTTGTTCGCTGCCGCGCTGGTCACAACACCGAAGCTCTAGCCGCGGGCGAGGGCCGAGTGCACCCAGAGCATGCGGCTACGTAGCACGAGCGCGAGGTAAATGACGATGGCAAGGTTGACGGCAAATACCGTGAGCAACGGCCAAGTCGGCGCGCGATTGATTTCGTAGACCTCGACCGGCAGATAAAAGGCGGTTGAGCCGAGCGCGAACCATTCCGCCCAGGGGCGTTGACGCCAGAGCCACCACGCTTCGAGCCCGCGCACTAGCGCATAAAACCAAGCAAGCAGCGTGAGCACGAAGATATCCCGCTCCGAGACTCTGCCGGCCGCCTGCGCGATAAGCCGCGGATAGTGGCTGGCGGGATCGAGTTGGAGGACGCGAAAGAAATGCCCAAGCAGACCGAGCATGTCTTTCCTCGCCAGCAGTAGGCCGGCACTGGCACACAGCGCGATCAGTCCTTTGCCCGCCTCGACGATCGCGATCGTGCGGATGACCTGGGGAAGGGGGCGGGACATTTTTATGGAAGAACTGTTACGTCGCGCGTTGGAGATTCGCCTCGCGCAACATGAGATACTTCCAAAATACCACCTGTGATTTGTAGGCGCTGATCGTGAGCCCCTCGGCGCCTTGCCTGAAGCCCCGTTCAAGGAAGTAGCTTTTGAAAAACGCCCACCCGCTGCGCGCGACTGCGGTCATCGCGCCGGGTGATTTGCGCCCGCAGTTCTGCTCGGCAAAGAGGTGCGAATACGCGTTCATCTTGCGCAGGAAATCGTCGATCGAGCGGTAGGAGTGGTGCTCGATCGCGTGACGCAGCGTGACCACTTCCACATTCCGCGTCTGCACGCGCTCGTGGACTTCGCTCGCGCAGAAATTTGTCACCCTGCGATTAAACAGCCGCTCGTGCCGATCCGGCGACCAGCCGCATGAGGTGATGTGTTTACCCGCATAGTAGTTCTTGAACGGGATGGTGTAGACGACGCCGGTCTCGCCGAGCGGCAGCGCGCGAATCTCTTCTGTCAGTTCGGGCGAGACGATTTCGTCGCTGTCGATCGAGAGGATCCAGTCGTGGCGCGCGAGCTCGACGGCGCGGCGATGCGCACGGCCGAAGCCGGGAAACGGCCCCGCCCACCGATGCACGCTGACGTTCGCGAACGAGTCCGCGATCGCCAGCGTGCGGTCGGTCGAGCCGGTGTCGAGCACGACGACCTCCTCGCACCAGTCGAGCGCCGCGAGCACCTGGCCGAGCAGCGCTTCGCTGTTCTTGGTCAGGATCGTGGCGCTGATGGGCGCGAGGCTGTTGGGCTGGGTGTGGCCTGGGCGGTCCTTGGCCGGCGCACGGCGCACGGCGGTCTCTGTCAACAGGGAGAGGAAGTTTGCAGCTTGCTCCCTGGCAGAAAGGTTAAGGGTGGGCGTCACACTTTCAAAATAGCCGAAATGATCGGACGGCGTCTGCCGGGTTGAGCGGAATGATGCTGTGAGGTTTTACCCTACAATCGGGCCGCACGAAAAATTTGCGCCTCGGCCAAGATGTGTTCACAGAACCACGTTGTGATGACCTACCTGCACCCCCGGGCGATCGCTCGCCGCTGTGGCTCGGGAGCTTTCCGCGCATGAAACCGGAGACGCATTCCCCTTTCGGCAAGGCGGCCGCGCGCCGACGGGTTTTTCTCGTCGACGATCATCCGCTCGTGCGCGAATGGCTCGCGAGCATGATCACGCTCGAATCCGATCTCGAAGTATGTGGGCAGGCGGAGGAGGCGTCCATCGCACTCGGGGCCGTGGGGCAGGCGCGGCCTGACCTGATGATCGTAGATCTGTCTCTGCCGCGCGGCTCGGGGCTCGATTTGATTAAGAGCATGCGGGCGCAGTTTCCGTCGGTGCGTCTGCTCGTGCTCTCGATGCATGACGAGGCGAGCGTGGCCGAGCGGGCGTTTCGCGCCGGCGCGCATGGCTACGCGGTGAAACGTGAGTCGGGTCCGCGCATCATCGATGGTATTCGCACGGTGCTGGAGGGTAAATTTTACGCGAGTCCATCGCTCACCGCGCAACTGGCTGGCCGGATGTTCGGCGGCTCGGCGCAGGGCCGGGGTTCCCCGGAGGAAGTGCTGAGCGATCGCGAGATGGAGGTCTTCCGCCAGCGCGGGCAGGGCCGCAGTCCGAAGGAAATCGCCGATCGGCTCGGCGTGAGCGTGAAGACCGTGGGTTCCTACGACGCGCGTATTAAAGAGAAGCTCGGTCTTGACGATGCCGGCGAATTGATGCGCGAAGCCGTCCTCTGGCACGATCGCCAGCGCGGGCTATGAGGTGGCGCGCGGTTTGCATTTTGGGCTCGGTGCTCGCGCTCGCGTTTTCCGCGGAGGCGATGCGGGCGCAGGCCACCTCGCTGCCCTCGGCGAGCGTGCTGAAGCAGATGACGATCGAGCAATTGATGGACATTGCGGTGACATCTGTCTCGAAGCGTCCGGAGAAACTCTCCGCCGTCGCCTCCGCGATCCAGGTGATTACCGGTGAGGATATCCGCCGCTCGGGTGCGACGAGCCTGCCTGAGGCGCTGCGCCTCGCATCGAACCTCGAGGTCGCGCAGATTGATTCCCGCCAGTGGGCGATCTCGGCGCGAGGATTTAACAACGTCTTTGCCGACAAGCTGCTCGTTCTCGTTGATGGGCGCACGGTCTACACACCGCTTTACGCCGGCGTCTACTGGGATGTGCAGGATACCGTCCTCGAAGACATCGACCGGATCGAAGTCATTAGCGGTCCGGGCGCGACGCAGTGGGGCGCCAACGCCGTCAACGGTGTGATTAATGTCACCACGAAAAGCGCGAAGGACACGCAGGGCGCCCTCGTGACCGCGGGCGGCGGTGGCGAACTGCGCACTTCGGCCGTCGCGCAGTATGGCGGGCAGATCGCCCCGGGCACTTATTATCGCGTCTACGCAAAATATTTCGATCGCGGCGATTCAGTGCGGCCAAATGGTCAGCGTTCAAATGACGCATGGCGGATGGGACAGGTCGGGTTTCGCGTCGATTCCACCTCCACACCCGACACCGCGCTCACCCTGCAGGGTGATGGCTACGATAGCAGCATGGGCCAGGTCGGTCCCGACAACATCCGGGCCAGCGGCCTCAACGTCCTCGGGCGATGGACGCGCTCGCTCGCGCCCAACTCGGATGCGAAGCTCCAGTTTTATTACGACCGCACCCACCGGCGTATCCCCGGCTCGTTCACGCAGGATCTCAACACGTGGGACCTCGATTTCCAGCACCGGCGGCCTATGGGCTCCGCGCAGGATTTCGTCTGGGGCCTCGGCTACCGCTTCGTCGAAGACGACGTGCTCAACACGCCCGCCAACGCTTTTCTGCCCGCGCGCGTCGGCCACCAGTGGTTCAGCGCGTTCGCGCAGGACGAAGTTGAACTCAGCCGCGACCGTCTGCACCTGACCTTTGGCACGAAGGTGGAGCATAACGACTACACCGGCTTCGAGGCGGAGCCCAGCGCGCGCCTTGCTTGGACGCCCGACACGAAGCAGACGATCTGGACCGCGGTCTCACGGGCCGTGCGCACGCCCGCGCGCATCGATCGCGATCTCTACTCGCCCGCCGCGCCGCCGTTTCGGATCGCGGGCGGCGAAAAAGTCGTGGCGGAAAAACTCGTCGCCTACGAGCTCGGCTACCGCCTGCAGCCCACCGCGTCGCTCAATTTCTCGCTCGCGACCTTCATCAACAATTACGACGATCTCCGCAGCCTTGAGCCGCTGACGCCACCGCTCGCGTTTCCCGTCGAATCCAGCAGCGGTCTCCGCGGCCGATCCACCGGTGCGGAACTGGCGGCAGAGTGGCGCGCGACCCCGGCTTGGCGCCTCCGTTGGGGCTGGACGGAGCTGCGCGTGCACAGCGAACCGCAGTCCGGCAACAACGATCGTGGCACGCGCGACAGCATCGCGCGCGATCCGAACCACCAGCTCTCGCTGCGCTCGCTCCTCGCGCTGTCGGCGACGATCGACTGCGACGTCGATTTGCGCTACGTCAGCGCGATCGGTTCGACCATCGTTCCCGGCTACGCTGAGGCCGATTTACGGATCGGCTGGCGGCCCACGGGTGGCTGGGAGCTTTCCCTGCTCGGGCAAAATCTCCTGCACGCACACCATCCGGAGTTTAACTCGCCCGGCTCGCGCCGTGAAATCCAGCGCGGCTTCTACGGCAAGGCCACATGGCGGTTCTGACGAGCATGACCAAGGGCGGCCGGAGCGGCGCGCCGGGGCCGTACACTGCGCGCTTGCTCCTGCTTGCATTGCTCGCGCTCGCGCTCCCGGGTGCGCGAGCGCAGCCCGCGCCCACGCCCACGCCCACGCCCGAGTATCAGCTCAAGGCTGCCTTCCTCTACAAACTCGCCCAATTCGTTGAGTGGCCCGCCGCGGCGTTCACCGATCCGAAAGCCCCGTTTGTCCTCGGCGTCCTGGGCAACGATCCGTTCGGCGCCTATCTCGACGATCTCGTGAAGGGCGAAAAAATTGGCGAACGCGCGCTCGTCGTCCGCCGCTTCCAGCGAGCCGAGGAGGCTGCGGCATGCCATATCCTGTTCATCAGTCCCTCGGAGACGGACTCGCTGGAGCGCGACTTCGCGCACCTCCGGCGTCACAGCGTGCTGACGGTCGGGGATGTCGACATGTTTACGCGGCTTGGCGGCATGGTGCGCTTCGCAATGGAGGGCGGAAAAATCCGCCTCAAGATCAACCCCGAGGCCGCCAAATTCTGCGACCTGATCATCAGCTCGAAAATCCTCACGCCCGACACGATTGTCGCGCCGGGGCGAGAGTAGGACACATGACGCTCTTCCGCGACACTCCGATCCAGCGCAAGCTGATGACGATGATCCTCGTGACCAGCGGCGTGGTGCTGCTGCTCACGTGTGCGGCGTTTGTCGGCTACGAGCTGCTCACCTACCGGCGGGCTGCGGTCCAGCAACTCGCCACGCTCGGCGAGGTGATCGCCGCAGAGAGCACGGGCGCGGTGGCGTTCGAGAATCAGCGGGATGCTACCGAAATCCTAGGTGCGCTCAAGGCCGAGCGGCACATTGTCGCCGCGTGTCTCTACGACAAGGAAGGGAAGATCTTTTCGCGTTACCCCGCCGTGGCCCCCGACGCGCTCTTCCCGCCCACGCCGCAACCTGACGGGTACCGCTTCGCCGCCGGCCATCTCATCGGCTTCACCCCCGTCGTTCAGCTCAAGGGCAGCGACCGCTTCGGAACGCTTTACCTTAGTTCGGACATGGAGGCGATGTATGAACGCCTCCGTCTCTACGGCGGCATCGCGCTGCTTGTTGTGGTCGCCGCTTCGCTCGTGGCCTACCTCCTCTCCCGCGCGCTACAGCGGGAAATCTCCCGCCCGATCCTCGCTCTCGCCGAGACGGCGACGGCCGTCTCCGATCGTCACGACTACGCCGTGCGTGCAGCCAAGCTCGGCGACGACGAACTCGGTGTGCTGACGGATGCCTTCAACCACATGCTCGCGCAAATCCAAGAGCAAAACGCGCTGCTCGAGAAACGCGTGCGCGAACGCACCGCCGAACTCGAATCCGCCAACGACGAACTTGAGGCCTTTTGCACCTCCGCCGCGCACGATTTGCGCACGCCCCTTCGCACGATCACCGGCTTTGCCGATGTGCTCCTCGATCCGCGCGCGAAGCTCCCGCCCGAGTCCGCCGAGCGCTACATCCGCATGATCCGCGACGGCTCGGGCCAGATGAGCGCGCTCATCAACGATCTCCTGAATTTTTCCCGGCTCGGCCGTCAGGAACTCTCCCGCCAGCTCGTCGATCTGGATCAGCTGTTTAAGGAGGTGTTCGCGGACCTCGCGAGCGAGCGGGCCGGGCGCCAGGTAGAATTGAAACTCGCGCCTCTGCCGCCCGCCGACGGCGACCCAGCGCTGCTGCGCGTCGTCTTCGTGAACCTCCTCTCCAACGCCCTTAAATACTCCCGCCCCCGCGCCTCCGCCGTGATCGAAATCGGTGTGAGCGACGCCGGAGATAAAACGCCGGTCTACTTCGTGCGCGACAACGGCGTCGGCTTCGACCTGCGCGACGCCGAAAAACTCTTCGGCGTTTTCCAACGGCTGCACCACGCGCACGAATTCGAGGGCACCGGCGTCGGTCTCGCGACCGTCCGCCGCATCATCGATCGCCATGGCGGAAGAATTTGGGCCGAGGCGGAGCCGGACAAGGGCGCGACGTTTTTCTTCACGCTCGCGACCTGAGCGCGGCGCTTACCTTAGCGATATGCGCCGGCCTTCTTCCGCCGACTGGTAGCCGGCGTAGATCACCTCGACGCAGTCCACCGCCAATTCGATGCCCGGAGCGCGGCTCCCGATTTTCTTGGACCGCAGAAACGAAATCTTCGATTTCCTGCGCGAAGCCGCGGAACCAGTCCTCGTCGACGCTCGGCCGGTTCCAGCCGGACTTGGTCTCGAGTTTTTCGGTGAAATATTCGCCGCCGAAAACCGCGGTGTCGGGCGCGAAGGATTCGATTGCGTCGTTCGAGGTCATGTTCGCCATGATGACGCCATCGGTCATGAACGCGGTGACGCGCGTGTTGAGGCCGCCGACCCGTTATCGTTGACGATCACGTTGGCGCGCGAACCGTCGTCAAACTGGATCACGAGATTCGCGCAGTTCTCGACGTCGATGGAATCGGCGCTGATCCAGCGGTTTGCGCCGGTGGCGCGGGCGCGCGTAGCGGCGTCGCTGTTCACGAGGTCGGCGACTTCGCAGGTGACGGCGACCGGGCGGATGCCGCGGCCGAGACGCTGCGCGCCCTCCCATTGCTTGAGATGGAGGCACGCGCCGACGGAGTGCACGCCCATACGGAGCAACGCGCCGCCGCCGGTATTTTTCCAGTCACGCGAGAAGACCGAGTTTGAGCCCGAGTGATTTTCCTCGGCGCGCAGCTCCAGGATCGAGCCCTTCGAGGCGCCGATGAGCCGACGCATTTTGTCGATCGGCGGCGCGTAAACCCAATTCTCCGCGTAGCAAAATTTCACGCCGGCGCGCGTGACCGCATCGCGTACGGCTGCGGCATTGCGGCGGGCGCCTTCGCGCACCTTCGTGCGCGGGACTTTCAGCCCGATGGGTTCCGGATCGCCGGGCTCGCCGAAATGCCCGGTGAGTGGCTTCTCCATGATGATATGCTTGCCCGCGTTCGCCGCACGGATCGCGAACTCGTGATGCGCGCCGGCGGCACGCACAGGTCGACGACATCGATGTCCTTGCGGGCGAGGAGCGCGTCGAAGTCGTCCGTGATGAAGCCGACTTTCGCGTCCCTCGCGAAGGCCTCCGCACTTTCCTTCGAGCGCGAGCACACCCCACGAAGCTCGCCGGAGCCGGCGGGAAGGGCGGAGAAATTTGCGAGGTGCATTCGCGCACCGTAGCGCGCGCCGACCATGCCGATGCCGAGTGTTTTCATTCGCGGTGGATTCGATTCCCGGGAGCGAGCTTCGCATCGCCGCTGCGAAAGCAGAACAAAGCTGTCATGGCGGATTTGGCAAAATGTCTCGGAGCGTGTTCCGGGGAGGTTTGCGGTAACGCGAGCGTGAACATTTCAGCGCAGAGCTAGAGCCTCGCCGCTTGGTTGGCGATCGTGATCTCATCGAACCGGACCGAACGCCGCGGGCGCGTCGCGAATAAAGGGGGGCATCTCGGTCGGCCATACGTCGAATTTCCGAGAGGGCGCGCACTGTTATATCGGACACGTGTCCCTTTTATGCGACCCGCCGCGCATCTTTCACCGCTCCCATCCGTTATTTCCCTTTACCATGATGCCTACCCCGCGCGCGGTTTTCGCCGCATTTTCCATATCGCTCTTTGCCTTCCTCGCCCCAGTTGCAGGGGCTGCCACCGAGCAGGATTATTTTGCCTCGGCCCCGTTCAAGATGGCGGCGGTTCCGGTGCCGTCGTTTCCCAATCGCAACTTTTTCATCGTCGATTTTGGCGCCGTGGGCGACGGGCAAACGCTCAACACAGCCGCGTTTTCCAAGGCCATGGAGGCCTGTGCGCAGGCGGGCGGCGGGCATGTGGTCGTGCCGGCCGGACTGTGGCTGACCGGACCAATCGTGCTCAAGAGCAATGTCGATCTCCACGCGGAGCGCGGCGCCCTCGTCCAGTTTACGTCCGATCACACGGCCTACCCGATGGCACCGCGCGACGACCGCGGGCTCTACGCGGCGTCGTGCCTCAGCGCTAACGGGCAGAGCAACCTCGCGATCACGGGCGAGGGCATCTTCGACGGCGCGGGCGACACTTGGCGCCCGATGCGGAAGTCGAAGACCACTGAAGCCGAATGGCAGAAGTTGCTCGCGAAGGGTGGGGCGACTAGCAACGAGGGCGCGAACTGGTGGCCAACCAAGGAGGCGATGATGGGCGAGGACTATTTGGCAGAGCTGGCCAAAAAGACTTCGCAGCCGACGCCCGAGGAAATGCTCTTGGCGCGCGATTTCCGCCGCTCGGCGATGGTGGCCCTGACGCGTTGTGACAACGTGCTGGTCGAAGGCGTGACGCTCCGCAACTCGCCGAGCGGAGTGTTTGTGCCGGCGCGCTGCACCAACGTCACCATCCGTTACGCGACGATTTTCAACGAATGGTCCGCGCAAAACGGCGATGGCATGGACATCGGGCCTTGCAAGAACGTCCTGGTCTATCGCTGCACCGTGAGCGCCGGGGACGACGCGATCTGCATGAAGTCGGCTGGCAAGAGCCCGTGGCCCGGCGAGCCGGGATTGCAGAAAGTCATCGTCGCGGAGTGCACGGTTTATCGCGGCCACGGCGGCTTCGTGTTGGGCGGAACAACGGAGGCGGGGATGCAATACCTCTGGGCGACGCAATGCGATTTTGTCGGCACCGACACGGGCATCCGCGTGAAGAGCGGACTCGGCCACGGCGGACTCGTCCACGACGTGTTTGTCGATCACATTTACATGAAGGACATCGCGAACGAAGCGATCCTGTTCGACACGTTTTACGACAACGCCCCGGTCAGCGCCGCGACGGTGAAAGCCGCGCCGAATCGCGACCCGGCGAAGACGCCGGAGTTTCGCGACTTCTTCATCCGCGATGTCTACTGCGCTGGTGCCGGCTCGGCGATCGCCCTGACCGGATTGCCGCAGCAGCCGTTGCACCTGATTACGATTGAGCACGCCCTGATCTCAGCCCGACGCGGCTTCCGCGCGACCGACTCCGCGGACATCATACTGAAAAAGGTGAAGATCAACACGCCGGAAACGCCCGCGGTCGTCCAAAAAAATACCCGTAATATCAAGATCATCGACTGAACGCAGCGGCGGCCAACGATCGCTCAATTCCCGGGGTGATACGTGCGCTCGGCGTGGCGCTCGACGTCCTCGCGGTAAAACCAGATGTCCTTGAACTCTCCGCGCGTGTAGCGTTCCGCCTGATCGGCGAAATGCGGTGAGGCCGGGTCGCCGCTCTCGCCGCCCGCGAGCAGGCTCTTCGCTTTGATCCGCGGACCAAACTCGACGACCGCCATGAAGCTGTTGCCGACGCCGCCGTAGATTTTTTTCGTTGGCTGCAGACCGGGTGCGCTGAACGCCGCCAGCGAGCCCCATGCGCTCGCGGTGAACCCGACCGGCAGACTCGGCTTCGCGTCGTCGAAGCCGGCCCCGACTTCTCCGCTCAGCCGCTGAAAGCGGTTGATTTCGCCCCACGGCGTTTTCCAAGTGCCGAAGTCACGCGTTAGTTTTTCCTCGGCGCGATCGAGCGAGTCGAGCCGCTCCGCCGCGCTCGTTTGCTTCGCCATGAAGTCGAACATCGGCAACTGATCGCCGGGTGAAATGCCGTGACTCCGCGCCGCAGCGCTGACGTGCAAAAGCAAATCCTGCGCCCAGAAAATCGCGAGCGCCGTCGCCACCGATTCGGCCGACCAGCGGTGATCCCAAGCGCGGAGCACGGCGATTTGTGCGGCGAGTTTAGTCTTTGCCGGATCGCTGGCGGGTGCATCGTCGTAGGCCTGCAGCAGCCCTCGAATCAGCACATCGAATCCCGGCAGGTCCCGGTCAAACGCCGCCGCGATCAGTTTATCGAGCGTGAAGTCGTGCTGGTCGGCGAGCACGCGGTTGGCGTGGAGGCCGCGGAAATTTTCCGGCCGCTCCCACATGTAGCGCGGGAAATCCTGCGGGCGCGGGCTGCTCGGGCCGGCCGCGGAAAACGGCCAGTTGTTCGTGTTTGCGACCCAGCCGCTCGCGGGATTGAAGAGCGCGATGGTTTCTTTCACCTCGTGCAGTCCCTGCCACTCGGTCGCGGGATCGCTGCCATCGACGGGCTTCGTCCAATCAAACTTCGGATCGCGGCGCGGGATGAAGTTGCCGTGCCAGTAAGCGATGTTGCCATCGGCGTCGGCGTAAACGGTGTTGTTCGAGGAGTTGGTGCGGAGCTGCATCACCTCGAGAAACTCCGCGTAGGTTTTCGCCTTCGTGCGGAGGTAGGATTGCTGCAGCGCCTTCAACGGCTCCTGCATCAGCCGCACCGCGATCCACCTGCCGCCGGCCGCACGGACGATCGGGCCGTGGTGCGTGAAGTAGGCCGTGATCGTTTTTTCGGCGAGCGCGGCGCCGGATTTGTAGGGGAGCGTGATTTTTTTCGCGATGAGCGGACGCTCCGCGTCGCCGTAGCGGTAAAACAGCCCGCTGGGTTTCTCGACAATCGTCTCCGCATACTCGTCGATCACGTCGCCGCCGCCGGAGGTGTGCATCCAGCCGAGGCGATCGTTGAAGCCTTGGTAGACGAAGAACTGACCCCACGTGACGGCGCCGTAGGCGCTGAGCCCTTCCTCGCTCACCACGTTTACCTCCGGGCGAAAATAAAACGAAGTGTGCGGATTCAGCAGCAGGAGCGCGCGGCCCGCGGCTGAATTCTTCGGCGCGATCGCGAAGCCGTTGGAACCACGCGAATCGTGCGTTGGCGGTGTTTCGATCGCGGTGAGTTTCGGGCCGATTTTTGGACCGTAAAATTCCTCAAGCTGGCGCGGCGTGACACACGTCTCGATGTCACCGCCGATGCTGCCTTCGGAAAACGTGAGCGCCATCCACGGCTCGAAGTGCGTGATGAGTTTCGGTTTCACGGCGGGGTGCGTGTGGAGATAAAAATTCAGCCCGTCGGCATACGCGTCCATCAGCGCTCGCAGCCAAGCCGGGCTCTCGGCGTATTTTGCCCGCATGTCGGCGGGATCGATGAAGAGCTTCATCCGCAAGTCACGGTAGATTTCCTTTTCGCCTTCGATTTCGGCGAGGCGGCCGCTGGCGTTGACGTAGTTGAGTTCGACGCGGTTGAAGTCGTCCTCGGCCTGTGCGTAGAGGAGGCCGAAGACGGCGTCGGCGTCGGTCTTCCCGTAAACGTGCGGGATGCCCCAGGTGTCGCGGATGATCGTCACGTCGGCGGCGTGTTGCTTCCAGCGCGCTAGATCGTCGGCGCGGGCGAACGAAATGAGGATGGCGACGCAGGCGAAAAACAGCGGGAGGAATTTCGGGCGCATGTCGGACAACTCGCACCGAAATCGCAGAGGAGGCAAAACGAATCAGAGCGCCTCAACGCGATCGCCGATGCGGAGCACGCCGGCTTTCGTCTCGTGCGTGAGGTTCAGGCCGAAGTTGATGCGCGTGGAATCGTCGGCGTCGCGACGGTAGGTCGCGAGTGTGCGGAGCGGCTCGACGCCGCGCTCGCCGGTAACCTGATCGGTGGTCGTCACGATACAGCGTGCGCAGGGTCCACCGCTGCGAAAAACGATCGGTCCGACGCGCACGTGCGGCCACGCATCCTCGGCGAACGCGGGAGTTCCGGCGACGACAAGGTTGGGGCGGAAGCGATTCATCGGCACGGGTTCGGCGCCCACGGCGACGAGGCGATCATTGAGGTTTGCCAGCGACGCCTCGCCGATCGCGAGGAAGGGAAAGCCATCGGAAAAATTGAACATATCGCGGGTGAGCACGCGCCCCTCGATCAACGATTCGCCGGGGAGCGGTGCGCGACGCTCGAGCACGGGGCGGCGGAATTGATCACCGATGCGAACGAGATAACACGGCAGGCCGAGAAACGCGGAGAGCCACGCGGAGGCGTCGTGACCGCAATCCTCCGCGCGGAGATCCTTGCTTCGCCAGACCCACACCGTGCGCAGCGGAGCGGGCGTGGCGGCACGGAGCGGAACGGAGATCGCGCCGGCGCCTTCGGCGCGGAGAATGAGATCGGTGGGGGTCAGCTCCGTCGCGATTTGTGCCATGCGCGGGAGCGTGCGTTGCGTGAGGAATTCACCATCGTCCTTGACGACCAGAAAACGCCGATCGCCAACGAGGCCCAGGGCATCAACGCCGGCTGAGTTGACGGAAAAGCCGCGGAGTCCTTTGACGGGGTAGAGGAACAGGCCGGAGAGTTGCATGGCGTCGGGCGGTGGAGTTGGTGCGGTGGCGCGCGTCGGGCAACGAAAGACGAACTGTTATGGGACCTTGCGGCGGTAGGTGGCGAGGTAGTGCGAGGTGCCGGCGGTGGCGAACTCGGTCGGCACATTGCCGTCGAGCCCATAGCACACGCGCAGTCGGTCGCCGACGAGTTGGTAGATGCACGGAATGGTGCGGCCGGCGTTCGGTCCTTTCGCGCCGAGGAGAATCAGCGCGGCATGGGGGTGGGCGGAAGTGCGCGTGAAGGTGCCTTGATCCGCGAGCTCACCGGCGAAATGAACGTGGTAGTTGCCGTCGGTGAGGTGTAGCTCGACGCGCAGCGCGAGCAAATCGCTTGAAGGCTCGCCGCCGCTTTCGGCGCGGATCATTTCCCACATGCCATGCAGGGCTTCACTCATTTTTTCAGCTCAGGGGCGGTGAGGGGTTTCGGGACTTCGTCAATAAGGCGCGGCTCGGTGATCTTCTTTTCGCTGCCGGCGCCGAGTTTTTCGAGCTTGCGGCCGGTGACGAGGATGCGGCCTTCGACGGAGGAAACCGTGCTGTTGTAGGCAGTGACGGACTGCGTGAGGCGCTGGCCGAGGAGATCGAGGTTTTCGGCGACGGCGGCGACGCGTTCGTGGAGTTCGAGGCCGAGCTTGCGGATGTCGTCGGCGTTCTTGGATAGCGCCTCCTGTTTCCAACCATAGGCGGCAGCCTTGAGTAATGCGATCAGTGTAGCCGGCGAGGCAAGGATGACGCCGACGGCGGTGCCCCGCTCAAAGAGATCAGGTTCGTAGCGGAGAGCTGCGCTGTAGAATGCCTCGCCGGGGATGAAGAGCACGACGAACTCGGGCGACGGCTGGATGTTTTTCCAGTATGATTTGTTGCCGAGCGCATCGATATGCCCGCGGACGACGCGGGCGTGTTCGATGAACTTAGCTTTCCGGACATTTTCGTCGCTCGCCTCCAGCGCCTCAAGAAATGCCTGCATCGGCGCCTTGGCATCGACCGCGATCGATTTGCCTCCGGGCAGGCGGATGATCATGTCGGGGCGAACTTCGCCGACCGCACTTTGCTGGATGAAGTCTACGTTCTCGACCATGCCGGCGAGTTCGACAACGCGCTGGAGTTGCAACTCGCCCCAACGGCCCGCGGTGCTCGTGCTGCGCAGCGAACGGGAGAGCTTGGTCGTCTCGGATTGGAGCGATGCGCTCGTGAGTGCGAGGCCCTTGAGCTGTTCGGACAGCGAGCCGTAGGCCTCTTTTCGGGCATTTTCGAGTGCGACGATTTTGGTGTCCACCTTGTCGAGCGACTCGCGGATTGGTTTTACCAGCGAATCGCCGGCGCGCTTGAGAAACTCGTCGCTGTTTCGCGACAGGGCATCGGCGGCGAGCGCCTTGAACTCGACCGTGAGCCGCTCGCGCGCCTCGTTGAAAGCGGCGACCTTTTCGATGGCGGTGGCGGCCTGTTTTTCGAGTTCAGTGGCGCGCGCGCGGAGGGCACCGAGTTCCGCCTCGGCTTTCCCGAGCGATTCGGCCGCGAGCCGAGCGCGCTCCGCCAGCGCAGCGGATTTCCCCCGGAGAAATACCCAGACGAATGCGCCAGCGACGGCGGCGGAGAGGACGGCAACGATAAAATTCACGTAAAGATCTTCCCCGCGGCGCGCCACCGAATCAATCCCCGATGCGTGCCTTGACACGCGAGATCGCGACCTGCAAACAACACTGTGCTTCCCGGCCCGCCTCGGCTTTCGCCGTTGGTTTTCTCTCCGCCGCCTGTCGCATGTTAACCGAAAAAATTCCTTCCGCCCCGACCGCGATTCCGGCCGAGAAACTGCCGGTGCTTGTCGTCGACGACGAATACGGCCCGCGTGAGTCGATCGCGTTCAGCCTGTCGGCCGATTTCGCTGTGGAGACCGCCGATCGGGCGAAGCTGGCCCTCACGAAGATCGCCGCGAAAGCCTACTCCGCCATCGTCCTCGACATCCGGATGCCCGAGATGGACGGCATCCGCGCGCTGGAGGAAATCCGCAAAATCGATCCGCATGTTTCCGTGATCATGCTCACCGGTTACGGCACGCTGCAGACGGCGCAGCAGGCGATGGTCGGCGGCGCCAACCAGTATCTTCGCAAGCCGCCGGACATCTCCGAACTGCTCGACGCCGTGCGGAAGCAGACGCAGGCGACGAAGCTCCGCCGCACGCAGGCCCAACTCGCGAACGCTGAGCATGAGATGAACGCCGCGCTCAAGCGCGAGATCGAGCAGAATGAGCCGCAAATCTGGCAGGCCCGGGCCTCGGTCGAACTCGTGCACGATCTCAACAACCCGCTTACGGTCGTCATTGGCTACGCCGCCCTCGTCGCCGAGGAGGCGCGACTGCTCGGCGAACGCGATCCTGAATCGGCGAAGAAAATCATGGAGTATTCCGCGATGGTCGAGAAGGCCGCGGAGTATTGCCACCACCTCTCGGAAAACTGGCGGATGGCCGCGAAACAGGCGCCGGCCTTTACCCGGCTCGATCTCGTGTCGCTCGTGCAGGAAGTGCGGCAGGTGATCTTTTTCGGCAACGTCGCGATCCAGTGCGCGGGCGAGCCCGAGGCGTGGGTGCGCGGCTCGAAGTTCGAGCTAATGCGGGTGTTTCAAAACTTGTTTAAGAATTCGCTTGAGGCGGGCACGACCCGCCTGACCGTGACCTTCGTGCACCGCAACACCCAACTCGAACTAACCCTCGCGGACAATGGCTCCGGCATGGAGCCGGAGCGGTTGAAGCGCGCGCTGCACGGCGGGTTCAGCAGCAAAGCCAACGGCACCGGCCTCGGCCTTAGCATTTGCCGCCATCTGGTGGGCACGCACGGTGGGACGTTAAAAGTGGATTCGGCGCCGGGGGTGGGGACGACGGCGCGGCTGGTGTTTCCCGCCGCGCCGCAGGAATGAAGCGGCGTCGCGTCAAGATCACCGGCATCGGCCCGGTCACGCCCGCGGGCATCGGCCGGGAAGCGTTTTGGTCGGGGATTCTGGAGCCGGTGAGCCGCGTGCGGCCGTATGATCGGCTGGACGCGAATGACGGGCCGCTCGTCGCCGCATATCTGAACCGGTTCAACATCGCTGACTACGTGGACAAAACCCGGGTGCCGAAAGGCACGGCCCGCCACGCGTTGTTCGCGGTCGCTGGCGCCCAGCTTGCGCTCAATGACGCTGGGCTGGATGCGAGTCAGCTCAAGGACGAGACGACGATGATCGTTGTTGGGTCTTCGTTGTTGGACTTTGGTAGCATTGGCGACGCCATCGAGTCGGTGAACAAGCGCGGAGCGCGCGGTGCTCAGGCGCGAGTAGTCTACACCGCCAGCGGAACCAGTACGCCAAACGCCATCAATCTCGCGCTGGGAAAAGCAGCGCGCACGATGTCGATGCAAACTTCGTGTTGCTCCGGTTTGGATGCGATGGGATATGCGGCCGATCTGATCGCAAGTGGTGAGGTAGACGTGGCGTTGTGCGGTGGCACTGAAGCGCCGTTGCATCGTTTTCCAATTCTTGAATTGCGCGCGGCTGGACTTACGCCTGAGACCACCGATTTGGCGGGAAGCGTGGCGCGACCTTTTGATCTTTGGCGGACGACGGGAGTGATTAGCGAAGGCGCGTGCATGTTTGTGCTGGAGCCTGAAGATAGTCCGCGGCCGGGCTACGGATTTATCGCGGGCTACGCCTTCGCAAACGATGCTTACCTTGATCTCTGCGGAGGTTTGGTCTCGGCGGGGAGGCTTGCCATGGCCCAAGCCGGTGTGCGACCGGTGCAAATAGATGCAATTAACGCGTGGGGACCGGGGCACAAGCTGATCGATCAAGCGGAAGCGGTCAGTCTCGTGCGTCTATTCGGCGATCAACTGAAGCAGGTTCCCGTGGTGTCCATCAAAGGTGCGATTGGCAACGCGCTGGGAGCGACGCCTGCGATCCAAGTCGCGGCGGCGGTGTTAGCGCAGCGCCATGCACTCCTGCCTCCGACGGTAAATTGGCGATACCCCGACCCCGCCTGCCCGCTCAATCTCAGCGCTCAGCCGCGCGCCGTGCCGCAGTCCTGCACGCTTGTGAATGCCCATGGAGTTGGATCTGTGAATGCCTGTATGGTCCTGACCCCATGCTGATCACTACGGCACTATTCGGGGCGATTGTGGTGACAGTCGTGGGAGTCTTGATTATGTGGTCTAATCCCACGCGCGCGGTCAACCGTTCCGTGTTCGGCTGCTCACTGCACATTGCCCTGTGGCTTGGGCTTCATCATGTCGCTGTCGGAGCAAGGGAAGGATTGTTCTGGGTGCGGGTGATCTGCGCCGTCGCCGCATGGGTGCCGCTCGATTTTGCCCTTGTGAAAGAAAGCCTCGCACGCGGCGAGGAGGGATTCGGGCTCAAAGGAGTGCGGTTGAACTGGCCACTGGCCACAATCGCAGGAGTGCTCACGATCGTGTGCTTCACGGATTTGTTCATTCCTTCTCATTCCACAAGTGCGCAGAAACTTTATGGGCCGGGCTACTATGGCTATATTGGAGGGGTTTTCGTTATGTATGCCTACGTGCTGCAGGACGCATTGCGTCAAATCCGAACTCTGACTGGGGGCAAACGGCTTGAGTTGCAGGTATGGCTTGGTGGCGGCTGCGCGATGGCGACGACCATTTTAGCACTGATGGCACTTAATGCGGGCTTTCACGCACCGATTTACGTAAAACTCCAGCCACTCGTGGTGCTTGGTTTTTATGCGGGCACGGTTCTCGCCGTGACTACCTACCGGATTTTCGATGGACGGCAGGTGATATTAGTCGTGACGGAGAAGGCGCTTTTAGTGGCCTTGACCTCGGGAGTAGCTTTCTTGGCCAGTGAGCTTTTTGTTACGCTGCTGCCGCGCCCGCTCGATTTGTTGGTCACGACGGCGAGCGCACTGTGGTTTGCCATCACGCTCAACGGGTGGCTTGATCGGGTTTTCCAATTTTATCCGCAGGCGACGGTGGCTCGGCAGGCGGTGTTTGAAGCGGCGCGCAATGAGACGAGAGTGGCCAGCCTTGAAGCGGCGTTTCTGGGCGTGCTTAAGGGGTGGGGGCAAACCGATCGCGCGATGTTGCTGCATGGTTCGAAGGATGTGTTGAAAGGGGCTGGGGTTGAACTCGCGGACGATCATACGGTCGCGCTTGCGATGCGGCAATTGCGCTGGGTCACGCCGGAGCGCTTGGCGCGCGAGCGGCCAACGCCTGAGCGCCAGGCGGTCGCGGCGTTTTTGCGGGAGCATGCTCTCGGCGTGCTCGTCGCGGCGGAGGGGCCGTCGCTCACGGCGCTCGTCGGCGTGGGCACCGCGGCCTCGCGCCGGCCGTTCACCTATCCGCAGGTAACGCAACTGCAGGAGCTGTCCTCGATTGTGGAGAGTGCGCTGGAGCGCGCGGTGTTTGCGGCGAAGGCGCAGCATGCGGAGCAACTGGCGACGGTGGGCTTGCTCGGCGCGAGCTTGGCCCACGAGATCCGCAACCCGCTCGTGACGATTAAGACGTTTGTGCAGATGCTGCCGCAGCACCATCAGGACGCGGCGTTTCGTGATAAATTTTTCCGCCTGATCGGAGATGAGGTTGGCCGCATCGATCGGCTCACTGTGCAGTTGCTCGACCTTGCCGCGCCGCGGAATTTCATCTCGGAGGCGGTCGACTTGCACCCCGTGATGAAGGCGAGCCTGGATCTCGTCGCAGCGAAGGCGGCGGACAAGCAGATCGAGTTTGTCACGGAGTTCCTGGCCGAGCCAGACCGGGTGTTTACCGATGCCTCGGCGGCCAAGCAGGTGATGCTGAACCTCTGCTTCAACGCGATTCAGGCGGTCGAGTCGCACGCGGGCGAGCGGTGGGTGAAACTTTCGACGCGCAATGTCGCCAGCGGCGTCGAGATGGCAGTGGCCGATAGCGGGCCGGGCATCGCGCCGGAAATCAGGCCGCGGCTCTTCCAGCCGTTTCAGACGACGAAGTCGTCCGGCTTTGGACTTGGGCTTGCGATTTGCAGCGACATCTTGGCGAATGTGGATGCAACGATTTCCGTGGACCCGGCGGCGGCCGGACGCGGAGCCACGTTTCGCGTCATCTTTCCATGCCCAGCCTCGTCATCCTAGCGACGACCGACACCGCGCTCGCGGATGCGTGGGAGCGTCAGCTCCCTGCAGGTCGCTCGGCGCTGCGCATCGGCGTGCAAGGATTGCCAGGCGGGACGACGCCCGGCTTCGCCGCGGTGGTTGTGCTCGACGCCGTCGCAGAGGCGGCGCTCCCGCTCGCGCTGGCGCGGTGCCCGACAATTTACGTGGGCGAGCCGCGCAGCCTGCCGTTTGAGCAGGCGAAGCTCAGCGGGCGCGCGAAAATCTACCTCTCTTACGAGGAGAGCGCGACGGAGCTGCGCGAAGTGCTGCCGTTGCTTGAGGAGCTGGCCGAGAAACAAGGCGTGCTCGAACTTGTGCAGGAAAAGAACCGCCGCGCCGAATCCGCGCGGCCCGCGGCGCGCGGTGCGACCGCGATCGATAGCGCGGAGGTGTGGGATTTTCTTGAGGGCGCGATCGAGAATATTGAGACGCGGGAGCAACTCGTGGCGGAATTTCGCCGGGCGGCGCGCTCGCTGCTCCGCGCGTCGCACACCATGTTTTTCCTGCGCGATGCCGAAACATTCCGTGCGGATCGCGGGCTGGCGACATTTGTTGCCGGCGATCCCTTGGTCGCGTTTTTTGAAAGCCATCCGGCACTCATCGACGGGGCTGGCTGGGACTTTCCCGCGGACCCGGTGGCCGAACTCGCCGTGCGGAACCGGCTCGCGCTATGGGGGGCGCGACTGCTCGTGCCGGTGCACGACAATGGGCGGCTGCTCGGCCTAATCGCACTAGGGGTGCGCGACGACGGCCAGCCCTACGACGAGGCCGATCGGAAGCGCGCGATTTTTTTCGCACGGCTGCTGCGCCATTTTCTGTCGAAGTCGGCGCAGTTTTCGCGGCTGCGCGGCCTGCACGAGCAGGCGAATCTCGGAGCGAAATATCTGCCGGGAACGCTGGTGCTCGGTCCCGACCAAGCACCACCGCGCCACGTGCCGCTCGCCGTGCGCGACTTAATTGGGCGTGCGCGCCGCGATCGGGGAATTTGCCGGCTCGTGCCAGCGGCGGGCCAGCCGTGGCGCGGGAATGCGGGACCTGTCGCCGAGACGGGCGGCACTTGGGCGTATTGGCAGGAGGCGAGTGCCGAACTCGCGGAAATCGCGGCCGTCGAGCGGGCCAGCCGGCGTCAGTTGCTGCGCGAACTCGGACTGACGTTGAACCACGAACTCGGCAACGCGCTCGTCTCACTTGCGACCTTTCGCTTCAGCACGCCCGAGAATCCGCTGCCGTCGGCGATTTTCGAGGCCGCGAAAAGCGACATTACGAAACTTGAGGCGCTGAACAGCCACATCGCGCAAATGCTTGCGCTGCACGAGACGCTGCCGGAGCCGGCCGACTTGCGCGAGCTCGCGCAGCGCGTCGGCGGTTCGACTGGTGTGCGAGTCGAGGTCGGCGCCGAGCCGATCGTGCTCAGCGTCTGCGGCAAGTTGCTGGAGTTTGCGCTGCGTTCACTGCTGCGCACGATCGCGGAGAATCGGGGTGAACTCGGCGCGCGCGAACTCGCGTTACAAGTTCGCTCAAGCGGTGTCGGTCCCGAACTCACGGCCCTCCTCTCGCTCAAAGGCAAGCGGCTCGAACTTGAGGGGATTTTGCCCGAGCCGGCCGAAGGCGCCACGCCCAATCAGGGACGGGTGACGGTGTTTCTCGCGAAGGAGATCCTGCGCCTGCATCACGGCGAGATCCACGCGGGGCCGGGTTTGGAGGGCACGGAGATTCATATCTCGGTGCGAGCTTGGTGAGCCGCTCGCTCGGTGAGAAAATTGCCGCCTGGGCAGCGGCGGAGCCGAGCGTCAAAGCGCTCGTGATGATCGGATCGCGTGTGCGCGCCGTGACTGATCGCGTATGGGCGGCCGATACGGAATCCGACTGGGATTTTTTGATCATTAGCTCGCAGCCTGAGATGTTCTCGACCCCGGCGTGGCTGAAGAAGCTCGATGCGAAGCCGATCGCCTATGCGGTGCGCACCGCGCAGATCGGCGGCGTGCCGAAAATCGCCGCGGTGTTTGCCGACACCGAGGCAGATTTTGTGATTCAACCCGAGCCGATCGTTCGTCGGGTGCGCCGCGGATTGGCCCGTGGCGAGCACCGCCAACCCGGCCCGGTGCGTGCGGCACTGCAGGACTTGGCGGTCGTCATCCGGCCCGGCTGGAAATTTCTGAAGAGCGCGGAAACATGGGAGCCGTTTTACCTCGCCGCCGTTGCCGCCGTGCCCGATCGGCGGATCGACGAGGCTGAGGCTCGGTCGTTCGCCGATGGCTTTGTGTGCGATGCAGCGTGGACGCGGCGGAAAATTGCGCGCGGCGAACTGCTTGCGGCGCAACGCATGCTGCATCGCGGATTGGCTGAGACGAATTTTCGGCTGCTGCACGAACTGCGGTTACGCCGCGGCGAGCGGACGTTTCCCGAGGCGCGTCGGATCGAGCGCATCGCGCGCGCGAGCGAAGTTGCCGCAGTCACAGTCGACGCGCAGCCGACCGCGCGATCGCTTGCGGCTGCACTCCGGAAATCGAGCGCCACGCTCCGCGCGCTGATGCGCCCGCTGGCGCCGAAGTGGCGCTGGCCCTCAGCGTGACTGAAACAGTTCAGCGATCACGTCCTCGAGCGGCACATCCTCGATCGTGATGTCGGCGACGGGGCCGGTGCTCAGGATTTCCTGCGACACGGCCACGACTTTTTCGGCCGGCACACAAAGTGTGAACTTTCCCTCGTCGCCGCGCTTCGTCTCGCCGTAAGCCGAGCGCCAGGAATCGGGGAAAGCGTTGCCCGCGGTGCCAGCGACTTCAGGCAAAAACGTGATGATTTTCTTCTTTGCACCACCCGCGTTCTCGAGCCGGTCGAGCGCACCGTCGTAAATTTTCTTTCCTTTGTGAATCACGATCACGCGTTCGCAAAGTTCCTTGATGTCGGCCATGTAGTGGCTGGTGAGGAGAATTGTGACGCGGTGCTTACGGTTGTAGTCGCGCAGGAACTGGCGGACGTTTTTCTGCGAGATGACATCGAGCCCGATGGTGGGCTCGTCAAGAAACAGGACCCGCGGGCGGTGGATCAGCGCGGCAATCAGTTCCATCTTCATGCGTTCGCCGAGCGAAAGTTCGCGAACCATGACGTTGAGTTTCTTTTCCACGTCGAGCAGCGCAACGAGCTCATCGAGCGATTTCTTAAATTCGTCCGCCGGCAACGCGTAGATCGCCCGCAGAAGGTTAAACGATTCGATCGCCGGCAGATCCCACCAGAGCTGGTTTTTCTGGCCTAGCACGAGCGCGAAGATTCGGCGGTAGGCGTTTTCCCGCTTAGTCGGATCGAAGCCCGCCACGCTCGCGCGTCCGCTCGTCGGGTAAATGAGGCCCGAAAGCATTTTCAGGGTGGTGGTTTTGCCGGCGCCGTTGGGCCCGAGAAAGCCCACGAATTCGCCTTCTGCGATGGAAAATGAAATATCATCCGCGGCGCGGGTTTCTTCGAACTCGCGGTGAAACAGCCCGCGCACGCCACCCCAGAAGCCGGGTTGTTTCTTGTAGGTGCGGAAGACGCGCGTGAGCTGGGAAACTTCGATCATGTCGGGAAGAGGGAAGCTTCAGAGAGTGAAACCGCAAACCGCAAGCAGCGAACCAGCGGCGAAAAGCGCGGCGTAAGCGCGGGGAACTGAATGCGACTGACGTGTCTCAGTAGGGATGAAATGCTTCACGACGATTCGGGCGAGTTTGGTGTCTGCGGTGCTGGTGTTTGCGGGTTGTTCGTCGTCGCCGATGTCACGCATCGACGCCAACCGGGCGACCTACGAATCTTGGCCAATCGAGGTTCAGTCGGCAGTGCTCGAAGGGCGTGCAACAAAGGACATGACGCCCGAAATGGTGCGCGTGGCGCTTGGCGAACCCACGCGGATCGAGCCACGTGTGGGCTCAACGACGAACGAGGAGACATGGATTTACGAGAAGGGCGGCGGTTTGAATGTGCCGCGGCCGAATATTTCTCTGGGCGGAATGGTCGGCGGTGTGGGCGTGAGGTCCGGCGGCATCGGCGGGCGATCGGCGCAAACGCAGAGGAGCGCGGAAGAGCACACTGTGGTGTTTCAGAACGGGGTCGTCACGCGGGTGGATTGAGCGCGAGGATTTTTTTGTGACGGCGAACTTTACGCCGCGGCGGATTGGTGTATGGTCGTTGCACGTTGAAGCGCCTTGCACAGTGCGTTGCGCAGGTCGGGCTCGCGATTTTTCTGCTGGCCGGGTGTTCGTCGTCGCCGCAGATGCGGCGCATCGACTCGAACCGCGAGATTTACGAGCAGTGGCCGATCGAAGTCCGGCAGGCGGTGCTCGACGGCAAAGTCGAGGAAGGCATGACGCCAGACATGGTGACGGTGGCGATCGGCAAGCCGACGGAAGTCGTCACGCGTGGCGGCGTGCCCAACGCGGGGGATGACGAGGTGTGGATTTATCGCAGCGGTGGCGTCGAACAGGATCCGAACATGATGTATCCGGGCGCGAGTTATCCGGGTAACGGTTATCCGGGCTATCCAGCCGGAGGTTATCCTGGGTCCACCGGCGGTGGTATCGTGATGTCGCCGGGTCGCGGTGGCGGTGTGACCGTAATCCCGCCAAGCGTAGGCATCGGTGGGCGGATCGGCGCCACGGGAATTGGAACGGGAATCGGCACAGGAATTGGCGGGATGGGAACAGGGACGCCGATGCCGGTACAGAGCACGCCAGTGGAGGAACGCGAAGTGGTGTTTCGCAACGGCGTCGTCTACCGCGCGGATCCTCCGCCGGAGGCGAAATGAATCACTGGCCAAGCTTCGTGTAATCGAGCACGGTGTGGCTGATGCAGCCGGCGTTGAGCGCGGAGCGATCGGTGATGAGATGAGGTGGAGAAAGATCTTCGCCGATGTTCCAGATAAGGCGGTGCGTGCCGTCATCGTTTGCAGCTGAAAAAAGTTTTGGCACGATCACCTGCGCGGGGACAGTGCGCCGGACCGGAGTATCGGCGTGGCAGGGAAGCGGGAAGTTGACGTTGTGCACGATAAAGCTTCGGGGCTTCGTGGTGGCGGTGAGTTCAGGCGCTATGCGGGCGGCGTGTTGGGCGGAAGTTTTTAAAACCGCGTGCAGGTCGGAATCGGGTTTGTCGCCGTTGGCTTTGAGGCGATCGTAGATTTCAGAGGAGAGATTCTGCGAAAACGCGACAGAGGGCAGGCCATGTAGCGCTCCCTCCCAAGCGCCGGCGATCGTGCCGCTGGCGATGATGAAGCCAAGGGAAGCGTTGAGGCCAATGTTGATTCCGCTGAGCACTGCATCGGGCTTGAAATCGGCGGGCAGCAGGTGATCGAGGGCGATGTTAACACAGTCGCTCGGCGTGCCGTCGACGCACCATGTGGGAACCTGCAATTCCCGATTTGTGATGGTGGCACTTACCGGGCGACTGCGCGATTTTGATGCGCCCATCCAGCTCTGTTCGTGTTTTGGTGCAACGACCGCAAGCGCATGCCCGGCGTCGCGCAGGGCGTGGACGAGTTCGTGAAGAAAAACACAGTCGAGGCCATCGTCATTCGTGACTAAGAATCTCATATGCTTCGATACTGTGTACTCCTGCGGCGGAGCGAAAGGAATGTTTCGATACTTGGAGCACAATCGCATTGCGCTCCAGTAAAATTCCGTTTTTAAAGTCGTTTCTAACTATTGTTTACAAATAGGTTATAAACTTTCATGCCTTTTTTTAAAAAAAGGCTTGAAGGTTGTTTTGCTAACCGCATGTTCCCGCCTCCCTGCAATTGAAATGGCCTCCGACGTTGTCGGTGGTGCATCAAGTGAAGGAGGCGACGAGCTTAGTTTGCCGAAGTTTTTTTTCGAAAATTTTCGAGAAATGAATTGACGGCCATCAAACTAAAATCTTTGCTGATTCTCTTTCCCATAAGGGAAGGCTCTTTGAAATTTACTTTGTGCGATTGATTGGGACCCCCAATCAAAATTCAAAAAATGGTCTAGGCTTCGGCTTAGACCGAGTATAGTAGTTCATGAAT
>CAITWF010000060.1 GCA_903896015.1 uncultured Opitutia bacterium | reverse complement strand
CAACGTGGCGCTCGTTGTATCCGGTGCAATCCCGGAGGCCAATCGCCGTTTCCGCTGTTCGGACGGTGTCGTTAGGCTTTCGTTGCCTCTGCTCCCAAACGGGCACGTGCAATAAAAGCCTATGGTTTTACGAACGGTTCGCCGAGGCGCTCTCCGACGATGGGAAACTCAGCGGCCGCGGCGCACCGTGGTTGCGCGGCGTGGTGTGCGGCGCGATGACGACGGTCGGTGGACTCGGCCACACGTTCCCGTATCTCATCCACGACTTTCGCCTCGCAACCGGCATCGCACTCGCCGTGGTGATCGCGGAACTGGCGGCCATCTCGTGGATTCGCTGGCGCTACATGGATACGCCGCTGCTCGCGGCGACGTATCAAGTCGTGGTCGGCGGCGTGCTCGTGTTTCTCGCTGGCTGGCTGATTGGCGCCGGCTGATGCACTCGCTAACGTGATCTTGCGCCGCGCCAGAATTTCAGGCGAGTGTCCGTTGTCAGGGATTGCCCCGTTTCTCCCCATGAAAAAATCTTACCACTTCTTCGGTCTCCTCGTTTGGCTCGCGCTCGGCGTTGTCAGCGCGCCCGCTCAAAAAGTCGATCCGAAGCCGCTCGACACGCCTTCCCCCGGCTATCCGGAATCGCTGACCGACACCGGTCTGAGTGGTGTCGCTGAGGTCGACTTCACGGTGAAAGCCGACGGCGCCGTCAGTGCGCCAGAACTTGCGATGGCCACGCACCGCGCGTTTGGCCGCGCCGCCATGGCCGCCGTCAGCACGTGGAAATTTCAGCCGGGCTCCCTCGACGGTGCACCCGTGGACCGGCGCGTGAGCATTCCGTTTCGATTTCAAGCGCCCGTCGATCAACAGATCAATGCGAGTGTAAAGCGGAAGGTTTTTGTGACGTTGCCCGAAGCCGCGGTCAGCCTGAAGGACTATGGTGCAAAACTGAAGGTGAAGAAGAACGCCCGCGTCATGTATCCCCGGGCGCTCGCCGGATCCGGCACCGAAGAAAAGGTGCAAGTGAAGTTCGTCGTCGGTCCAGACGGCTCGACCTTTAACCCGAGTGTCCTTGGCGCGAAGCATAAGGAATTCGAATTCCCCGCGATGCAGGCGGTGGCGTTGATGTCTTACGAGCCGCCAAAGAAGGACGGCAAAGGAATCTACGTCGAGACCACCACGACACTAGAATTCACCGACGAGCGCGGCGAAGGCGGTTTCGGCGGAGGTGGCCGGGGCGGTCGTGGTGGCGGTGGCGGTGGGCGTGGTGGCGGCGGGTTCGGCGGCGAGGGACCCGGCGGCAACTAACAAGCAGCGCGCTACGATCACGAGCGATCCCAGGGGAAATGCACCGTCGGCGGGTTCGCGTAGCGGCGCATCGTCAGCACCAATCTCGCGCCTGCGCCTGGTGCCAAGCGCACCGTAAAGAAGTGGCGCGCCGCGATGGGCGCGGCCCTTCCTTCCACGTCAATCGCTTCGATCCGGTGTTCGCCATAGCCGCCGCCTTGCACGATCAGGGTGCGTGATTCCGTTGCGCTGAGATTCACCAGCGTGACGACGGTGCGTGTGTCACTCATTTCTGAGACCAGCGCGCCGACGTCCGGCGGCACGCCCGCACGCTTAGCCACCGGATCGAAGTAGCGCAGACGCGCGCTGAGCAGGCTCCCCTCGCGGCCCGGCGGTAACGCGCCCCACATCAGTTCCTCGAGGGCGGCCACCGACGCGGGATTGAAATCCATCATGTTGTCCGCGAGCCGGCGCTCGGGGGGCTTGGTGTCGGCGCGGAAGCCCGTCACCTTTTTTTCGATTGCGGCCAGGTCACGGCGCAGCGCGGCTTCGGGAAAGGCGGGATTCCTGCCGTCAAGAAACTCCAGCCACTCGCTCTTACCAATCCGCTCCCGATCGTCGGTGCGTTGTGACCAATACCACAGTTCAAGGGCACCCACATTCCACGGCTCCTTCTGCCAGCCATACCAGCCGTCCGCGCCGCACATCGTCGGATACTCCCTTTTCCCATCCGCTGCGGTGCGCGCGTGCGAGTTGACCGCGTCCATCATCGTGCGCCACGCCTCGGGATATTTCTGATCACCCGTGACGAGCAACGCATTCGCGAAACCAACCGTGGCGCGCGGAATGCGGTTGCGGTTCTCGCGCTTGCCAGTGACGGGGTTCGACGGCGAGAAACCCCAGCCGTAGGCGTTGCCCCACCACTTGTTATCCGGCCCGCCAATTTTTCCGTCGCGAAAGTCAACATAGCTCGGAATGACGCCGCCGTTCGCCTTCATACGTGCGACCCACGCGTCCATATAATCGATGAGCCATTGTTTGTAGCTCGGCTCGTGCGTGAGCAAAAAAGCGTCGGTCGGCAGCGTCGTCGCGACGAGATTGAGGAAGTGATCCCCGGCGACCTCGGAGTAGTCGCGATAGTGTTCGAGAAACTGTGCGTAGGTGCTCTCGCCGTGTCCGGCGAGGAAGTTCGCGACTTCAAACGGATCGCCGACCCAGTCGAGAGCGGTGGCCTTGCGCAGCATTGGCCCTTTTGACCCGTTTTGCATCGAACGAATTAGTTTCAGCTTCGGATCGTAGTTCGGCGCGTCGGGGTCCTCCGCCATGTAGAGGCCGGCGAAACGCCGCACGCGCTCCTGATAAATCGGCAAGTCGGGGGCCGTGAGGCCCAACTGGTTGAACGTCCGCAAGCCCTCGCCCTGGTGCATCCAGTCGGCCTGCGCGTTGAACTCCTTGAAATAAATTCCGTCGCGGCCCGCCGGCACATCGATCGTCTTCGCCTCGGAGTATTGGCGAATCATGCCGTTCCAAGTTTTCAGGAAAATCCGAAGGATCTCGTCACTCGCACCGAGCGCGTGGAGTTGCGGCCAGTCGGCAAAATTTTCAAACGCATCATCCGCGCCATCATTTGCGCCCCAGCGCACGAAGCACTGTAGATAGCCGCGTTCGTCGTAATATTTTTGCTCGAACTCGAGGCATGCCGGCACGCTCTCGGCGAGAATCTGCCGCTCGAGTTTGGCCCACTCGGGCGCGGGCATCGGCGTCGCGATTTCGATCGGTGCCTTGGTGGACTGGGCAAAGGCAGACACGATCGTCGCCAGCGTAGCCGTTGCGAAGAGATGGCGTAACTTCATGGGGTGCTCGCCATGTTTCGCTCTGCGCTGCAAAAGACGAGTCGCAACCCGATTGACGGTCAGAGTCTGACCGATTCGATTTCCACTCGGTTTCGCAACTGATTTAACCCGCCTGCTCGCTCCGATGCGCCTCCGCTTTTCCCCTTTGCCACTCCCGCTCCTTGCGCTTCTGACAGCGCTCCTTGCGTCGGCACAGCCTGCAACCGAACCGGTGACACCGCCCGTGTTGCAGAGCGTGAAGCTCACCGACGTGCGGCTGCGCGACTCCTGCATTCTACCCGACGAGGCGACGAAAACCTACTATCTCGTGAGCGCCGGGCGCCGCGGGCCCAACGGCCGCGCCACCGTCGTCCAATACTCCAGCAAGGATCTCCATACTTGGAATGGACCGCGTGTGATCTTCGAGGTGCCGGAGGACTGGTGGGGCGATCGCGGCATCTGGGCGCCGGAGATTCACCGATACAAAGGAAAGTATTATCTCTTCCTCACGTTCGACTCGAGTCACCTGCTGACCGAGCAGTGGCGCAACTGGCGCGCTCGGGTGAAGCGCGGCTCACAGGTGCTTTGGAGCGACGCCATCACGGGACCGTTTCACCCATTCGAAAATCGCTCCACCTTGCCGACTGACATGATGACACTTGACGGCACGCTCTGGGTCGAGGACGACGTCCCCTACATGGTCTTCTCGCACGAGTGGGTGCAGATCAAGAACGGCGCAATTGAGCTGGTGAAACTCAAAGATGATCTTTCCGCGGCCGACGGCGAACCCGTGAAACTCTTCGACGGCAGCGACGCGCCGTGGAGCGTGAAAAACCAAACCTATGGCTGCCACGTGACCGACGGCCCGTATCTCTACCGCAGCAAAACCGGGAAGCTCCTCATGGTGTGGTCGGGCTTCGGAACCGGCGGCTACACGACCGGCATCGCGCTCTCGCAAAGCGGAAAACTAGCCGGCCCGTGGACGCAGCAAGCCGAACCGCTCTACGCCGCCGACGGCGGCCACCCGATGATCTTTCGCCGTTTCGACGGCCAGCTTATGCTGACCCTGCACTCTCCGAATGATTCGCCAAGCACGCGCCAGCGGATTTTTGAACTCGAAGACCTCGGGGATACTCTGCGCGTGAAAAAAAACTAAAGGATCTGTTCGCGCCAACGCCGCAGAGCCGCGCCGGTGAGGGACCGCTCGCTCGCTTCGATTTCTGCGCGCGGGCCGGAGAAGATCAGTTCGCCGCCTTCGCGGCCGCCGCCCGGACCGAGATCGATCAGCCAGTCGGCCAGATTGATCACGTCGAGATTGTGCTCGATGATGATGACGGTGTTGCCCTGATCGCGGAGTTTGAAAAGCAGGTCCATCAGCTTCTGGATGTCAGTCCAGTGCAGGCCCGTCGTTGGCTCGTCGAGGATGTAGAGCGTCGAGCCTTGCTGGCGCTTGCTCAGTTCGAGCGAGAGTTTCAAGCGCTGCGCTTCGCCGCCAGAAAGTGTAGTCGCCGACTGGCCGAGCGTGAGGTAGCCGAGCCCGACCGCATCGAGCGTCGCGAGTTTGTCGATCACGCGCGGAATGTTGCGGAAGAGTGTGATCGCTTCGCGCACGGTCAGATCGAGGACGTCGGCGATCGATTTGCCGTGGAAGAGAATTTCCAGCGTCTCGCGGTTGAAGCGGCGGCCGCCACAGCTGGGACACGGCGCGTAGGCGTCGGCCATGAATTGCATATCGAGCTTGATGGCGCCGTCGCCTTGGCAGCGTTCGCAACGGCCGCCGCGAACGTTGAACGAGAATCGGCTCGCCTTGTAGCCGCGCACCTTCGCGAGGGGCACTGACGCGTAGAGATCCCGCAGAAGGGTAAGCAGGTCGACGTAGGTCGCGGGATTGGACCTCGGACTGCGGCCGATCGGCTCCTGATCGACCTGCACGAGCTTTTCGAAGAAATCGAGATTCTCGATGTGGCGGTGCTTGCCGGGAATCGTTTTTGCGCCGTTGAGTTTGCGCGCAGCGGCGGCGGCGAGAACATCGTTGACGAGCGTGCTTTTGCCGGAGCCGCTGACGCCCGTTACGACCGTGAGCAGTCCGACCGGAAACCGCACATCGATTCCGCGAAGATTGTTGGCGCGGGCCTCGCGCACGGTGAGCCACGCTCCGTCAGGCTCCTTCAATTTCGCGTCGCGGATGACCGAGAGTGTGCGCGAGAGATAGCCACCGGTACGAGAAACACGCGGCGAAAGTTTCATGCAGTCGGCCGGCGTGCCTTGAAACAATAGATTGCCGCCTTCAACGCCGGCCTCGGGGCCAAGCTCAATGAGTTCGTCGGCCAGACGCAGCGTGTCCTCGTCGTGCTCGACGACGATGACGGTGTTGCCGCGATCGCGGAGCGCGACGATGGTATCGAGGAGCTTCTGGTTGTCGTGTGGGTGCAGACCGATGCTCGGTTCGTCGAGGACGTAGATGACGCCGATGAGGCCCATGCCGAGCTGCGTCGCGAGCCGCACGCGCTGCGCCTCGCCGCCCGAAAGCGTCACGTAGTCGCGATCGAGCGTCAGGTAGGCGAGCCCAGTTTCGAGGAGAAAGTGCAGCCGTTGCTCGATGCCGGTGACCACGTCGTTGGCGGCATCGTTGGCGCTGTGCGCGGCGACCAGTTCACGTGCCACCGTGTGCGCCTCGCCGATGTCTAGCTGCATGAACTCAGGAAAAGTGAGCCCGTCACCACGCAGGGCGTCAGCCTTGCTGACGTCGGCTTGAGGATCTTCGGACGACGGGGTCTGCACGACAGACGCCCGACATGAGATACGCACGGCACCGCTGCGGGCATTGAGCCGCGAGCCGTGACACTCGGGACACTCGCCCGCGACCATGAACGTTGTGAGCCGCGCCCGAAAGCCTTCGCTATCGGTGTGCCGCCAGCTCTCCTCCAGATCGGCGATCACGCCGGGAAACGTCTGCGCCTTCGCCTCGCGCATCCGGCGGAGCTTGAACGCAAACTCCCGCTCCCCCGCCCCAAACAAAATCGCGCGGCGCGTTTCTTCGGGAAGTTTTTTCCAGGGCACGTCGGCATCGAACGGCAACTGCTCGGCGAGCTGCTTGAGCAGTGCGTTGTGCTTTATGATGAGATTTTTTCCGCCGATGCGCCAGGGCTTCAGCGCGCCCTCACGCACGCTTTTGTCCGGATCGGCGACAATCAGCTCGGGTACAAAGCGAAGCTTTCGTCCCAATCCGTCGCACGTGGAGCAGGCGCCCTCGCGATTCGAGTAGGAAAAATGCTTGGCTGAGAGTTTCTCGAAAACATCGCCGCACACTTCGCACGCGAGCGACTGGGAGAGGGGCAGCTCGCGCCACGGCGACTCGGCCGTTTTTTGCGCGAGCACGACGGCGCGATCCTTGCCTTCGCGAAAGGCGAGTTCGAGGGAGTCGGCGAGCCGCGCGCGTTGGTCGGCGGTCGCGACGAGGCGATCCACCACGACTTCGACCACGACCTCTTTCGCACCGGTCGGGATGAGTTTGGGTTCGTCGAGATTCTTGATTTCACCGTCGAGCCGCACGCGCTGGAAGCCGCGCTGGCGCAGCCGTGGCAATTCTTCGCGCAGCACGCTCGGCTTGGCACGCATGAACGGTGCGAGCAGCATCACACGCTCACCGACGCACTCGGTAAGGACGCGCTGGACGTTATCGTCAAGTGATCGCTGCATCACGCGACCTCCGTCCTTCGGGCAGAATTGCTGACCGACGAGCGCCCAGAGCAGCTGCGCGTAGTCGGCGATTTCGGTGGCCGTCGCGATCGTCGAGCGTGGGCCGCCGGCGCCGGTGCGCTGCTCAATCGCAAGGACCGGCGAGAGTCCGTGGATGAAATCGACGTCGGGCCGCTTGAGTTGGTCGAGCACCTGGCGCGCCTGCGCGCTTAGCGACTCCATGTATTTCCGGTAGCCCTCCGCATAGATCGTGTCGAAGGCCAGCGACGACTTGCCAGAGCCGCTGGGCCCCGTGACCACTATTAGTTTTCCACGCGGGAGCCGCAACTCGAGGTTCTTCAAGTTGTGTTCGCGGGCGCCTTTGATGTGGATGTGGGTTGCGGCCTGCATGAGTCGAACGCGCAACGTTGCGAAATTCCCCTGCGCGTCAAAGCCCGATGCGTAGTTTCCGGGGCGGGACCGGTGTCATATTCACACTTGCACCGCACGACACGCCGCCGTTTTCTGCGCGCAACACAAACCCCCGTGTTGTTGGTTTACGAACACTTCACCCCTGCACCAAACCTCCCCGGGCGGAGGTTTTTCTCGTTTCAAAAACCATGAATGATCATCCGTCTTCACTTGTCGCCGCTCGCTTCGCGCGCGTGACCCTTCTCACGGCACTCGGCGTGCTCCTCGGTGCCGCGCCCGTCCGCGCCTTTCAGTTCAAGGCCGGCGAAATCCAGGGCAGCTTCGACAGCACGCTATCCTTTGGCGGCCTCTATCGCCTGCAAAATCCGAGCCCCAGCAATTACGGCACGTCGAATTCCTTCAACGGCGTCGCCGGTCAGCTCAACTCCGTTAATACCGACGACGGCAACCTCAACTACGGCAAGGGCTGGGTTTCGGAGCTCTTCAAGGGCTCGCATGACCTTGAGTTGAAGTACGGCGACTTCGGCGCGTTCGTCCGCGGCTACTGGTTCACCGACGGCAAGAGCGGCGACACCCTCCGCACCACGCTCTCGCAACAGGCGAAGGACCGCGTCGTCCGCGGCGGCGAGATGCTTGATATGTATGTCCGTGGAAAATTTACGGTCGGCGCGGATATGCCCTTTGACTTTCGCATCGGCCGCCAGGTTCTCAGCCTCGGCGAAAGCACGTTCATCCCGAACGGCATCAATGTCGTCAATTCCGCCGACCTCTCGAAGCTCCGGGTGCCCGGCTCCGAACTCAAAGAGGCCCTGCTGCCGGTCAACATGATCAAGGCCTCGATTGGCATCACGAAGAACGTGACGCTGGAACCGTTTTGGCTCCTCGAATTCCGCCGCAACGAACTCGAGCCCGCCGGCACCTATTTCTCGACGAATGATTTTGCGACCCGCGGCGGCAGCAATGTCTTCCTTGGTTTTGGCACTCTGCCCGACACGGGCACGCTCGGTGCCATCCCGCGCGACAAGGATCGCGAGGGCTCCAACTTCAACCAATACGGCCTCGCCACGCACATCCTCGCGCCCGCGCTGCACGACACCGAATTTGGCCTCTATTACGCGCGCTACAACAGTCGCTCGCCGCTCATCAGCGCACGCACACCCACCGGCCCGATCAGCACGCCGCTCGTGATCGCGACGGCGACGAGCCTCGTGACGCCGCTCGCACCCGCCATGATCGCCGCGGGGATTCCGGCCGCGAGTGTCTCCGCCTCGCTCACCACGCTTATCGGCGCAGCGCTCACCGGCGTCCCCGCGGCCGCGCTGCCTGCGAGCTTGCAGCCGTTTTATCCGACCGTCCAAGCTGCAGCTGCTGGTGCGGGTAAGGTTGGTCTCCTCACCGCGGCCGCCACGGGCCGCTACTTCATCGAGTATCCCGAAGGCATCGATATGTTCGGCGCCAGCTTCAACACCGCGATCGGCAAAACCGGCATCTCGTGGCAGGGTGAAGTCGGCTACAAGCACGACGTCCCGCTTCAAATCGACGACGTTGAGCTGCTCTTCGCGACGCTCTCGTCGCTGAGCGGCACCTTCGGACCGCCGAACAACCAGCTCGGCAGCTACCTCGGCCAATACAACAGCGAGATATCCGGCTATCGCCGCCATGACGTGTGGACCGCGCAGACGACGCTGACGAAAGTCTTCGGTCCCGTGCTTGGCTCCCAGCAGTTCACCCTCCTCGGCGAAGTCGGCGGCCTCTGGGCCAATCTTCCGGATAAGAGCGTCCTGCGCTACGACGGCACGGGCACGTTCGCCAGCGGCAATCCCTCCGCGATGATTAATACCGGCTTTGGCGCGATTCCCCCGAGCCCGGCCAATGGCTTTGCGGACAAATTCTCGTGGGGTTACCAAGTCCTCGGACGCTTGGATTACAACAACCTGCTCCCGAACGTGAACATGTCGCCGTCGCTCGCCTTCACGCATGATGTCGCGGGCAACACCCCGCTGCCCCTTGGCAACTACATCGAGGGCCGCAAGAGTGTGAACGCCGCCGTGGAGTTCAGCTTCCGCAACGCCTGGTCGTTCGAGCTGCGCTACGTCAGCTTCTTCGGCGCCGGCCAGTTCAACCTGCTCCACGATCGCGACTACGTTGCGACGACCGTGAAATATTCCTTCTAAGACGCGTTGCGCGAAAACCACCCCGTCATGAACAAAACTCTCCTCGCTTCCATCCTCCTCATCTCGGCTGTCCTGCTCTCGCCCGCGGCTTGGTCCGCCGACGCCTCCCGCCTCGGCAAAGATCTCACGCCGCTCGGTGCCGAGCAGGCCGGCAATGCCGACGGCTCAATCCCTGCATGGACCGGCGGAATCACCACGCCACCCGCCGGCTACAAGGTGGGCATGCACCACCCCGACCCGTTCGCGGGCGATCAACCGCTCTACACGATCACTGCGGGCAACGCCGCGCAATACGAGTCCAAGCTCGCTGCCGGCACCCTTGCGCTCCTCAAGGCCTATCCCGATTACAAGCTGATCGTTTATCCCTCGCGCCGCAGCGCTTCCAATCCGCAGCGGATCTACGACGCCACGAAGGCCAACGTCGCCACCGCCAAACTCGTCTCCGATGGCAACGGCATTTCCGGCGCCATTGTCGGCGCGCCCTTTCCGATCCCGGACAACGGCCTGGAGGTGCTGTGGAATTTTCTTACGCGCTACCGGGGCGTCGCGGCGAACCGCCACATCGGCCAGGCCGCCGTCGAGCGCGGCGGCGGTTATCAGCTCGTGCAGTTTGAAGACGAGTTTCTGTTCAACTACACGCGCCCCGACATCACCGCCAAAGAGCTCGAAGACAGCAACACGCTGATCTACTTCAAGCAGGCCGTGACCGCACCGGCGCGCCTCGCCGGCACCATCCTGCTCGCGCAGGAAACGATGGATCAGGTCAAAGAGCCGCGCCGCGCGTGGGTCTACAATGCCGGCCGCCGCCGCGTCACCCGCGCGCCCAACGTCGCCTACGACAACCCCGGCACCGCCGCCGACGGCCAGCGCACCAGCGATCAATTCGACATGTTCAACGGAGCGCCCGATCGCTATGATTGGAAGCTCGTGGGCAAACGTGAACTACTCGTCCCTTACAACTCCTACACCCTGCACAGCGACAAGACGAAAGTCTCCGACATCCTGAAGCCGCTGCACATCAATCAGGACCTCGCGCGCTACGAACTACATCGTGTCTGGGTTGTCGACGCCACGCTTAAGCCCGGCACCAATCACGTCTACTCACGCCGCACCTTCTATATCGACGAGGACAGCTGGCAGATCCTCATCGCCGATCAATACGACAAGCGCGGCCAGCTCAGCGTCATCTCGGAGGCGCACTGCATCAACTATTACGACGCGCAGAGTTTCTGGAGCACGATCGAGGTCCATACGCACCTCGACAACGGCCGCTACCTCTGCATCGGCCTCGATAACGATCAAGCGATGTATGACTTCACGTTGAAGCGCACGCCCGCTGATTTCACACCCGACTCGCTCCGACGCGAAGGCACACGGTAAAACACCTCCGGGCCGGTTCTCGGAACCGGCCCTTTTTGTTTGTCATTCTAAACATCGCGAAGAATTCAGCCGAACACTCGCATCTCTCATGTGCCAACTGGCCTCGCGCGGATTCGTCGCTGTGCTCAAACTAACTCTGCTGGGAGCTGTCATCGCGACGGCGATGTTTGCCACGGACATTGCCCCGCGGATGCTCCTGCTCGACGTTGCCGCCGTCGCCCACGATCTCATCGCTGTCGGCGAGCGCGGCGTGATTCTGCGCTCGAGTGACGCCGCTCGCTCGTGGCAAAGCATCGCCGCGCCGACAACCGCTACCCTCACCGCGCTGAACTTCGCGCCCGACGCACAGCACGGTTGGATTGTCGGCCACGATGCACTCATCCTCTCGTCCAGCGATGGCGGTCGGTCATGGAAAGAACAGTGGCAGGGCGAAAATCTCTCCGATTCGTTTCTCGATGTGCGCGCGTTCGACGCGCGCCACGTCATCGCCGTCGGCGCCTACGGACTTTTCCTGGCCACCGACGACGGCGGCAAAACCTGGGCGCGCCGGAAAATTATCGAGGAGGACGTCCACCTCAACCGACTGACTCGCGGTCCGGGCGGCACACTCTATCTCGCGGGCGAGCATGGCACCCTGCTCCGCTCCATCGACAACGGCGCAAAGTGGTCCCGTATCGCTTCCCCCTACGACGGCTCGTTTTACGGCATTCTCCCGCTCGATCGCCGCACGCTGATCGCCCACGGACTGCGCGGCCGGCTTTTTCGCTCCACGGACGACGGCGCCACGTGGGAGCCGATTGTCACACCGCATCCGGTCCTGCTCGCGACCGCGCTCCAACTACAGAGCAACACGCTGCTGCTCGCGGGCCAGTCGCGGGGCTTCCTCGTGAGTCGCGATTACGGACATAAGTTCATCGCGTGGGACACGCCGTTAACGACCGCCGTCGCCAAAATCATCGAACTGCCCGACGGCTCGGTGCTCGCGGTCGGCGAGGCGGGGGCAACGCTGCTCCCGAAGCCCTGACGCCATGCTCGAAAAATTCACGACTTGGATGTTTCGCTGGCGCACGCCGCTCGTGTGCGCATTCGCGGTGCTCACGGCGGTCACGGCCGTGTTCGCGTTGCGACTGCGGGTCGACGCGAGCTTCAACAAAACCCTTCCGCTCGATCACGATTACATCCGCACGTTCACGAAGTACGAAAGCGAGTTCGGCGGGGCGAACCGCGTCCTTGTTGCGCTGACCGTCGCCGAAGGCGACATTTTCACGCCGGAATTTTTCCGCGAACTGAAGACCGCCACCGACGAGGTCACGTTCCTGCCGTCCGTCGATCGCACGCAGGTGCAATCGCTCTTCACGCCCAACGTCCGTTACATTGAGGTAGTCGAGGATGGCTTCTCCGGCGGCAACGTTATCCCGGCCGACTTCTCGCCCACGGCTGCCAACTTCACCAAGGTCCGGGAAAATATCCTGAAGTCAGGCAAACTCGGCCAACTCGTCGCTAACGACTTCACCGGCGCAATCGTCAGTGCCCAGCTTTTCGAAATCGATCCGCGCACCGGCGCGAAGATCGATTACACCCGCGTCGCCACCGGACTCGAAAAAATCCGGCAACGCATCGAGTCCGCGAGCGGCGGGAAAATCTCCATCCATATCATCGGTTTCGCCAAGGTCATCGGCGACATCAGTGACGGCGCGCGCAACGTCCTCGTCCTCTTCGTGGTCTCGATCGTCGTCACCGCGCTGCTCGTCTGGCACTATGCCGGCCGCTGGAAACTCGCGCTTGCTCCCGTGCTCTGCTCACTCGTCGCCGTCGTCTGGCAACTCGGCGGACTCACCGCCCTTGGCTACGGCATCGATCCGTTTTCGATCCTCGTGCCGTTCCTCGTCTTTGCGATCGGCGTGAGTCACGGCGTCCAAAAAATCAGCACCTTTCGCAACGAGATGTTCAAGGGCGTCGACGGCCCGACTGCCGCCAAGGGCGCGTTCATGCAGCTGATCGCACCGGGCCTCGTCGCACTGATGACCGACACGGTCGGCTTCATCACGATGCTTGTCATCAAGATCGAGGTGATCCGCGAGCTCGCAATTATCGCGAGCCTCGGCGTCAGCGTCATCGTCGTCACGAATTTTTTCCTCCTGCCGCTGTTGCTCTCCTACCTGCGCTTGCCCGCCAGCTACCGTGCGTGGGTCACGGAGCGGCGCGAGGCAATGGATGCGTTCTGGTCTCGGCTCGCCCACGAGATGAAGCCGGGCCCTTCGCTGGTCATCGTGGTTCTGGGCCTCGCGCTCGGCGCGTGGGGCGCGTGGACGGCCGGTCGGATTCGCATCGGCGACACTCAGGCCGGCGTGCCGGAGTTGCGTCCACACGCGCGCTACAACGAGGACACACGTGTCATCACCGAAAAGTTCAGCATCGGTGTGGACATTCTCTCCGTGCTCGTCGAAGCCGCGCCCAACGCCTGCGTCGACTACGATGTCGTCTCGCTGATGGATCAATTTGAAGGCACCCTCCGCACCGTGCCCGGCGTACAGTCTGTCATTTCGCTCCCGGCGATGGCCAAAATCGTCAACGCCGGCTACAGCGAGGGCTCGCTCAAGTGGCGCATCCTGCCGCGCAACCAGCAGGCGCTCGCACAGGCCGTCTCGCCAATCGAAACCTCGACCGGTTTGCTCAACCGCGACGGCAGCGTGATGCCGATCATGATCTTTCTCGCCGATCACAAAGCGGAAACGCTCTCCGCCGTGACTGACGCCGTGAAGGCGTTCGCCGCTGCACATCCGTCGCCGAAGGCAAAATTTCTGCTCGCGAGCGGAAACGCCGGCGTCATGGCTGCGACCAATGAGGTGGTCCACGCCGCTGAGCGCCCGATCCTCTACTGGGTCTTCGGCGCGGTGATCGCGCTCTGCCTGATTACGTTTCGATCGGTGCGCGCGACGCTCTGCATCGTCGTGCCGCTCGCGATTGTGAACTATCTCGCCTATGCGTTGATGGTGTTTCTTGGGATTGGCTTGAAGACGTCGACGTTGCCGGTCGTCGCGCTCGGAGTGGGCATCGGTGTTGACTATGGCATCTATCTCTTCGCCCGGCTCAATACGGCGTTGAACGCCGGCGAGTATTTCGAGGATGCGATGGCCGCCGCGCTCAAGGACACCGGGGCCGCCGTCGTCTTCACCGGCCTCACGCTCGCGATCGGCGTGAGCACGTGGATTTTCTCGAGCCTGAAATTCCAAGCCGACATGGGCCTGCTGCTCACGTTCATGTTTTTGGTGAACATGCTGGGTGCGATCATTCTGCTCCCGGCGATGGCGCGCTGGTTCTGGCGGCACCATACGGGACGGACACAGGTGCCGTTTCCGATGGCGGCGAAATCGTGAGCTTTTGCTTGGCGCACGCGCGGGTTTCCGTGACCGTTCGTCCATGTCATCGGAGCCATCACCGTCGCTGCTGAGTCCCGCGCAACGCCGCGTCGTTGCCGCCGCGATCGCTTTGGTCGCGTTTATCGGCATTCTCGCGCTCCTCGTGGGTACGATCACGACGCTTGCCTGGCTCGCGGGATTTTTCTCCGGTGTGCTCTGGCCGCTCGCGGTGGCAGGCGTCTTCGCACTCATCCTGCGGCCGCTGGTAGAATGGCTCGAACGGCAACTGAAACTGCGTCGCCTCGCGGCGGTCGTGCTGCTGTATGGTAGTTTCGTGCTGTTTGTCGCCGGCGCGCTCGTGCTCGCGGTGCCGCCGCTCGCAAGCCAGTTGCTCGATTTCATCAGCTATGCGCCGACGCTCTGGACTAGCGCGCAGGCCTCACTCGCGGCGCATTTCCCGCGCTGGGTCGAACTCATCCAAAAAGAGTTCAACGATCCGGTGGCCCGCCAGCTGATCGAAACGATCGCGACCGAAAGCAGGGCATTGATCGCTCACGCAATGCCTTCGTTACGGGCCGCGGGCGGCGGGCTGCTCGGCGTCTTCGCGTTCGCCACCCATCTCGCGATCGTGCCGGTATATTTATTTTTCTTCCTGCTCGCGCGCGGCGAGCCGACTGAAAAGCTGCCGCGGCATCTGACGTTTCTCTCACCCGGGCTGCGCGACGACGTCGTGTTTCTCGTCCGCGAATTCGTCGCGATCGTCGAGTCTTTCTTCCGCGGCCAAATCCTAATAGGTTTGATCATGGGCGTGCTGCTCGGGCTTGGCTTCACGATGGTCGGGCTGCGGTTTGGCTTCGCGCTCGGGCTCGCATTCGGGGTGCTCAACATCGTGCCTTACCTCGGCACCATCCTTGGGCTCGCAATCGCGCTGCCGCTGGCGTTTTTCCAGCCGGGGGGCGGAGCGGCGCTTCTCGGCCTCGTGCTGCTCGTAAAGGTTCTCGTGCAGTGCATCGAAGGATGGGTGCTCACGCCCAAAATTATGGGTGATCGCACGGGGCTGCATCCCGTCGTGATCATCGTTGCTATTTTTTTCTGGGGCACGGCCTTTGGCGGCTTGCTGGGAATGCTCTTCGCCATCCCGCTCACCGCGTTTTTTGTGACAGTGTGGCGACTCGCTAAGCGGAAATATTTTTCTGCACCCCATGCCTGACCTGCTGCCGCCCGAGGAATGCGCAAACTGTGGCGCGGCGATTTCGCGCACTGCGCGCGCGTGCCCTGATTGCGGCGCGGACGAGCGCACCGGCTGGCGGGAAACGAGCCTCTACGACGATCTCGATCTGCCTGACGAGGCCTTTGCGGACGAGAATCCCGCCGAAAAAGCGCCGACACGCCGCGTCAATGGCCTCGCGTGGTATTGGTGGGCCGCCGCGCTGTGTTTGCTCCTGCTCGTGCTCAGCGCATTTGTTTTTCCGTAATGGGCGCACCGTGGGAAGTGTCGTATCGCAAGGGTCTGCACCTGCCGCAAATCGGTTGGTGGCTCGATGCGCAGATGCGGACGCCGCGATCGTTTGTCACGCATGCGCACGCTGATCACATCGCGCGGCATCCCGAGATAATCTGCACCCCGGGGACCGCGCGCTTCCTCCTTGCGCGCATGCCTGGCCGCCGCTCGATCACCGAGTTGAAGTTTGGCCAACCGCACGCGCTGGAGTTCGGTGCCACGGCGACCCTCTACCCGGCCGGGCACATCCTCGGCTCTGCCCAGGTGTTGCTGGAGTCGGCGGAGCACGGTTCGTTGCTTTACACCGGCGATTTCAAACTGCGTCCGAGTCTCGCGGCCGAGGCATGCGCCACACCGCGCGCGGACACGCTCATCATGGAGACGACGTTCGGACTGCCGCGCTATGCGTTTCCGCCCGACGCCGAGGTAATCGCGCAGCTCGTCGCGTTTTGCCAGGCCGCGGTCGCGGACGGTGCCACGCCCGCGCTCATGTGCTATAGCCTTGGCAAGAGCCAGGAAGTGCTCCGCGCGATCGCGGCGACGAACCTCCCGGTGATGCTGCACGCCGAGACGCTCCGCCTCACGCGGATCTACGAGCAACTCGGCGTGACGTTTCCGCCCTACCGCGCGTTCGACGCACGCGAGGTTGCCGGGCATGTGGTGATCTGTCCGCCTCACGGCAGCGGCCTGCTCAGTCGCATCCCCGCAGTCCGCACTGCGGCGATCACCGGCTGGGCGCTCGATCCCGGGGCGATTTACCGACTGCGTTGCACCGCGGCGTTCCCTCTTTCGGATCATGCGGATTTCCCTGACTTGTTGCGCTTCGTCGAGCGCGTGCAGCCGAAGCGCGTCTTGACCGTCCACGGTTTCGCGCGCGAGTTCGCCGCCACGTTGCGCGCACGCGGGATCGATGCCCTCGCGCTCGGTCACTCGAACCAGTTGGAGTTTTCCTTGCCGGGATGAACCCTGCGCCGCACCTTTCGCGGTTCGTGCGGTCTGCACGCCTTCACTTCATGCGCCTGCCTGCCACGTTTCTCCTTTTCGCCACCACCACCTTCGCTGCGGCTGAGCCCGCGCTGCAGGACGGCGAAGCGCTGACGTTTCGCGTGGGCTGGGGCCTTTTCTACCATGCGGGTGAGATCAAAATCGCCGCCGAAAATGCTCACGTTGCCAGCGCGCCGCCGCTCCTGCGCGTGACGACCACCACTGAAACCAAGGGGCTCGCCCGCGCACTCTACAAGTTTGAGGGCAGCGCCGAGGCGATGCTCGACGCCGCCTCGGGGCGTTTGCTGACCAACCGCGAGAACACCAAGCAGCCCAACAAGGAAACGAGCAGCGCCGTGACGTTCGACTACGCCCGCTCGACCGCGGACTACGTCAGCGCCACCAATCCCGAAAAGAACGCCACGATCCCCGTCCCATCCGGCGATCCGCTCGACCTCATCATGAGCCTCGTGCAGACGCGGCTCTGGGATCTCAAGCCCGGCGAGCAGCGCGACGCGCTCGTGCTCTTCGACAACGAGTTTTATGACCTGACCATCCACGCCGAGCGTTACGAGGAGGTCAGCACGCCCCTCGGCACGTTCAACACGCTCGTGCTCGAGCCGCGGATGGAGAAGAGCCCGCCCAAGGGCATGTTCAAACGCGGCTCCGCCGTGCGCGTGTGGATTTCGCAGGACGCACAGCGGCTTCCAGTGAAATTCCAGGTCGAGTTCAAATTCGGAGCGGGCGTGGCAACGCTGATCCACTATCAGCCTCCGTCGACGACACGCGCTCCAGAGGGACAATCCGCTGTCGCGAAATCAGAGCCGGATGCAAAAAATCCTCGTTCTTAGGGGCGGCGCGCTCGGCGATCTCATTGTCACCCTGCCCGCGCTCGCCGCGCTCCGCCGCAGATGGCCGACCACCTGGATCGAGCTCGCCGGGAATATCAATGCCTCAATCCTAGCGCTTGACACTCATCTTATCGACGTCGCGCACTCGCAACATGAAGCCCGTTGGAGCAGCCTGTTCAATCCGGAGCCGCTGCCCACCAAGTTTGCCTCGTGGTTGCGCGCATTCGATCTCGTTTTGAATTATTGGCCCGACCCCGATGGCGTGCTGGCGGGGCACTTTCCCGAAAAATCGGCTCCGTGTTTTCTTTCGGCCTCGGCGCAGCCCGAGGAGGCCCCGGCCGCCGCCCACTTCTGCGCTCCGTTGCGCACACTCGGAATCAAGCCGGACTCTTTCATGTTTCAGCTGCGCGCTCGATCGGTCTCGCGCGCGGAGAAACTCCGGATCGCCGTGCATCCAGGCAGTGGCTCCGCGCGTAAAAATTGGCCGGTCAGTCGATGGAAGGACCTCTGCGCTTGGTTGCGTGACACACTCGGCGCGAGCCTTTTGATCGTCACAGGCGAAGCCGAACCCGAAGACGCTCGCGCCCTCGCCGGCTTTGGGTGCGCAGCCCACCAATTACCATTACTCACGCTCTCCAACGAACTCGCCTCGTGCCACCTCTTTGTCGGCCACGATTCCGGCATCAGCCACCTCGCCGCAGCCTGCGGGGTGCCGTGCGTGTTGTTGTTCGGCCCGACCATCCCGTCTCTTTGGGCTCCGCCGACCTCTTTCGTGCGTGTGCTCAAATCCGGCACTTCGCTTGCTGTGATTACGCTGGCGGAAGTCCAGCATGCAGTCGCAGAATGTCTCAAGAAGTGATCGTGACAATTCCCGCGCTCGACGAGCGCTGGTCAGCAAAAACAGCAATTTTGCAAAATAATTTAAGACTATTGGTCAGAAAAAACGTCCTGCTCGCAGGCGCCCTTCCGCGCACTGTGCCCAAATTTCTCAACGACACACTCTCCGATGAGCGACCTTCCTGACCGCAAACCAGCGCCTGCCCAAGCCAACTTGACGCCGTCCGACCGGCCAAAAGGCCAGTGGACCATGATCACGATAGTCGCCATCGGCCTTGCCCTGCTCGGCGGCACGTGGTGGTATAATCATCGCAACTCCCCGGCTGGTGGCGCGCCGGGTGGCGGTGGTGGCGGCGGGCGGCGTGGCTTCGGCGGTGGTAACGCGCCACTCCCCGTAGCAACAGTCTTGGCTGCGAAAGGCGACATCAGTCTTTACCTTAATGCCCTTGGCACTGTGGCGCCACTGCGCACCGTCACCATCCGAACACAAATCAACGGACAACTTGTCCAACTTGGGTTCCAAGAGGGCCAGACGGTGAAGAAAGGCGATCTCCTCGCGACGATAGATCCGCGGCCCTACGAAGTCGCCCTAGCTCAAGCCGAGGGTCAACTGCAGCAGGCGCAAGCGCAGCTGCGAACGGCCCAGCTCGATCTCGCGCGCTATAAGACGCTCGCGAAGGAGGATTCGATATCGGCGCAGCAAGTCGACACCTCGCAGTCGCAGGTTAACCAATATCTCGGCCTAGTGCAGACCGACCAGGCGCTCGTAGATAACGTGAAGCTTAACCTCACCTACTGCCATATCATCGCGCCGGTTGATGGCCGTGTCGGTCTGCGGGTGGTCGATGTTGGGAACTACGTCACGCCCGGTGATTCGGGAGGCATCGTCGTCCTCACTCAGGTGAAACCGATCTCAGTGGTCTTTACGCTGCCCGAGGACAATATTGGGCCGGTCTCCGCCCGGCTGCACGCAGGTGCAAAACTCCCCGTCGCCGCGCTTGATCGCACGCAGAGCCGCACGCTTGCCACCGGGGTGCTCGCCAGTATTGACAACCAAATTGACACCACCACCGGAACGTTCCGTCTGCGCGCAGAATTCGCCAACGAGGATGAGGCCCTTTTCCCGAACCAATTCGTTAACATCCGCCTCCTCGTCGACACCGTACCGGACACCATCGCCCTCCCGACCTCCTCGATCGAGCGCGGACAAACTGGCACTTACGTTTACGTGGTTCAGCCCGACAGCTCCGTGGCCGTCACACCGATTAAATTAGGATTGGTCGAGGGTGAGCGTGTGGCGATCACCTCGGGACTCGCCGTCGGCGACCGCGTAGTCATCGACGGAGCGGACAAGCTCCGCGAAGGCATGAAGGTTATTCTCACCGACTCTTCTGCGCCTGCCGCTGGCCGCGGTGGGCGGGGTGGACGCGGCGGCCGCGGTGGTCCACCCGGCGCGGAGGGAGGCGAGAAAAAATGGTCGCGCGGCGGTGGTGTCGACGGTGAAGGCAAAAAATCGCGCCCGAACGCCGACGGCACCCCGTGAGTTTCCCCGAACTCCGCCAAGCCGCATCGCAGCAGCTCCGCATCGCCCGGCCATGAGCCCCTCCCGCCTCTTCATCCTGCGGCCCGTCGCGACCACGCTGCTAATGGCAGCAATCTTGATCGTTGGACTCGTCGCTTTTCGCTTCCTACCGCTCTCTGCGCTCCCCGAGGTCGCCTACCCGACAATTCAGGTGCAGACTTTCTATCCGGGCGCGAGCCCGGACGTGATGACCTCGTCGGTGACCGCTCCACTTGAGCGCCAGCTGGGTGAGATGCCCGGCCTGAAGCAGATGTCGTCGACCAGTTCCGCAGGCGCCTCGATTATTACTCTCCAATTCGACCTCGAGCTACGGCTGGACATCGCCGAACAGGAAGTGCAGGCCGCGATCAACGCCGCCGGCAACCTGCTCCCCACCGATCTCCCGGCGCCGCCGACTTACGCGAAGGTAAATCCGGCCGACGCCCCAGTGCTATCCCTTGCGCTCACGTCGAAGACGCTACAGCTCACGGAAATTGAGGATCTGGCCGACACGCGCCTTGCGCAAAAGATTTCCCAGCTCCCGGGTGTCGGCCTGGTCAGCATCGGAGGCGGCCAGCGCCAGTCGATGCGTATTCGCGTCAATCCCCGCACGCTTGCCGCCCACGGTCTCAACATCGATGACCTGCGCAGCACCGTGAGCAACGGCAACGTCAACACCGCCAAGGGCAGCTTCGACGGTCCCTCGCGCGCCTACACGATCAACGCCAACGATCAGCTGAAGTCCCCAGAGGAATACAAGAATCTCATCATTGCCTACCGCAACGGCGCGCCCGTGCGGCTGGCCGATGTCGCGACCGTCGAAAGCGCGCCGGAAAACACGAAACTGCAGGCTTGGTACAACACCACACCCGCAGTCATCCTCAACATCCAGCGCCAGCCCGGTGCCAATGTCATCAAGGTAGTCGAGGGCGTGCGCTCCCTCCTCCCCGCGCTGCAGGCCTCGCTCCCGCCCGCCGTCGATGTTGCGATCCTGACCGATCGCACCAACACCATCCGGGCCTCGATCCGCGACGTCGAGATCGAGCTCACCCTCGCGGTCATCCTCGTCGTCGCCGTCATCTTCGTATTTCTGCGCAACGTACCCGCCACGATCATTCCGAGTCTTTCGGTGCCGCTCTCATTGATCGGGACGTTCGCTGTGATGTATCTACTGGGCTTTAGCCTCAACAACCTCTCGCTGATGTCGCTCACGATCGCGGCGGGATTCGTCGTCGATGACGCGATTGTGATGATTGAAAACATCGCGCGCTACATCGAAATGGGCGACTCCCCGAAAGAAGCCGCGCTCAAGGGCTCCGATCAAATCGGCTTCACGATCATTTCGCTCACCGTCTCGCTGATCGCGGTGCTGATCCCGCTGCTTTTCATGGGCGATGTCGTCGGTCGCTTGTTCCGGGAGTTTGCCATTACACTGGCAGTCACGATTCTGATTTCGGCGGTCGTCTCGCTCACGTTGGTCCCCATGATGTGCGCGAAACTCCTCCGCCACACGACGCCCGCCGAGGAGCCAAAGTGGAGCCGCCTCGCCGGCAAATGGTTCGACGACGTCATCGCGATGTACGGCACTTGCCTGCGCTGGGTGCTCGATCGCCAGGGTCTCGTGCTTGGGATTGCCGTCGGTACCCTTGGCCTCACGGCCTTGCTCTACATCATAGTGCCGAAGGGGTTTTTCCCGGTGCAGGACACGGGCCTCATTCAGGTAATCACCGAGGGCCCGCAATCCACCTCCTATGCCGCGATGGCCGAGCGCCAGCAGGCGCTCGCCGAGGTCATCCTGAAGGATCCTGACGTCGAAAGCCTGTCCTCGGTCGTCGGCATCGACGGCGCCAACGCCACGCTCAACACCGGGCGCATGCTAGTGAACCTGCGCTCGCGCGAGGAACGCAAGGACAGCGTCACCGTCATCATGCAGCGCCTCCAGCGTGCCACGGCCCACATCCCCGATCTTGCCGTATACCTGCAGCCCATTCAGGATCTTACCATCGAGGATCGCGTCAGCCGCACGCAATTCCAGTTCATGCTCCAGTCAGCCAAGCCGGAGGATCTGGCGATCTGGGCGCCCCGGCTGGCGGATCGTCTCGCGCAGCTGCCCGAAGTGAGCGATGTCGCGACCGATGTCGCCGAGGGTGGACTGGCCGCACACATCATCGTCGATCGTGACACCGCCGCGCGCTTCGGCATCACCGCCGCCACGATCGACAACGCGCTCTATGACGCCTTCGGCCAGCGGATCATCTCCACGATCTTCACGCAGTCCAACCAGTATCGAGTCATTATGGAGGCGGATCCGAAGATGCAGACCTCGCCAGAAGCGCTCGGTGAAATTTACGTACCCGCCGCTGGCGGCGGGCAGGTGCCGCTCAACGCCATTGCAAGAATTGAGGAGCGTCCCGCCTCGCTCCTCATCAATCACCTCGGCCAGTTTCCCGCCAACACCATTTCCTTTAACGTCCCGCCGGGCGGCTCTCTCGGCAAGACCGTGAGCGCGATCCGGGTGGCGCAGAAGGAAATCGGACTACCCGCCAGCGTCATCACAAGCTTTCAAGGCGCGGCTTCGGCGTTCGAGTCCTCTCTCTCCAACGAGCTCTTCCTGATCCTCGCGGCAATCGTCGTGATGTATATCATTCTGGGCGTCCTCTACGAGAGCTTCATCCACCCGATTACGATCCTCTCGACCCTGCCGTCGGCCGGCATCGGTGCGCTGCTCGCGCTCATGCTCACCGGGCAGGACTTGGGCGTAATCGGCATTATCGGTATTATTCTGCTGATCGGCATCGTGAAGAAAAACGCAATTATGATGATCGACTTCGCCCTCGATGCGGAGCGCAACGAAGGTCTGCCGGCGCGCGAAGCAATCTACCAGGCATGCCTCCTGCGCTTCCGACCGATCCTAATGACGACAATGGCCGCGCTCCTCGGAGCGGTGCCGCTCATGGTCGGCACTGGCACAGGCTCCGAACTGCGCCACCCGCTCGGTATCACAATTGTCGGCGGCCTGATCGTCAGCCAAGTCCTGACGCTCTTTACCACGCCCGTCATCTACCTCGCGTTTGATCGTCTCGGGGCGAAAATCCGCGCGCACCGCGCCCCCAGTGCCCAGGCGCTCGCCGCCGAGGAACCGGTCGCATGAATCTTTCGGAGCCATTCGTCAAACGGCCAGTGGCCACCACGCTTCTGGCCGTCGGCGTCGCGCTAGCGGGGCTCACGGCCTATTTCCGGTTGCCGGTCGCTCCCTTGCCGCAAGTGGATTTTCCGACGATCACTGTCTCGGCTTCAATGGCCGGTGCGAGCCCTGAGACGATGGCCAGCAGTGTGGCGACGCCGCTCGAACGCCACCTCGGCACGATCGCCGACGTGAGCGAGATGACCTCGCGCAGTTCGGTCGGCAGCACGAACATCACGCTTCAATTCGGCCTTAGCCGCGACATCGACGGTGCCGCGCGCGACGTGCAGGCTGCAATCAACGCCGCTCGCGCTGATCTCCCGGCCGCACTCAAGAGCAATCCCTCCTACCGAAAACTCAACGTAGCGGATCAGCCCATCCTCATCCTCGCGCTCACATCTGACACACTTTCGCAGGGCGAGCTCTACGACGCCGCCGCAACGATCCTTGAGCAGAAATTGTCCCAGGTGCCCGGGGTCGGCGACGTCAACGTCGGAGGCAGTTCACTGCCGGCGGTCCGCGTGGAGATCAATCCCACCGCCTTGTTCAAATACGGCATCGGACTCGAGGACGTCCGCGCGGCTCTTTCCGCCGCCAACGCCAACAGTCCAAAGGGCTCCGTCTCCGATGCCCGCCGCCGCTGGCAAATCTACAGCAATGACCAAGCGCGCTCCGCCGCCGAGTATCGTTCGCTGGTCGTCGCCTACCGCAATGGCGCTCCGGTCCGCCTCACGGACGTCGCAAAGATAAGCGACTCGGTCGAGGACATCCGCAACCTCGGGCTCTCCGACGGCAAGCCCGCCGTCATCATCCAGATTTCGCGCCAGCCGGGCGCCAATATCATCGAGGCCGTCGATCGGGTGCTGGCCGCGCTGCCCGCGCTCCAGGCCGCGCTGCCGAAGGGCGCTAGGATCGTCGGTGGCATCGATCGCAGCAAGACCATACGCGCCTCGCTCAGTGATGTGCAGACCTCGCTCTTGCTCGCGGTCGTCTTAGTCGTCCTTGTCGTGTTCCTGTTCCTGCGCGACGGCCGCGCCACGCTGATTCCGAGCGTCGCCGTCCCCATTTCTCTTATTGGCACTTTCGCGGCGATGTATATGCTGGGCTACAGCCTCGATAATTTGTCGCTCATGTCGCTCACCATCGCGACCGGCTTCGTGGTCGATGACGCGATTGTCGTGATGGAAAATATCGTCCGCCACATGGAGGCCGGCGTGCCGCGGATGAAGGCTGCGCTGCTCGGCGTGCGTGAGGTGGGTTTCACCGTGTTGTCGATGAGCCTCTCGCTCGTGGCGGTATTCATCCCGATTCTGCTGATGGGCGGGCTCGTGGGTCGGCTGTTTCGGGAGTTTGCCGTCACGCTCTCAATGTCGATTTTGATTTCAATGGTCGTCTCGCTCACCGTGACACCCATGATGTGCTCGCGCCTCCTAACTCATAGGAGCGCCGCGGAGCGAGGGCGCTTCTTCCTCTGGACCGAAGGCCTCTTCCAAGATCTTATCAATTTTTACCGCACCACGCTCGCTTGGGTGCTGGATCACCGGCCGCTTATGCTCGTGAGTCTATGCGCCACGATCCTGCTCAATCTGTGGCTCTTTAAGATCATTCCAAAGGGATTTTTCCCCGAGCAGGACAACGGCCGGCTCGTCGGTGGCATCCAGGCGGATCAGAGCATTTCATTTCAGCTGATGGCGAAGAAGTTTCAGCAGTTCATCGACATCGTTCGCCAGGATCCTGCGGTGCGCACGGTAGTCGGTTCAACGGGCGGCGGCGGCGGACGCGGCGGCGGCACAAATTCCGGGTTTTTGTATATCGATCTTAAACCCATCAGCGAGCGCAAAGAGACCGCTAATCAGGTCATCGCGCGTCTCCGGCCCAAACTCATGGTGGTGCCGGGCGCCACGGTCTTCCTGCAGGCGACGCAGGAGATTCGTGCCGGCGGCCGGCAAAGCAACTCCCTCTACCAATACACCCTGCAGGCCGACAACCTCACCGATTTGCGCACGTGGACGCCGAAGCTCGTCGAGGCGCTCAAGGCCGAGCCGATTCTGACCGACGTCAACACGGACCAGCAGGACAAAGGGCTCGAAACCGATCTCGTAATCAATCGCGATCTCGCCTCACGGCTGGGTCTGACCGCCAGTCAAGTGGACAACACCCTGTACGATGCTTTCGGCCAGCGCCAAGTTTCAACGATCTATCAGTCACTGAACCAGTATCACGTCGTGATGGTGGTGGCTCCGCAGTTCTGGCAGGATCCAGTCGCGCTCGATAATATTTTTGTCAGCACCTCCGGGGGCGCCGCCGCTGGCACCCAGACCACCAACGCTGTCGCTGGTACGGTCGCCACGGGAAAGAATTCTGGCGGCGGCGGCGGCGGCGCCGACTCCGCCAGCAATGCACGGCTCAACTCTATCGGCACCACCGGCAAGGGCAGCGCTTCCTCCGGCCAAGCCGTCAGCACGCGCAAAGAAACAATGATCCCGCTCTCCGCCTTCACGCATTATGAGACCGGCACCACCCCACTCTCGGTAAATCACCAGGGCCTCTTCGCCGCAGGCACGATCTCCTTCAACCTTGGACCCAACGCCTCCTTAAGCGACGCCGTCGAGGCGGTCAACCGTCAGACCGCCCGCATCCGCATGCCAAATACCATCCATGGGAGCTTCCAAGGCACGGCGAAAACGTACGAGGAATCCATCGCCAACGAGCCCGTCCTCATCCTCGCCGCGATCGTGGCCATCTACCTTGTGCTCGGCATGCTCTACGAAAGCTACACTCACCCGCTCACGATTATCTCGACCCTGCCCTCCGCCGGCCTGGGCGCCGCCCTTGCGCTCATGCTTTTCAATATCGAGTTCAGCCTCGTCGCGCTCATCGGTGTCTTTCTGCTCATCGGTCTTGTGAAGAAAAATGCAATCATGATGATTGACTTTGCCATTGCGGCCGAGCGTGAACAGGGCCTCAGCCCGCGCGACGCGATCTTTCAGGCCTCCCTGCTTCGATTCCGTCCCATCCTCATGACGACCATGGCCGCGATCCTCAGCGCGATCCCACTCGCCATTGGTTTTGGCACGGGTTCCGAGCTCCGCCAACCACTCGGCATTGCGATCGTCGGAGGGCTCGTCGTCAGCCAGATTCTTACGCTGTACACGACGCCCGTCATCTACCTCTACATCGACCGCGTCAGACGAGCCTGTGCGGGATCTCCCGAAAAGGTGGTTGCCACTACTCTACCATCCAACTCGGCCCGCGCGCCCGCCTGATCCACCTTTCTCTCATGGCCTTGATTTTTTTCCCCGCACTTCGGTTTGATTGGCAACCCGCAATCGCGGTAGCGATGTTGCTCGGGACTGCCGGCTGCGCGGTCGGCCCCGACTATCACCGCCCATCTGCCACCATGCCCGCGGCCTTTAAGGAAGCCGCCGGCTGGAAGGCCGCCTCACCCAACGACGCCGCTGAACGCGGCCCATGGTGGGAGGTTTATCAGGATCCTCTCCTCAACGATCTGGAGGCGCAGGCAGCCTCCGCCAACCAATCGCTGCTGATCGCCGTGGCGAACTACGAGCAGGCTCGCCAGCTCGCCCGCTCCGATCGGACGACGCTACTACCCACCCTTTCTCTCGCCGGTTCCGCGCAGCGCGCGAAGAGTGCGGTTAGCCGCACCGGCGTGGCCACACCGCCCGCCAATACCTTCTCGGCCTCCGGCAGCGCCAGTTGGACCCCCGATTTCTGGGGACGTGTGCGACGCCTCGACGAGTCCGACCTCGCCACCGCCCAGACGAGCGCCGCCAACCTCGCCCTCGCCCGACTTTCTGTGCAGTCGACGCTCGCGCAGAGCTACATCCAGCTGCGCATCGCCGACGAAAAAATCCGTCTCCGCGAAAACGCTGTCGCCGCCTACCGCCGCACCCTCGCCATCGCACAGAACAAATACAAGGTCGGCATCGTCGCACGCAGCGATGTCATCTCCGCACAAGCGCTGCTCGACGCCGCCCGCGCGCAGGCGATCGACGCGGGAGTGCAACGCGCCCAACTCGAGCACGCAATTGCCGTGCTCGTCGGCAAGGCGCCGGGCGAGTTCACCCTCGCGCCCCAGCCCGCGCTCAATTTTTCCGTGCCCGAACTTCCGCTACACCTACCTTCCGAGTTGTTGGAGCGCCGCCCCGATATCGCGGCCGCGGAGCGCACGGTCGCCGCCGCCAACGCGCGCGTCGGCATTCAGACCGCGGCCTATTTTCCCGATCTCACGCTCTCGGCCAGCGGCGGTTTCCAAGGCGCGCAATTCGCGCGGCTCTTCAGCGCCCCCGATCGCTTCTGGTCGCTTGGCGCCGGCCTTGCCGACACGCTGCTCGACTTTGGCCGACGCGGCGACCAAGTCGCCGCGGCACGCGCTTCCTACGACGCCAACGTCGCCAGCTACCGCCGCGCCGTGCTCGGTGCGTTGCAAGAGGTGGAGGACAATCTCGCCAGCCTGCGCCTGCTCGGATCGGAGGCAGAAATCCAAGATGCCGCCGTATCGGAAGCTGCCCAAGCCGCACGCATCGCGCTCAACGAATACAACGCCGGCACGGTCGATTTCACGACAGTCGTCACCGCGCAAGTTACCGAATTGAACGATCGCCAGACCGCGCTCACCATCCTCCAAGGCCGGCTGATCGCGTCCGTCGCGCTCACCGAAGCGCTCGGCGGCGGCTGGACGACTCACGATCTCCCCGGGGCCGATCAGGTTTACGCGGGGAAGGCGTCGGCTCCAGCGTCGGCGAATAAATAAAACGCCACGGCCTTTTCGACCAGATCGGTCCGGCATAGTCGATGCCGACGCGCGGCGTCGCGCGGATGTGCCTGCGCGAAACGCGCTCCCCTCTATCCTCGATCCAAAGTCCCGTCGATCGTGCAGTCGCTAAACCAGCATTGAGCGTCCGATCGATCGCGAGCGTTTTTGTAACGCGGCCCGGCCCGCTCGCACCCTCGACGCCACGAATCAAAATCGCCGCCGGCCAGTCGCGCGGACCGACCACGAGGTTGAGCATCTCGTGCCGTCCATAGCAGAGGTAGACATACCAAATGCCGCCAGGCTCATACATCACCGCATTGCGAGCGGTGCGCCCCATGCGCGCGTGGCACGCGCGATCGCGCTCGCCGTCGCAGGCTTCAACCTCCGTGATGCGTCGCGCGTCCATCGAACCATCTGCGTGGCGACGCACGAGGTGCTTGCCGAGCAACCAGCGCGCGAGCGCCACGGTTCGCTTGGCGCGCAGTGGATTCGCTTTAACTATGCGGCTCATCCCATTTTATTCGGAGCAATCTCACCTTGAACGCAACTTTTGCGCGCGCCGACGCACCGACACCCTACCAGCGTAAAGCCGACTTGGCCCGCAGCCTCAAACTCTGCACGCGTGAAGGTCTCGTCGCGATGCCCATCGTGACGATGTCGCTCCCGGTAAACGTGTTTCTCACCGCACTGGTCACCAAGGCGTGGGCGCTGCCGAAGCCCGCGATTGGGTTGCTCACCGCGATGCCGTATCTCGCGAATTTCCTCCAGATTTTCGCCGCGCCCTTTTTTCTGCGGTGGCTCCCCGCGAAGCCCATGACCGCGATCGGTGCCGCGGTCGGCGCCGTGTCCTGGCTGGGTTTTGCCGCGATGCTCAGCTTCGTACCGCGCGATCAACCGGAGGTCGCGGCGTGGTGGTTCATTGGCGGCTTCTTTTTGATCAGCGCATCGGTTGCGGTAACCGGCGTGACCTGGAACGCCTGGATTCAGGACTGGGTGCCGACGCGGCTGCGCGGAAAATATTTCGGTTTTCGCAACCGCCTGCTGCAAATCTCCACGCTGACGTTTCTGCTCCTCACGGGCTGGGCGCTGGCGCGCTGGGCCTATTCGATCGCCGTGTTTCAAGCGATCATCGTCGTCGCGGTGGTGCTGCGGGCATTTTCGATCTACTGGCAGTGGTCGAGCCCGACGCGATCACACCGGCCGGTCACGACCGCGCCTCTGCCGTTACGTGATCAAATCGCCGTGCTGCGGCGATCGCACTCTCTCCTGTGGTTCATCGCTTTCGGAGCGGTGTGGTTCTTCGCTTCGAATTGTTTTGGGCCGTTCTACCAGGTCTTTCTCTTCGAGCAGCTCAACCTATCCGCGTTCGATGTTGGTGTGCTGTCCACTGTCTCCGCGCTCGGCGGTGCACTCGCGCTACCAGCTTGGGGCCGACTCCTCGATCGCTATGGCAATCGTCCCGTGATGGCCGTCTCGCTGCTCGTGTGGCAAATCGTCAACGCCCTCTGGTGCTTTCTCACGCCTTACAGCCACACGATGGTTTACATTATTTGGGCGCTCGGTGGCATGACGAGTATGGGCGCGATCGCGAGCGCGGGCTTTGTGCTCGGACAATTCACGATTTTGCTGCGGCTGATTCCCGTCGAAGCGAAGGGCCTCGCGATTGGTTTCAACCTGGCAATCACCTCGCTCGCCGCTGCGATTGCGCCGGTGCTGGGTGGCGCGGTGTTGAGTTGGGCGCTCGCACGCTGGCCCGATGCGCTCGCGGTTTACCATGTATGCTTCGTGCTGCAACCGGCGCTCGCGATCGCCGGCTGTGTGCTGTTGCTGAAAGTTCGCGAGCCGCAGGCCGCGCCCCTCACCGAGGTCTTCGGCGCCATGCGCAACATTCGCACATTGAGTGGCGTGCTCGGGCTCGACTTCCTGGTGAACTACGTGTTCTACCGGCCCACAAAACGATGAGTGTCACACCGCATATTTTCACGCTGACGGGCAATCTGCTGCTGGAGCACACGCTCGAGTTTGCCACTTGGGCTCCGGGCAAGACGCAGCGAGCGGTCAATGAAACTCTCCAAGTCGGCGGCAAGGGTATCAACGTTGCGAAGATGCTCAATCGTCTCGGCGGGTCCCACACCGCGCTGTGCTTTTCCGGAGGCGCTGCGGGCCACACCTGCGAACACTGGTTGCGCGAAAAAAACTTTTCGTTTCGGGCGTTCCCTACACTGGCTGCGACGCGCCGCGGCACCGTCATCCGGGATCTCTCGCGGGCGTATCGGGAAACGACGTTTCTCGGACCCGACGTCGCGCCCGACGCCGAGGCGATCCGCGCGTGCGTCGACTTTCTCTCGACTCAGCCCACCGGCTCCGTACTCGCGATTTGCGGCAGCCTGCCCGGCTGGGATTCGACTGACTTCGATCCGTTGCGCGAGTTGCTGCACCGCTGGCCGGAGCGCGGCTGCCTGATCGTCGACACGTATGGACCGCCGCTCGCCTGGTTCGTCGAACGCGCTGCCGCGCTGATTCGAATCAACCGCACCGAGCTCGAAACGCTTTTCCCCACCGCCGAGGCCAAGCTCTCCAGCGGTGAACTCCTCTTGAAACTCCGCGATCGCGGCGGCGCGCTGCGCTGGGCCGTAACCGACGGCCCGGGCCCCGTCTGGTTCCTCGCCGATCACAACGCACCGGAAACGATCACCGGCCCAGTGGTGCGCGAAGTTTCCGCCACGGGGTCGGGCGATGTGATGCTCGCCTGCATCCTCTTCGCGCGGTTTCACCGCGGGCTGAGCTGGCGCGATTCGGTCGCGTGGTCCCTCCCGTTTGCCGCCGCCAACGCCGCCCATCCCGGGATCGCCGAGTTTCCCGAACCGGCGATCGATTGACGCGCGCGTTTTCCCAAAAATTCCCTTGCTTTGGCCGGCTCAAAACCGCTTATTCAGCGGTTTTATTTATGAAAGCCACCATCAAAACCCAAGGCCAGCAGTTCACTGTCTCCGAGGGCGACATTCTCATTGTGAACCGCTATCCGGGCACCGAAAAGGGCTCGACCGTCGAGATTAAGGACGTTTTGGCCGCCGGCGAAGGCGCGGATTACAAGGTTGGCCGCCCGACTTTGGCTGGCGCGATCGTTTCCGCCAAAATTCTCGAGAACAAGCGCGGTGACAAGGTCATCGTCTTCAAGAAAAAGAAGCGCAAGGGCATGGAGCGCAAACGCGGCCATCGCCAGGAACTCTCCGTCATCAAGATCGAGTCCATCAAAGCCTAATTTCTAAACAAGGAACCACCCACCATGGCGCATAAAAAAGGTCAGGGCACATCGATGAATGGCCGCGATAGCCATTCACAACGTCTCGGCGTAAAGGTTTTCGGCGGTCAGACCGTCACCGCGGGCACCATCATCATCCGCCAGCGCGGAACCAAGCTCCACGCTGGCAAGAACGTCGGCACGGGTCGCGATTGGACGCTCTTCGCACTCAAGGACGGCACGGTCAAATACGACAAGCCGCACCGCAAGGTCGCGATCGTCACCGCCTAATCCGCGGATCGTCGTCACGTTTTCACCGGGCCGGTCTTTGACCGGCCCTTTTTCTTGCCCGCGATTGCCGGTCCCGTCACCGTCGCCGTCGCTATCATGTCCGATCGGCTTCAACAACTCCTCCGCCAGCGCGCGCTTCTGCAGGAGCACCTCGCCTGGCTCGATCGCGAAATCGCAGCGGCCTCGGAAAGCGCGCCCGCCAAGCCCGTTCCGATAGTCAGGCCGGCCCCTGCCTCCACCCCTTTCGTCGCGAGCCAGGCCGCTCAGATCCTCGCCGCCTCTTCGGCTGCTTCGCCCTTTCCCCCGCCCGCGGCGGACGTCGCGCCCGAAGTCGCCGCCGTCGCCGACGAGATCATTCAGCAATATCATCGTGGCCCCGATACTACGAAGACCGACGTAAAGAAGGGCTGCCTGCTCTATTTCTTCGCCGCGTTCGCGCTCGTCGCCCTCGCCGTCGTCACGCTCTATTTTTTATTTGAGCGCGGGAAGTAGGCGGAGGAGCGACTCATTAGATTGTCGTAGGATGTCAGTCTTGCTAACGCTGTACAACCAACCATCAAAGATCCGAAACACCGAGCGGATCGGATTCGCCGAGCCAGGCGGGAGGCACGCTTCCCGCCTGCGCGACCATCGCCTCGAACTCGAATCGCAATTCGCCCCAGCGCCACCAATGGGGCCACCGCCCGGCAAGGCGGAGCAAGTTACCGCGATACGGATTTAGAAAGATGTAGCGAGCAAACGGCTCAAGATCGGTGTCATTTCGCAGGCGGTGCTCGACGTAATTCTCCTGCCATGCGAGGCCGCGCGAGCCCAGGACCGTGCGCGTACCCGCCTTGAGTTTCGCAACCACCCGGTTGAGCGCCAACCGCTCGCCGAGCGTCCCAAGCACATGGATGTGATTCGGCATTACCGTTGCCGCAATCAGGATGAAATGGTCAGCGATATGTAGGCGATCAAGCGAGCGCTGAATATCCTGAACGACCGCAGGGTCGAGCAGCGCGGGGCGACGGTTGGCTTCACCCAGCGTCAGGAAATATGTCGCGCCAGGGATTGATCGCCGACCGATCAGAAGATCGGATGTTTTTCGTGTCGGCAGCTCAGGTTGATTCATAGCGCAGGGCGTCAGTCTTGCTGACGTCGTCGATCCTATTCCGACCGGGGCGGCATCTGCAAGGTAGACGCCTTCCTTCGAACCGCGTCCGCGCAAACCCCTCAGCTCGCGACCGGATAACTGCCGAGCCACTTCACCATCGGGCAGAATTTCTTCAGCTCGGCCAACGCTTCCTTCATGGCCGCGTCGTCGTAGTGCCCCGTTACATCGAGGAAGAAATAATAATCCCACGGACGCTTCTTGCTCGGGCGCGACTCGATCTTCGAGAGATTGATCCCGCGCTCCGCGAGCGGCATGAGCATCTTCAACAGCGCGCCTGAATGCGACGCCGCCTCATCACCAAGCGAAACGAGAAAACTCGAAATATCCTTCCCGCTGCCCGCCGAACCCGAGGGCTTTTTGCCGATCACGAAAAACCGCGTGGTGTTGTCCGCCCGGTCCTGAATGTTTCGTTCGATCACGGGCACGCCGTAATGCTCCGCGGCGAGTTCACCCGCCACGGCTGCGGTGCCCGGCTCTTCCTTCGCAAATTGCACCGCGCGCGACGTGCTCGGCGCGTCGACCAGTTGCGCGTGAGGCAGGTGGCGCTGCAGCCAGTGCCGGCATTGCGCGAGCGCCTGATCCTTCGAGTAGACGCGCTCGATCTGCTCGAGCGGCGAGTTAGAGATGAGCGCGTGCGAAATCTCCAAATGGATCTGCGCGACGATCTTCAGGTCGCTCTCCACAAAATTGTCCAGCGCCTCGCGCACGCTGCCCTCAGTCGAGTTCTCGATCGGAATCACGGCGTAGTCGGTCTCGCCCTTCTCCACCGCGGTGAAAATGTCGCCGATCGTGGCCATCGCGTGATAGTCCACACTCGCCCCGAATTTCTTCATCGCGGCTGCGTGAGTGTTGCTCGCCTCGGGCCCAAGATACGCGATGAGCAGCGGCTTCTCCAACGCGATCGCCGCCGACATGATCTCGCGGTAGATCGCCTTCAGAGCCTCATTCTTGATCGGGCCATCGTTCTGGCCAGTGACCTTGCGCAGCACCGCATCCTCGCGCTCCGCGACGTAGATTTGACCGCCTTCCTTCCGCTTGATCTTTCCGATCTCGGCGGCGAGGGCGAGGCGCTCGTTGATGATCGAGACGAGTTGCTTGTCCAACTGGTCGATCTTCTGGCGAATCGGTTCGAGGCTCATGATCAGGCTGACTCAGCCGGTGGGGCTTCCGTCGCCGCCGCGGTCGTAATCTGCTCGGCCGGCGCTTCGCCGGTGGCGGGACCTTCGAGCGGCAACTGCTCGTCCGACAGCCCCATGTCCGTGTCGTTGGGTTGGTGCGCGTTCGAGGAATTCTTCAGCCACTCGTCGATCTGGCGCGACGACAGCACGTCCGACGCCGGCAATTCATCGAGCGACTTCGCGCCAACGAACTCCAAGAACTGCTCCGTCGTCCCGTATTGGATCGGCCTGCCCGGCGTGTCTGCGCGGCCCACGACGTAAATCAGATCGCGTTCGAGGAGTTTGTTGACGCCGGCTTCGGCCGACACGCCGCGGATCGTTTCGATCTCGGTGCGCGTGACCGGCTGGCGATACGCGACGACCGCGAGGGTCTCGATCGAGGACTGGCTGAGCTTCACCGGCGGCGGCTCCTGCCGGAGGATGCGCACCCAGCGTGCGAAGCGCGGATGCGTCACGATGCGGTAGCCCGCGTTGCCTTCGATCAGCAGCAAGCCATCGTCCGCCGCGCGCAACTCTTCCGCGATCGCATCCATCGTTTCGCGAATCTGCGTCGCCGTCACGAGCGAGGGCACTTCGCCGTAAAGTTCCGGATCCTGCGGCGTCTCGGTCACGACTTCCGCAGCCTCCGCGGCCGTCACCGGCACTTCGGTCGGGGCGGTCGCTGCCTCGGCCGCTTCCGCGGGTTTCGCGTCGCCGTCGACGACGGCTGCGGGCGACACCGGCTGCTGTTCGACTTCGCTCTCGACGATCGGCAGCGACGATGTGGCATCGTGAAAACGCGTGAACGCCGCCTGCACATCCTTGATGGCGAGCGGTTGGTTGGAGGACAGCAACAGTGCCTTGAGCACCTTTTTCAGGTTGAACGCCATGCGGGTAAAGTTGCGACGAGTGATGCGGCGCGCCGCAGTCCACGCAACTCCGAATTTGTCCGTTCCGCACGTAGGGCGTCAGTCTTGCTGACGCTGTGCCTTGATCCGAATTCATTGGCTGCAAATAGGAGCAAACGGCGAAAAAGGGGCCTTATAGAACGAAGCGGTGAGGACAGAGTCGAACTGTCTAGCCTCTCGTCGGTTCCTCTGTTACCGTTCGTAAAACCATAGGCTTTTATTGCACGTGCCCGTTTGGGAGCAGAGGCAACGAAAGCCTAACGACACCGTCCGAACAGCGGAAACGGCGATT
>CAITWF010000059.1 GCA_903896015.1 uncultured Opitutia bacterium | reverse complement strand
CGCGCGGTACGCGCTCAGTACTTTTACTCGCTCAGCGCGCGACCGCCGCGCTCCACGCGGTTTCCGGCTCCTTGGTTTTTCCATCCCACGACTCTAGCGGATTTTTCCGCCGCCGTCGTCACGTCAGAATTGTACGCTTACACTGCGGCGTCGCGAGGCGACCGTGGGAAGGAAGCCCAGGGCAAAACGCTGGCCTGACGTACAGGAACCGCATGAGGCACACGCATAGGATGAGGAGGCCCATATCTCTAAAGTCCAAACTCTGCACGGAATGTGCGTGCGTAGATGCGGCAGGCATAAGCGTGAAGGCAGGTGCGCATTACCCGGGGAGGTCTGCGGAGTCGCTCGCGAGAGCTAGCGGCGCCGGAAGGCGTGGCGACAACTCCGCTGAAGTCAGCCGAGGTCATAGTAACCCACGATCAGGGGCGAAGGACCGAACCGAAAGAGGACGGTGCAAACTGAGTCCATGAATCTGCGTAAAGAAGCAGAAGAGTCCGCCGCGTATCGGACTGCCGTGGGCGAAGAAACTGGCCGGAATGCCGGTAAGAGCACCCAAGGTGCGGCAAGCGCAGCATCGGAGGAAAGTCACTGCATCGGGCAAGGGACAGGATTGATCGAGCAGAACCGCCGGATGCGGACCCGCATGTCCGGTGGTGTAGCAGGGAAAGCCCGTGAGGGCCTACCTATGCCAATTCCACAATCCGCTGTGCCGCGCGCTTGCGCTTGCGACTCCTGCCTGCAAATTGGCCGTTTCCCCGCTGATTCTCCATGAGCACTTCCGCCGCCCCTGCTCCCGCTCGGAAAAGTTTCCTCCGCGTCCTCGGTTGGAGCGCCGTCTCCGGTCTTGGCGCCGCGTCCATCGCCACGCTCGCCTGGTCCCGCGGCGAGACGGTCAACGCCCTCTGGATGGTCGTCGCCGCGCTCTGCACGTTTGCGGTCAGCTATCGATTTCACTCCGCGTGGCTGATGGCCGAGGTGCTCACGCTCGACGAACTCCGCGCCACGCCCGCCGAGGTCCACGAGGACGGAAAAGATTTCGTTCGCACCAACAAGTGGGTCGTCTTTGGCCACCACTTCGCCGCGATCGCGGGGCCGGGGCCGCTCGTTGGGCCGGTGCTAGCCGCGCAATTTGGTTATCTGCCCGGCATGCTGTGGATGTTGATCGGTGCGGTGTTTGGCGGCGCCGTGCACGACTGCGTGATCATGTTTTGCTCAGTGCGCCGTGGCGGAAAATCGCTCGGGCAGATGGTGCGCGATGAGGTCGGCCCGTTTGCGGGCGTGGTAGCGCTGGTGAGCATCGTCGCAATCATGGTCATTTTGCTCGCGGTGCTCGCGCTCGTGGTCGTCAAGGCGCTCGCCGAAAGTCCGTGGGGCCTCTTCACGATTGCCGCCACGATGCCGATCGCACTCGCGATGGGCGTCGGGATGAAGGCCGTCGGTCACCACGGCCGCGGGCTTGCTCTCGTCAGCGCGCTCGGTGTGCTCGCGCTCCTCGCCGCCGTGTGGCTTGGCGGAAAAATTCCGAATGGCTCCACGCTCGAGAACCTCCTGACGCTCAAAGGCACCACGCTCGCGTGGTGGCTCATGGGCTACGGCCTGCTCGCTTCGATTTTGCCGGTATGGCTCCTACTCGCGCCACGCGATTACCTCAGCACGTTCATGAAAATCGGCACCGTCGCAGCGCTTGCCGTCTCCGTGATTGCGCTCGCGCCCGTGCTGAAGATGCCGGCGCTTACAAAGTTTATCGACGGCAGCGGCCCCGTGTTTGCCGGACCGGTGTTTCCCTTCTGCTTCATCACCATCGCGTGCGCCGCGATCTCGGGGTTTCACTCGCTGATTTCATCGGGCACGACACCCAAGCTCCTCGCGCGCGAATCGCACATTCGCGTTGTTGGCTACGGCGCGATGGTCATGGAAATGTGCGTCGGCATCATGGCGCTCATCGCCGCGTGCGCGATGGAGCCCGGCCAGTATTTCGCGATCAACATGGCCGGCACCGCCGAAGCCGTGACGCAAAAAATCACCGCGCTCGGCTATCCGGTGACGACCGCCGACATGTCCACGCTCGCGGCGAGCGTCGGCGAAAAATCCATGATTGGCCGCACGGGAGGTGCACCGACGTTTGCCGTCGGCATGGCGCACATGTTTGCCGGTGTGATCGGCAGCAAGGCCGCGCTCGCGCTCTGGTATCACTTCGCGATCATGTTCGAGGCGCTCTTCATCCTCACGACGATCGATGCGGGCACGCGCGTGGGAAAATTTATCGTGCAGGATCTACTCGGCACGGTGTGGGAGCCGCTCGGCAATCCGCAGTCCTCAGGCGCGGCGGCGTTTGCGACCGCGCTGTTTGTCGGCGCGTGGGGCTGGTTTCTTTACCAAGGCGTCGTCGATCCGCTCGGAGGGATCAACTCGCTCTGGCCCATCTTCGGCATCGCGAACCAACTGCTCGCCGTCATCGCACTTTCCCTCGGCACCACGGTGCTCATCAAGATGGGCCGGGTGCGCCATCTCTGGATCACGCTGGCGCCGCTGGCTTGGCTGTTTTCGGTCACGATGACCGCGGGCTGGATGAAAATCTTCGGCCCCGCGCCGCTCGGCTTCCTCGCGATCGCCCGCGGCCTGCAGCAGCGAATCGCGCTCGGCGGCTCGCGCGCGGACGTGATTGCGTGGCAGTCGCAGTTGTTCAACAACCGCATCGACGCCCTCGTCACGGGCGCATTTCTCGTGCTTGTGACGATTGTAGTGGCCGCCAACGCCCGTGTCTGGTGGCAGCTCCTCGCGGGCAAGCGTGCGCCGGAGCTGCGCGAGGCGCCTTATGTGCCGATCGGCGACGCCGCGAAAGCGTGATCAGAATTTCGCCGTCAGTTCGATCCCGTAGGTGCGCGGGGCGCCGGGCGAGACATGGCGCACACCAGGAATGATCAGCGCGGCATACTGCGTGTCGCCGAGGTTTTCGCCGTAGAAGGTGGCGCGCCAGCGCGGTGTCTCGTAGCCGAAGCGGGCATTGGTGACGAGGTAGGCGCGCGCGGCGAACGCCGGGTTTTCCGATTCGTCGAAAAACGTCTTGCCCGTCGCCGCGAACTCCGCCGCCGCAAACCAGCCGCCTGCTCCGCGCCAGGTCGCGCTCAGGTGGCCGTTGTAGATCGGGGCGTAGGGCGCGCGGTTGCCGGATAAATTTTTGTTGGTGAACGGATCGGTGAACTCGCGGAGCGTGACGTCGGTGAAGCCAAGCGTCGCGGCGAGCGTCCACTCGGCAATCGGGCGCCACGTGGCCTCGAGTTCGCCGCCGAGCGAGCGTGCTCGGGGCGCATTGACGACAAGATAATCCGAGGCGTTGAACGAGCGCTCGATCTGGTAGTTGTCGATCTCGTAGTCGAAAACGCGCACGGCGAGCTTCACGGTCTTGTTCGCCAGCGCGGTATCGACGCCGGCTTCAAATGCGGTTGCACGCTCCTGCTTGAACGGCGCGAGCGCGGCGTTACCCGTATAGGCGGACCAGCCGCCGGGCTTCGTGCCGAGCGAGACGCTCGCGGACGCGGTGGTGTCCGCACTGAGCGCGCGGCTCGCCGAGAGTTTCGGCGCGAATGAATCAAACGCCTTCGCGTCCGTGAAATGTCCCGCGCCCGGCACGCGTTGGCTGCGATCGAAATCTTTTTTCGCTTCCTCGGCGCGCAGGGCGAGCGTCACGCGCCAGCCCGCCGCCGGCGTGATCGTGGCGTCGCCAAACAGTGCGGCGGTTCGGGCGGTGAGGCTGTAGCTCGAGACTTCGATCGGGATGTTGGTGGGTGCGCCGATCACGAGGCCGCGGTTCACGTCGCCGGTGGTCTTGCTGTCCGACCACCACGCGCCCGCGTGCCACGCGATCGCGGCGCGCGCGTCGGAGGCGAGGCGGATTTCCTCGTTCCAAGTGCGCTGGATTTGGAGAATTTTTGAATCGAGGGTCGGCGGCAGCGTAAGGCGATTGTCGTAGGGATTGAGCGACCAGTCGGTGTAGCTCGTCGTCGCGATCAGCTGGCCGAGGGGGGTGGCGAACGCGCCTTTGATCGCGGCGGCGCCGAAGTCGATGTTGGTTGAGCCATCGCGCGCGCGCACGACCGAAAACAGCGGTCCGCCGAGCGGCACGAGCGGCTGTGCACCGTCGTGGTGCTTGCTGCCGAGAAATTGAAACGTGAACTCGCTTGCCGCCGTCGGCCGCACGCGCACGCGGGCCGACGCCGCGGAGGCCTGTTGGTCGTCGACGGGACGGCCGAGGGTCGTGTTCGAGATGTAGCCGTCGCGCTGCAGGAACGAGAGTGCGACGCTCGCGTCGGCGAACCCGCCGCGCGCGCTTCGTGCGCTGAGCGCGGCGGAGCGGAGATTGAAGTTGCCTGCGGCGGCGCGGAGTTCGCTTGCCGCCGTCGCGCCCGGCTCGATGGAGCTGAGGGTGATCACGCCGCCCTCGCCGCCGCGGCCGAAGGCGCTGCCCTGCGGCCCGCGCGTGATCGTCGCGCTCGCGAAACCGAACAACCCGGTTGGGTAGGTGAAGCTGCTGCCGAGCGGGATGTCATCGAAGTAGAGCGCGACGGAGGGATCGGAAAAATAGGGCGTGTTGGCGAGGCCGCGCAGCGTGAAAAGATCGCCGTAGGAATTGGCGCCGCCGGCGGCGACGTGGAGGTTGGCGACGCGGCTCGCGAGCGACTCGAGCGACTGTGTGGCGGGCGGCGCCGTATCGTCAAAACGCACGAGCGTCGTTCCGGCGGCATCGGCCGTGAGACGCGTTTCCTCGACGATAACGGGCTCGGCCCGCGTGATGCCAGAATCAGTTTTCGGCTGTCCCAGCGCGAACGTGGCGAGGGTGGTAGACAGCAGGGTCAGACGCAGGGTTTGGGTCATGAGAAGGGAAAAGCGTGCAGCTCAGACGTGCCTGCGCAAACGATGTTTTAGCGCAGCGACGTAAAAAAACCGGCTGCACGTGGTAGCCGGTTTTAAAAACAAAAACGTCGCGAGTTTGCTCAGACGTCGTGGCCCGGGAGCACCTTGTCGACGCGCACCTTGTCGAGCCGCGCAAAATTCGGCAGACCGTTCTCGAACGGCACCACCACTTCGCCCTGAATCAGCGGCTGCGCGTAGCGCATGAACTGGAAGTTCATCGAGACGCCGTCTTCGTTGATCCATTCGCGCGGAAGCTTTTTCACGCCGTTCGCGATTTCACTGAGCGGTGCGAGGCCGGTCTCGACGGAATATTGATCGGTGTCACCGCGTACGAGCGTGACCATCTTGTCGGTCTCACCATCGATCGCCGCCTTCACCGCGGCCTGGCCGGCGAGGTAGGCTTCGTCGCTGTCGGTCTTGGAGGCGCCGGTCGCGGCCGCGCGCTGGGCGTTGCCGAGGCTGACGACGCGGGCCTTCGTGCCCGGCAGCTGCGTGTCGATCACTTCGCGGAGGAATTCGCCGACGCCGCCGAGGCGGGCGTGGCCAAACGCGTCGGTCGAGGCGTCGGCGGTGACGTAGTTGCCATCGCCGTCGACGAGGCCTTCGCCAGCAACGACGAGACAGTATTTCTCGCGCGCGAGCACGCGCTTCACGTCAGCGACGAACTTCTCCTGATTGAACGCGATCTCGGGGAGCAAAATGATGTGCGGCGGATCATGCGGTTGATCGCGGCGCTTGGCGAGCGAGGCGCCCGCGGCGATCCAGCCGGCGCTGCGGCCCATGACCTCGACGATCTGCACGAGATCGTTCTGGCCCATCGCGGCGTTGTCGCACGCGAGTTCGCGGACGGTCGTGCAGATATACTTGATCACGCTGCCGTAACCGGGCGTGTGGTCGGTGGTGACGAGATCGTTGTCGATCGTCTTCGGCACGCCGATGACGCGGAGTTCGTAACCCTGCGCCTGCGCGAGCTTGGAAATCTTGTCCGCAGTGTCCTGCGAGTCGTTGCCGCCGATGTAGAAAAAGTAGCGGATGTTGTGGGCCTTGAAGACCTCAAGCACGCGATCGAAGTCGGACTGTTTCTTGAGCTTGTAGCGGCAGGTGCCGAGCGCGGCGCCGGGCGTGAAACGCAGCGCGCGGATCTGCTGCTGCGACTCCGATGCGAGATCGATCAGGTCCTCCTGCAGGATGCCCAGCACGCCGTTGAGCGCACCATAAACCTCCTCGATACACTCGTGATTCAGCGCCTCCGCGACAATGCCCGCGACGCTGGCGTTAATGACAGAAGTGGGGCCACCGGACTGGCCCACCAAGACGTTTCCTACGAGTTCAGACATGACGGTGTGTGGTTAAAAAGTGTGTGGAGAGAACGCGAACGGCCAAGCAAGCGCACCGCCCGCGACGCTGGCAAACTCAATTTTCCCGCGCGACACGGAAAGATTGTGAATAACTTTTTTTCGGCGGCGGGATTGGCCGCGCGCGACTAAAGCAGCCGCCCCGGTTGATACTCTGCGGCGCCCTTGTGCTTTCGCGCGAGCGGCTTCACCTCGGCGAGAAACGCGTCCACCTGGTGCGGTGCGGCGCCGACGAAGCGCGCGTTTTCCGAAAGAATCGACTGCAGCGCCTTCTTGCCGAGGCCGACCCGGCGATCAGAGGCGAGGCGTGAAAGCAGATCGGCGTCGCCGGTGCCGGAGCGCAGCGCCTTTGCTGCGGCGAGTGCGTGCTCCTTGATCGCTTCGTGCGCGGTTTCGCGACCGGCGCCGTGCTTCACGGCCTCCATCAAAATCGTGGTCGTCGCGAGGAAGGGGAGGTTGCGCTCGTTTTCCGCGGCGACGGCCGCCGGAAAAACTTCCATCTGTTGCAGCACCGTGAGCCACGTCTCGAGCAGCCCGTCGATCGCGAAGAACGCGTCCGGCAGCGCGACGCGGCGCACGACCGAGCACGAGACGTCGCCTTCGTTCCACTGGTGGCCGGCGAGCGCGCCGGTCATCGTGACGTAGCCCGAAAGAATCGTTGCGAATCCGCAGACGCGTTCGCAGTTCCGCGCGTTGACCTTGTGCGGCATCGCGGACGAGCCGACCTGGCCATCCTGAAAACCTTCCGTGAGCAACCCGGCGCCGGCCATCAGACGCAGTGTGGTGGCGCAGCTCGCGCCGGCCGCGGCGACCTGGTGCAGCGCGCTCACCACCTCAAAATCGAGCGAGCGCGGATAAACCTGTCCGACCGCGCTGAGCGAGGCGTGAAACCCAAGGTGCTTCAGCACGCGCGCCTCGAGTTGATCGACTTTCGCGCTGTCGCCGCCGAGCAGCGTGAGTTGATCGAGTTGCGTGCCGACGGCCCCCTTGAGTCCGCGCACCGGATAGCGTGCGAGCAATTCCTCGAGCCGTGCGAAACCGACGAGCAGCTCCTCGCCGAACATCGCAAGCCGTTTGCCGAGCGTGGTCGGTTGCGCGGGAACGTTGTGCGTGCGGCCCGTGATCATGAGGTCACGGTGTGCCTCGGCTTGGCGACCGAGCGCGAGGAGCGCGGCGGCGGCCTTGAAGTGGACGAGCTTTAGCGCGCGCAGGATTTGCAGCTGCTCGACGTTCTCCGTGAGATCGCGGCTGGTGAGGCCGAGGTGGATGAACTGCCGCTTCGCGAGCTCGGAAAATTCCTCGATGCGCGCCTTCACGTCATGAAGCGTGATGCGCTCGCGCTTCGCGATCGCCGCGAGATCAATTTGATCCTTCACCTTCTCGTAGTCCTTGATCGCGTCGGCCGGGATCGGCACGCCGAGATCGCGCTGCGCCTTCATCACCGCGATCCAGAAATCGCGCTCGAGGGCGAAGCGGCCATGCTGGCCCCAGATCGCTTTCATTGCGGTCGACGCGTAGCGGTCGGCGAGCACGTTCGGGATCGTGGCGGAATGGGCGGCGGTGTCGTTCACGGCAAGCCGCGTGAATAAGCGCGCCGGCTTCGTGATGGCGAATGGAAAGTGGGCCTGGCGACGCCCGAATGGCGGGTTTTTCCTATGACACAATACCCTACTAATTCAGTTTACTTTAAATAAATCGTAGTTTGACGTGCGCGCTGCTCTACGCCTGCCCGGCGCGAGTGAAACCAGTCTCAGCTTGCTTCTGACCAGCCATGGTCGAAGGCGCTCGGACTGACGCCTTAGCTTCCGCGGGTTTCCGGACGACCGGATCCCTCCCGCTTCAGCGGCCGCGATTTCACGGCCGAAGATTTCACCTCGCACGACCACGGACTGTCATGAGCACGACCACGTTTGCCTTTTCGTTTCCGCGCCCGGCCCAGCCGGCTGCGCGCCTTCTCGCGGCGCTCGCCGCCAGCGCCTCGCTGTGGGCGCAGGAAAAACCGGCCGCCGACACGCGTCCGGACGATCAACCCATCCGCCTCGAAGCCGTGAGCGTCACCGGCTCGAACATCAAACGCCTCGACGAAGAGAAAACACTCCCGGTCACGATCTTTTCCAGCGAGGATATTGCCGCGCGCGATTCCGCGACCCCGGCCGATCTGCTCGCGGCAATTCCGGAGATCACGAACATCCCGAACAACGAAACCTCGACCAACGCCGTCGCCGCGCGCGGCGACAACGCGAACATCGCCCTCCGCGGCCTCGGCGCGGGTAAGACGCTCGTGCTGCTCAACGGCCGTCGCATGCCCAGCCATCCGTTCAACACCTCCAGCGTGAACGTCAACACGCTCCCGACCTTCGGCGTCCAGCAGGTCGAAGTGCTGCGCGACGGCGCCTCGGCGATCTACGGATCGGATGCGGTGGCGGGTGTGGTCAATTACGTCACCCGCAAGGATCCGCGCGGCGAGGAAGTGAGCCTGCGCTTCGGCGTCACCGAGCACGGCGGCGGCAGCGACGAGCAGGGTAATTTCGGCCTCGGCGGGGTTTTCGGCGGCGGCAAGGGCAGCCTGCTGTTCAACTTTACCGCCTACAACCGCGACCCGATCTTTCTCTGGCAACGCGCCAGCTCGCGCTCATCCGATCAGACCACGAAGGCGCGCGCGCCGTGGAATGTCCCCGGCAGCGCCTACGACGGTCTCTCGACGACCAGCATCTGGGCGCAGTATCGCGTCGGGGCTGGCGTTGCGTCCGGCACGATCCGTTATTTTTATCCGACGGATGGCACGCCGACTAGCACGCCGGCGCTGACCAACACGGCGCCGCCGCGCAGCCTCTACGCCGACTACAACCAATATATCACCGGCCAGCCGCGTAGCTCGCGTTTCAATCTCTACAACCGCGTCGAATACGATCTCACGCCCAGCGTCCGCGCGTTTGGCGAAGTGGGCGGCTACTACTCCGCCTCGCGCGTCAACCGTCAGCCGATGGCGCTCCAGTCGTCGGACGCGGTCGTCGTGCTCTCCGCCGACAACCCGTTCAATCCACTCGGTTCGCGTTTCTACAACACGGCCGGCGCGTCCAATTCCGACGGCACCGCGCGCCTCGTCGGCACGCCTCAGCCGATCACGATCGCCGCGGTGCTGTTTCCGGACGGCGGCGCGGAAAAACAGGTCGAGTCCGACGCGGTCTACCGGGTGCTCACCGGCTTGAAGGGCACGCTTGGGCACTCGTCGTGGAACTGGGAGACGGCGGTCAACTACGGCGCGGTGCGCTCAACAGACTTCCTCGTTAATTCCATCCGCCAGTCCTTCATCCAGCAGGTCGCGCTGCGCACCGATGCGACGGCGTGGAATCCCTTCGGCTACACGTTCAAGGTGCAGAACGGCGCGGTTGTCGCCGACAAGCCCTACGCCAACCCCGCCAGCGTCCGCGCCGACTACACGCGTTCGCTCAATCGCTACGGTCACAGCTACATTGCCAGCGGCGACGCGCGCCTCGGCGGCAACGTCGTCGATCTCTGGTCCGGGCCGGTCGCGGCCTCGTTCGGCGTCGAGTGGCGCCGCGAATACAAGGAGGACACCAAGGATCCCTTCGCCGGCACCAACCCGCCCGACTCCGGCCTCGATCCGCAGGACAACGATTTTCTCACCACCTCGCCGAAGTTCAATTATCACGCGGGCCGCAACATTCGTAGCGCCTACGCCGAGACACTCGTCCCGCTCGCCGCGCCGCGCAACCAGCTCCCCGCTCTTCACTCGCTCGAGTTGAACGCCTCGGCCCGCTACGAAAATTACTCTGATTTCGGCTCCACCACCAAGCCCAAGTATGGCTTCAGTTGGAAGCCGCTTTCCGCCGTCCTCGTCCGCGGCTCGCTCAACGAAGGCTACACCGCGCCCGATCTCGCCACGCTCTATCAGCCCTCGTCGTTTTCCAACGCCGCGCCTCCGGGCTCGCGCGACACCGTGCGCAACAACTACCTCCTTAGCGCCGGCCTCGCCGCCGACAATCAGGTGCTTTCGAAAACCTATTCAGTTGGCAATGCCAGCCTCCAACCCGAAACCTCCAAGGGCAAAAGCGTCGGCCTGGTCGTCGATGTGCCCTGGGTCAAAGGCCTCTCGTTCTCGGTCGACTACTGGCAGATCCAGCAGAACAACCTCGTCACGAGCGTGGGCCGCGACGCGGCGCTCGACGCCCAGTTGCTCCTCAACTACACGCAGGCCCAGCTTGCCGCCGGCAAAGCGATCAGTGCGATCGACGTTGGCTCGCGCGTTACGCCGACCGACACCACCGGCGGCTACATCGGCGATCCCAACACCCTCCGCGCGCCTGTGACCGATGCGGACCGCGCGCTCTTCGCCCAAACGTGGGCCGTGCTGCCCAAGAGCCAGTGGACCGCCGCGCTCGGCCAGTGGATCGGCGGCGTCTCGAAATCGATCAACGGCACCGGAAATAATTTCGCGAGCGGCTACGACTATGGCGTCGCCTACAGCCTGCCGCGCACGCGCCTCGGCCAGTTCCGCCTCTCGACCGAATGGTCGCAGTTCCTGAAAAAATACACGCAGAACACGCCGACCTCCGCGATCAACGACGACATCGTCGGCCTCAACGCCGCCAAGTGGAAAGGCTCCGCCACGATCCAATGGCGCCAGGCTGCCTGGTCGGCCGCGCTCAGCGGCGTCTACACCGGCGCGGTCCGCACCGGCGCGACGACGACGCAGTCCGTCTACCAGTCGCTCGGCAATCCGAACTACATCAAGGTCGTCACTAACAACGGCTCCACCTCCTACGTCGAAATTGGCCAGGACCAAATCCAGTTGAACGGCAGCGTCTCCTACCGCTTTGGCGCCGAGGCCCGCTCGTGGTTCCGGGGCGCCTCGGTGCGATTCGGTATCAACAACCTCCTCGACGCCCAGCCGACGCGCAGCACGAGCTCGACCGGCTACAGCGGAGCGACCGGCGAAAGCATCTGGGTCGGCCGCGCCTTTACGGCGCAGTTTGATCGGAAATTCTGAGCGGACCGTGCCGGCGGCGGGGTAATGGCGCGCGAAAGTTCTGCGCATCGATCGCATTCTTTCGCGCGTCTGGCACGATTACCGCAGCAGCTCCGGCTTGCAGCTTAACAAAAATTAGTCCTTCCGCCGCTATGACCACCCTCCGACAAATGAAGGGCCGACTCGTTCGAATGAGTCTCGGCCTCTTCGCCCTCACCGCCGCTTCGTCACTATTCGCCGCTGGCGAACCGAAAATCACGCCGCCCAAGGAGATGATTGGGTTCAACATCGGCGACGATTACCACATGGCCAGCTACACGCAGATCTCCTCGATGCTGCAAAAGTGGGCCACCGAATCCGATCGCCTGAAAGTCCAGAGCATCGGCCTCACCGAGGAGGGTCGCCAGCAATACATGGCGATCATTTCCTCGCCGGCCAATCTGGCCAAGCTCGCCGACTACAAGGCAATGTCGCAAAAGCTCGCCCGCGCCGAGATGTCCGAGGCGGAGGCTCACGCCATGGCGAAAGTCGCCCGCACCGTCGTCTGGATCGACGGCGGCCTCCACGCCACCGAGACTGTGAATTCGCAGAGCCTCGCCGAGCAGGTCTACGAGATGATCACGAAGACCGATGAGGAGACGATGCGCTTCCTCAACGACAACATTCTCCTGATGCCCGTGCCGAATCCCGACGGCGTCGAGTTCGTCGCCAACTGGTATATGCACAACCCCGACGAGAAGCAGCGCACGCTCGGCGGTCTGCCGCGGCTCTACCACAAATACATCGGCCACGACGACAACCGTGACTCGATCACGATGAACATGAAGGAGACGACGAACCAGAATCGCGTCCTCTTCGTCGAGTGGAATCCGCAGATCATGCATAATGTCCACCAGACCGGCCCCGCTGGCGCGGTGGTGTTCATCCCGCCTTTCCGCGATCCCTTTAACTACGACTTCGACCCGCTTATTCCGATCGGGATCGAGGAAGTCGGCTCCGCCATGCACGCGCGCCTGATCTCGAAGGGCATGGGCGGCTCGGCGATGCGCTCGGCTGCGCCGTATTCGACGTGGTTCAACGGCGGCATGCGCACCGCGACGTATTTCCGCAACACCATCGGAATTCTCACCGAAATCATCGGCGGCCCGACGCCCGCGCCGGTACCGCTCATCGCTGACAAGCAACTGCCGACGACCGAGTGGCCGCTCCCGGTGAAGCCCCAGATGTGGCACTACCGCCAGTCGATCGATTACATGATGGAATTGCAGCGCGCGATCATGGATTACGCGTCGCGCAATCGCGAGACCGTGCTCTACAACATTTACACGATGGGCCGCCGCTCGATCCAAAAGGGCAGCGAAGACACGTGGACGATCACGCCGAAGCGCATCGCCGCGCTCAATGAGGCCGCGAAAGCTGCGGGCTTCGATCCCGCGGCCGCAGGTGGCCGGGGTGGTCGCGGCGGCGGTGGTGGTGGCGGCGGCCGCGGCCGCGGGGGTATGGCGCCGGGCGGAGCAGGTGCTCCCGCAGCGGCTCCGGCAGCGGAGCCGAATCCGTTTTTCGTCCGCAGCATGCCGGCCGAACTCTACGAAAAGGTGCTCCACGATCCGGCGTTTCGCGATCCGCGCGGTTACATCATCCCGGCTGATCAGGATGATTTCCCGACGGCGGTGAAGCTCGTCAACGTGCTCCAAAAGGGCGGCGTCGACGTGCATCGCGCGACGAAGGACTTTGAAGTCGCCGGCAAAAAATATCCCGCCGGCTCGTTCGTGGTGAAGATGGCGCAGGCGTTCCGCCCGGCCGTGCTCGACACGTTTGAACCGCAGGATCACCCGATGGATTACGAATACCCGGGTGGCCCGCCGAAGCGCCCCTATGACATCACGGGCTGGACGCTCGCGGTGCAGATGGGCGTGAAGTTCGACCGCATCCTCGAAGGCTTCGACGGCCCGTTTGAAAAAATTGGCTTCGACCTCGTCAAGCCGCCGGCCGCAACGATCGCTGGGGCGGCGAAACCTGCGGGCTGGCTCGTCAGCCATAAGATCAACGACTCGTTCATCCTGATGAACCGCCTGCTCAAGGCAGGCGCGGATGTTTACTGGCTGAAGGACGATCAGACAGTCGGCGGCAATAGTCTCGGCGCTGGGGCGCTCTGGATTCCGGCAAATGAAAAATCTCAGCCGATTGTGGAAAAAGCGGCGAAGGAAAAAGGCATCCCGGCGTTCGCGCAGGCGGAAAAACCCGCCGGCGAAGCAATGAAGCTGAAGCCGATCCGCATCGGCTTGGTGGACGTTTACGGCGGCTCGATGCCGTCGGGCTGGACGCGCTGGATGCTTGAGCAATACGAATTTCCGTTCGAGCTGGTGTTCCCCCAGGTCATTGACGCCGGCAACCTCAAGGCGAGCTACGACGTGATCGTGTTCCCCAGCGGCACCTACGCGGAAGGTCGCGGCGGTCGCGGCGGCTTCGGTCGCGGCGGCGGCTTCGGCATCGCCGAAGAAAGTGTGCCCGAGCAATACCGCTCGATGCTCGGCGCGGTTACGGCTTCGAAGTCCGTGCCGCCACTCAAGACGTTCGTCGAAGAAGGCGGCACGTTGCTCGCGGTAGGTGCCTCGGCGACGATCGGCGAAGCGATGGGTATGCCGATTAAGGATCATCTCGTCGAGGCCGGCCCCGACGGCGCACCGCGCCACCTCGGCAACGAAAAACTCTACATCCCCGGCTCCGTGCTCCGCGCGAAGTTCAACCCGAAGGATCCGCTGGCCTACGGCATGCCGGAAAGCGGCTTCGTGTTCTTCGACGACAGCCCAGTCTTCGATCGCACCGAATCGGCGGCCATGCAGCTTTCGAAGGTCGCGTGGTTCGAAGGGAAAGAGCCGCTCTACGCCGGCTGGGCGATTGGCCAGAACTACCTCGACGGCGGCGAACTCGCCACCGAAGCAAAAGTCGGCGCAGGCCACCTCGTGCTGATGGGCCTGGAAGCGACGTTCCGCGGCACGCCGCACGGGACGTTCAAGCTGTTCTTCAATGGCCTCTACCTCGGCTCGGCGACGAATGTCCCGTCCGTCGCGCAGAGCGGCACGAGCTCGGACAACTAGTCGCGTCCGCCAAAGGAAAAACTTCGCCCGGTCGTCGCGCTCGCGATGACCGGGCTTTTTGTTGCCGTGCACTAAAGGTCGCGCGAGCGTTCGCGCATGGCCCATTCCGTTTCCGGTCACCTCAAGCTCCAGATCGACGAATACGACGAACTGATCGGAAAACTCGTGCCCGCTTATCCCGCGATGCGTCCCGTGCAGCTCGACCTGCTCGCACTCAGCTTGCCGAAAGACGGTGCCGGCGCGCGCGTGCTCGACCTCGGCGGCGGCACCGGCGCGCTCGCCGCGGCCATCGCGAAACGTTTCCCCGGCGCCACCGTGGAAATCTGGGACACCGATCCGGAAATGCTCGCGACCGCGCGCGAGCGGTGCGCCGTGTTTGGCGAACGGATCCGCTACATCGAGCGCACCTTTACCGATTCCCTGTTACCGTGCGATGCCGTCGCCGCGTGCATCGCGCTCCACCACGTGAAAGACGTGAGCGTGAAGGCGGGCATCTACAAAAACATCTTCGCTGCGTTGAAGCCCGGCGGGATTTTTGTCAACGCCGACACCGCCGTGTGCGCCACGCCCGCACTTCGCGATCACGCCTTTAAACTCTGGGCCGCGTCGATGCGCCCCCATGGCATCGACGAACAACAGGCCTACGCACATTTTGCGAGCTGGGCGCACGAGGATTACTATCCACCGTTGATCAACGAGCTGCGGATGCTCGTCGACGCCGGTTTCGCCGAGCCTGAGTGCTTCTGGCGCGAAGCGGCGGCCGTGGTTTTCGGGGCGGTGAAGTGACGCGCACCTAAGCCGCGAGGCACCGGACCGCCATTTCGCGCAGAACTTCCTCCTGCTCGTGCGGGCGCTGGATGATTTCCTCGAAGGCCGCGATCAACTCGTGCTGATTGTCGATCAGGCGGCGCAGGGTCGGGAGCTTTGCGCTGCCGGCGAGTTTGCCGAGATACCACGGGTTTTGCGTGAAGAGATTATACGAGCTCTTTTCGGTCGCGCCGATGAACTTCGCGCCGTGAGCGGCCTGTGCTTTCGGAAAGCCATCGAGCCCGCGCGGGCCGACGCGCACGTCACCGGCGTCGACCAGCACGCGGATTTGCAGGAGGATGCGGTTGCGGTTTTGCAGCGCGCTGATGATCGGACGCGCGTCGCCGCCGGAGAAGAAATGCCGGTGCAGCGCGGCGAGCGTCCACTTGAGATCGCCGCTGAAAAACGCCTCGGCCGCCTCGAAGAAATCGCCCTCGGCAACATTCGGCGTAAGCTCGGCGACATGCTCTTCCTCGATCGTGGCGCCGTCGCCAACGTAGGTCGCGAGCTTGCTGGTCTCCTCCATCAAGAGGCGCGCGTTGGGGCCGATTTTCGAGAGGAGTAGTTCGATGGCGCCGGGGCCGAGTTTAACCCCGAGCACTTTCGCCTCGGTAAGTATGGCACCCGCGAGCGCTTCGCCTGCGCCTTCACTATCGCCACCCGCGAGCGCGAAGTCGGCATGCTTTTCGCACCACTTCGGAAACGATCGACGGCGATCGACAGGCGCGGCGGTGATGAGCACGGCGGTCTCGTCGGGGTTCAGCCCGTCCAAAATTTGCTGCAGGTCCTCGACGACTTTGAGCGTGCTCTCGGCGCGGCCGGTCACGGTGTCGGCGAGGAAGTTGACGTCCTTCAGCCAGACGACGCGTTTGCCGCCGAACATCGAGACCGTCTGCACCGCGTCGCGGAAGCGGTTGATCGCACTCTCGACGTCAGCGACGTTGGCCGCGAAGCCGTTGATCGTTTCGCGGGCGAACTCATCCGTGACATCGACGGTCATCTCGGCGAAACGCTTCGTTCCCATCCGGCCCACGAGAAAATCGTCGGCGCCGCAGATGAACGTGAAGGCCTTGGTCGCGACGGGCATGGGGGCGATTTGGCCGCGAACCGGCGGCGAGCGCACGAAAAAAATCGTGAACATTGCCAGAGTCGGCGCGTCTCCCCACGATGCCGCATATGGATTGGTCTGAAGCTTCAGTTCGAGGACGGTGGGCGGCAGGAGGCGGGCGATGACCCAAGCCTTGTCCGGCCCAGTTGAGCAGCACGTCACTGCGGCGGCAGTGATCACGGTGATGGCCACGGTGTTGTTCGCGCTGTTGCTGCGCGATGCTGTCGTCGTGCAGCTGGCGCAGCAACTCGGCGCGGACCCCTTCAAACAATATCTCTTGGTGGCGATCATGGGCGTGGCGGGAGCAATCGGTTGCCTCTTGGCGGCGGCGGAGCCGCAGACCTTCCGGCCGCAATGGTCGCTGGCGGGCGGCTTTGCGGTAAGCGCCGCGGCCATGCTGGCGGCGCTGCTCGTGAATTCCTGGGAACGGCTCGTCGTGTTCTCGGGCGTGGCGGCGCTCGCGGCCGGGTGGGTGGCGGTCGTGCTTTCCATGGTGCTGCGGCCCGCGATCGGCTCCGAAAAACTTGGCATGTGGATCGGGGTGGGCGTGGGACTGGCGTTCGCGCTGTTCAGTCTGCCTCAAATTTATCTCGCAGCTGCGGCCGTGCCGGCGCTCGTCGCGGCGGCGGCCGCGGCGGCGGGGATGGTGGCGGCGGTGGCGCTGCGACCGCGGTTCGCCGCGACGTCGTTTTCACCGGACTATCAGTCGCGCGTCTGGCTCGCTTGGATCGTGATGCTGCTGGTACTGGTATGGATGGATAAGGCGGCGCTCTTTGTGATTCGCGGCGCCGCGGTGCAGCACGAATTTCAGTGGGATGGCTGGTGGTCGCAGGGCAGCACGGCGTGCCTGCACTTTCTGATCGCCGCGCTGGCGGGTGCGGCCTTCGACCGCGGCTGGGCGGCGGGGATGCTGTTGCTCGCGATGGTGCTGCTGCTTGCCGCTTGCAACCTCTCCCAGGCGGACACCCAAGCCTACGCGCAGGCACAGATTTTCTATGCCCTCGGCGCCTCCATCTATGTGACGGCGCTGGTGTTTTACCCGGCGCGGGGCGGCCAGGTGTGGCTGGCCGCCGGCCTGCTCGCGATTGCGCGCTGGATCGGCGGGGCGCTGGGCTCGGCGATGGCGCTCGCGCTTGGGGGCGTGCCGAAGGCGCTGTTGCTTGGCATTGCGCTCGTGGGCGTGTTGGCGGTGTGGCAACGCGCCCGGCTGCGCGAGCGCCGCGACTGAGCGCGCGGAAAAAAATCGCCTCGCTTGAAACCGACCGCGAGGCTTCCGGTCGGTTTCACGATGCCTGCTTCAGATAATCCCGCTTCACCTGTGCCCGCGACTTCGTCGTGGCGGCGCGACGCGCTCCTCCTCGCGCTCGCGTTGGGCCTGCTGTATTTTTTCCGGCTCGGCAGCTACCCGCTGAGCGATCCGGATGAGGGCCGCAACGCCGAGATCGCGCGCGAGATGCTCGCCACGGGCGACTGGGTGACGCCGCGGTTGAACGGCGTGAATTACTTCGAGAAACCGCCACTCGTTTACTGGGCGACGGCGCTCTCGGAAAAAATCTTCGGGCTTAATGAGTGGGCGGTACGCGCCGTGCCGGCGCTGTTCGCGCTCTGGGGCGTGCTCATCACCTACGGCGCGGCGCGGCGGCTGTTCGATCGCGAAACGGGCCTCCTTTCAGCCTTGGTGCTCGGCACTTCGCTGCTGTGGTTCGGACTCGGACATTTCCCCATCCTCGACATGGCGGTGTCAGTGCTGATGGCGCGCGCGCTGTTTGCCTTCATCATTGGAGTGCAGGAGCCTGCGGCGTCGGCCGTCACGTCGCCGCTGTGCGCGCGCCGCCTTTATTTCTACAAGCTTTACGTGAGCATGGCGCTCGCGACGCTGGCGAAGGGCTTCATCGGGTTTCTCGTGACGGGGGCGGTGATGTTTCTGTGGCTGCTGATTTTCAACCAATGGAAGCGCCTGCGCCCGCTCTACCTGCCAAGCGGTGCGTTGCTGTTTCTGCTCATCGCGGCGCCGTGGCACGTGCTCGCGGCGCTGCGCAACCCGACCTGGCTGCACCGCTACATTTTTTTCGAGCACTGGTTGCGCTACACCACCAGCGCGGCCAGCCGGGTGCAGCCGTGGCATTTCTTCATCTGGATCGTGATCGCGGGACTGATTCCGTGGACGGGATTTCTCTGGCCGGCGGTCCGCGACGCCCTGCGCGGCGGCTGGGCGAAACGAAAGGAAAACGCGGTCGCCGGGTTCTTGGTCATCTGGGCGGCCTTCATCTTTCTGTTTTTTTCGGCGTCGGGTTCGAAGCTCATGCCTTACATCCTGCCGATTTTTCCGGCGCTCGCGGTGCTCATCGGCGCGTGGCTGGCGCGGGTCGCGCGTGAAACGGACGGCGCGGCGCGGCTGCGCGTCGGGCTCGGCGTATTTTCATTTCTCAACGGCCTCCTCGCCGTCGCGCTCTGCATGGCCGTGATGCGCCCGAACCTCGTGAAACTCACGCCGGAGCACGCCCTCGCGTTGCAGCCGCCGGCATTTGCAATGGCCGCCGTGCTGCTGCTCGGCGGAATCTTTGTGCCGTGGCTGGCGAAGACGCGTGGTGTGCGCGTGGCCGTGGGCGGAATCGCCGTCACGATGGCCGCGTTTCTCGTCGCGCTGGTTTGCGCCGCGCCCGACATCAACAAGCCCGGCACCAAGCCTCTCGCGCTGCTCGTGAAGGCGGCGGCCAAGCCCGGCGATCGGGTGATGCACTACTTTGATATTTTTCAGGGCTTCACCTTTTACGCGGAGCGCTCGGTGGACTGCATCGCCGGCGAAGAAAGCGTGAAGAAGCTCGAGTTCAGCGAAATTGAATTCAAGGAGGACGCGGTGGCGGTCGCGCGCGGCCAGCTCATGACCGAGACGAAATTCCGCGAGCTCTGGGCACAACCCGGCCGCATTTTCGTGGTCGCAAGAAAACGCGACGTCCAACAACCGCGGGCCGACGGAAAGCCGCCGCTCTTCGCGGACGCGACGTTTCATTATCATTTGCTCGGCGAGACCGAGGATCATTATCTCTTTAGCAATCAACCCTGACATGTCCGCTCCCGCCTCCGCACCGACGGCGAAAACCGCTGCGCCCTATCTGCCGATGACGCGCCCCACGATCGACGACGAAACGATCGCGGGCGTCGCTGAAGTGCTGCGCTCCGGCTGGATAACTTCCGGGCCGAACGTGAAGGCGCTTGAGGCGAAGCTCTCCGAGTATTGCGGCGGCCGGCCCGTGCGCGTCTTCAACTCCGGCACCTGCACGATGGAAATCGCGCTGCGCCTCGCCGGCGTCGGTCCAGGCCACGAAGTCATCACGACACCGCTTTCCTGGGTCGCGACGAGCAACGTCATTCTCGAAGTGGGCGCGCGCCCCGTCTTCGTCGACATTGATCCCGTCACCCGGAATATTGATCTCGCGCGCGTCGCGGCCGCGATCACGCCAGCCACGCGTGCGATTATCCCGGTCGATCTCGCGGGCCTGCCCGTCGATCGCGACCGGCTCTACGCGATCGCGAAAAAGCACCACCTGCGCGTCGTCGAGGATGCGGCGCAGTCGTTCGGCTCCCTGTGGAACGGAACAAAGATCGGCGCGATTGGCGACTTCGTCTCCTTCAGCTTTCATCCGAACAAAAACGTCACCACCATCGAGGGTGGGGCGCTCGTGCTGAACAACGAGGCGGAGGCCAAGCTGGCCGAGCAATACCGGCTCCAAGGCGTCGTCCGCTCGGGCTACGATGGCATGGAGGTCGAGGTGGTCGGCGGAAAATTCAATCTGACGGATGTTGCGGCCCGCGTCGGCCTTGGCCAGTTGCCGCGCCTTGATGAGTTCAATGCCAAGCGCCGCGAACTCGCGCGCGCCTACTTCGCGGCGTTCGATGCGCCCGCGGTCCGCGCGCTCGGGCTGGGCCTGCCGCCCCGCGATTTCACGTCGTCGAACTGGCACATGTTTCAAGTCCTGCTGCCCGAGGATCGCCTGTCGATCGCGCGCGCCGAGGTCATGGCGCAACTGCACGCCGCGGGCATCGGCACGGGTGTGCATTATCCGGCGATTCATCGCTTCGCGGTGTACCGGAAGTTCGGCTGGAAGGACGGCGACCTTCCGATCGCGGAGAAGATTTGCCGCACGATTTTGACGTTGCCGCTGTTCCCGGCGATGGCGCTCGCGGATGTCACGCGCGTGGTGGACGCGCTGACCGGAATCCTCCAAGCTCACCGGAAGTCATGAGCGCACCCGCGTCCGTCCAGCTTTCGATCGTCATTCCGGTCTACAACGAAGAGGCCAATCTCCCCACGTTGTTTGCGCGCCTTTATCCGGTGCTCGACGGCCTGAAGCGCAGCTACGAGATCGTTTTCACCAACGACGGCAGCGCCGATCGCTCCATCGAGTTGCTGCGTGCGCAGTTCAAAGCGCGGCCCGACGTCACGCGCGTGATCGATTTTAATGCCAACTACGGCCAGCACATGGCGATCATGGCGGCGTTCGAGCGCGTGCGCGGCGACGTGATTGTCACGCTCGATGCCGATTTGCAGAATCCGCCCGAGGAAATTCCGAAGCTCATCGAAAAAGTCGATGCGGGCTTCGACTATGTCGGCGGCTTCCGGATCAACCGGCAGGATTCGTTTTTCCGCACCTACGCGTCGAAGCTGATCAATTTTGTACGGGAAAAAACGACGAGCATCCAGATGACGGATCAGGGCTGCATGCTCCGCGCCTACTCGCGGCCGATCATCGACGCCATCGTGCGCAGCGGTGCGATCAACACGTTTATCCCGGCGCTGGCCTACAGTTTTTCCGGCAACCCGGCCGAGGTCGGCGTGAAGCACGAGGAGCGGCATGCGGGCGTGTCGAACTACTCGTTCTACGGCCTCGTGCGCCTCAACTTCGATCTTATCACGGGCTTCTCGATCGCGCCGCTGCAGTATTTCACGATGTTCGCAATGGCGTCGTCGGCCGGCAGCTTCGCGCTCGTCGTGTTGCTGCTGGTGCGGCGGTTTGTGTTCAACCTCGACCGGGAAACGTTCGGCGTGTTCACCCTGCTGGCGATCGTGCTGTTTCTGCTCAGCGTCGCGATGATCGGGATTGGCTTGATCGGGGAATACGTAGGCCGCACTTATCAGGTTGTGCGTGCGCGCCAGCGTTATCACATCAAGGAGACGCTAGGTTAGCATGCGCTCTGTCCCCTTGAAATCTCTCTTGCGAATCCCCTCTCCGCCGCCGCGGCGCTCCGCCGGCTTCACCATCATCGAGATCATGGTGACGCTTGGCATCCTTAGTATCTTAATCGCCTCTGTCGTGCCGCGCATCACCGGCACGAAGCGCCAAGCGCTCGCCGCCGCGGTCGTCAACGATCTGCGGACGTTTGCCGCCGCGTTTGACACCTATGCGCAGGAGAAGGGTGGGTTTCCCCCGGAGGTTGACGCCGGGGTGCTGCCGCCCGAGATGGCTGATCGCATCAGCAACACGGTGTGGCTCCGCCAGACCCCGATCGGCGGGCAATACAACTGGGACAACAACCAATTGCACGGCGGCACACACTACCGCGCCGTGATTCAAATCTGTGAGACCGCCACCGCATCGCTTCCGCAGGACCTCGATCTGTGGGAGGCGATCGACCGCATGGTCGACGATGGCAATCTGGCCACGGGCAACTTCCGCCTCGGCGCCAACGACGAGCCCATCTTCATTATTTCCCCATGAGCCGGCCGGCCGAAACGCTCTACAACGTCTCGCTCAAGCACCTGACGCGGGACGGAAAGAAAGCCGCAGCCAATCTGCCTGCGGATCAGCTCAATCACATCCCCGCGAAACAACTGCGCGGTCTGCTAGAGGCGATTGCCGGGCTCGGGGCGGCGGTCGTCTACCCGATCGAGCCCGAGCTGCGCATCGACGCGCCCGAGGGTAAATTCGTCGTCACGCTGAAGGGCGGCAAGTTGCAGCTCGTCAGCTGGTCGTCGCAGCACAAGGGCGGCGAGTATTCCGCCGAGCGAATTTTCGCGATCGTCACCGGTCAGGATTTCGTTGAAACCGCGAAGGCCGAAGGCGGCCCCGACTGGCTGCACGGCAAGGCGATGATGGTCCTCCTGGCGGTGGCGATCATCGCGGTGAATTCCTTCACCATCTGGTTTGTCACCCGCCCAAAGCGGACGCTCCTGCCCAAATACACGCTGCTCGCGCCCGAGCCCGCCGAACGTCTGCTCTCCAGCGTCGCAGGCATTTATGAGACCGGCGGCGCGCCCGGCGATCGCCGGCTGGAAATTGAAAAGACGGGCAAGGTGCACCGGTATAAATTTGCGTCAGAGCGCACCCTGACCGATCCGCAGTTGTTCAACGTCGCGGGCGCGGATGCGCAGGGCAAGCCGGCCCTGCTGCTCCAGACGTCGAGCAAGCGCACGCTCATCACGGTCGCTGATCCGCTCACCGTGGTACTCTACGGCGACAAATACAAACGTGTGCAGCGCTGACACTGCCTCAACTGCTTGAGCCGCCCGCCCCGGCGCGCCATGACCGAAGTCCGAACCACCTCCACCGTCTGCCGCGGCGCTGCGGCGTTTACTCTAGTCGAGATCATGGTGGTCGTGGTCATCATCAGCGTGCTCGCGATGGTGTCGGTGCCGGCGCTGCAGCGGGCCCAGCGGAAAACGAAAGCGGCGACGGTGGCGAACGACTTCCGGACATTTGCGGCGGCGTTTGATACCTATGCGCAGGAGACGGGAAGCTGGCCGGCGGAAAGCGCCGCGGGTGTTTTTCCTCCCGGTATGGATCAACGCATCAACCGGACGGCGTGGTTGCGCAAGACGCCGATTGGCGGCCAATACAACTGGGAATCGAACCAACTCCACTTTGGCATCCAGTATCGCGCGGCAATCGCCGTCAGTGCGACGGCAAGTGCGCCGGAGCCGCTCGACGTCAATACGCTCTTTGACCTCGAATATGCCATCGACGGCGCCAATCAGGTCAACTGGTTCGGTGGCAGCTTCCGTCTCGGCACCGGACTGATCCCGCTCTACGCGATCCAGCAATGAGCGCCGGCCCCACGTTCGACGTCACGCTCCACCACCTCGCGCTCGATGCGAAGCGGGCGGATGCTGCAGCGCCAGACTCCGCACGACCCGGGCTCGACGAGAAAAAACTCCGCGAACTCATTCGCGCGCTCGCCGCGCTCGCGCCGACCAACCTCGGGGCGGCTGCGCCGGAGCTGCGCGTCACCGCGCCGCGAGGCCGGTTCGTCGTGCAAATCGCGCAGGGCCGCCTGCGGATCAACAGTTGGTCGATCAAGGTGGGGGGCGCCGATCTTTCGCCCGAACAGGTTTTTGCAGTCATCGCCGGCACGGAGTTCGAGGAGGATATTCCAGTGGACCGCGATGACCACGGTGGGCGAAAACGCGGACGCGGCGTGAAGATCGCCCTGCTGGCCGTGCTGATCGTGAGTCTCAATGGCATCACGGCCTGGATGCTCTTACGGCCGAGCAACCTGCCGCCGCCACTGCTGCCAGACTGCCTGCCGCTCGCGGCCGAATCGGCGGCGCGTTTCCTCAAGGGCCTTGCGGGCGAATACCAAAACGGCACCGCGGCGGGCGCACGGGCGCTGAAGATATCCGCCGACGGCAGCGTGCACTGGCTCGTGCTCGGTCCCGGTGGCGCGGTCGCCGAGGAAACGACGATCGTCGTGCAGCCGGTGCAGGTGCACGGCCAGCCTGCGTTGCTCGCCGACGGCCGCGCGCTGATCGAGGCGCCCGATGCGGCCTCGCTGGTGTTTTACCGCGAGACTTACCGCCGCAAGGCGCCTTGACGCCCTTCCCGCGACCGTGCGGCATTCCTGCGATGTTCCGCCCCCGCATTCTTTTTTTCGGCTACAGCGAAGTCGGCTACGCGTGCCTCTCGCTGCTCCTTGAACGCGGCGACAACGTCGTCGCCCTCATCACGCACGAGGACAATCCGCACGAAAAAATCTGGTTCAAGACGCCCGCTGTCGCAGCCCGCGAAAAAAATATCCCCGTCTTCACCCCTGAGTCGGTGAACACTCCCGAGTGGCGCGAAAAAATCGCTGCGCTCCAGCCTGACCTGATCCTCTCAGTCTACTATCGCCATATGATCGGCACGAAAATTCTCGCGCTGCCATCGCTCGGCGCTTGGAACATGCACGGCTCGCTCCTCCCGAAATACCGCGGCCGCGCGCCGATTAACTGGGCGGTGCTCCATGGCGAGTCGCGCCTCGGCATGACGCTCCACCGCATGGTGAAATCCGCCGACGCCGGCGCTGTCGTCGATCAGGAGGGTGTGGCCATCGGCCCGCGCGACACCGCTGAGCAGGCGTTTCGCAAAGTGCTCCCCTGCGCGCGCACCGTGCTCGCCCGCCAGATCGACGCGCTCCTCGCCGGCACGGCAAAGGAGACGCCCCAGGACGAATCGCAGGCGAATTACTTCGGCGGTCGCAAACCCGAGGACGGCCGCATCATTTGGACGCAAACCTCGCGGCAAATCTTCAACCTCATCCGCGCGGTCACCGATCCGTATCCCGGTGCGTTCACCGAAGCCGGCGGCGCGCGCCTGATGATCTGGTGGGGTGAGGCGGATTCGCCTGCGACGAAAGGAAAACGCGGCGCACCGGGTGAAATTATTTCCATTTCACCGCTCGTCGTCGCGACGGGCGACAGCGCGATCGAACTCACGAAAACCGAATGGCGCGGCGCACCGACGCCCTTGTTGTCGGTCGGACAAAGGCTCGCCTAACGAAAGCGTTTCCCCACAGTTTTCTTTTCAAATCCCACGCACATGCCACTCAAGGTTCTCATTCTCGGCGCCAACGGCTTCATCGGCAGCTCGCTCACGCGCGCGATCCTCAAGCAGAAAGACTGGGAAGTCTACGGCATGGACATTGGCTCGCACAAACTCGAGGACAGCCTCGGCGACCCGCGCTTCAAATTCGTCGAGGGCGACATCACGATCAACAAGGAGTATATCGAATACCACGTGAAGAAGTGCGACGCGGTCATCCCGCTCGTCGCCATCGCCAACCCGATCCAATACGTGAAGGATCCGCTGCGCGTCTTTGAGTTGGATTTCGAGGCTAATCTCGCCGTCGTCCGCCAGTGCGCGAAATACAAGAAGCGGATCATCTTCCCCTCGACCTCGGAAGTTTACGGCATGAGCACGGATCCCAAACTCGATGAGGCCACAAGCGCGCTCGTCTACGGCCCGATCGAGCGGCAGCGCTGGATCTACGCCTGCTCGAAGCAACTCCTCGACCGCGTAATCTATGCCTACGGCGTGCGCGACAATGTCGATTATACGCTCTTCCGCCCCTTTAACTGGATCGGGCCGAAACTCGACGACGTGATGGAGCCGAAGGAGGGCAGCTCGCGGCTGTTCACGCAGTTTATCTCGAACGTGATTTTCAAGAAGCCGCTCCAACTCGTCGATGGTGGCAAGCAGAGCCGGTCGTTCACCTTCATCGACGATGGCGTCGATGCACTGCTGCGCATCATTGAAAACAAGAACGGCTGTGCCTCGCGCCAGATTTTCAATCTCGGCAACCCGAAGAACGATGTGAGCGTGGCTGAACTTGCGAAGCTCATCATCACCGCGTTCAAGGATTTTCCGGAGTATGCCGAGCACGTGAAGGCGGCGAAGACCGTGGTCGTGCCGTCCGGAAAATATTTCGGAAAATATTACCAAGATATCCAGAAGCGCGTGCCCTCCATCGCCAACGCGAAGAAGCAGCTCGGCTGGACGCCCAAGGTGAATCTCAAGAAAGCGATCAAGCTGACCTTGGACTACCATCTCGCGCACAAGGATTATCAGCTCGAGTGAGCGGCGCCCCGCGCCATGCCGATCCGCCTCGCGCTCAAAGTTGATGTCGACACCGATCGCGGCACGCGCGAGGGCGTGCCGAATCTCGTCGCTGATTGTCAGGCGATCGAGGTGACGGCGTGTTTTCTTTTTTCGCTCGGTCCGGATCAAACGGGCCGGGCGATCACGCGGGTGTTGCGGCCGGGATTTTTCAAGAAGGTGTCGCGGACGAGCGTGGTGCAGATTTACGGAGTGCGGACACTGCTCAACGGCACGTTGCTGCCTGCGCCGCATATCGGCCGGCGCAACACGGCGACCATGCGCGCCGTGCGCGATGCCGGCTTTGAGGTCGGCATTCACTGCTACAATCACTACCGCTGGCAGGACTACGTGCAGACGATGTCGCTCGCCGAAGTGCGCGATGAGTTTGTCGCGGCGCGCGCGGAATTTTTGCGCGTCTTTGGTTTCGAGTCGCGGACGGCCGGCGCGGCCGGCTGGCAGAGCAACGCGCGCAGCCGCGAAGTCTACGACGAGGCAAATCTGCTCTACGCGAGCGACGCGCGAGGCGGCCGGCCGTTTTTCCCGCGCATCGAAGGCAAGGTTTTCAAAACACTCGAAATCCCGAGCACGTTGCCCACCTTCGACGAATTGATGGGTCGGCCCGAATATCCCGACGAGAAAATCGTGCCCCACTATCTATCGCTGCTCCGCGAGGATCGCGTGAACGTCTTCACGATCCACGCCGAGATCGAGGGGATGGGCCGGCGCGCGCTGTTTCAGCAGTTGCTCAAAGCGTGTCGCGAGCGCGGCGTGCAGTTTATTCGGCTCGATGACTACGCGAAGGAAGTGCTCGCGAATCGCGCAGCGATTCCTGAGCGCGATCAGGTGCAGACGGAAATTGACGGGCGGAGCGGCTTCGTCGCGGCACCCGCCGCGTGATCACTTGCGCGACTCGATGCGCGTGAACATCCAGACGCCGAGCGCGAGGAAGAGCAGGTTGGGCAGCCAGAGCAACAGTTCGGGGCGGTATTCCGGATGCCGATCGAGCCACTTCACCATCACGGTGAGGACGTAGTAGCTGAGCACGAGACCGAGCGCGAGACCGAGGTTGGCGCTCGTCTCGCGGCGCGACACGCGGATGCCCAGCGGCACGCCAATCAGTGCGAACGAGAAGACCGACAGCGCGAGGTTCAGCTTGTCGTGATAAACGATCGCGAGCTTCGTCTGTTCTTCGCGCGCCGTTTTCGCTTTCTCCGCCTCCGTGGGAACGGGAGCAGCGGCGAGTTTTTCGCGGGCGGCCTGGAGCTCGTCGTAAGTGAGCCACTCGCGCTTCACGTGCACGCCTTCGTGGCCGAAATATTTGTCGAGCGAGAGATGCACTTCCTCCACCTTCTCGGCGGAAGGAGCCTTGGGGGATTTGCTGAAATCCTCCGGGTCGGCGGCGTTGCGCTCCTCGGTCTTCGCGTTGACGAGCGTGGGGATAAGGCTGTTCGAAGTCTCGTCATAGTCGAGTCGGCCGGACTCGGCGCGGATGAGTCGCACGACGCGCTGCTCGCCGTCGAGCTCCCAGAGCCAGATGTCCTTGAGGACTGAGCCCTGCTTGTCGCCCACATAGATCACGCTGCCTTTGAACGAGCGAATGAATGTCTTCGGCACAATGAAGCTCATGGGGTTCGCTCGCAGCGCCTCGGCAAACTCGCGCTCGTAGCTCACGCGGGCGTGCGGCATCGACTCAAAATTGATGTAGATCGCCGCGAGGCCGCCGAGCGCGCCAATCGCGAGCACGGGCCGCGCGATGCGGGCGAGGCTGATGCCGGCGGCGCGCATCGCGGTGATTTCGCTGTCGGCGGAGAGCCGGCCGAGCGTGAGCAACACGCCCGTGAGCAGCCCCATCGGCAGCGCGTAAATCGCCATCGCGGGCACCCACAGCCAGACGAGCCGCACGAGCGTCATCGCCGGTAACTGCCCCGCGAGCACGTGCGCGAGCAGATCGCGGATGACGTTCCCCAGCGTCAGGACAAACGTGAACAACGCGACCGCGCCGAGGCACGTGCCGAGCACGCTTTTGAAGATGTAGCGATCGAGGAGATTCACGCGGGAGCGAGCGGAAGCGGGAAAGTCATTTCACGCGCGCCTTCCGCTGACAACTCGCAACGCGCGCGGTTCACACCAGCCCGAGGGAAAATTGCGGGTCGTCCGCCTCGTCGCCCGCCGGCACGAGGCACTCCGGTCCCTCGTGGCGCACGTTGCTCACGTAGCGCCGCACCGCAACGGCGTGCAACGGTTCCGCGGGTGCCACGTGCAGCAAAGGCGCTAGCTCGGCCGGTTCGTGCACGCGCGGATCGAGCCATCGCGCGAATTGCTCGGGTGCGAGAATCGCGGGCATCCGATCATGGATCGGGCGCATGAGATCGTTGGGTTCGGTGGTGATGACGGCGCACGATTCAAGGGTCGAGCCGTCGGGCGCTCGCCAGCTCTCCCACAAGCCCGCGAGACCGAACGGCTGGTCGTCGCGGCGTCGGAACAGCCAGGGCTGACGCGTGCGGCCGTGGCGCGCCCACTCGTAGAATCCGCTCGCGGGGATCACACAGCGTCGCGAGCGCAGCGCGTCGCGAAAGGACGGCTTCGTGGCGAGCGTCTCGGCGCGGGCGTTGACGAGCTGGGTCGCGCTTTCGTCGCTCTGCGCCCACGAGGGCACGAGGCCCCAGTGCAGATCGGCGCGTTCGCTTTTCGCGGTGCGGGGATTTTTGCGGACGGCCGGAATGAACGAGCCCGGCGCGATGTTGTAGCGCGAAAGGAATTTTTCATCCGCATCGAGCCCGAGCCGCGCGAGGATTTCGCGGAGATGCTCTTTCAGCAGGACGAAGCGCGTGCACATGATGCAGGCCAAGCTGAGCCGGGGATTAAAACAAGTTCAACTGCGTGCCGCCGGGGCGGCGGAAGTGATCGTGGCGCACGGGCGAAGGCGTTTGGTTGAGCCCGGCGCGGCGCGCCGCGACCGCGAACAGGTCGTGGATTTGTTCGGCGAAGATGCCTTCGCCTTTCATGCGCTTGCCCCAGTCGGCGGTGTAGAGTTCGCCACCGCGCAGCGCCCGCACGCGACTGAGCACACGGTCTTTTTTCCCCGGCGCGTGGGAATCTAGCCATGTGGAGAAAATGTCCTTCACGGCCCAGGGTAGTCGCAGGACGACGTAGCCGGCGCGCTGCGCTCCGGCGGCGGCGACGGCGTCAAGGATCGCGGGCACTTCGTGATCGGTGAGGCCGGGGATGATCGGCGCGACCATCGCGCCGACGGGGATGCCGGCTTCCGCGAGCACCCGGATGGCGCGGAGGCGGTGTGCGGGTCGCGCGGCGCGGGGCTCAAGTTTTCCGGCGAGCTCGGCATCGAGCGTCGTGACCGACACGAAGACCGAGATGCAACCCCAGCGCGCGAGCTCCGCGAGCAGATCGCAATCGCGGGTTACGAGAAAATTCTTCGTGACGATGCCGACGGGTTGGCGAAATTCCGCAAACACTTCGAGGCACTGGCGTGTGAGCCGAAAGTGCCGCTCGGCGGGTTGGTAGCAATCGGTCACGCCGCTCATCGAGATCGACTGCGGTTCCCAACGCGGGGACGAGAGTTCGCGGCGGAGCAGCTCCGGCGCGCGGAGCTTCACGAGGATTTTCGTCTCGAAGTCGAGGCCGCTCGACCAGCCTAGATACTCGTGAAACGGACGCGCGTAGCAGTAGGCGCAGCCGTGTTCACAGCCGCGATAGACATTCATGCCCCAGTTGAACGGGATGTCGGGGCTCACGTTTTTCGTGAGGAGTGTCTCGGTGCCGTCGAAGAAAAATTCCGTGCGTGGGTCCGGCGTCTGGCCGGCGGCGTCGGAAAACTCCGGCCCCGGCACGTAGTCCGGATCGGGGGTGAGGTGCAGCCGCTCGAATCGGTTGGGCGGGTTGATCACCGTGCCGCGCCCGGGGACGGCGGGCGGGTGGGGACTGGACGATGTGTGCATATGAACACGCTAATGGTTTCCACGCCGGCGCCAGAAAAATCGGCAGCGGAATTCGCGGCGGGTTGGAGTTTGCGCCGCGCGACGCCGGGTCTAGACAGGCGCGGTGTCAGACTCTCCGACCGGTTTTACGAATGAACCCGCGATGCCCGAGCCACCGCGCGGCCTGGCGCGCTGGCTCGCGCGGCCGACCCACGCGCGGCGGCAGGGCCCGCTCTTCGCCGTGGTGGCGGGTTTGGTGCTGCTGATCGGCGTGGTGGATTTTGCGATGGGGTTCGAGACTTCGCTGCTGGTGTTTTATTTTCTGCCGGTGTGCCTCGCGGTGGCGCTGCGCGGACGGTGGTTCGGCGTGGCGACGGCGGTGGCGAGCGTGGTCACGTGGGTCGCGGGTGATTTTGCGGCGGGAGCGCATTTTTCGAATTCGCTCGTGCCGTGGTGGAACGCGCTGATCGCGCTCGGTACCTACCTCGTGTTGATCTGGCTCGTGTCGAGCCTGCTGGAGCTGCAGGCGCGGCTTGAGGACCGCGTGCGGCAGCGGACGGCGGCGCTGCGCAACGAGATCGCGGAGCGCGAGCGGCTGGAAAAAATTCTGCTCGAAATCAGCGAGCGCGAGCGGCGCAGCATCGGCCACGATTTGCACGACGGGCTCGGCCAGCACCTCACTGCGACCGCGATCACCGGGCAGGTGCTGCTCGAGAAACTACGCGAGCGCGGCGCGGTGGAGGCGGCCGAGCTGCAAAAGGTGATCGCGTTGATCAAATCGGGCATCGAGCAGACACGCGCGCTGGCGAAGGGGCTGCTGCTGGCGGAGATCTCGCCGGACGGCCTGCCCGCGGCGCTGGAGGAGCTGGCGACGATCACGCGCGAGCAGTTTCGCGTCGAGTGCCGGTTCGAGGGCGGGGCGGTCGCGCCGCACCTGGCTGCGGGCGCGGCAACGCATTTTTATCGCATCGCGTTCGAAGCCGTGCGCAACGCCGTGCGGCACGGCCGACCGCGCCGGCTCGATGTGGTGCTTGCGGAAAACGCCGTGGGCGACCTCACGCTCACGGTGCGCGACGATGGCTCCGGGCTGCCGCCGCCGGGCCGGCGGGGCGAGGGACTGGGCCTGCGTATCATGGCGCACCGCGCGCAAATTATCGGCGCGAGCTTCGCCATTGAATCGTCGGAGGGGGGCGGCACGCTGATGACCTGCCGGCTGCCCGCCGTTACGCCGGCGACGCCATGAACGACAACATCGTAAACTTTCCCTCGACCGCGCCGGTCCGCCACACCGTGTTCGTGGTGGACGATCATCCGCTCATGCGCGAGTCGCTCGCGACCTTGCTCGATCGCCAGCCGGATTTGCGCATGTGTGGCCAGGCGGGCGACAGCATTGCGGCTTACGCCGAAATCGAACGCGTGCAGCCCGAGATCGCGATCGTGGATCTCGCGCTGCCGGGCGAGTCGGGGCTCGAGTTAATCAAAAAATTTCCCTCGCTTGCGCGCCCGCCCCGCGCGCTGGTGCTCTCGATGCACGATGAGTCCTTTTTCGCTGAGCGCGCGCTGCGCGCCGGCGCGCACGGCTACGTCATGAAACACGAGACGACCGACAAGGTGATCGAGGCGGTGCGGCGCGTGCTGGCCGGCGAGATCTACGTGAGCGGGGCACTGGCGAATCGTTTGGCCCGCTCGCTCGCCAGCGGCCGCGGCAAGGCGTCGCTGCCTCCAAGCGAGCGGCTGAGCGATCGCGAGCTGGAGATTTTCCGGATGCTGGGCCGCGGCATCGAGACCCGGCGCGTGGCGGAGGAGCTCCGGCTCAGCATGAAAACCGTTCAGGCCCACTGCGCGAATATCAAGGACAAGCTCGGTCTCGACAACGCGACCGAGCTGCTGCGCGAGGCCGTGCGCTGGGTGGAGCATGAAAATTTTCACTAGTGGTTAGGGTTTCGTCCTAGGCGCTTTTCGGGCTTCGCCGCCTAGTCGCGGCCGCCTTCCTTCGCTAAACTAAGGGATGCTCGGAAATCCAGTTTGGCGCCGGCCGTGGTCTTGTGCGGTGCGCGTGGCAGTTCTTGTCGTAGGGGGCATAGCGTTCGGCCGATCCGTGAACGCCGCACCGCTGTCGCTCGTGCAGGCACAGCAGCAAGCGCTCGCGCGCAATGCCGATGTCCGCACTGCGGCCGCGCAGGCGGAGGCGGCCATCGCCCAGGTGCGCGCCGCACGCGAATTTCCCAACCCCACCCTCGGACTTTCCACAGCGAAGATCGCGACCGATGGCTCCGGCAACGGCACGCCTGCCGGCAACCGTCTCCTCGATCGCAGTTACGATTCGATTATTGCGCTTAGCCAGCTCGTCGAGCTCGGCAAACGCGGCCCGCGCCGCGAGTCCGCGCTCGCAGGCCAGCGTGCCGCCGAGGCGCTGCGCGATGATGTGCGCCGGCTCACGCTGGCGGCGGTTAGCCAGGCCTACGTCGCCGCGCTCGAAGCGCGCGAGGAAAGCCACGTGCTCGCGGCCTCCGCCGCCTCACTCCGCCGCGAAGCCGATCTCGCAAAAGTCCGCCTCGCGGCTGGTGATCTTGCGGCCAACGATCAGGCACAGATTGCGCTCGCGGCTGGCCGGCTTGAGCTCGATGCCGCGGCAGCGCGTCACGCGGCGACGACCGCGGTGATTGTTTTGGAAGCGCTGCTGGGCGAGCCCGCGCCGTCCGGCGCGACTGAACTTTCCGATTCGCTCGAAACGCTGCCGCTCCCATCCGCGGCGCTAGCCGACGAAGCACCCACCGGCACGCGGCCTGATGTCGCGGCGGCCGAGGCCACGGTCGCGAAAGCGGGAGCTGATCTCACGCTGCAAGAGCACGCCCCCGTCCCTGACCTCACGCTGAGCGTTCAATACGAGCGCAACCCGCCCGACCAGCCGAACACCGCCGGCGTCGGCCTCTCCTTTCCATTGCCGCTCTGGAATCGCAACGGCGGCAACATCCGCGCCGCCCGTGCCGCTCAGGACGCCGCGCAGGCGCTGCTCGACAAGGCCCGGCTCCAGGCGGCCGCCGATGTGGCGACGAATCGCTCCGCGTTTCGCGAGGCGCGCGAGCGCGCGGCCGCCTACCGCGAAAAACTTCGGCCGCAATCTGCCTCGGTCACGCAGACCATCGCGTATGCCTATGAGCATGGCGGTGCCTCGCTGCTCGAACTCCTCGCCGCCGAGCGCAACGACAACGACGTCCGCATCGCCACCGCCCGTGCGCAGGCTGACGCCGCCGCCGCGTCGTTCGCGCTCGCTGCTGCCCTCAATCGCTCTGCGCCTTGAACCAAAGAATTCCCATGACCTCGCGTTCTCTTCCGTTTCTCGCGGCGTCGCTCGCCCTCTTGCTCGCGGCCGCTTGCTCGCGCGCCCCTGTGCACGACGAATCGCCCGACCCCGCGGTGAAGGGCGATCGCGTCGTCTTTCCCGCCAACTCGCCCCAACGCGCCGCGATTGCGGTCGCGGTAGCCGAGCGGCATGGCGCGGAAATTCATCACCTCTCCGGCCGCGTCGTATGGGATGAGGATGCCACCGTGCGCATCTATGCGCCCGTCGCCGGCCGTGTCGTCTCGATCGCCGCCACCCTCGGCGATCGGATCGAGGCGGATGCGCCGCTCGTGCGCCTCGCCTCACCGGACTTCGGCCAGGCGCAGGCGGACGCGCGCAAGGCCGCCGCCGATCTTCTGCTCGCCCAGCGCACGTTTGCGCGCACCAAGGATCTATTCGAACACGGCGCCCTCGCGCGGAAGGACCTCGAAGCGGCCGAGGATGCGCACGCCGCGGCCCAGGCAGAGCAGCAGCGCGCGATGGCGCGGCTCAAACTCTACGGCGCTGCCGATGGTGACGTGGACGGGCTCTTCACGTTGCGGTCGCCGATCGCCGGCACGCTCGTCGAGAAAAACGTCAACCCCGGCCAGGAAGTTCGCCCGGACCAACAGCTCGCCAATGCGTCGCAACTCTTCGCGCCACTTTGCATCGTGAGCGATCCCGCCCACCTGCGCGTGCTGATCGATTCACCGGAGCGCGAGCTCGCCGCATTGCATCCTGGCATTGCGATTACGATTCGATCGGCAGCGGTGGCCGATCGCAGCTTCAACGGCGTCATCGACGGAATTTCCGATGCGCTCGATGCGACGACGCACATGGTGACGGTGCGCGGCCGCGTCGAAAATCCCGATCGGCTGCTGAAGGCCGAAATGTTCGTGACGGTGGAGTTTACCGCGATGGGCGCTCCGGGGGTCGACGTGCCGGTGAAAGCCGTGTTTATCAAAGGCGATCGGCATTTTGTCTACGTCGAGGAATCGCCGGGCGCCTACGTGCGCCATGAGGTGGAGATCGGCGCGGACCACGATGGAAAGATTCTCGTGCGCAGCGGGCTGACGGCCGGCCAGCGGGTCGCCGCGGAGGGCGCCTTGATGCTGGAGGAAGTGCGCACGAATCCGGGAGGCAGCGAATGATTCGGCGCCTGATTCATTTTACGCTGCACCAGCCGATGTTTGTCGCGCTGCTAGCGGTGATTTTCATCGCCGGTGGGTTCATCGCGTTCAAGCAGCTGCCGATCGAGGCGTTTCCGGACGTGTCGGACGTGCAGGCGACCGTCGTGACGCTTTATCCGGGCCGCGCGCCCGAAGAGGTCGAGAAGCAGGTAACGATTCCGCTCGAGGTGGCGTTGAGCGGTTTACCCCATTCAGTGCGGCTGTTTTCTCACACCCAGTTCGGCCTCTCCTATATCGTAATCACGTTCGATGATGCGGTGACGGACTACTTCGCCCGCCAACAGGTCGCCGAGCGCCTCCAGCAAGTTGATCTGCCGCCGGGCGTACAACCGCAGCTTGGCCCGCTCTCGACTGCGATCGGTGAGATCTACCGTTTTCGACTGAAAGGCGAGGGCTACTCCTCTCGGGATTTGCGCACACTCGAGGACTGGGTCGTCGAGCGCCAACTCCGCATGGTGCCGGGCGTGGCCGACATCACGAGCATGGGCGGTTTGATCAAGACTTACGAGATCGCGCCCGATCTGGCGCGGCTGAAATATTTCAACGTCACGCTGCAGCAGCTCTTCACCGCGGTCGGCCGGGCCAATGCCAATGTCGGCGGCAGCAAGCTCGAGCGCGGTGGCCAGCAATTTTTCATCCGCGGGATCGGCCTGCTCCGCTCAATCGATGACATCGGTGCCATCGTGCTCGCGTCGCACAACGGCACTCCCGTGCTCGTGCGCGATGTCGCGACGATCGCGCTCGGCGCCCTGCCGCGCGAGGGCATCGTCGGACAGGACGGCGACGACGACATCGTCAATGGCATCGTGCTCATGCGCAAAGGTGAGAACCCGTCCGACGTGCTGAAACTGGTGAAGGACCGCGTCGATCTGCTCAACCATTCGATTCTCCCGAAGGGAGTGCAGCTCGTGCCGTATTACGATCGCACGTGGCTCATCGACACGACACTCCACACCGTCTTCCATAATCTCGCGGAGGGCGCGATGCTGGTGACGTTCGTTCTGCTGCTCTTCCTCGGCAACCTGCGCGCCGCATTGATCGTCGCGATTATGATTCCGCTGTCGCTGCTGGGCACGTTCATCGGCCTCACCTGGCGCGGCATACCCGCCAACCTGCTTTCGCTCGGCGCGATGGACTTTGGCATCATCGTCGACGGCGCGGTCATCGTGGTGGAAAACATCATCCGCCGGCTCGCGCTGCCGGGCCGGCATCGCGGCACGGACGGACTGCGCCATGCCATCCACGAGGCGACGGCAGAAGTGGGCCGGCCGACGTTTTACTCGATGCTGATCATCATCGCGGCGCACCTGCCGATTTTCACGCTGCAACGTCAGGAGGGCCGCATCTTCGCCCCGATGGCGTGGACGGTGACCTCCGCGCTGATCGCGTCGCTGCTGTTCTCGCTCACGGTCGTGCCCCTGCTGTGTTATTACCTGCTCGGCGAGCGCGAATCCAAGGAAGGGACCGACGCGGCGGTGCCATCACGCGCGAAGCGGTGGCTCGCGGCGGTGCCGGGGCTGGGGGTATTTTTCCGCGATTCGTCCGGCACCGATCATCACGAGGACAATGCGGTCGTGCGCGGGTGCAAGCGGCTCTACGAACCGCTGCTCACCTGGGCGCTGCGGCGGCGGCGGATCGTGGTGGGGGCAGCGCTTGTCGCGCTCGTCGCCAGCCTTGCGCTGGTGCCGCGGCTCGGGACGGAATTTCTGCCCGAGTTGAACGAAGGCACGATTTGGGTGAACGTGAACATGCCAGCGGGTATTTCCGTCGCCGAGGCGCGCTATCAAAGCGGGCGACTCCAAACGGCACTGCACCGCGTGCCCGAGGTGAACACTGTCATTGTGAAGGCCGGCCGTCCCGAGGACGGCACCGATCCGAAACCCATCAATATGATCGAGGCGTTCGTGGATTTGAAACCCGAGTCGCAGTGGCGTCGGGGGATGACGCGTCCGCGCATCCTTGAGGAACTCAACAAATCGGTGGATGCGTTCCCCGGGCTCGACGTGGCATTTTCCCAGCCGATTCGCGACAACGTGCTGGAGAGCATTTCGCAGATCGACGGTCAGGTCGTGATCAAGGTGTTCGGTGAGGATCCGGACACGCTGCGGACGAAAACGGACGCGCTTTTGCACGAGGTCGCGGCGGTGCCGGGCGTGGCGCGTTCGTTCATCGATCGCGCGGGGCAGGTGCCCCAATCGATAATCGAGATCGATCGGGAGCGGGCGGCACGCTACGGGCTTAATGTCGCTGACGTGGAGGACGTGATCGAGACCGGACTCGGCGGCAAGGCGGCGACGGAATTGTGGGAGGGTGAGAAACATTTCAGCGTGCTGGTGAAGCTGCCCGATGCGGAACATGCGCTCGATCGGATGAAGAACATCCTGGTCGATACGCCGGAGGGGCTGCACATCCCACTCGCGGAAGTGGCGAGCTTCAAGGTGTCGAGTGGCGCGATGAACATCAGCCGAGAAAACGGCACGCGCGTGATGGCGATCAGCATTTTCATCGAAGGGCGCGACATGGGCTCGGTGGTCGCGGACATGCAAGCCCGCGCCAAAAACGTGCAGTTGCCGCCGGGCTACGTCGTGACGTGGAGCGGTGAATTTGAAAATCAACAGCGTGCGATGAAGCGCCTCGCGGTGATTGTGCCGGTCAGCGTGTTCCTGATCTTCGTGCTGCTGTTCGACGCGTTTAAGTCGGTGCGGAGCGCGCTGCTGATTCTACTGAATGTGCCGTTCGCGTTGATTGGCGGCATCGTTGCGCTGCTCGTGACGGGGATTCCGCTCAGCGTTTCGGCGGCGATCGGTTTCATCGCTTTGTTCGGGCAGGCGGTGCTCAACGGCGTAGTGATGGTGAGCTATTTCAACCAACTGCAGGAGGAGGGAGCGTCGGCGATCGACGCGGTCCGGCGGGGTGCGCTGGTGCGACTGCGCACGGTGCTGATGACCGCGCTGCTCGCGATGCTCGGCCTGCTGCCAATGGCGCTGTCGACGGCGATCGGATCGGAAACGCAGAAGCCGCTGGCGATTGTCGTCATCGGCGGACTGATCTCGGCGACAGCGCTGACGCTGGTCGTGCTGCCGGTATTTTACCTGATCGTCCTCGGACACGATGAAAATACGGCCGAGCCGGGGACAAAGCGCTCGGATAAGAAAGTGTGACCGCCAACGGCATGACGCCGGGCGCATCAATCCCGGTCCGCGGCGTGGTCGGCCCAAGGGGGCGCGTGACAACGGCGTGACGGCGATCCGGGCGATTGACCGCCCGTCGGCGCTCGGCGATGGGTGAGAGAGAAAAGGGCCTGATTGAAATTATAGTTTTATTGGACGAAGTTAATAATTTGACTACTCAAAATGAATGCCGGCATGCTCCCGTCCATGAATCAATGGGGCCGCTCGCTCTGGTGGCTGGCTCTCCTCGGGGAGGGGGCGGGGTTGGCGCGGGGCGAGGCCCCGGAAGAGTGGAGCCTGCACGCGCAGAGCACGGCGATCGAGCAGTGGCATGGTGGCTTCACCTCGCCTTACGCGGGGCCGAGCAGCCTCGAACCCACGCGCGAGGACAAGCACACGGTCACGCTCACGTTCTTCCTCGGCCGACGGCTTTGGACGGGCGGCGAATTTTATTACAACCCAGAGATTACACAGGGCACCGGACTGAGCGACACCGTGGGCGCGGCGGGGTTTCCGAATGGTGAGGCGACGCGTGCGGGCGCGAAGACGCCCGAATACAACACCGCGCGCCTCTTCGTGCGGCAGACCTTTGCGCTCGGAAGCGTGAGCGAAAAAATCGAATCCGATCAAAACCAGCTCGCGGGCGCACGGCCGGCGGAGCGGCTCACGCTTACGCTGGGCAAGCTGAGTGCGGCGGACGTTTTCGACACCAACACCTACAGCCACGACCCGCGGACGCAGTTTTTGAACTGGGCGCTCATGAGCAACGGCGCGTGGGATTTTCCCGCGGACACGAAGGGCTACACGGCTGGTTTCACGGCCGAGTGGACACAGGTGGCGCGGACGCTGCGCTATGGCGCGTTCATGGAGCCGAAGGAAGCGAATGGCCGTCCGTTGGATCAACACGTGAGCAAGGCGCTCGGGCAGATCTTCGAGTGGGAGGAACGATACACATTCGCCGGACACGCGGGCGCGCTGCGGCCGTTTGTCTATTGGAACCGCGCAGATATGGGCAGCTACGCGGCAGCGAGCCGGCTCGCTGCACCGGATGTGACGCTCACGCGCGCCTACCGCGCGAAGGTCGGCGCCGGGTTAAATTGGGAGCAGGAAGTTGCGAAGGACATCGGCGTGTTCGCACGCGCCGGATTCAACGACGGTCGTAACGAAACGTGGGCGTTCACCGAAATCGACCGCACGCTCTCGGCCGGCATGAGTGTGAAAGGCGCACGTTGGGGCCGAGCGGGCGATACGTTTGGCGCGGCCGTGCTCGCCAACGGGCTCGCGGGAGATCATCGGCGCTACCTCGCCGCGGGCGGCGTGGGCTTCATCGTGGGTGACGGCCGGTTGGCCTATGCACCGGAAGGGATTTTCGAGACCTATTACGACTGGAAGCCGGTGGCGTGGCTCGCGCTCGCGGCGGACTACCAGTTCGTTGACCACCCGGCTTACAATCGCGCGCGCGGCCCCGTGTCGGTCTTCGCGGTGCGGGCCCACGTGGCCTATTGAAAATTTGGCGCGGTTCGGATTTGCGCCGGCACCGGGGGCGGTTGAGCGTGTCGGACCCTGCCCAATGAAACGCGTCTTGATTTTCCTGTTCGTGATGCTGAGCGGCGCGGCGGTGCGTGCGGCCGAAAGCGAAACGCTCGCCGAGCGCACGCTGAAGCAAATCGTCGAGCGGCAGAAGACGATTCTCGCGGACGCGGCGAAGCAGGGCGACAAGATCGACGAAGAAGGCCTGCGCGCGCAGCTCCAGGCGGTGTCGCACGACTATGAGCGCCTCCTGCAGGACAACCCGAAGTTCGCCGCGGCCTATGCCTCCTACGGCTACCTGCTCGGCAAAGTTGGCATGAAGAAAGAATCGGTCGCGTTGCTGCTCCGAGCCAACCAGATGGATCCTGACATCCCGCTCGTTAAAAACCAAATCGGCAACTATCTCGCCGAAGAGGGCAAGCCGCTGGAGGCCGCGCCGTATTTTCTCGCCGCAATCAAGCTCGAGCCGACCGAGCCGCTCTACCACTACCAGCTCGGCACGCTGCTCAGCGTGGGCCGCGACGATTTCATTAAGAGCGGCGAATGGACGCGCGTCGCGCTCGATCGCGCGATGCTGCATGCCTTTCAGCGCGCCGCCGAGCTCGCGCCGGATCGGTTTGAGTTTGTGTATCGCTACGCCGAGTCGTTCTACGATCTCGAGACGCCGCAGTGGGACGAGGCGCTGAAGGCGTGGGCCGCGCTCGAGGACAAGGCGCCGACGCCCGTCGAGCGGCAGACGATGCGCCTGCACGCGGCGAATATTCTCATCAAATCGGGCAAGCCCGACCATGCGCGGGCGCTGTTGGACACGATCGACGAGCCGGCGCTGGCGGGGCAGAAGCAAAAGCTCGTTGCGCAACTCGCGGAAACCGCGAAGAAGTGAGCGCAGCTTTTGCTGCGACATGTCCCTCCTCGACAAACTCGAACGCGCCCTCGGCCGCTACGCGATCACCAACCTCTCGATCTATATCGTGATGGGGCAGGTGTTCGTGCTGCTCGGCGCGATGTTCAACCTGCTCGATCTGCGGCTCTTCGTGCTCGTGCCGTCGCGCGTGCTGGGCGGCGAGTGGTGGCGGCTGCTGACGTTTCCCTTTTATCTCGCGCCGCCGACGGGCGCGATTGGGCCGGTGTTCACCGCGTTCGCGCTCTACATGTTTTACCTGATGGGCGGCGCGCTTGAGGGGTATTGGGGTGCGTTTCGCTACAACCTGTTTCTGTTTCTCGGCTACGCGCTGACGGTCGGCGCGGCGTTCGTCACGCCGGGCTACGTGGTGACAAATGTCTTTCTGGGCACGACGGTGTTTCTGGCCTTCGCCTACCTGAATCCCGACTTCGAGTTCATCGTGTTTTTCATTTTGCCGGTGAAAGTGAAGTGGCTGGCGCTGCTCACCTGGGTGCTGTTCGGCGTGCGGTTCGCGCTCGGCGCGTGGCCGGAGCGGCTGCAAATCCTCGCGTCAGTCGGGAACTTCCTGATTTTTTTCTCCCGTGATCTGTTCGGGGGCGTGCGGCGCGGACAGCGTGCAGTCGTGCGCAAGGCGCGCGCCATCGCCGAGACGGACGAACCGCGCCACCGCTGCACGACGTGCGGAAAAACCGATGTGACGAATCCCGAAATGGATTTCCGCTACTGCTCGAAATGCGCGGGTGACGAATGCTACTGCTCCGAGCATATCCATCATCACGTGCACACGGTCGCGCCCGATGAGCCCGCGAAAACTTGATCCCTTGGCGGGCGCGGTGCGGTGCACGACCGTGGGGGACTGGCTGCGTTTCGCGGAAAAACTCTACGAGCGGGAGCGTGTGGCCTTGGGCCAAATCGCCACCAACGCGCACGACGAGGCGCTGTATTTGTTGCTGCGCACGCTGGAACTGCCGCTCGACAGCGAGGCGGGCGTGCTGGCGAAAAAAATTTCTGCGACCGCGCGCGCAAAACTGGAAGACGCGTTCCGCCGCCGCGTGATCGATCGGGTGCCGGCGGCCTATCTCACGCGCGAGGCGTGGCTTGGTGAACACCGCTTCTACGTCGACGAGCGCGTAATCATCCCGCGCAGTTACTTTCTGGAAATCATCCCGGAGCAACTCAGCGCATGGTTGCCGGCCGGAAAAAAGGTGAAGCGTGTCGTCGACGTCTGCACCGGCTCAGGCTGCCTCGCGATCGTGCTCGCGCATCATTTCACGGGCGCGATGGTGGATGCGTGCGACTTGTCTGCCGCCGCGCTGGAGGTGGCGAAGATCAACCTCCGCGAGCACAAGCTTGAGTCGCGCGTGAAGCTGTTCGCCAGCGACGTCCTCGACTCCGTGCCCGCCACGAGCTACGACGTGATTCTCAGCAATCCGCCCTATGAGCCGAGTGCGCTCGTCGACGCGCAGGCGCCCGAGTTCGCTGCTGAGCCGCGGATGGCACACGACGGGGGAAAGGACGGCCTCGTCATTGTGCGCAAACTTCTGCGCCAAGCCGCGACGCGCCTGCAACCGCACGGCATCGTCGTGATCGAAGTCGGTGGCTTGCGTGCCGCGATCGATCGCGAGTTCGCCGCGTTGCAGCCGCACTGGCTCCACACGGAGGACGGCTCGGACTGCGTGGTGCTTTTTCAGGCCGCGCGACTGCGGGGGGCGTTTACCGCTCGAGCTTGAAATCCGGATTGGTCGCGGGCCGCTCGGGGGCGTTGGCCACTTTCCAGCCGGTGCGATACATCCACTCCGTCATGCGGGTCAGCTTCGCATAGTCGATGTTTTCGGCGCTGTCCTGCGGCGTATGGTAATCCGGATGCAGCACCGTCGTAAACATGATCGAGGGAACGTTGAGCCGCGCGTAGGGCAGATGATCGCTGCGGAAATACCAGCCTTCGACGTGCGTTGGTGAATCCCACGTGCTGTCGAGCGTGAAGCCCGGGCCCTCTTGATTCGCGGCGAGCGCCATGGCCACGAGCGCATCGGAGTTTTTGTGCGGCGCGGTCGAGCCGAGCAGCGTGGCAACCTTGGGATCGTTGCGGCCGATCATCTCGCCGTTGAGTACGGCGACGATGTTTTCGATGGGCACCGTTGGATGCGCGGAGAAGTGGCGTGAGCCCCAGAGCCCGCGCTCCTCGGCGCCGTGGATCAAAAACAGCACCGAGCGCTTCGCCGGGTGGGCCACGAGGGCTCGGGCGCACGCCAGCATCGCCGCGTCGGCGGTGGCGTTGTCGTCGGCACCGCGGTAAATGGTTTCACCGTTGATCGGGTTGCGCACCCCGTCGGCATCAATGTGACCGCTGTAGAGCACGTATTCCGTCGCGAGCTTTGGGTCGGTGCCGGCGACTTTTCCGACGATATTGGCGGAAGGGTAGGGAAAGTGGTCGACGAACAGGTTCGCCTTGAGGGTTGCCTTGCCATCTTGCACGAGGGCCTTGGCACTCGCCCGCAGCCAGAGGATGGGCGCAGTGGCCGTGACGGTGGCGTTGGCTTCCCCTTCGAGCGCATAGGTGCCGGGACGGCCGTTTTCGACCGTGTAGTCCCACAAATCTTCGCCGATTGCGTCGTTGATGAAGATAATGGCCGCGGCGCCGCGACGCAGGAGGGGCAGGCCATACTTGGTCTGCTGGCTCATCGCATAGCGCCGTTTCGGCAGCGACTTCTCGGCGGCAAATTCCTTGGGGTTCGCTTCCATTGCGACCACGCGACCGGCCACTTCGACGGTGCTCAGATCGACATTGGCGGCAGTGCCGAGGTAAAGGATCGGCGCGTTGAGGGCGACGTGCGCGAGCTGCGCAACCGCAACGTCCTTCCAGATTGTCAGGGGCGTGTCGTTGATTGCGATCGAGGAGCGCTCGCTCAGCTGGTTGCGCGACAGGGTGAAGAACTGAAGATATGTCCCATCGTCGCCGAGCGGCTTCAGGCCGATCGTCCTGTATTGTTCGGCGATCCAGGCGGCGGCTTTCAACTCATCGAGCGTGCCGGCCCGGCGGCCATTGAAGTGCACGTCGGCCAGCGCGTAGACGTCGCGCTTCAGGTCGGCCTCGCGGAGGGCGAAGAGCGCCGGCGGATTGTCCGCCTGGGCGAACAAGCCGCCCGCGATCACGAAGATCAAACCCAACCACCCGGTGTTTTTCATGAAGAAGCGTTAAACCCGCCGCCAACTGGCGGAAGGATTTCGCCCACGGTGTCGGGGAGCAAGCGGGAGGCAAACCTCAACCACCCGCCGCCGTTCACGGCTATTTTTTGTCGGTGAACGGGCGCACGGGCAGGCCGGCGGCAGTCCAGTCGTTAAGGCCGCCGGCGTTGGCGACCTTAACGCCTTTTTCCGCGAGCGCCGCGGCGATGGTGCCGGCGCGTTTGCCGGAGCGGCAGTAGAGAATGATTTCCTTGCCGGCGTTTTTATCGAGGAACGGTTTCCAGTCTTTTTGCGCACCGTCAAAATCGCTCTTGGCGAGCAGCACCGCGGGCGCCGCGACGCCGGACTCGGCCCACTCGTTGGCTTCGCGGACGTCGACGAGCACCGCCTTGCCGTCGGCCACGAGCTTGGCGGCCGCGGCCGGCGCGATTTTGGGGACGTCGGCGGCGAGCGCCATCGACGCGGTGATGAAAAATGAAGGAAGGAGCGAGCGGAGATTCATGGTCGTCACCGATGGGTTTAGGAATGCTGACCGGGCTTCTTTTCGCAGGTGCTGAGGCCGAACGGGAGATAGGCGGGGCAAAAGCGAACGACGGCCGTCGCCAGGGGAACCAAACCGATTAGACCCCATGCGCTCTTGAAATAGTACCCGGCGCCGAGAATGCCGAGACCAACGATAACGCGGAAGGTGCGGTCAATGCTGCCAATGTTTGCTTTCATGATTCTTGGTTTTTCAGGGATGGGGTGCGGACAAAAGTTTTCCCGGGCTAGGGCTGTTTGATCGCGGGCTTCGCCGACGGCGGCGGCGTGAGATCAACGGTCACGCGCATGAGGCCGCGCCATTGGCCGGCCTCAAAGCCGGTCGCGTTGTCGACCGGATAGCGTTCCATCAGTTTCGCGTGCAACGTGGCGGATTGGTTCTCCGCGTTGCCATGACAACGAATGCAAACGGGCGCGACCCCGATTGGGCGATAAACGCGCCACTCGGGTGTTCCGCCGGCAGGGCCGATGCGTTGCACCAGGACCGACGATGGACTCGGACTGGAGCTGAGTTCCTCTTTGATGCGGTCGAGCGCGAGTTTGTCGGCGGCATCCGGGGAGTTGAGCGGCGTGCGCAGGCGAAGACTGGTGAGCTTGGCGGCGGTGATTTGCGGCCAATTCTCAAGGCGGCTGTTCACCCACTTGAGGTGAGTCAGATGAGCGACGTCGACCGCGGCCTCGAGCCCGCCCTTGGCGATGGCCGTGTTGAGTTCGCTCACCATCGTGAACGAAAGGCGGTTCATCGCGCTTTCGCCGATGCGGCGGATCTCCGCAGCCTCAGGGCCGTCCGGATCAACAAAAACAATTTGCGGCGCGGGTTGAGCGGGAGGTGCAACGGCGGAGGAAGACTGCGCCAGGGAGTGCGTGGCAGCGGCGAGTGACAAGGCGAGCAACAGGGGAGTTTTCATGTTCGAATCAGGGGTCGGGGGCTGAACGCCATGAAGTATAGCACCGGCACCGCGAATCGTGACACAAGCAAAGAGGCCACTTCGCCAGCCATAAGCGAGAGTGCTAGACCCTGGAAGATCGGGTCGCCGAGAATGGCGCTCGCGCCAACGATCACCGCGAGGGCGGTGAGCAGCATCGGTCGGAATCGCACTGCGCCCGCCTCGATGACCGCTTCAGCAAGCGGCCGCCCTTGGGCGCGGCGCAGTTCGATGAAATCGACCAAGATGATGGCGTTGCGCACGACGATGCCCGCGCCGGCCATGAAACCGATCATCGAGGTCGCCGTGAAAAACGCGCCCAGCAGCCAGTGCGCCGGGAGGATGCCGATGAGCGAGAGCGGAATCACCGCCATGATGACGAACGGCGTCACGTAGCTCTTAAACCACCCAACCATGAGCATGTAGATCAGAATGCACACCGCGGCGAACGCGATGCCCATGTCGCGAAACACCTCGAGCGTGACCTGCCACTCGCCATCCCACTTCAGCGCGGGCGCGAGGTCGGTGGCGGGTAGATCCAGGTTGAACACCTGCAGCCTGGCATCAGAGCCGCCAAATTCACGCGCGTCGATTTTGGCGAGCGAGCTGTTCATCGCAAGAATGGCGGGCACCGGACTTTCGAACGCACCCGAGACATCCGCGGTCACGTAGATGACCGGGTGGAGGTTTTTGCGGTAGAGGTTGCGCTCGCCTTTCGTGTGCTCGACCGAGACGAGTTCGCGCAGCGGCACCAAAGGAGCCGCGGGATCGCGATCAGAGCGGACGTGGATCGCGAGCAGATCCTCGGGTCGCGCCCGGGCTGTGCGGGGCAATTGGAGGACGAGTGACACGTCTTCCCGTTCGGCGGGTGCATGAAGCAAACCAATCGGCTGGCCGGTGAGCGCGGTCTGGACCGTGCGCGCGATGGTTTCGGTGCTGATGCCGTGGAGCGCGGCTTGCGCACGATCGACGACGAACTGGACGGTGGGCTGCTCCTCCTCGACATACCAGTCGATGTCGACGATCCCCGGGGTGGATTTGAACAGGTCGCGCACGCGGGTCGCGAGGCCGAGGCGCGCCTCCTCGGTCGGGCCGTAGATTTCGGCGACGAGCGTCTCCAAGACCGGCGGACCGGGCGGCACCTCGGCGACCGCGATCCGCGCGCCGTGCTGGGCGGCGATCGCGGCGAGACGCGGGCGCACGCGCCTGGCGATCTCGTGGCTTTGCGCGCGTCGCTCGTCCTTCGGCAGCAGGTTCACCTGCACGTCGGCGACATTCGCCCCGCGGCGCTGAAAATAGTGACGGACGAGCCCGTTAAAATTAAACGGCGCCGCCGTGCCTGCGTAGATTTGGTAGTCGCGCACCTCTGGCTCGGTGCGAATGGCGGTGGCGAGCTCGTGCGCGACTGCCGCGGTTTGCTCGAGCGTGCTGCCCTCCGGCATATTGAGGATCAGCTGGAATTCGGACTTGTTGTCGAACGGCAGCATCTTCACCTGCACGCGCCGGAGGGGCACGAGCGCAAACGCTCCGAGTGTGAGCAGCGCGACCACGCCAAGAAAAATCCAACGGACGCGCGGCTGCGCGATGAGCGGCCCCACAATGCGATGATAGAGGCGCGTGAAAAACGTGTCGGGCTCGCGCTTGTCGAGTTCCGCAAGTTGTGCGCCGGCCGCAGGCGGTGGGCGACGGTCGAGGACGCGCAACGCGGCCCACGGCGTGATCACGAAGGCCACCGCGAGCGAGAATATCATCGCCGCGCTTGCACCGATCGGAATGGGCCGCATGTAGGGACCCATGAGTCCGCCGACGAATGCCATCGGCAGCACCGCGGCGATCACGGCCCACGTGGCGACGATGGTGGGATTGCCGACTTCCTCGACCGCCTCGACGGCGATGTCGTGCAACGGCTGGCCGCGCGATGACGGCAGGCGCAGGTGGCGCACGATGTTTTCGACGACGACAATCGCGTCGTCCACCAGGATGCCGACGGAAAAAATCAGCGCGAAAAGCGTGATGCGGTTGAGCGTGTAGCCGTAGAGATAGAAGACCAGTAGGGTGAGCCCGAGCGTCACGGGGATCGCGAGCAACACGACGAGCGACTCGCGCCAGCCGAGAAATACGAGGATGAGCAACGTGACGCCGAACACCGCGATGCCCATGTGCAGGAGCAGCTCGTTGGATTTTTCCGCGGCGGTCGCGCCGTAGTTGCGCGTGAGGGTGATCGCCACATCGGCCGGGAGTAGCGCACCACGCATGGCGGCAACGTTGTGCAGGACGCGCTCGACGACGGTAACGGCGTTGGCGCCGGGGCGCTTTGCCACGCTGAGCGTGACGGCAGCCTCGTCATCGGTCCCGCCGGTGCCGGCGAGGCCGAAGAGCACGTAATCGTTTGGCTCCTCGGGCCCATCAAGAATCGCGGCGACATCGCGAAGGTAGACCGGTTTGGAATTTGATACGGCGACCACGACGGCCCCGACTTCGCGCGCATCACGCAAAAACGGGCCGGTTTCAACCAGCACGGAGCGGTTGGCGTTGGCGGCTGCGCCCGCCTGAGCGCGGGCATTGGCGCCGGCGAGGGCGGTGACAACCGATTCGAACGTGATGCTGTGGGCGGCGAGGGCGGCGGGCATTGGCTCGATCCGAATTTGCCGGCGCGTGCCGCCGATGAGATTGGTTTCCGCAACCTCGGGCAGGGATTTGATCGCGTCGTCGAGTTGCGCGGCCAGGCGGCGGAGCGTGAAGTGATCAGTCGTGCGACTATGCAGCGTGAGCGCCAGGATGGGGACGTCATCGATGCCGCGCGGTTTCACGATGGGTTGGCTTGCGCCCGGCGGGATGAGATCGAAGTGCTGCTGCAGCTTTTGGTTCAGCCGCACCAAGCTCTGCTCAAGGTCGGAGCCAACGTTGAACCGCACGATCGTCTGGCCGTTGCCCGGGCGCGACGTGGAATAGACGTATTCGACGCCGGGAACCTCCCACAGAAGTTTCTCCATCGGGCGGGTGACGCGGTTCTCGACCTCGTGCGCGGTGGCCCCCGGCATCGCTACGATGACGTCGATCATCGGCACCTTGATCTGCGGCTCCTCCTCGCGCGGCAGGAGCAGCACGGCAAATGCGCCCAGCAGCAGGGAGGCGATGACCGCGAGCGGAGTGAGGCGGGAATGAATAAACGCTGCGGCCAGCCGGCCGGCGATCCCGCGCGGCGTGTTGGCCGGCGTCGCACTCATGGAGTGATCGCGATCGGCTGGCCGTCGCGCAGGTTGTCGGGCGGCGCGACCACGATATTTTCGCCGGAGGTGACTCCGCTGAGCAGTTCGATACGGTCGCCGCGCACGGCGCCGGTTCTCACGAGGCGAAGCTGCGCTTTTCCGGCAGCAAGAACGAAGACCCGCTCCATTTGGCCGAACCTCGAGACGCAGGCCGTCGGCACAAGGAGGGCCTCGGAAGCGTCGCCGCTCAGCTGCACTCGCACCGCACGGCCGGACCACGACGGTTGAGGGGCGGGCAGATCGAGTTTCGCGAGCACCGTATGCGTCGCGGCGTCGGCGGCTGAGGCAATCTCCGCAACTCGGCCGATCGTCGGTTGAGTAAGGCCGGAGATTTGGACGGCCAATTCCGCGCCGAGGGTGAGAGTGGGCGCGAGTGAAGCGGGCACGGCCGTCTCGATTTGCAGAGCAGGGGAGCGCTCTAGTGAGAGCAACGCAGAACCGGGCACGGCGAAATCGCCAGGATACGCCAGCTTCTGGGCAATCCTTCCGTCGTAGGGGGCGCGGATTTCCGTGTAGGCGAGCATGGCCTCGGCTTCGGCGACCGCGGCGCGCGCGGCCTGGAGCCGCTCAACGGAAGCACGCGCGGCGTCGGCCGTGTCTGCGCCGGTGGCTGCGAGTGCACGATCGCGCTTTTCCTCGCGCTCCGCCTGGTCGAGTTGGGCCCGGTTGTAAGCAAGGCGGGCATTCAATTCCGGTGCGGCCACCCGGGCCAAGAGATCACCCCGCCGCACGGTCTGGCCCAGAATGATGGGGAGTGAATCGATCGTGCCTGAGATTTTTGCCGCGATCGTTGCTCGCTCCACCGGTCGAACCACGCCGGGGATTTCAACGAATCCAGGGGAGACTTCACGCTGCACGGGGGCGATCTGCACCTGCACGGGGGGCGGGGGTATTAACGCGGTTGAGCCGGTGGACTCGCGGGAGCAACCCAACAGGATTGTGACGACAAGCGACGCCGCCAGGCATGATAAGAAAGGGCGCACGGAAACGTTTACTCCTTTTTCTTCATGCCACCCCAGTGGATGACGCGGTTTTCGTCCACCCAGCCGAGTTTCTCGAGGATGAGCGTAGGCGGGCAGAAGCCGGTGAAGACTGACTGGATCAAGTTTACCCCGACAAACCCGGTGAGCAGCAGCCACCAAGGGCTGACCCGCCAGGCGAGCAGTGTGCCCACCACGCAAACCGAGCCGGCGAGGAGGCGGACGAGAGATTCAGTTTTCATGCAGGAGGTAGATCGGGATTGACTTAATATGAGCATATACTCATATACTTGAAATGATGTCAAGCCCGTGTTTGCTGGCTCGAATGGCCAAGAAACTTCCGCTCACTGACGACGCCCTCGCGCTGGTGGCGCGGCGCTTTGCCGTGCTGGCCGAGCCGATGCGCCTGCGGCTGATTCAGGCGCTGTTCGAGGGTGAAATGAACGTGAACGCGCTCGTGGAAGAAACGGGCGGCACGCAGGCGAACATTTCCCGCCATCTCCAGACTCTGACGCAGGCGCACATTCTCGGACGGCGCAAAGACGGCCTGCAGGTCTTTTACTCGATTGCCGATCCGTCGATTTACAAGCTGTGCGAACTGGTCTGCGGCAGCCTGGAAAAGCAGCTCACGAAGCAGGCCGGGGTGTTCGGTCGCTGAGCGGGCGCCGGGTCAGCGCGCGAGATCGTAGAGGGCGAAACCGGCGAGCAGATTGGGCAGCGTGCGGCACGGGGTGCGCCAGTCGCCGGCCAGATGCGCCCGGCGCGCGATGCGGATGTTTTTTGCGGCGCAGAACGATTCGAAGTCGGCCACAGAAACAGGATTGGCCGGCCGGCTGTCGAACCACTCGGTCTTGTAAACTTCGTTGCGGATTTTTCGTCCGTGCAGGAGCGCGTGCACGCGGTTTTTCCAAAAGCCGTGGTTGACGAATCCGACCGTGAGCGTGCGGCCGACGCGCAGCGCCTCGTTGATCACCTCGGTGGGATTGGCGAGCTCGTGCACCGTGCGCGAACAGATCACGCGATCGAAATGGCGGTCGGGGACCGCGCGGAGGAATTGGGTGAGATCGCCCTGGTAGGCGGCGAGGCCGCGGCGGACGCACGCGGTGATTTTGTTGAAGTCGAGGTCGACCCCGACGGCGGAGATTTTTTTCTGCTGCACGAGATAGTCGAGCAGCGCGCCGTCGCCGCAGCCGAGATCGAGCACGCGGGTGCTGGGCTCCACCCAATCCCCGATGATCTCCATGTCGACGGTGCGTTTGGCGACGAGCGGCATGGTCAGATCGCGTAGTCGAACGTGTAGAGCTGGTCGCGCTCAAGGAAGCCGCGGACGAGCGTGTAGAGCTGCTCGCTCTCCAGGAGGAACGAGTCATGCCCGAGATCGGTGGAGAGTTCCGCGTAGCTGGCGCGCCTGCCGGCGCGGAGCAGCGCGAGCGCGAGCGCGCGGTTCTGCTCGGGCGGGAAAAGCCAGTCGCTCGTAAAACCGACGACGAGGGTGTCGGCCTCGACGGGCGCGAACGCCGCCTCGAGCGAGCCATAGGCCTGGGCGAGATCGAACTGATCGAGGGCGCGCGTGATGTAGAGATAGGAATTTGCGTCGAAGCGGTTGATGAAGCTCTGGCCTTGGTGGCGCAGGTAGCTTTCAACTTCGAACTGCATGTCAAACGTGTAGGCGTCGCCCGCGGCGGTTTCCTTTTTCTTGCGGCCGAACTTCCGATCCATGCTCGCATCGGACACGTAAGTGATGTGAGCCATCATGCGCGCGATCGCGAGTCCGACGCGCGGGCCCCCCTCGCGTGGGTAGTCGCCGTGATTCCACGCGGGATCCTGCATGATCGCCTGGCGGCCGACCTCATTGAACGCGATCGCCTGGGCGCTCTCGCGGCCGGTCGTGGCCATCGCGAGGACGCGCCGGGTGAAATGCGGATATTCGATCGCGAAGAGCAGGGCCTGCATCCCGCCCATGGAGCCGCCGATCACGCCGTGCAATTCGGTGACGCCGAGATGATCGAGCAGCATCTTTTGCGAACGCACCATATCGCGAATCGTCACGAATGGAAACGCGATCCCGTAGGGCCGGCCGGTGTCGGGATTGATCGACGACGGGCCCGTCGAGCCTTGGCAACCGCCGAGGACGTTGGCGCAGACGACGAAGAAACGGTTCGTGTCGACGGCCTTGCCGGGGCCGATGAGGTTGTTCCACCAGCCGGGTTTCTTGTCATTCGGCGAGTGCCAGCCGGCGCAATGATGATCGCCGCTGAGGGCGTGGCAGATGAGGACGGCGTTGTCGCGGGTGGCGTTGGGGCGGCCGTAGGTTTCGTAGCGCAGCGTGAAGCCGGAGATGGTCTGCCCGCTTTTGAAGGTGAACGGCGCGGCGTGGACAAAGTCGCGGGGCGAAACTAGCCCAACGTCGCCGGGCGCGAGGTGGCGCGGCGCAGAGTCGGTGGAGGTCGCGACTGCGAGGTCGTCCGTCATGGGATGGAACAGCTAACCCGCACGACGCATGCGACGCAAGGGTGAGGTAATAGTTATGACGCGGCCGCGCGGACCGCGCGCGGTTCACTCCGTCTCTTCGTTGGAGAAAACTTGCTGCACGTCGTCGAACTCCTCGAGCGCGATGTGGAGATTTTCAAGCGCCTCCACGATGCCCGGATCCGTGACCGGCACGGTGGTCGTCGGAATGTAGGCGAGTTCGGCGCTGTCGGGCTTGATCCCGTTTTTCTCCAGCGCGAGCGCGACCTTGTCGAACGCGTGCAATGCGCAGCGCACCTCGAAGCCGTCGTCGGTCGTGATGACGTCGTCGGCGCCGGCAGCGAGGGCGAGCTCCATCAACGTGTCTTCGGTCGTCTTGTCCTTCGCGATTAGGAACTGGCCGGCGTGCAGAAACTGAAACGCCACCGCGCCGCTGCCAGCGAGGTTGCCGCCGAACGCCGCGAACGCCGCGCGCACGTCCTTCGCGGCGCGAGTCTTGTTGTCGGTCGTGACTTGCACGACGAAAGCCACTCCGCCCGGCCCGTAGCCTTCGTAAGTGATCTCGTCGTAGACGACGCCCGGGAGTTCTCCGGTGCCTTTCTTGATCGCGCGATCGACGTTGTCGGCGGGCATGTTGGCTTCGCGGGCTTTCAGCACAAGGGTGCGGAGGCGGGCGTTGCCGTCCAAGTCACCACCACGGGCTTTGGCGGCGAGGGTGATTTCGCGCGAGAGGCGGGAGAAAATTTTTCCGCGGCGGGAATCAGTGACGGCCTTGAGCCGTTTCACCTTGGACCACCGGTTGTGCTTGGCCATGCGGGGAAGCTCTGAGCGATAAGCTTTGGGCGGTAAGCGGGGAAAAGCGATTCGGAGCTTCGAGCTTAACGCTTACCGCTTATCGCTACTTCTTTTTCGGCGTGACGTTCTTGATCACTTTGCCGCCGGGGCCCGTGGCGATCGGATGGTTGGTGGGATCGCCATCGTCTTTGAGCCGGTTGATTGCGAGCTGCTGGCCGATGGTGAAAAGGGCGTTGGCGGCGGAGTAGAGCGAGAGCGCCGCGGGCATGCTGTAGTAGATAAACAGGAAGATGAGCGGCATGAACTGCATCATCTTCGCCTGCGCGGGATCGGCGTTGGGCGTGGGCGTGAGCCGCATCTGGAAAAACGTCAGTCCGGTGAAGAGCAGCGGGAGGATGTTGATCGGGATGCCGAAGACATGGCCGACGGTGTCGGTCGAGGCGAGATCGCTGGCCCAGAGGAACGACGCGTAGCGGAGCTCGGCCGTGCTGCGGAGCATGGAGAAGAAGCCCATGAAAAAGGGCAGCGGAATCAGCATCGGGAGGCAGCCGCCCATGGGGTTCACTTTGTGCTCCTTGTAGAGGTCCATCATCGCGGTCTGCTGCTTCGCGGGGTTGTCTTTGTATTTCTCGCGGATGGCCGTCATCAGCGGCTGGAGTTTGGCCATACGTTTCATCGAGCGCGTCGCCTTGAGGGTGAGCGGGAGGAAAACGACTTTGAGCAGCAACGTGCTCAAGATGAGCGCGACGCCCCAGTTCGGGACGAGGCCGTGCATCCAGTTCATCAGCGTCACGAGCAGCGCGCTGAAGAACTTGAAGAAACCATACTGCATGACCTTGTCCTGATCGGCCTTGAAGACGGCGCCGTTGGCGAGGCGGCGGTATTCCTTCGGTCCGACGTAGAAGTTGGCGGCGATCTTCGTTTCGCCGTGGGCGGCGAGCGGTTTGACGTCGAACTGCGCGGCGGCGGTGAGGCCGTAGGCGTTGCGATCTTCGTCGGGGAGTGCGGGGAAAAGTTTTACGCGACGCGTGACGAGGCCGGCGGCAGGTTCATCGGGCGTAAGGATGGTGGTGAAAAACTGGTTGCTGACGGTCGTCCACGTGAGGGGACCGGGGCTCGTGATCGAGGGCTTTTGGTCGCTCGCACCGAGGCCAAAGAGGCCGTTGCTCTGCTCAAGCTTCGCCCGCGCGGTGAACGCCTGATCCTTGCCGGTCGAGTAGCCGCTCGTGATCTGATCGCCAAGATCGCGGGCGCTGGTTGGGGTCGAGGTGCCGATGCTGAGCGCGATGCGCGGGACGACCGCGGTCTTCTCGGTAAGATTTTTGAACGTGGTCTCGTGGTGGAGTTGGTAGGGATCGGTGGTCTCGCCGGTGTTGGGCGCGAGCGTATAGCGGCGCGTGACCTCAAGGTTGCCGTCGAGGACCGCGCGATAGACGACTTCCGTCGCGGTCTGCGAGACGCGCGTGAACCGCGTGCGCCGATCGAGGCCCGGGTAGTCGACAAACGCGAGCATCGGGTCGGCGTGCAGGGCGTTGAAAACGTAGGGCAACTTGCCGCCGAGCTGGGCAGGATAGACGAGGTTGCCTTTGGCGTCGCGCGTGCGCAGCGCGACATCGCGGACAGCGCCGCCGAAATCGGTGAAGCAGACTTCGACGAAGTCATTCGCGAGCTTGGTGATCTGCGCGGCGGATGAATCAGCGGCGGCGATGGCGAAGGCCGTGTTGCTGGCGGCAGCGATCGCGGCGGGTGAGGAGGGTGTTGCGTCCGAGGCGACGTGGTTAGTCGCAGACGAGGCGGCGGGTGCGGCGATTTGGGCGACGGCGGGCTTCGGCGCGGGCGGCGGCTTAGGCGAAAAATAAAGTGCGCCAAACGCCCCTGCGATGAGGAGCACGCCAATGACGGTATTCTTTTTGTCCATGAACGAAAGAGTGGGAAAAGGTCGGGAGCGAAACGAAAGCGAGAGCGGAAAATTATGCGGTCACGCGAGCACAGCGCGGCGGTGCGCGACGCGCCGGCACCGGATCAAAGCCGCCGGGGTGGAATGGCGTGCATTTTGCCAGGCGGCGCACGGCGAGCCAGGCGCCGAAGATCGCGCCATGCTTACGTACGGCGTCGGCCGCATAGTGCGAGCAGGTCGGCGTAAAACGGCAGCCGCAGGCCGACCCGAACAGCGCCGGGAGCGCGGGCGAGAGGGTGCGCTGATAAATGCGGATCGCGGCGAGCAGCGTCCGGGCGGGCAGCGACGCGAGGAAGGCGAAGAGGTTGGCGGCGAACTCGCTCACAAGGACGAGGCGGACTTGGCCGCGGCGGCCATCTGCTGGCACGCGTCGGAAAACTTCTGGGCGAGCTCCGGAATCGGTCGATCGGTGGCGGCGGCGCGGGCGATGAGCAGAAGATCGCAGCCGGCGGGCACGAAGTTTTGCTGGGCGCGGAAAACTTCGCGCAGGCGGCGCTTGGCGCGGTTGCGCCGGACAGCGTGGCCGACGGCGGCCGTTGAGGCGATCACGCAGACTCGCGGCGCAGTGGAAACCGTTGCGCCTTCAGCGGGCGTTTCGCGGCGTTTCCACCAAATCGTAAAGGCGCGGCAGTCCACACGGCGTCCCTGTTCGCGCGCGGCACGAATGTCGCTCTGGCGGCGCAGGTGCTGCTCAGGGCGGAAACGCATGGGACCGTGGCTGGGCGAAACGTCGCGGCCGCGCGAGGCAGCGGACGACCTCAGACGACCGTCAGGCGCTTGCGGCCTTTGAGACGACGGGCGCGGATGACTTTGCGGCCGCCTTTGGTGGCCATACGAGCGCGATAACCAATCTTACGGGCGCGCTTTTTGCGGTGCGGGCGGAATGTGGGTTGCATGACTTTTGAAGAAAAAGAGGGTCAGTGGTGCCCGCCGGACCGGGGGGTGTCAAGGGCGGGGTTTTGGCGGGGCACAGGAACACGCTTTGCCCGAATTATGCTTTGCCGCCGGCGCAAGGCTGGCCAACCATATCCGGGATGAATCAGCCGATCGATCCTGACGTCGAAGCGGCCTGCCGAGCGGGATTCGATCTGGATTTGCTGGATTCGAACCTCGCGCTGTCACCGGAGGAGCGCGCGCTGCGACACGCATCTGCGTTGGAACTCGTGCTGGCCCTGAGAGAGGCCGGAGCCGCCCATGCAAAGCTTGCACCTGTTGCTTCAGAGGTTCGCTGACGCCGGCTTCGAGTTTGTCGTCGTCGGCGGTTACGCCGGCGTGATGCACGGCTCTTCGCTGGTCACAAACGATCTCGATGTGTGCGCGGTGCTCTCACTGGAGAATGTGGAAAAATTACGAATGGTGCTGGCGGATTTGCACCCAGTGCATCGCATGACGCACAAAAAACTGTCCTTCCTCGAACACCCGGCGGCCGGCACGCCGATCGATAATCTCTGCTTGGAAACCGACGGGGGAATTGTGGATGTGCTCTCCAGTATTCTCGGTGTCGGAGACTACGCGCGACTGCGGCGCACCGCGGTGGAAATCCCGCTGTTCGGGCGGAAGTGCCCCGTGATTTCCCTTGAGGATTTGATCACGGCGAAGGAGGCGGTCGGGCGGGAGAAGGATTTGCTGGCGGTGAAGGAGCTGAAGGCGATCGCGGCGAAGCGCGGGCGTTGACGAGACCCGTGAGGCGCAGCGTGCGTCAGCCTGTTTCCTTCTTCGGTTTCAGCCGGCCCTTTCGCGACGCGTCGATCTCCTCCAGCTCGGGCTCGGGGATCCGGGTGAAGGCGATGCGCATCGGGGCGTAGTCGGTCGCGCCGTGGGCGCCGCCGAAGTAGACGGAATTCTTGCCGAACGTCTTGTTGAGTTCGTCGATCGCGGAGTGGAGGCGGCCGCGCGTGGTCTCGGTTTTTTGATCGAAGAGGTCGCCGGTGTGGGCGCTGCTTTCGAGGAGGCGGCCGAGCATCACGCTGATTTGCAGCGGCACGCGGCGCTGGTGTTCGCGCGGGCGGGCGGCCCAGAGTTCGTTGAGCACGTGCGTGAAGTGCAGCGTGTCCTGTGTCTCGTTGAAGTGCCGATCGGCGCGCCACTCCACGTCGTCACGGTAACGCACCGACACGTTCAGGCTGCCGGCGTAGTGGCCGGTGTGACGCAGGCGCATCGCGGCTTTTTGCAGCAGGCGGTGCAGCACGGCGAGCGCGGTCGCGTGGTTGCGACCCTCAGGGGGAAGCACGTGGCCGTGGCCAATCGTGTTGTGCTTAGTCTGGGCGCGCTCCTGGGGTTCGCCGCGCATCCACGCGTGAAACCGCGCGCCTTCGACACTGCCCCAGATCGCACGGAGCTGGCCGCTGCTCGCGGCGTAAAGTTTTTCAATCGTGTCGATGCCGGCGGCGCGGAGGCGCTTATCCATGTTCGGCCCGATGCCGGTGAAGTCGGCGAGCTTCAGGTTTCGCTCGATCAGCTTTCCCGGCAGATCCGATTCGCCGAGGACAAGCAGGCCGTCGGGCTTGTCGATGTCGGAGGCGAGTTTCGCGATGAACCAATTCGGTCCGATCCCGATCGAGCACCACACGATTTCGCCGACGTCGCGGGCGATCGCGGTCTTGATCTGGCGGGCGAGGGCTCGGGCGCGCTCGGGCGCCTCGGCAAAATCCTTCGTCAACTCGCACTCGAATTCGTCGATCGATTGGATCTTTTTGACCGGGATGCAGCGCTCGACGGCGGCTTTCAGGCGGCGGTGGTAGTCGATGTAAACCTCCGGCCGCGACTCGACGATCGCGATGCCGGGGCAGAGCTGGCGCGCTTCGGACACGCGGGCGTTGCGCTTCAGCCCGAGCCGCTTCGCCTCAAGGCTGATCGCGACGAGCCCCGTCGTCTCCGCCATCACGGGCACCACACCGACCGGCCGGCCGCGCAAGGCGGGTCGCTCCTGCTGCTCCACGGACGCGAAGAACGAATCGAAATCGATCGCGAGGTTGCGGAGGGCGAGAGGCACGGCGGCAGATGTTTGTCCGCGAAAAACCGCTGTCAAATGCCGCGCGGCTGCGTCTAACCTTGGGCGATGCGCATTGCCGTGATCTCCGACACCCATGACCGGGTCCCGCCGCGTCTTCCGGAGCGGCTGCACGGGGCGGACGAAATCTGGCACCTTGGCGACGTGTGCTCGCCGGACGTGCTGGTCGAATTCGAACAGCTCGGGCCGCCGGTGCGCGTCGTCCGCGGCAACTGCGACGCGAATGACGCCTGGCCGCTCGCGCTCGAGCTGGAGCGCGGCGGCGTGAATTTTTTTCTCACGCATATCCCGCCCGCCAGCGAACACGTGCCGGCGAACGCACAGGTCGTGCTGCACGGCCACACGCACGTGGCCCGCGACGAAACGATCCGCGGCGTGCGCTGGCTCAACCCCGGCGCCATCTCGCGTCCGCGTGAAGGTGCGGCCAGCTGGGCCTGGCTCACGGTGGCAGATGGAAAGTTGACGCGTTGGGAGACGGTGCGAATCTAGCTGCGATTTCATGGGCGTGGAGCAACAACAGGATTTGTTCGGACTTTTTTCACCGGCCTCCGGCGTGCACCATTCACCGCCGCCGGCGCACGCGGCGGGTGCCGCGCGCGCGGTGACGCCGGTGTCCGTCCACCCCGCGATCGTGTTTGAACGCAGTCCGCGGGCGCGGCGCTATCGGCTCACGTTGCGCCGCGACGGCACCGCGGTCGCGACGATTCCGGTGCGCGGCTCGGTGCGCGAGGCCGAGCGTTTTGTCGCGCAACATACCGACTGGCTCGAGCGCGCGCGCGAGCGCCAGCGGCACCGGCCGCGTGCCGCCGAAGTCTGGACGATTGGCACGCGCGTGTTGTGGCGTGGCGAGCTGGCGGAGATTCGCGTGGCGACGGTGGGCCCGAAACCGCACGTGTGCGTCGCGGCGGATGTGTTTCGCGCCGCGCGGCTCGACGGCGATTTGCGTCCTACGCTTGAGGCGCAGTTTGCGCGGCGCGCACGGATCGAACTGCCGGCGCGCACGTGGGAGCTCGCGGCGCTCACCGGCATGGACGTGAAGCAAGTGAGCGTGCGCAACCAGCGCTCGCGCTGGGGATCATGCTCGGCCGGCGGCACGATTTCGCTGAACTGGCGGCTCGTGCAGACGCCCGACTTCGTGCGCGACTACATCATTTATCACGAGCTGATGCACCTGCGGGAAATGAACCACTCCGCGCGCTTCTGGGAGCGCGTCGAGGAGGTGTGCCCCGGCTGGCGCGACGCCGAGCACTGGATCAAACGCAACGGCGCGCTCGTCGGCCTGTGATCGTTTTCGCCCCAATCAAAATTCCCGCATGAAAACACCGCTGCTCCGAACATTCCTGCTGCTGTCCCTCGCGCTCGCGAAAAATCTAATCGCCGCGCCCGCGATTATTCCGGCGCCGGCCGCGCTGACGTTGACGGAGGGCGCGCCGTTCGTGGTCACGGCGGAGACGAAGCTTCATGCCGATGTGGCGACCACGCCGATTGCGAGCTGGTTCGCACGCTGGAGCGGATTGCAAGTGGCGACGACGGGCACCGGCGGCATCACGCTCGCGATCGAGGCGGCGCTGAAAGATGAACTCGGCGACGAGGGCTACAAGCTCTCAAGCAACGCGGGCGGCGTGACGATTCGGGGCGCGACGGCGGCGGGCGTGTTTTACGGCATGCAGACGCTGCGGCAGTTGCTGCCGCCGGACCTGGAGCACGGTGGCATTCGCGCGGCGAGTGGACGCGCCGAAGTGGCGGCGCTGGAAATCACCGATCGGCCGCGGTTCGGCTGGCGCGGGGCGCTGCTCGATGTGGGCCGGCATTTTTTCACGGTCGCGGAGGTGAAGCGGTTCCTCGACGAAATGGCGCTGCACAAGCTCAACGTGTTTCACTGGCACCTCACCGAGGATCAGGGCTGGCGGATCGAGATTAAGAAATATCCGAAGCTCACGGAGATCGGCGCGTGGCGGGCCTCGTCGCCGCTCTCCGGCGGCAACAAGATCGACGACGGCATCCCGCACGGCGGGTTCTACACGCAGGACGAAGTTGCCGAGATCGTGGCCTATGCGGCGGCGCGGTTCATCCGCGTGATGCCCGAGATCGAACTGCCCGGGCACAGCTCCGCGGCGATCACGAGTTATCCGGCGCTCGGCAACGACGATGCGCCGGGGTTCGCGCCGACGGTGCAAATCAAGTGGGGCGTGTTTTCGTATCTCTACGCGCCGAAGCCGGCGACGTTTCAGTTTCTCGATGAGGTGCTCGGCGAGGTGCTCGCGCTGTTCCCGGGCGGGTTCGTCCACATCGGCGGCGACGAGGCGAAAAAAGATCAGTGGGAGGCGTCGCCCACAGCGCAGGCCTTCATCAAGGCGAACGGCCTGAAGGACGCGCACGAGTTGCAGAGCTACTTCATCCGGCACGCGGAGCAATATTTGGCGGCGCATGGCCGGCGGCTGGTGGGCTGGGATGAAATTCAGGAGGGCGGCCTCGCGCCGAGCGCGACGATGATGGCGTGGCGTGACGTAAAATGGGCGATCAGCGCGGCGCGCGAGGGCCACGACGTCGTGATGACGCCGACCTCGCACACGTATTTCGACTACAACGAAGGCACGACCGAGGAAGAGGGCGAAAAGATCGGACGCGGGCCGCTGAAGCTGGAAAAAGTTTATTCGTTCGAGCCGGTGCCGGCCGAACTGGAACCGCAGTTTCAGGCGCATGTGCTCGGCGCGCAGGGGCAGTTGTGGAGCGAGCAGTTGCAGGGCTGGCCGAAAGTGGAGTTTCGCGCCTGGCCGCGGCTGAGCGCACTCGCCGAGGTGATGTGGTCGCCGCGCGAGAAGCGCGACTATGCGGATTTCAAGACGCGGCTGCCCGCGCTGCTCGCACGCTTCGATCGGCTCGGGGTGAATTATCGCCGGCCGCGCGCGACCGACGACGCGCCGCCAATCATCGCGAAGCCGGCGATGCCGGTCGTGCCGGCAAAGTGAGTGACGGTTGGGCGGCGGCGTCACCGCGATTTAATAATTTTTGAGGAGCAAACGCGCGGGCGATGGGTCGGACTCTTCGCCGTCATGCCGCGTCGCGCCGTCAAAATTATCTCCGCTGCCGTCAAGGCGTCGGTGCCGAAAAAAGTGAAGGGCCGCGTGCTGGCCCGCCGTGTGGCGCAGGGCACGTTGCTTGCGATGACGATTGTCACCGCGCAACTCGACACGGTGGAAGTCGGCGAGAAGAAGCGGTTGTTCGACAGTGGGCTGATCGATCGGCTGCGCGCGCCGCTCACGCGCCACCACGAGTGAGCGCAGATCAGCGCCAGTCGAGCAGCTCGACCTCGAAGATGAGCGTGGCCTTGCCGGGGATTTTCGGCGGCTGACCTTTTTCGCCGTAGCCGAGCCAGTAGGGGATGATGAGCGTGCGTTTTTCGCCCTTGTGCATCAGGAGAAACGCCTCGTCCCAGCCCTTGATCACGTTGCCGGCACCGACGCGAAACGTGAACGGCACGCCGCGCGTGTAAGAGCTGTCGAACGTCGTGCCGTCAAGGAGCCGGCCGGCGTAGTTGCAGATAACCTCGTCGCCGATTTGCGGGGTGAGGGTAGCCTCGCCGGGGGCGCGGACGACGTAGCGCAGGCCGGAAGAAAGCTTGTGGGCAGTCGGGTAGGTTTGCGCGATCAGCAGGGCGTCATCGCCGGTCCACTGGGGGTTGTCTGCGTTCATCGCCTCGCGCATCGCGCTGTTGATGGGGCGGCCGGGATTCTTGCGCGCGATGATTCCGGAGCGCACAACGATCGCGACCGTGGCGAGGATGACACCGAGCAGGAGCAAATAGAAAAAACTGCGCATGGGAGACGAAGGCCGAATCACGCGCGGAACGCCGCGATTTGCAAACCCGGAGAGACGACGGGGCGTCGCGAAAAAAAACGCCGCCGACCCAAGACGGGTCGGCGGCGAAGTTTGAAACGGGGTCGCGGAGACTACAGACCGTAGGTAATTGTGCGCGAGCCCGCAATGCCCGTCACCGTAATCGCCACGGCCTGCGTGAACGCACTCGGATAGGTCTCGTTGGCGACGAGGTTGAGTGACTTCACATAGTTGGTCGAACCCACCAAGCCCGTCTGGTCCACCGTTGTGACGCCGTTTTCCAGAAAATACTGGTCGGCGGCGGCGGCCAGCTGTCGGGCATTGTTGAGCACGGCCTTGTCTTGCGAGGCATTGCGGACTTTTTGGAATCCCGGGATCGCCATCGCGGCCAACATGCCGATGATGACAACCACGATCATGATTTCGACGAGGGTAAACCCTCGGAGGACGCGGACATTCTGACCATAACCACTGACGGATGAGGTATGCATGATAAACGGCTGGGTTAAAAAACAGCCGGGGGTGATACTGCACATCCGTCCCACGTAAGCCCGCCTATAATCAGCGGTCGGGCGGTCTATAGGGTGGGTAGAAACCGCCCTCAGGTTCGCTCGTTTTTGACCAGCAGATCGAGCACCGCGGCCGTCATGGCCGTGATTCCCGTCCTGATCGTGGGTTCGGGCACGGGGGCAAACTTACTCGAGTGCAACGACGGCAGCGGCATCCCGGTGCGCGCGCTGTCGGCGACCTTCTCCGGCGCGATGGCGCCGAGGCGGAACAGGCAGATTGGCACGCGCTCGGCGGTGCGTCCGAATAAACTAAAATCCTCGCTCACCATGTCGGGCTCGATCGATTTCACGGCATCGGCACCAAGCCAGCCGGCGATCGCGCCGTGCACGCGCTGCGTGAGTGCGGGATCGTTGTAGGTCGAGCTCATGCCTTCGGGTGACACGGTGACGAGCGGCATTTTGTCGTCGGGCAGGCCGGCGGCGATCGCCTCGCCGCGACAGATGCGCTTCACGGCTTCGACAAGGTGGACGCGCGCCTCGTCGGAATACGAGCGGAGCGTAATCCCGAGTTTAACCTCGTTCGGGATGATGTTGTTCTTGGTGCCGCCGTGAAACGAACCGACCGTGACGACTGCGGGATCGGTCGGGCGCATTTCGCGGCTGACGATCGTTTGGAGTGCGACGACGATGCGCGAGGCGAGCACGATCGGATCCTTGGTCGTGTGCGGGGCGGCGCCGTGGCCGCCGAGGCCGAAGACGGTGACGTCAACGGTGTCGACGTTGGCCATGATGAAACCCTCCGTCGTGCCGACGGTCCCGGCGGGAAGCGTGGCGCTGTCGTGAATCGCGAGGGCGAAGTCGGGTTTGGGAAACTTTGTATAGAGTCCGGCTGCGAGCATGGCACGAGCGCCGAGCACGCGTTCCTCGGCCGGTTGTCCGATCAGGATTGCAGTGCCGCTCCAGCGATCGCGGAACGCGGCGAGCACGCGCGCCGTGCCGACGAGGCATGACATGTGGATATCATGGCCGCAGGCGTGCATCACGGGCACCGAGGTGCCGCTGAGATCCTTGGTGACGACGGTGCTCGCGTAGGACAGGCCGGTCTCCTCCGCGACGGGCAGCCCATCGAGATCGCTGCGGATGAGAACGGTCGGGCCGGGGCCGTTCTTCAACATGGCTACCACACCGTAGCCGCCGAATTTTTCGGTCACCTCAAACCCGGCCGCCCGCAACTCGGCGGCGACCTTCGCGGAGGTCTGCTCCTCCATCAGCGAAAGCTCGGGATGCAGATGGAGATCGATGTAGAATTTTTCGAGCGCGGGGTAGTCGGCGGCGATTTTCTTCGCGACGAGCTCGCGGAGGGCGGCGTCGACGGCGAAGACGGGAGTGGCCAGCAGCGCGGCGGTAAGCAGGAGGTGGCGGAATTTCATGTGTCAAAGCCCGGGCTTTTAAGCCCGGGATGGTTTACTTCGGTTCGAGCTTGGAAATCAGGCTGTCGAGGATCGCGTCGGTTTGGAGCTTGAGCTGTTGCGCGGGGGCGACGGGTTTGTCGGCGGGGGCGGCTTTTTTCTGCGCGGCGAAATTGTCGTCGCCCTGCTTTTGCGCGGCTTCGAGGAAGGCGGTCTTGGCGATGTGCATCGGGCCTTCGTCGACGAGATCGGCGGGTGAGGGGGCGTGGCCGAGGAAGGCGGCGGTCGATTCCTCGCCGATCCAGACGCGCCAGTCTTTCTCGTCGGCGAAGTAAGCGGCGATGGCACCGCGCTTCGTGGTGCCCAATTTATCCGCGAGGCCGCGCATGAACTGGCCCGGCTTGGCGTCGTCGGCGGCGCTGGGCGATTTCGCAAAGAGACGGGCGTAGATCTTCACCCCGGTCACGCGTTCGAAGTTGGCGAGTTTGAAGTTGAACGCCTTGGCGCGCGGCGGTTCGACGGGCAGGAGGTGATCGGGATCGTCGAAGGGCGCGGTGGGACCGGGATCAGCGGCACCGTTGTATTTTTTCATTTTCGCGGCAAGCGCGGTGAAGGCTGTTTCGTCGGCGTGAAACGCCTTGGCAGCGGCACCGACGCGGATGATTTTCACGCTGAACCTGTCGCCTTGAACGATTTTTAGGAGCAGGTCCTTCCCGCGAACTGTGCGACCGAAGATGGTGTGCAGGTAGTCGAGCCGGATCGTGGGTGCGAGGGTGAGGAAAAATTGTGAGCCGTTGGTGTCGGGGCCGCTGTTGGCCATCGCCAGCACGCCGACGTCATCGAAGCGGAGGCCGGGCACGATCTCATCGGGGAACGTGTAGCCGGGGCCGCCGTCGCCGTTGCCGAGCGGATCACCGCCTTGGACGACAAAACCGGGGACGACACGGTGAAACGTGAGGCCGTCGAAAAATGGCGCGGGCTTCGAAGAGCCGAGCTTGCCCTCGGCGAGGCCGACGAAGCTGGCAACGGTGAGCGGCGCTTTCTGGAAAAACAGATCGCAGGTGATCGCGCCACGGGGAGTGGTGATCTCGGCGTAAAGACCGTCGGGGAGCGGCGCGGAGTCGGCGGCGGCGAGCCGCACCGAAGCGGTGAAGGCGAAAGCGGCGAGTAGAGAGGCGACGAGGCGATTCATGTCGGCGACGCTGCACAACTCACGGCAGCGCGACAACGAAACTCTAGCGGCGAACGCGCGGGGCCGGCCGGTGACCGGCTTCGGCCCGAGGCGCAAGGGTCGCTCTCCGTGGATCTACCCGTCGCTTTGAGGTGAAGTTAGCGGGAAAGTGTGACGAGAGGTAGGCAATGCCTCTGGAAGAAGAAATATCCGATGCGATCGCCTTTCATTATCGACTCAAGGACGATTTGCGCACCGCGCTCGCTACGGGGCGGTCGCATCACACGGTGGCCGGGCTCTGCCGGGATGACCGCTGCAGGCTGGGCCAGTGGCTGCATGGGTTGGACGAGTCGATCAAGGTGACGCCCCGCTGGCAATGCGTGCGCGGCTTGCACGCTGACTTTCACCGGGAAGCCGCCGCGGTGCTGGAGGCCGCGCTCGGGGGTGGTGGAACCACCTCTCGGAGAATCTCCGCTTATTCCAGCAGCTACACGGGCATCGCGCGCCGGTTTGAAAACGAACTCCGCTCGTGGAAACGCGAGGCAGCGAACCAGCTCGCTGTAACTCGCGTCCGTTCTTCGCTGCCGACCGAGGCGCCGACCGAACTGTCGGCCTCAGTTGTCGGCTGACGCGGGTCCCGCGTCGCTCAGGACAGGAACGAGCAGATATATTCGCAGAGCCCGGCTTGGACCGCGATCGTGAAGCCGCTGTTGGCCGGCACGTCGAAATAGGTGCCCGCGGCGTAGGCCTTCGCTGCGGTCGTGCCGTCAAGCGTGACCGAGCAGGCGCCGGCGACGATCTCCATGCGCTCCGCGGCCTTGGTGCCGAAGTGATAGGAGCCGGGGCGGATAAGCCCGAGCGTTTTTTTTGCGCCGTCGGCGAAGAGGACGCTATGGCTGACGACGTTGCCGTCGAAGTAAACGTTGGCCTTCGTCACAACGGTGACGCCGGCGAATTGCGCGGGGAGCGAGGACATGGGGCGAGGGTGAAGTGGCGGCGCGCAGCGAGGCAAGCACTCGGTTAATCATGTTCCGGCGGGGTCTAAAATGTCATTGCCGCGCCGGACTGACCCGGCACGTTTGCGCGGATGAACCGGGTTTTCGTTCCCTCGATCCTTGTGTTTTTTGCCGCGCTGGCCGGGCCGTGCACGCATGCGCAGGAAAATATGATGAGTGCGGCCGCCGTCGCGAAGGGCGGGCACTTCATCACGCCGGCGCAGTTCGACATCCCGAAAATCCTGCCGCCACCGCCGGCCGCCGGCTCGCTCGCGGAGCGGGCCGACATCGCCGTCGTGCTGAGCGCGCAGCAGTGGCGCACGCCCGAGGAGGCCGAGTGGGCAAAGTTCATCGACAAGGACAACGCGTTCAATCACGCGAGCGTGCTCGGCGCGTGGTTTACGAAGGAGAAGCTGCCCGTGACCGCGAAATTTCTCGCCGACGTGACCGAGGACGCAAATGCCGTCGGCGCGTTGACGAAGGCATTCTACGCGCGGGCGCGACCCTCGCAGATCGAGCCGCGCGTGCAACCGCTCGTCGCCGTGCCGCCGACGGCGAGTTATCCGAGCGGGCACGTGACGCGGGCGTTCACCTGGGCACTCGTGCTCGCGGAAATTTTTCCTGACCAACGCGCCGAACTCCTCGAACGCGCTCACCGTGCCGCATGGGGCCGCGTGCTGGCCGGCGTGCACTATCCCACCGATTTGATCGGCGGCCAGCTCATGGCCGAGGCGATTGTGGCGGAGCTGAGGAAGAGCGAGGCGTTTCGCGCCGCAGTGGAAAAGTGCCGCGCCGAAGCGGCGGGCCTCACGGCGAAAAAGGCGGCGTGAGCTCTCCCGGGCAGATTCTCCCGCTGGCAATGCGAGCTCTCCTGCTCGCCACGGGCCTGCTGGGAATCGCCGGACTCGCTCGGGCCGGTCTGCCCGAGCAAATCACGCTCACTGCGCCTGCGCGTCTGGAGTTGATGCGCGGCGACAAGGTCAGTGGATCGATCGCGCTCGGCGCCGGCCAGAAAATGGATCTGATCGACACCGCGGGCGACTACGCGCTGGTGCGTTTTCGCAACGTCAACGGCCGCGTCCCGATCGATCACACCGATTTGCCGCGGACGGAACCGACGCCCGCGGCGCCCGCGCTTCCGAGTTTCGCGCGGAACGAGGCGGCGACGCCGCCCGACGCGCCGACCACGCCGATCGTCGAGGCGCGTCACCAACCGGCCAACGCCCTCGAGCGCGCGCTGGCCGACAAGCTCGTGCGGCTCGACAACGGCGCGTTGCGGCCGGTCGACAACGCGCGGCTGGCGGGTGTGAAGTTTTACGCGCTGTATTATTCCGCGAGCTGGTGCGCGCCCTGCCGCGAGTTTACGCCGGGGCTCGTCGACGCCTACGGGAAAATCCGCGCGCTCTACCCGGAGTTTGAGGTTGTACTGGTCAACTGGGATCACTCCGCGGGCGAAATGCTCGCCTACATGCGCGACGATCACATGGCGTGGCCGGCGCTGAACTTCAGCGACATCTCCGGCGCGCGCGAAATCACGCGCTACTGCGGCAACGGCATCCCGTGCCTCGTGCTCGTGGATGAAAACGGGAAGGTTTTGTCGGACACGAACCGCTGGGGCCGTTACGTCGGGCCCGATGCGGTGCTCGACGACACGTGGAAAATCCTGCGCGACTACCGCCGGAAAAATCCGCGGGCGAAATCCTGAGCCGGCTGCCGCGTGCTCATCCTCAACACCCTCGCGCCGGTCTTTCTCCTGATCGCGATTGGCGCGATCATGCAGCGGAGCGGATTCGTGTCGGTGAATTTTCTGCGCGAGGCGAACCGCGTGACCTACTGGCTCGGGTTGCCGGCGCTCCTTTTCTCGCAGCTCGCCGGTTCGTTTCATGAGGCAGGCGGCGCAAAGCCGATGCTCGCGGCGATGGCCGCAGCCACCGGGCTCGTAATCCTCGCAGCGTATATCGTCGCCTGGGCGCTGCGTGTGCCGGGCGCGGTGCTCGGGACATTTGCGCAGGGCGCGTTTCGCGGGAATCTCGCGTTTGTCGGCCTACCGATTATCTACGCGCTGCCCGACGCCGCGATCGTAGGCGGGCTGTCGGCGCGCACGGCGGCGGTCATCACCGTCGCACCGATGATGGTTGCCTACAACGTGGGCGCCGTGGTGGTGCTGCTGTTGAGCCAGCATCCACTTAGTCTGAAAATGGCGCGGCCGTTTTTAAAGCAACTCGCCACCACGCCGCCACTGATCGCGACGCTCGCAGGAATCGGGTGTACGATTGCGGGTTGGACGCTGCCGCCGGCGGTGGACAAGACGTTCGCCGCGCTGGGCGAGATGGCGCTACCGCTTGGCCTGCTCGGCGTCGGCGGCTCGATCATGACGGCGCGGCTGGGCGAGGCGTGGCGGCCCGCGCTCGGCGCGGCGCTTATGAAAACGATCGTGGCACCGGCCCTCGGCTGGCTCGTGGGCCGCTGGCTTGGGCTCGGGGCGGTCGAAACAAAGCTCATCATGATTCTGATGGCGACGCCGACGGCGGTCGTGAGCTACACGATGGCGATCGAGATGAAGGGCGATGACACGCTGGCATCCGGGACGATCGTACTGAGCGTCTTCACATCACTCGTGGCCTTGGCGGCGATCGTGGGGATCTTTTGAGAATCGGAACACTTCGGTCCCGGAGGGGGGCCGGGGAAACGCCCGCGCCAAAAGCAGGCGCGGGGGACCCTTCGCTCTTCGGCGGAATTTACTTCCCGGGAATCTCCAGCTCCATGCCGGGTTTCAAGGGGCGACCGCCGCTGAGTTGGGCGTTATTGGCGAAATAAATCAGGTTCCACTTGCCGGGATCGCCATAGTATTTTTTGGCGATGCGCTCCAGGGTATCGCCCGCCACGACGACGTGGATGCGCGGCGTGGGAGCCGCGGTGGACGCAGCGGAGGGAGCCGGCGCCGGTGAGGTGTTCACGGTGACGGCTTGTTCGGCTTTCGCGCGGAGCCGATCGGGGCTCGTGCGGAGTTCGGCGGTGGCGGGTTTGTCGGTGGGCGGGGCGTCGGCAAGTTTAAGCGTCGCGGTGCTGTCGGCGGCGCTCTGGCGGGCGCTGGTGAGCGTGGCGGGTGCGGAATCGCGTGCGGCGATTACGGCGCTGAGCTGGGCGCGCGCGGCAGCGGTCTGCTGCTCGGCGCGATCACGGGCGTCTTTTTGCGCGAGGAGTTCGGTATTGAGCTGGGCGAGCGCGGACTGGGCCTGCTCGTTTTGAGCGGTGATGGTTTTCACCTGCGCGGTGAGGGTGGTGTTTTCGGCCGACGTCCGGTCGAGGTCGGTGCGGAGGCGGGCGTTTTCCTCCTGAAGCTGCGTGAAGTTGCGGAGCGAGGCGGCAAGTTTTTCCTCTGTGGCTGAAAGTTTGGCCGCGATTTCCGGATCGGCGGCGGGCGCGGAGCTATCGGGTGATTTGGCGGCGATTAACTTGGCGTAGCTGGCGCGGAGCGCGGCGAGTTCGCGAGCAGTTTCACTCAGGCGCTGGGTGAGTTGCGTGGAGGCGGCACTGTCGGCGCGGCCGTCGAGCGCGGCGCGGAGGGCGTCGCCCTCCTTGCGGGCGAGCGCGAGCTCCTGCTGGAGCATTTTGTTCTGCGTGCCTAGGCCGGCATAAGCGGCCTCCATCGAGTCTTCGGAGGCGGATCGTGCCGGGCAGCTTGCCGAAGTGAACGTAGCCGCAGCCGTTCAGGATTAGCAGGGCGATCAGCGCGGGGAACGCACGAAAAATTCGCATGGGGCGCGATGAAGACGCGTTCGGCGCGGCAAGCAAACTTTCTGCGAAAAATCTCGCAGACTACGGAATGCGAAGCGTGCGGCCGATGACGAGATTGTTGTCTTCGCCGAGGATATCGCGGTTGGCGACGAGGATTTCGGCCCAGCGTGCGGGGGTGCCGTAATAAAGGTTCGAGATTTTTGAGAGGGTGTCGCCGGAGGTCACGGTGTGGAAGCGGAGCGGCGTGCCGGCTGCGTTGGTTTTCGTGACGCCGGGGGAAGCGGCCGCGGGGTTTGCGGAGGTGCCTCCGGCGACGCTGGTGACGAAGGTTGCGGTGACGGCACCGGCGGGCTTCGCGGCCGGCGGTGTGGCGGGAGCGGCGGAAGCCGGGGCCGGGGAGGCGTTCGCCGGGGTGGTCACGGATGCGGGCGGGGAATCGGAGAGCACGGCGATCGGGCCGGCGGGGCGGGAGTTGCCGCCGCCGACGAGGGCGAGACGGGCCTTGAGCTTGGTGTTTTCGTCGGCGAGCGACGTGGCCTGGGCCTGGGCAAGGGCGAGTTGATCGCGGAGCGTCTGGGCTTGGGCGGCAAGCGGGAGCGTGGCGCGGGCTTTGGCGAGTTCGCTTTCGAGATCGGTTTTGGTTTTTGCGAGTTCGTTCGTGCTGGCCTTCAGGTGATCGTTTTCGTCGCGGAGCATTTTCGCGTTTTCGAGGGCGGCAGCGAGTTTACCCTCGGCTTCGGCGCGGGCGCGCACGTCGGCAAGGTTAGGGGTCTTGGCGACGGCTTCCGCGGCGGCGAGTTTTTGCTGCAGCTCGTTGCGCTCGGTTTCGAGGCTCCAGACCTGCTTGCGCAACGCGTCGAGCTGGGTGCGAAGTTCGGGCGACTCCGTGGCGCCGATCGCCTTGGCTTCGGCGGCGGGCGCGGTGCGCTGGCGGGCGAGGGCGGAGAGCTGGGTATTGGCGGTGGAGAGCTGGGTGCGGAGGGTGGCGGCGTCCTGCTCGGCGGCGGCGCGGAGATTTTTCTGCGAGAGGAGATCGGAGTTGAGCTGGGCGAGGGCGACCTGGGCCTCCTCGTTTTTCGCGGTGACGACTTTCACCTGCGCGGTGAGCGTCGTGTTTTCCGCGCGGGTCTGGTCGAGGTCGGTGCGGAGGCGGCCGATCTCCTCCTGCAGCTGCGTGTAATTCTTGAGGGAGGAGGCGAGCTTCTCCTCGGTGGAGCCGAGCTTCGAATTGAGGTCGGCGATTTCCGCGGGGGCAGTCGGCGCGGTGGCGCGATCGGCCTGGAGCTTGGCGTAGTCGGCGCGGAGCGTAGCGAGTTCGCGGGTCGTCTGGTTGAGTTTTTCGACGAGACGCTTTGAGGTGTCCCCGTCGGCCGTTCGGTTTTCCACGGCCGTGCGGAGGGCGTCGCCCTGGGCGCGGGTGAGAGCGAGCTCCTGCTGGAGAATTTTCTTCTCGGTGCGAAGGCTGGCGTTTTCCTTGAGCAACTGCTCGTCCCCGAGCGCAGCGACGGGCGATGCGTCGAGGGGCTTTCCGAAGTGGACGTAACCGCAGCCGTTGAACGCGAAGAGCGCGGTGGCGGCTAAAAGTAAAGGGGCGATGCGGCGGAGACGCATGAGCGAAGAGAGAAGAGGGCTATGAAATCGGCGCAATCTCCAAACGCGCGGGAATTACCCACTAGGGAATCCGCAATACACGCCCGGCGATCAGGCTGTGTTCATCGCGGAGGATGTCGCGGTTGGCGGCGACAATCTCCGGCCAGCGGCTGGCAGTGCCGTAGTATTGAAGCGAAATTTTCGAAAGCGTGTCGCCGAGCACGATGGTGTGGAAACGCGGTGGGGCGGCGGGCGCGGGCGAGTCAGGTTTTGCGGCCGGGGCCGCGGTGGTGCGGGTGTTGGGGGCGGGACTCGAAGCGGCGGGCCGCGCGGGTGCGGTGGGAACGGGCCGGGCGGGTTCGCGCAGGACCGGGGTGGCGGTCGCAACAGCGGCGGGTTCTTGCACGGGGGCGGGGGCGAGCGCGGGCGGGCGGGCGCTGGCGGCGGCGAGCGCCTGGGTGAGGCGGGCGATCTCGGATTGGGCATCGGCGGCGCGACGCTCGGCGAGTGCGATGCGGTCGCGCAACGCGATCAATTCCGCAGGATCGGCCTTCGGCGCAGCGGTCGGGGTGGGCAGGCTGGCGAGTTTTGCCGCGAGCTCGTCGCGCTCTTTCGTTACCGTGGTGTAGGAACGCACGGTCAACTCGAGCTTTTGCTCGGCTTCCTTGCGGGCGGCCACCGCTTGGGCGAACTCGTCCTTGGTGGGACCGGCAGACGCGAGGCGGCGCACCAGCGCCTCCTTTTCGATCTCTAGCTGTTGCACGCGCGCGTCGAGATCGCGCGCGGCGTCGGCTTGGGTGCGGAGCGCGGGCAATTCCTTGGTCGCAGCCGCGAGTTGGGCCTGGGCCTCAGCCAGCGTGCGGCGGGCGGCATCCCGTTCGGCGGCGGCGGATGAATCCTTCGCCGCGGAAACCGTGGCGGCGTTGGCGTTGGCTTTCGCGGCCGCGAGCGCGGTGTACGTCAGCGCGAGCCGCGCGGTGAGCGCTTCGTTCGCGGCCGTGAGCTTGGTGATCCGCTCGGCGGAGCTGGCGGCGGACTGGCCGGAGTCGTTCGCGGCCTTAGTGGCACGTTCGGCGGCGGCGCGGGCTTCCGCGAGCTGACGCTTGGCTTCCGCGAGCGCGGCGGCGGATTGGGATTTCTCGTCGGCCAGCGCGGTGCGCTCGGAGGTAAGCGACTGCACCTGCGCGCGGGCGCGGACGAGTTCGGCGTCTGATGTTTTTGCCGCGGTCTCTGCGGCGGCGAGTCGTACGCTGGCCTCGGATAGGATCGCGGCGGATTTTGCGGCGACGGCCGCGGTGCTGCGCGCTTCCCTGAGATCGCTTTCGCGCGCCGTGAGGCTGGCCTGCGCATTGGTGAGGGTGCGCTGAAGCTCGATTTTTTGGGCTTCGAGCGCGGCAACCTGCTGGGTGGTCGCGGACGAATTCTTCGCCGCCGACTGCATGCGCGCCGCGAGATCAGTGCGGGCTTTCTCGCTGGCGGCGAGCGCCGCACGGGATTTTTCCAGCTCGGCTTCAGCGGTCCTGGCTGCTTGGAGCGCTGCCGTTTCCGCTTGGGTGTGAGTGGTGAGCTGGGCCTGCGCTGCGTCGAGCTTTGAGCGCAGCGCAGAAAGCTCCTTGGCGTTGGCCGCGGCTTGGGCGGAGGTCTCGTCGAGCGCGGCTCCTTTCGCGGTGAGGTCTCCGGCAAGGGCAGAATTCTTTTTCTCAGCGGCGGCGAGGGCGTTCTCGGTGTCGCGGGCTTTTTTCTGGAGAGCGGCTTCGCGGTCCGCCGCGCGCGCCAGCTCTTTTTCGCGCGCGAGAAGCTCGGTGCGCTGCTTTTCGAGCTCGGTGAGTTTGGTATGCAGTTCGGCGGCCTCGCGCTCGCCGGTGGAGGTCTTTTCGGCGAGTTGCGCGCGCAACCCCTCGATCGATTTTTGCGCGGACTGGGTGGCATCGGTGAGTTTCACCTGAGCCGCGGCCAGATCGTTTTTCAGCCGCGTGTTCACGTCATCGCCGGCCCGCAACGTGCCCTCGATGCTGGCGGTTGCACGCTTGGTCTCGGCCTTCGCTTCTTCGGTTTCACGGCGCGCGGACGCGAGATCGGCGGTGAGCTTTTGAAGCGTGGCGGCGGCCTCGGCGCGGCCGGCGCTGGCTTGCGTGGCGCGCGCGGTGGCTTCGGCCTGAAGCTTCGTGTGTTCGGCGGAAAGCGTTGCGAAGCCGGCCTTGGATTCCGCGAGTTGAGCGTGCGCGCTGTTGAGCGCCGTCTGCTCCTTTTCGAGCGCCGTGCGATCGGCCGCGTGGGCGGCACGCTCAAGGGTGAGCGCGGTTTGCGCCGCGGAAACTTTTTGCTCAAGCGCGGCGAGATCGCGCGCCTGAGCCTCCGCCTTGGCGGCGGCTTGCGCGGCGGCGGCACGGGTCGCGTCGATCTCCTTGTGCGCAGCGGCTAGTTCGAGCGCGAGGCTGGCAGCCTTCGTTTGCGCTTCGCCGCTCGTGAGCGCGGCGGACTCGGCCTTCGTGACACGCGTGGCGAGAGCGTCCCGGTCGGCGGAAATCTTGGCGAGCGACTCGGCGGAGGCGCTCGCTTGGGCGGACAACTCCGCCGACTTGGCCCGGGCGGCGGCGAGTTCCTGGCGCGCGGTGTCGAGCCCCTGGGTGTCTTTGCGCAACGCGGCGATTTGATCGGTCGCGGCGTTGGCGGATTTCACCGCGGCGTCGCGTGCGGCCCTGGCTTCGTCCAACGCTTTGGTTTGGGCGGCAAGATCGGAACTCAGCCGTGACTTCTCCGTCGCCGCGGCTTCGAGATCGCGACGGGCGCTGGCGAGTGTGGTTTCAGCTTTTGACTTTTCGGCAGCAAGCGAGGCGCGTTCGGACTCAAGCGACTGCAGGCGGGTGCGCGTTTGTGCGAGTTGTTCAGCGGTGGACGAAGCGGAGGTTTCAGCGCTGGCAATCGTGGTCTTTGCGGCCGCTTCGGCTCGGCGTGCCGCTTCAGTGGCTTCGCGTAATTTTGTCTCGGTGTCCGCGAGCTGGCGCTGCGTGGCGTCGAGCTGCTGTGTGACCTCCTCGAGGGCGCGGGCCTTGCCGCTGGCATCGGTCCTCGCGGAAGAGGCGGCGCTCGCATCGGCCGCGAGGGCCGTGAGACGAGTCTGGGCGCGGGCAAGCTCCGCGTCGGAGGCGGCGGCCTTTTGTTGCGCGGCTTGTGCGGCGGCTTCCGCCGTCGTGAGGCGGGCGGCGAGGGCGGATTTTTCCGTGGCGGTCTGCTGCGCAAGATCGTCGGCGGATTTTTTGGCGGCGCGCAGATCGGCAAGCTGCTGGGCGAGCGCGGCAGCCTGGTCGCGCTGCGCGCGATCGGCGGCGTCGCGTTTTTCGAGCGCAGCTCTCGTCTCCCCAAGGTCGGCGGTGACGCGCTGCAACTGGGTGCGCAGCCCTTCGTTTTCGGCGCGGAGTTTGGGCGCCTCCGGCTCGGGGCGGGCGGCTTGCGCGGCCGTAACGCGCGCCGCGAGATCGGCGATTTGGCCCTTGGCCGCCGCGAGATCGCGGGCGAGGGCGTCGCGCTCGGCGGACAGGCTGGAAAGTTTTTCGGTCGCGGCCGCGGTGCTTTGATCGCCCGTGGATTCTTGGGCGGCGAGCGTGGCGCGCGCGGTCTCGGCGGACGCGAGCTGGCCGCGCAGCGCGGCGATTTCCTGGACGTGCGTTTCCGCACGTTGGGTGGCTTCGGTGGTGGCGGCGGAAAGCTTCGCGGCGAGTTCGGTCGCGGTGGCGGACTTGGCTTCGAGTTCTTCGCGCCGGGCTTCGGCGGCAGCGAGTTTTTCGTGCGCGGCGGCAAGCGCGACGCGATTTTTTTCGGCCTCCGCGCGGGCCGTGGCGAGTTCGCGGGTCTGGGCGATGAGGGCGGCCTCGTTTTTCGTGAGGGCGGCTTGCGCGGCGGCCTTTGCGCCCGTCTCGCCGGCCAGCGTGGAGATTCGCGCCTGCGCCGCGCTGAGATCGCGGCGGGTGTCGTCGAGCGCGGTGGTGAGTTCCTGCACCTTGGCAAGCGCGGCCGTCTTCGCGGGATCGGCCATGTTGGAATCGCTGGCCGGCGGCTTGGCCCTCGCGGTGGAGTCGCCTTGGAGGCGATCGATTTCCTTGCGCGCAGCGGCCAGATCGGCGGCGAGTTTTTTCTTTTCGTCGGTGACGGCGCTGAGCTGGTCGTAGAGGTTTTTCGCCTCGGCGGAGTTGGTGGCTGCGTCGCGGACGGCCTCGCCCGGAGCGGGCATGGGGTTTGGGGTCACGGCGACCGGGGCCGACTTCGCGGGGGTGGTGGCCGGGGCCGGCTTGCCCGCGGCGGGAGCGGGTGGCTTCAGGTAGGGATTGGTGGCGCGCAGCGATTCGAGCCGGCGGCGGCCCTCGGCTAGTTGATCGAGATTGATCGTGGCGAGCAGCGTCTCGAGCGCCTTGCCGGTGCTGCCGTTCTCGGACGCGAGCGTCAGCCAGACAAACGCCTCCGCCGGATCGGCCTTCGCCCCGCGGCCCTGGGCGTAGGCGAGGCCGAGGTTGTATTCGGCGATCGCGTTGCCGCGTTCCGCCTTGGCATGCAGCGACGCGACCTCGGTGGATTCGGCCGGAGCGGCCGGAGCGGGCGCGGCGCAAAGCGGCAACGAGACAAACAGGAACGGCGCAAGGCGGACAAGCTTCATGGCGTCAGATGGCTCCGACCGTAGGGATCGGCGTCGCGGACACAACACGCGAAGTGGTCGCGGCGCCTTTTGCGCGACTTTTACCGGCTGTGCGCCGGCCGGCCGCACGGCTGCTGCCCCGACCGGGCGCAGGTGTGTCAACAATCCAAATCGGGAGACTTGCACGAAAAAGTAAGCTAGCTTACCAATCGCAACCGGATGAACCCGTCTCAATCTCTGCCCGATTTCGAACGCACCCTCGGCTTCGTCATGTCCGACATCACGCGGCTTTCGCGCCAGGAATTCGACCGCCGCGTGCGGCGCTTCCGCGTCACCCGCGCGCAATGGTTGTTTCTCTACTATGTGGCCCGCACGCCCGGCTGCACGCAGGCCGAGCTCGCCGAGGCCATGCAGCTGCAAAAAATCACGGTCGGCCGGCAAGCCACGCGCCTGCTCCGCACCGGCTGGATCGTCCGCCGCGATCATGCGGCCGACGGCCGCGCTTATCGCCTGCAACTTTCCCCCAAGGCCACTCGTCTAATCGGGCGGCTCTCGGCGGTCGCGACGCGCCTGCGCGAAGACTATCTCCGGGGCCTGCCGCCCGCGCGGCGCCAAGCCCTGATCGACGACCTGCTCCACATCAAAGCCAACCTGCTTCGTTTGGAGTCAGCCGCGACAAAAACCTCTCGCGTCCAATGAAACAAAAAAACTCCCGCCGCCTCCTCTTCGCGCTTCCCGCCCTCGCATTGGCCGCCCTCACCGGCTGCACGCGCAGCGCCGACACCAAGGTCGCCGCCGCTGCAGCCATCCCGGTGCAGGTCGCCGTCGCGCTCCAGCAGGATGTGCCGCGCGTGATCGAGTCGATCGGCAACGTCCAGTCGCTGCGCACGGTTTCGATCAAGTCCCAGGTCGACGGTATCATTGCCGAGATTCATTTCCACGAGGGTGACGACGTAAAGGCGGGCGATCCGCTCGTCACGCTCGACCGCCGGCCCTTTGAGAACAGCCTGCGCATCGCCCGCGCCGATCTCGTCAACGCCCGCGCCGAGGCCGCGCAGGCGGCGGTCGATGCCGAGCGCTACACACACCTCGACCAGAAGGACGCGATTTCGAAGGAGCAGCTCAACCAGATCCTCACGAAGGCCGAGACGACGAAGGCTCAGGTGCTCGCGAAGGAGGCTGCGGTCGCCAACGCCGAACTTCTGTTTGGCTACACCGAAATTCGCGCGCCGATCGCCGGTCGCACCGGCCAGCTGATTCTCCATGAAGGCGCCCTCGTGAAGGCCAACGACAGCGGCTTTTCGATCGTCACGATCAACCAGCTCGCGCCCATCGCGGTCGCCTACTCGGTCCCCGAGAGCTCGCTCGACGAAATCCGCGCGGCCACCGCCGCCCAACGCGTCGACGTCGGCGTGACCGAGCGCACGTCCGGTCTCCGGCGCGACCACGGCCAACTCCAGTTCGTCGACAACACCGTCGATGCCTCCACCGGCATGATTACCTTGAAGGCGGTCTTCCCCAACGAGGACAACGCCCTCTGGCCCGGCCGCTTCATCAACGTCCGCACCCAGGTCGGCATCGATCGTGCCGCGATCGTTGTGCCCGCGACGGCCGTGCAGACGAGCCAGTCGGGCTCGACCATTTACGTCCTGAAATCCGATCAGACCGTCGAGCTGCGCAATGTGAAAATCGCGCGCAACGTCGGCGACAACGTGCTCGTCGCCGAAGGCATCAAGGGTGGCGAAACCGTCGTGACTGACGGCCAGCTCCGCCTTCTGCCCGGTGCCCGCGCCGAGCCGAAAAACCTCGCGGCCGCCGCCGCGATGACGCCCGCAGTGCCCACGGCCGACAAGAAAACCTGAGGCCCTGCCATGAATCTTCCCGAAATCTGCATCAAGCGGCCGGTGATGACGACGCTGCTCACCGCGGCCGTTTGCGTGTTCGGCGTGATGGCCTACCGCCTCCTGCCGGTCAGCGATCTGCCTAACGTCGACTTTCCCACGATCGTCGTCAGCGCCGCGCTGCCGGGTGCCACGCCCGAGACGATGGCCAGCGCGGTCGCGACGGTGCTTGAGCAGCAGTTCTCCACCATCGCCGGCATCGACTCAATGACCTCATCGAGCAGTACCGGCAGCACCCAGATCACGCTCCAGTTCACCCTCGATCGCAACATCGATGCCGCCGCGCAGGACGTGCAGGCGGCCATCGCTGCCGTGCAGCGCCGCCTGCCGACCGACATGCCGGCGCCGCCCTCGTTGAGGAAAACCAATCCCGCCGATCAACCCGTGATCTTCATGGCACTGTATTCGCCGACGCTCCCGCTCTCCGTCGTCGACGAATACGCCGAGACCATGATGTCACAGCGCATCTCCACGGTGGACGGCGTCTCGCAGGTGCAGGTTTATGGCTCGCAGAAATACGCGGTGCGCGCTCGCCTCGATCCGCGGCTGCTCGCGAGCCGCGGCATCACGCTCGATGAAGTGCGCACGGCGCTCAGCGCGCACAACGTCAACCAACCCACCGGCCTGCTCGACGGCTACCGTCAGTCGGTGCAGGTGCTCGCGAGCGGCCAGCTCGCCAACGCCGCCGAGTTCACCAACATCGTCGTCGCCTACCGCAACGGCGCGCCCGTCCGCCTCGGCGAACTCGCGCAGGTGATCGACAGCGTGCAGGATGCGCGCGTCGCCACATGGTTCGACGAGCGGCACAAGGACGGTCCGCTCGATCCGTCGCGCGCGATTGTGCTCGCGGTGCAGAAGCAGCCCGGCACCAACACTGTCGAGGTCGTGCAGCGCGTGCGCGCGCTCCTGCCGGTCTTCGCCACGCAACTCCCCGAGTCTGTCCACCTCGCCATCATGCGCGACAACTCCGAGGCCGTGCGCGACTCCGTGCACGACGTGCAGACGACGCTGCTCCTTTCCATCTCGCTCGTGGTGCTCGTGATTTTCCTCTTCCTGCGCTCGGTCTGGGCGACGGTGATTCCGAGCGTGGCGATCCCGATGGCGCTGCTCGGGACGTTTGTCGCGATGTATTTTTTCGGCTACTCGCTCGACAACCTCTCGCTGCTCGCGCTCACGCTGTCGGTCGGCTTCGTCGTCGACGATGCGATCGTGATGCTCGAAAACATCGTCCGCTACATCGAGGCCGGTGTGCCGGTGCGCGAGGCGGCCTTCCGCGGTTCGCGCGAGATCGGTTTCACGATCCTCTCGATGACGCTGTCGCTCGTCGCGGTGTTCATCCCGCTGATGTTCATGGGCGGCATCCTCGGGCGGCTGCTGCACGAATTCGCCGTCACGATCACGGCGTCGATTCTGGTGTCGGGCATCGTCTCGCTCACGCTTACGCCGATGCTGTGCAGCCGGTTTTTGAAGCCGCACGGCGGCGCAGTTCACACCGCGCACGGCAAGTTCTACGAATGGAGTGAGGGCGTCTTTGAGGGCATGAAGGGCTTCTACGAGCGCACGCTGCGCATCGGCATGCGGCACCGCCTCGCCGTCATCTCCACGGCGATCGCGATGGCGGTGCTGACGGTTTTCGTCGGGCGCGAGCTGCCGCAGGGTTTCATCCCCACGGACGATACGGGCTTCGTGCTCGTGTTTACCGAGGCGGCGCAGGACATCTCGTTCGAGGAGATGGTGCGCCACCAGCAGACGGCCGCCTCGATTATCGCGCAGCAGCCCTACGTCGCGGCGATGATGTCGTCGATGGGCTCGAGCGGCGCCATCAACTCCACGTCGAATCAGGGCCGCGTCTTCATGCGGCTGCTGCCGCGCGATCAACGCGCGCCGATCGACGACATCCTCTCCGATCTGCGTAAGAAGCTCGGGGGCATCCCCGGACTGCGCGCCTACCCGCAGATTCCGCCGAGCATCCGCATCGGTGGCCAGCTCACGAAGGCGCTCTACCAGTTCACGATGTTCGGCAGCGACCTGAAGGAGCTCTACACATTGTCGGCCGCGATGGAGCAGAAATTCCGGGCGCTCCCGCAGCTCGTCGATGTGAACTCCGATCTCCAGATCACGAGCCCGCAACTGCGCGTCGACATCGCGCGCGACAAGGCGGCCACGCTGGGCGTAACGCCTGCGGATATTGAGGACACGCTCTACAACGCCTTTGGCACGCGCCAGGTCTCCACGATCTACACGCCGACCAACCAGTATTTCGTGATCATGGAAGTCGCGCCTGAGTTTCAACGCGACGCTTCCGCCCTTTCGCTTCTCTACGTGCGCTCGCGCAGCGGCAAGCTGGTGCCGCTCGACGCCGTCGCCTCGCTCCGGCGCGATGTCGGCCCGCTCACCGTCAACCACCTCGGCCAGCTGCCCGCCGTGACGATCTCGTTCAACCTCAAGCCGGGCGTTTCGCTCGGAGATGCGACCGGCGCGATCCAGGAACTCGCCCGCCGGGAATTACCCGCGACCATCAGTTACAGCTTCGTCGGCTCGGCGCAGGCGTTTGCCTCGTCGCTCCAAGGCATGGGCCTCCTCCTCATCCTCGCGGTCGTCGTGATCTACATCGTGCTCGGCATCCTCTATGAGGACTTCATCCACCCGCTGACGATTCTGTCCGGCCTGCCGGCGGCGAGCTTCGGCGCGCTGGTGACGCTCTGGGCGTTCAAGCAGGAGCTGAATATCATGGGTTACGTCGGCGTGATCTTGCTCGTCGGCATCGTGAAGAAAAACGCGATCATGATGATCGACTTCGCGATCGCGAAGGAGCGTGAGCAGGGCAACACCTTCAACGCCGAGCAGGCGATCTTCGAGGCCTGCATCGTGCGTTTTCGGCCCATTATGATGACGACGTTTGCGGCGCTCGCAGGTGCGGTCCCGATCGCGCTCGGGCTGGGTGCGGGCGCCGATTCACGGCGATCACTCGGGCTGGCGGTCGTGGGCGGGCTGATGGTCTCGCAGTTGCTGACCCTCTATATCACGCCAGTGATCTACGTCTACATGGACCGGTTTACCTCAAGCTTGCGCCACAAGAACCCCGCGATGGCCCATCCGGGTGATGCGGTGATGGCGAAATAGGCCGAGAGCGCGGGGCTTTTGGGCGCGCAGGTTTCGCGTGAAACCTTGCGCGCGGTGCCGTGTCGCACACGTTGTCCTGACTACCATGAAAACCCTATTCACGCTTGGCCTTGGCTTGCTCGCATTGGCACCCGCCCGTGCCCAGATTTTCGGCGCGAACACGGTGAACGGCGCGCTGCTCGGCGGTATCGCCGGCGCCGTGATCGGGCACAATAGCGGCTCGCTCTCTCACAACGGCTGGCAGGGCGCCGCGATTGGCGCGGGAGTCGGTGCGCTCCTCGGCGCTTCGGCCGATGCAAACACGTCCTACGCGGCGCGTTATGACACTGGCGTGCCGATGCCAGCGGGCGGCTACGTTTACCGTGATGGTTATCGCGGCGGCAGCTTCGGTTACGGCGGTTATGCGCGCGATGGCGTGTTTCTCGGTGCGCTCGCCGGCGGCATCATCGGCCACAATAGCGGCGGCAGCTGGCGGCACAACGGCTGGCGCGGGGCCGCGTGGGGCGCCGGCGCTGGCTGGCTGCTTGGCTCGATTTTTGATGCGAGCTATGGCTACGATCGCGGCTACGGTTATGGCTATGCCTACCCGCGCGCCGTGGCTGCTCCCGCGACTCAGCCCGTCGCCACGCTCGCGCCGCAGCCGGTGACCATCATCGACAATTACTACGGCAACGCCTCGCCGATGGCGCAGGCAAATTCGCTCTTCGGCCGCTGAAGGCGCGCCCTGCCGTAATTTTCCTCCGCTCCCTTTTTTTCGACCTACCATGAAAACCACCTCCCGTTTCCTTTTGCTCGCCGGTGTCTGCGCGACGGCCGCATTTTTTGCCGGCTGCGAAACCGCACCGGGCGTGAAAAACCCGTCCGGCGTGCCCGTGACCGAAATGCGCCCGGACGAACGCGGCTTTGTCGCCGGCACCGGCGTCGAGTCGCAGGATCTCGTCACGGTCACCGACAAGATGGCCCGCAGCATCCTCGGCATCCCGGAAATTTCGCGCGCGCAGACGAAGCCGCAGATTGTGCTCGAGCCGGTCGTGAACAACACCCGTTTCCCGATCAACAAAGACATGTTTCTCACGCGCATCCGCGTCGAGCTGAACAAAAACGCCATCGGTCGCGTCAGCTTCCTCGATCGCGAAATCATGAAGACGCTCGAGCGCGAGCGCGCGCTCAAGCAGTCTGGCCAGGTCACTGCGAGTGCCGATCCGGGCGTGGTCGAGTTTCGCGGCGCGGATTACTTTCTCACCGGCAAGCTCGAGGGACTCGCCACCCGCACTTCGCAGGGCACCGGCGACTACATCCTTTACAGCTTTCGCCTGACCAACTCCCGCACCAGCGAGATCGTCTGGGAGGACTCCTACGAGATTAAGAAGCAGGGGCTCGAGGACGCCGCCTATCGTTGAGCCGGAGTGGTGGCCGGCCCATTTTTCAGGTGGCCCGTGCCGCCCTTGTCCGGCTCTGCCCTGAGCGATTGCCCTTTTGTCCATGCTTGCACGCTTCAAGATTTTTTCCGCCCTCCTCGCCTTGTCGGCACTCGCCGGCTGCGTGGACATGCCTGACCAGCCGTCGACGCGTCCCGGCGCACCGGCCGGCGATCCGCGCTTCACCGGCGTCGCCGAGCGCGATCGCGTGCTCTTCGAGTATCGCTATGCGGCGACTGCGCTGCGCGCAGGCAACTTCGACGACGCGAAAAAACTGCTCGACGATGCGATTCTGCGCATCGGCGGGGTCATCTCGGGGCCGGATGAGGCGGCCAGACGGGCGCGCGGCCTCTTTACCGCGGAGCGCGAGAAAACCTTTATCGGCGAACCCTACGAGCGCGTGATGGCGTTTTACTATCGCGGCCTGCTCTACTGGCGCGACGGCCAGCCGGACAACGCGCGCGCGTGTTTCCGCTCCGCCGAGTTCATCGACAGCGATGCGGAGGAAAAAACCTACCAGAGCGACTATGTGCTGCTCGATTACCTCGACGGCCTCGCCTCGTCGAAACTCGCCGCCGATGGCAGCGACGCCCTCGCGCGTGCCGAGAAACTCGCGAAGCACCCGCTCCCCGCCTACGATCCGCAGGCCAACGTCCTCGTTTTCCTCGAATTTGGCCCCGGCCCGCGCAAGATCGCGACCGGCCAGTATGGCGAGCAGCTGCGCTTCCAAGTCTCGGCCTCGCGCGTGCGCTCCGCCTCGCTTTCCCTCGGCGAACAGAATCTCTATTTCACGCCTTGGGATAATTTGAATTTTCAGGCCCTCACCCGCGGTGGGCGCGTAATGGACTACATCCTCGGCAACAAGGCCGTCTTCAAAAAAACCACCAACGTCGCTGGCAATCTCGCGCTCGCCGGCTCCGCCATCGCAGCGGACAACATCTACAAGGAAAAGCAGCGCGTCGTCACCGACCAGTATGGCCGCCAGCGTGTCGTCACCGACGTCGAAAAGGATCAGGGCAATGAAAACCTGGCGCTCGGACTTGGCGCGCTCGGCCTTATCAGCAAGCTCGCCTCGGCGGCCACGCAGACGCGCGCCGACACGCGCACGTGGGACAACCTCCCGCAATACCTCTCTTTTTCCGCGACCCGCCTCCCCGCCGGTGATCATGCGGCGATTCTCCAGTTCTTCGACGCTGAGGGCCGCGCGATCGCGGACCTCACTCGCCGGGTGAACCTCCACGTCGAAGATCCCGCCCGCGACACCGTTGTAATTTTGAGCGAACTTAAACGCTGACCCGCAGTCTCACCGCCCACCGACCTTTCGCCGACCATGAATTCGAAACTGCTTTTCCTCTCCGTCGCCACCGCCGCGCTGCTGCTCGCTGCCGGGTGCGCCACGCCGCCTCCCGGCCCGTTCGCCCCGCTCGACACCACGAAATTCACACTCGAGAACACCGACAAGTTCGTGCTCCTCGATCAGCCCGCGCAGTATTCCGTCACCTGCACCGGCCTGCAGGAGCGCGTCCTCGAAGACGGCCGCCTTGAAGTCGTGGCCAACGTGAAGAACCGCGAAGCCCGCCGCATTCAGGTCCAAATCAACTGCGTGTTCAAAAACGATCTCGGGGTCTCGACCGGTGACGAAACGCCGTTCCAGACGCTCATCCTCGCCGAAAATTCCACCGAGGCCGTCCGTTTCACTGCGATGAACGCCCTCGCGAAAAAATACACCATCCGCGTCCGTCAGGCGCGGTGAGTGGCTGATTCGTCACCCAAAACCTCGCGTGCCATGAATCCCCGTTTTTCGCTCTTTGCTCCGTTTTTCTTCCTCATCGCGCCGCTCCTCGCGCAGTCCGCAGAAACACCCGTGCCGCCGCCGATGGTCGTTGCGCAGAACTATCCCGCTGTCGGTGCGCCCGCCATGGGCGCCCTGGATCGCGCGCAGCCTGCCGGAAGCACGCAAAAAATCTATGGCCCGTCCGCCGACACGCTCATCTCCCGTCAGACGGCCGATGGCATCCTCGAAAATTTCCGGCGCGTCTACAAAACCGATCACGCCCCGCGCATTGTCATCTATGTCAACCGGGCGCTCGTCGACACCGACTCCGGCTTCAAGCTCACCGCCCACACGGAAAAATATTACACCGAGGACAAAACGACCAAGACCAGTGGCGAGAATGTCTACGCGGTGAAGGACTCGCCCACGCCCACGCTCGCCGATCAGCAGACCGTCCGGGAAATCGAGCGGCTCTTCGGCCGCGTCTTCCGCAACGCCGGCGCGCAGCTCGCCGACCAACAGGTCGCGGCCGCGCTCCTGCCGGGCCAGCCCGGCGGCCATCTCGCCGGTGAACGCGGGACAAAGGATCGCGAGGCGCTGGGCAACATCGCCGACATCGCGATCGAGATTTTGATTTCGAGCCGCGCACTCACCGTCCCCCAAGTTTCGGGTGACCTGACGCTCACGGTGCCCGATATTCAAGCGACGGCGATCCGTTTAAAGGACGCGGCGATCGTGGGGCAGGCGGCCGCGAGCGACATTCTCGGCAAGGGGATGCAGGCGGGCCACATCGCCCGGCAATTCTCGAGTGCCGACATCACCGAAGCGACCGCGATCGCGCTCATGTCCGACATGCTGACCGCCGCGAAAAACTGATTCGCGCTACGGCTTCGCGGGCGGCACGTCCTGCTTTTTCGGTTCGCTCGGCGGAAACGTGATGTGGGCGGCGGCCGCCTCCATTTCCTTCAGCGATTTTTCGAGTGCGGCTTTTTGTTTCGCGTCGTCCTTGATCAGCGGCACGCCGCTCGAAAAATCGATCGTCTTCCCGTCCTGAATCGCGACGGAGGGCTTGGGTGCCTTCGCCTTGGTCGTGCGCCATTGCATCCACACAAACGCACCCATCGCGCCAAGCAGCAGGGCGAGGAGGACGGCGATTTCGAAGCGCGGCGATTTCATCCGGCGAAGTTAGCGTGACCCCGCGCCGGCGCAACCCGTCGGCCGCAAACCTGGGCCGCGCGAAATTGCGCGTGCGTCGGCCCGCGGGTTGCTCAGCGTGGGCGCCCATGTCGCGCGTCACTGCCGAGCTTCGACCGACCTTCACCCTGGCCGCGCCCATCGTCGTCGGTCAGCTGAGTCAGATGCTGATGGGCGTGACCGACAGCGTGATGATCGGACACGCCGGCACCGTGCCGCTCGCCGCCTCGTCGTTTGGCGGCAGTGTGTTCTCGGTGTTTTTCGTGGCCGGCATAGGGCTGATGCTGCCGGTGTCGATTTTTGTGGCGCGCGCACACGGCGCAGAGCGGCCCGACGAATGTGGCGAATACCTGCGGCACGGGCTCGCGCTGGCGCTGTTCTTCGGCGTGCTGGAAACGCTCGCAATGGGCTCGCTGAGCTTTGGGCTGGCGCGATTCGGCCAGCCGGCGGAGGTGCTCGCGATCGTGACGCCGTTTTTCCTGCTGATCGCCGGATCGATCACCTCGGTGTTCGTTTATCTTGTGCTGCGGCAGTTCGCGGAGGCGATGGGGCATCCGTGGGCGCCGATGTTCATCATGCTCGCGGGCGTTGCGCTCAACGCGGCGCTCAACTGGGTTTTTATCTACGGCCATCTGGGGATGCCGGCGCTCGGCCTCACGGGCGCGGGGATTTCCACGCTGGTCTCGCGCACCCTCGGCGCGCTCGTGATTTTTCTCTGGCTGCGGCGCGATGCGGCCGTGCGCGCGGCGTGGCCGCGGCGCTGGTTCGGCGGTTACTCGCGGGCGCGGTTTCGCGAGATGCTTCACATCGGATTGCCGGCGTCGGGCATGCTGTTGTTTGAAAGCTCCGCGTTCGCTTTTTCGAGCGTGATGATCGGCTGGCTCGGTGCGGTGCCGCTGGCCGCGCACCAGATCGCGCTGAGTTGTGCGTCGCTGTCCTTCATGTTTCCACTCGGGCTTTCGACGGCGGCGGGGATGCGAGTCAGCCGAGCGGTGGGGGCGGGTGAATTCGAGCGCCGCCGCCCCATCGCGATTGCGGCTTATCTCATCGGCTTGGCGACGATGGGGACGTTTGCGGTGCTCTTTGCCTTCGGTGGGCGCATGATCTCGGGCTGGTTCGTGCGCGATGGCGTGGTCATCGCCCTCGCGACGCAGCTGCTCGCGGTCGCGGCGCTCTTTCAATTCGTCGACGGCGTGCAGGTGATCGCGGCCGCGTGCCTGCGCGGAATCACTGACGTGAAGGTGCCGGCAGTGCTCACGTTTGTGGCGTATTGGGTGGTGGCGCTTCCGCTGGGCTACGCGCTCGGTGTGCGCGGGACGCTCGGCGCGGCCGGCATGTGGATCGGCATCGCGACGGGACTCGCGCTCGCGGCCGTGGCGTTGAGCATGCGATTCGCCCGGCTCACCCGGCCCGCCGTGACATCAAACTTTCCATGAACTCCCACGACTTCGTGATTGGCTTCGATGCGGACGACACGCTCTGGCACAACGAGACGAATTTCGAGCGCGTGCACGAGCGCTACCGCGCCTTGCTCGCTCACTACCACGACGCTGCGACGGTGGATGCCGCGCTGCTCGCCACGGAAAAACGCAACATCCCGCTCTACGGCTACGGCGCGAAGGGGTTTACGCTCTCGGCGATTGAGACCGCGATTCAGCTGACGGACGGCAAGATCGGCGCGACGGAAATCCGGCAGCTGCTTGAACTCGGACGCAGCATGCTCGAGCATCCGGTCGAGCTGCTCGACGGAGTGCGGGAAATACTGGCCGGGCTCGCGCCGCGGCACCCGCTCGTGCTGATCACCAAAGGCGATCTACGCGACCAGGAGCGCAAAGTCGCGAAGTCCGGGCTCGCGGACTTTTTCCGCGCCGTCGAAATCGTGTCGGAGAAGGACGCGGCGTCCTACGCCGCCATCTTGCGCCAGCACCGCATTACGCCGCAGCGCTTTCTGATGGTGGGCAACTCCATTAAATCCGACATCCTGCCGGTGGTCGAACTCGGGGGCGCGGGCGTGCACATTCCGTATCACATTACGTGGGAGCTGGAACACGCCACTCCTCCCTCGGGCGCAGAAGGGCGCTTTTTCGCCGCGGGCAAGATGGCCGAGCTGCCCGCGATCGTGGCAGGCTGGTCCGCGCGGAAATAAAAATCGTTCGGACGCCGAGCGGCGCGCTGCATCCTACGAGCGTGAGGCTCGTGACGCCCCGACTGACGTGGTCGGGGCGTCCGCTCGTCCGTCCTCCATTACGCGGGCATAATCTTTTCTTCCCCGGAACGTGACGTGGGCGGGTTGTAGTCTGCGGTGGGCCTACCTCGCTTGGCGGTGCCATGAAAGCCCACCACCTCACCACTGCGGCCGCGCTCGGCTTGTTCGCCTGCGCCTTCGCTCCGACCATCCGTTCCCAAAACACTGCCGACGCGGCAAAACCTGCGGCCGCGAAAACCGTGGACGACACCTTAAATGAAAAGGCGATCCGCCTGGAGGAAATCGAGGTCACCGAGAAGCGCACCTCCGCGCTCACGCAAGCGCCCACCGAGAGCCGCCTCGATGTCGTGCAGCCGCAGTCGGTCATCGATATTTCGACCATTACCAACAGCATCGCGCCCTCCGCCGACTACACGATGGTGGCGAACATCGCCCCCAGCGTGACGACGGTGCAAGCCAACGGCCCCGGCCTCAGCGAGGCGAAGAACATCCTGCGTGGCTTCTCCGACGGGCAATACAACGTCACCTACGACGGCATTCCGTTCAGCGATAACAATTCCTTCTCGCACCACTCGACGAGCTATTTTCCCGCCAAAATCATCGGCCGCATGACCGTCGATCGCGGCCCGGGCACCGCGAGCACGATTGGCGAGGCGACGTTCGGCGGCACGATTGCAATGCAGTCGAAGGATCCGCGCACCGTCGCCGAGGTCATCCCGACCTTCAGCTACGGGAGCTTCAATACCTTTGTCGGCAACATCGAGGCTAACTCGGGCCGTCTGGAAAAGCTCAACGGTGCCACCGCGATTGGCAGCTACCAATATATGAGCTCCGACGGTTTTCTCACCGGCTCCTACTTCCGCCGCACGACGACGTATTTCAAATACCTCCAGCCGGTCGGCAAGAACACGACGCTCACCTTCCTCACCACCTTCAACTGGATTCAGTTCGGCACGCCCGGCTCGGTGACGCAGGCCACGATTGACGCCAACGGCCGCAACTTCGGCCTCGTCAATGATCCGAACAACATCCTCTCGCCCCTCTACAACTATCAGACCAAGCAGGCCGATTTTGATTATATTGCCCTCGATACCGACCTCGGCAGCGGCTGGCGCTTCAACAACAAGATCGGAACTTACTCCTATCGTAACGGCAGCTATCAGACACCGACGCTCGGCACCAAGACCTCCAAGACCGACATCGGCGGCACCTACCAACTCAACGCTTACCGCGCCTACACCGACATCGCACAGCTCTCGCATGAGGACAGCACGGGCACGTTCAAGACGGGATTCTGGGCTGAGTATATTCGTAACCCCCGCTACCAATACCTGCTCGATTACACGCTGGGCCGGCACACCCTCGACTACAACCGAGCGACCACGCCTGAAGACGTCGGGACGCTCGCTGCGACGACCTATCTCATGGTCGACTTCATGAAGACGCTGCAGGGCTTCGCCGAATATGAATGGCACGCCACGCGCGACCTTTCGATCAACGCTGGGCTTCGCTATGCGCATTTTCACCGCGACATCGAGGCGCCGGTCAACCAGACCACGCGCCTGCGCTATTTTGGCGAGCGCACCGACTCGACCGCGATGCCGAGCATCGCCGCGAACTACCGCCTGGAGCAAAACTGGACCGCCTACGCGCAGGTCGCGAAAGGTTACCTGGCGCCGAACCTTCAACTTTTCTACGTCCCCGATCCTTCAAAGGACAGCGTGAAGCCGCAGGAGACAACCAACTATCAAATCGGCACAGTATATAAAAGCGGGCGGTTCAACGGCGACATCGATGCCTACTGGATCAACTACAATAATTTCCCGCTCACGATCACCGACACCGTCACCAACACGCCCTACTATGCGTTAGCCAAGGGCGCTTACTACAGCGGCATCGAGACCGAGGGCACTTACTCGATTGGCGGCGGCCTCAGCCTGTTCGCCAACGGCTCGATTAACCATGCGGTCTTCAAGAAGTCGAAGCTGGACCTTCCGTCGGTCGCAAAATCCACGGCGGCATTCGGACTGGTTTACAACAACGGAGGGTTCTTCGCCTCTGTCTCCAACAAATACGTTGGCGCGCAGAAAATCTACGCGTCCGGCCTGAACCCTGACATCGCCGCAACGCTGGTCGCGAGCACGGTCCAGCCGGCCTACACGCTGGCCGACCTTGCGATCGGTTACAGTCATCGCCTCGCCCGGGACAGCTTCATTCGCAGCCTGAAGGTTAAGCTACAGGTCGACAACGCGCTGGACCGGAAGCTGCAAATCATCAGTTCGCTGAGCGCCAAGAGCATCCCGTCGTTCACAGTGCTGCCGGATCGCAACTACTTCCTCACGCTGTCCGGCGAATTCTGAACGGCCGCCAGCTCCTCCCGTGAAGCGGCTCCGCCAGCTCCACCTTTATCTCGGCACGCTGTTTGCGCCGCTCCTGATTTTTTTCGCAGCGAGCGGCGCCTGGCAGTTATTCGGTCTCCATCAAGACGCCCGGGACGGGTCTTACTCGGCGCCGGCTTCGCTCGCCGCCCTCGCGGCGATTCACAAGCACTCGCACCTCCCGGGCACGCCAAACAAAGCCGACGCTCCGCTGCGTTGGTTCAGTCTTGTGGCCGCGATCGGAATGGTGATCACGACCGTCCTTGGGATTGCGATGGCCTTCCGCTTCACGGCCGGTTGGCGCCCGGTCGCCCTCTGCCTCGCCGCCGGGGCGTTTGGTCCCGTACTCCTGCTCCTGATTTATCACTAGGAAATTTTTCTGCCATGACTTCCCAGATTTCCCGCCGTCAGTTTCTCCGGTCCGCCGGGGGCATCACCTTTCTCGCGCTCGCGCCGACCGGTCGCGGGCTGTTCGCCGCCATCTCCCCGATCAAGTCGCTCGCCGTGCCGATCTTCACGGCCTTGCCTTACGTCCAGCCTGGACCCGAGGGCGGCCTTGTGCCGGGCGGCGAAACCGTGCGGCTGGCCTGGCAGACGCTGAAGACTGACGCCGCCTTCGAGGTGCAATTCGGCCGCGGCGAAACCTACGGCCGAACCGCCGCTGTCGAACGCAGTGCGCGTGACTACGCCGGCAAGAGCGACAAGGACAGCCGCTACAACTACGTGAGCGCCTGCGCGGGTCTCGAACTCGGCACCGAATATCGCTACCGCGTCCGCTGCAACGCCACGACGATCGCCGAAGGTTATTTCACCACGCGCCAACCGCGCGGCCGGAAAATTCGGTTCGCCGCGTTCGGCGACAATGCGTTTGGCGAACCCGGTGAGCGCGCGATCGCCTATCAGGCCTATCGCGCGAACCCTGATTTCATCCAGAACACCGGCGACAACGTCTACGAATCCGGCCTCGATACCGAATACAGCCGGCACTTTTTCCCCGTCTACAATGCCGATTTCGCGAGCCCCGGCATCGGAGCCCCGCTGCTCCGCTCAGTTCCCTTCTACACCGTCATCGCGAACCACGACGTCGAGGGCGTAATTCCCGACACAAAAACACCGTGTGCGAACTTCGCCCTCAACGCTGACGCGCTCGCCTACTACACAAATTTCCATTTTCCGCTCAACGGGCCCGCGCCCGCACAAGCGACCACCCTCTTCGGGCCGGAGGCACGCCTGGCGAACTTCAAGACCGCCGCCGCGGCGCGTTTCCCGACGATGGCGAACTACTCCTACGACGTCGGCGACGCCCATTTCGTCTGCCTCGATTCCAACGTCTACATCGACCCCACGGATGCTACGCTGCATGCCTGGCTCGACGCCGATCTCGCGGCGACGGATGCGCGCTGGAAGTTCGTCACGTTTCACCATCCCTGCTTCAACATCGGCGCGCATCACTCGCACGAGCAGCAGATGCGCATGTTTGCCCCGCTCTTCGAGAAGCATCAGGTGAACTTCGTCCTCAGCGGACACGAGCACAACTACCAGCGTACCCAGCCGCTTCGCTTTGCACCAAGGGACACGGCCAAGGCGAAGAACTTGAACTCTAAGGATCGGCTGATTGCTGGTGAGTTCACGATTGATCGGAATTTCGACGGCGAGAGAACCACTCGTGCGGAAGGCGTGATCTACATTACGACCGGAGCCGGAGGGAAATATCTCTATGATCCTGAGTTCAACAACGCGCCGGAAAAATGGTCGCTGCCAGAGGACGGCAACGTCCGCTACGTCGCGCAGATGGTGTCCGACCGCCATTCGCTCACGATCTTCGACGTGGAGCGGGATGAAGTCCTCCTTCGCCAGATTGACGAGCGCGGCAACGAGATCGATCGCATCCGCCTGACGGCTCCGACCGGCGACATCACGAAGGCTTCAGTGGCGAGGCGAGGGTGAACGTCAGGTGCTGCGAGTGGTCGCTCGCCGCCGTGAGCGACCAGCCCATGGCCTCTGCAAACGTGCGGGCGATCGGCAGCCCGAGCCCGAGGTGCGTGCCCCCGCTGCGGGACTTTTCCTTGCGCCAAAACCGATCGAACAGCCGCGACACATCGGCCGCCTCCAGATCCGCGGTGGTGTTGGTGATCCGCAGGGCGGCGCGACCGTCGACCGCCGCGACGGCAACATCGATTTCACCGTAGGGCGGCGAATAGTCGATCGCGTTGTCGCAGAGATTGGCGATGATCGAGCCAAGCAGCACGGGATCGGCCTCGCTGGGGGTGGGGACAGTCGTAACCGTGACGCGCAGGCGGCGGGCGGCCGCGCGCTCCGTGCAGTTTTGCCAGACACGAAGGGCAATCTCGTCGAGCGCGACCGGCTCCACCTGCGCCGTAAGCTGGCCGTGCTCGCTGCGAGCCAGCGCCAGCATGTGCGCCACCATTTGCTCCATCTGCCGGGCGATCGCGAGGGTCTCGCGGTCGGTGGAGACATTGCGCGTGTCCGGCCATTTGAGCGCGCATTCCGCGAGGCTGCGCAACTCTGCCAGCGGCGTGCGCAACTCATGCGCGAGGTCGGCGCTAAACCGGCGTTCGCGCTCAAACGAGGCCTCAAGGCGCGCGAGCAGTTCGTTGAGGCGGTCCGTGATCGGCTGCAACTCGGCGGGCGATCCCTGGGTCGGGAAGCGCGTGGACAGCGAGCAGGCATCAATATGGGCTGCGTGTTCGCCGAGTTGGTGGAGCGGCCGCAACCCGCGCCGCAGTGCCCGCGGCACGAACCAGAGGGTCGCTGCGGCCAGCACGACGGCGCACGCGATGACCAACCAGAGCAGGTGCACCAGCTTGGCGTCGAGCGGCGCCCGCTCGACGGCCACGACGATTTGCAGTTCTGGCTGCTCCACCCGATCGGCCACGGGATCACGCGGTCGGAACGTGAAGCCAATGGCACGTCCGGACTCACCCGTCGGCAGCCGCAGATCCCAGATGAGCGGTGCGGCGAGCGTGCCGAAGTTTGGCGGCAGCGCGCCTTCCCCGAGTGAGCCGGAGCGGGCGAGCGGGCAGCCGTGATCCCAGATTTCGAAAAAATCGTGGGGCGTGCGCTTGTCGAAACCGCGCATGAAGCGATTGGAAAAAAACAGCTTCACGCCGGCCGGCGTGGGCAGCGTCATGGTGCAGATGGCGTGTGCTTTCACCTGCAGCGCGTCGTCGAACTGCGCAATCGCCGTGTGACGCGCCGCGAAATAGAGCGCGAGCAGGCCAGCGCCGAAGACGGTGAGCGCCGCGCCCAGCAACTCGCGCGCGAGCCGGCGGCGGATGGATTTCATCGCGGCGCAGGGGTGCGCGTAGGCGCGGTGTCGAGCAGGTAGCCGATGCCACGACGCGTATGGATCAGCGGCGGCGCATCGCCCGCGGCGAGTTTGCGGCGGAGCACGCATACGGCGGAATCGACGACGTTGCTCATCGGGTCGACCTTGGCGTCGTAGATGTGTGCCTCGATTTCACCGCGGGTGACAACGTGGCCGCGGCGTTCGGCGAGATACTCAAGCAATTGGTATTCGCGCGCCGTGAGCGCGATTTTTGCGCCGTCACGCCGGACCGTGTGCGCGACCGTATCGATCTCAAGATCACCCACGGCCAGAAGCGTCTGGCGGCCGCCGGAGGTGCGGCGGCGGCAGAGCGCCTGCACCCGGGCGAGAAATTCCTCCAGCGCGAACGGTTTCACGAGATAGTCGTCGGCGCCGGCTTGCAAACCGCGCACGCGATCCTCGACGGTGTCGCGCGCGGTCAGGATGAGCACGTGGACGGTGCGGCCCTGCCGGCGCAACGCGGTGAGCACCGAAAGGCCGTCGCGTTTTGGCAGCATGAGATCGAGTACCATCGCATCATAGTCCTCGGATTTTGCGCGCCACAGGCCTTCTTCACCGTCGAGCGCGGCGTCCACCGCATAGCCGGAGCGTTGGAGCGCGGTCGTCAGGCTGGCCTGGAGGCGTAGGGAATCTTCGACGAGCAGCACTCGCATGACGGTCGGGATGGAGCACACTGAAGACGGCTCCCAGAGCTGCCCACTAAAATGGCGGCACTTCGGTGACGGTGGCGTTACATTTGCGGCCGCCCGGAGCGGCGGTCAGACGTCGAGGCGCGTTTTGACCTCGGCCAGCGTGAGGCCGGTGATGCGCACGAGTTTCTGGCGCGACTTGTCCCCGTGGGCTAGGGTGACGGCGCGTTTTGGGAGGCCGAGTTCCCCTGCTAGGAATTCGCACAGCGCCTCATTGGCCCGGCCGTCGAGCGCAGGCGCGTGAACCTTGATTTTCAGCGCGGCGCCGAGCCAGCCGACGACCTCGCTGCGCGGGGCGTTGGGGATCGCCTTGATCGCGAGCGTGCAGGAATTTTCAGCCACAGGATTCTTAGCCACGGATGGACACAAATAGGCGCGAGCAAACGTTATGTGACTTAATGCGTCACGGGCAGTGCCCAACGCAGTGCCTCAGGGAGAGTATTTTTCCAAGCGGCGAAATCGTGGCCGCCATCAAATTCCAGATATTTCACCGGATGCCCTTTGCCGATCAGCACGTCGCGAAATTTTCGGACGCCGTCGATTTGAGACATCACTTGAAGCACGCCTTCGCGGTGCTGAACGTTCGTGGCGGTTTCCCTCGTGCCCACGTCGAGGTAGAAGGCGGTCGGTAGCGGGGTCGCCAGATTCGCGAACTGGCCGACGAGCCAGCAGCTATCCGACCAAAACGACCCCGACTGGGCAATGATCCGGCCAAACTTGCCCGGCGACTTCAGTGCGACGAACGCCGCCGCGAGGCCGGTGTAGCTTAAGCCCGCTAAAACGTGATCACCGCGCCCTTTGCTCACAGGCCAGTGCGCTTCGATCCAAGGCAGCAACTCGTCGCTGACAAAATGGGCAAACGGCGGAAAGCAGGGACATTCTTTCCAGCGCGCTTCCCAGCTTTCGACTGAGACGAAAACAGCAAGCGTGCGGCCGATTGCCGATTCGGCTTCAAGTTCGTGGATCACGGTGATCGCCTCAACGCGCTCGCGATAGAGTTCACCATCAAGGAAGATAATGAGCTGAGAAGGCCGGGCGGCATCGTTTGGTTCTCGAACCCAAATCGTGCGCTCGTTGCCCAACTGCTCGCTCCTAAATCGGTGGACGCTCTCCGTCATGGGCGAGCAGAGGCAGAACTCAAGCGAGCGCCTCGGCGAGTGCGGCGATGATTTCTTCGGCCGGCTCGGTGCCCACGCACAGACGCAGCAGGTCGGGATCGATGCCGCTGGCGAAGAGCTCGGCGCGACCGGCCTCCGTCGTCACCAGATCGTAGTGAGCGAGATACATGAACGGGCAAATCAGCGTGGTCTTCATGCCGAAGCTGGGGCCTTTCGGGAGGCGCAGCCGATCGTAGAATTTCTCGATCGGCATCCGCAGGGAAAAAGAAAGCATGCCGCCGTTGGACGCGGGCTTAGTGGTGAGCCAGAGGTAGTTGTCGCGCGAGTCGGGGTGCAGCGTCCAGAACACGTCGCGGACGCTTGGTTGCTGCACGAGAAACCGGACGACGCGCGGCAAATTCTCGTGGATGCGCGCGAGCACAGCGTCGGTGTGGTCGATCTGCCAGGCGAGGCGTGCGAGGTCGCGCGCGTAAACCGGCTCGATGGTATCCGCGATGCGGGAGCGCAGTACCGCGGCATCGGGACCGGCCGGGTTGATCGCGGCGAGTCCGGCGGTGAGATCGCCTTCGCTGCCGGTGTATTTCGTAAGGCTGCAGGTGACGACATCGGCGTAGGCGAGGAGATCGAGGTTGAAGACGGAGACGACCGACGGATCAAGGACGAGGCGGGCGCCGTGTTTTTTGCAGAGGGCGGCGAGCGCAGCGACGTCGGGTGTCTGGATCAGCGGGTTGGTCGGCACCTCGGCGACGACGCCGGCGAGCTTGGCGCCGTGGGCAGCAAAAAGATTTTCGAGCGCCTCGGCATCAAACACGTCGCCGACATAAACGTAGTCCGCGGGTGTCGCCGTGAATTTTTTAAGGATCGCGATCGTATCGAGGTAGAGCCATCCGAGCTGCACCCAGACGGTGCGGCCGCGCGCGGCCTGGAGATGGGCGATCGCGCGGAAGGTGGCGTAGATCGCGTTCATGCCGTTCGGGGCGAGCAGCAGATCGGCGTCTCTCGCGGCGGGCATGGCGCGGCGGAGGTGACGGCGAATTTCGGCCGCGGCGTCGCCGACGAAAGTCTCTTCAGCGTGCGCGGTGGCGAGTGGGCCGCGGCGGACGAGCTGATCCTCGGCTTCGCGCGAGGAGAGGAAGCCGCCGACGTTTTGGAGAAACGTTTTCGCGCGCGCGAAAAGTTCAGGAGACTCGGGGTGCGCCACGCCGTGGACGCCCTCGTCAGAGATGAGTTTCGCGCCTGTGGCCGGACCCAGATGCGCGAGCAGCTCATCGGCCATGCGCGTGGAGGAGGTGAGCCAGAGCGTCTGGCCGGCGAGCGATCGCTTTTGGAGGATGAGCGCGGCGAGTTGCTTCGCGTAGGGGTGGACGACGAACCGCGGATAGGCCGATGTGAGGTGCTGCGTGATCGCGGGATCTTTTTCCTCGTAGCCGCGGACGGCGCGCATCGTGGGCAGGCTGCACGAAACGGCATGCGGACTCGCCGGAATGCGCTGACCGAGCGGAAGGTGGGTGAAGGCAGACACGATGCGTTAAGTTGAAGGTTGAAAGGTGAAAGTTGAAAGACGGAAGACGATGGCAATGGCGGGGTGCGTCAGCACGTGTCATCCGCCTTGGCAGTGGCGACAGCGGCCGGCTCGGCGGATTTCCCCGCAAGGTAGCGGCGAACATCAGGCTTTGATTTTCCGCGTTCGCGGTTAACGTGCGGAGGCGTCCATTACCCCAAAAATCCCATGAGAGATGTCCTTTCCCATCTGAATTACGTTCACGTCTTGGTCGTCGCGATCGCCGGCTTCATGGTTGGCGCGCTGTGGTATTCGGTGCTGTTTGGAAAAGTCTGGATGGCCGAGATGAAAATCACCCCGGAAATGGCTGCCGCCGATCGCGCGAAGGGCGGGATGGCGGGCTATTTCATCAAGAGTTTCATTTACACGCTGCTTGGCACGGTGGGTCTGGCCGCACTCATCGCGGCGCACGGCACGCCGAACTGGAAACACGGCGCGTCGTTTGGTGCGTTTGTCGGGCTGTTCGGCCCGGTGATGCGGATGAGCAATGGCGGGGTTTACGAAAAACGCTCCCTGCAGCTCCAGCTGATCAATGCGGGCCACGAAGTCGTGCTCTACACGTTGCAAGGCGCGATGCTTGGGGCTTGGCATTGAGCGCGAAACGAGTTGCCCACGGCGCGGGCGGCGCGTGAAGTCGCGCGCGTGAAACTCGTCTCGTGGAACGTCAACGGCATCCGCGCCGCACTGAAAAAGGGCGCGATGGATTATTTCACGACGGTGAAGGCCGACGTGATTTGCCTGCAGGAAACCAAGGCGCATCCGGGCGACGTGCAGCACGTCGCTTGGCCCAAAGGCTATGAGGCCTTCTGGAACAGCGCCGACAAAAAGGGTTACAGCGGTACCGCGATGATTACCCGGGTGAAGCCGCTCAAGGTCACGAACCATATTGACGTCGCCGAGCACGACACCGAGGGCCGCGTGATGACGGCGGAGTTTCCGGATTTTTTTCTCGTGAACGTCTATCAGCCGAACTCGCAGCGCGGGCTCACGCGGCTCGACTACCGCACCAAGGAGTGGGACCCGGCGTTCCTGGCGTTTCTGAAAAAGCTGGAGAAGAGGAAGCCGGTGATTTTTTGCGGCGATCTCAACGTCGCCCACGAGGAGATTGATCTGACGAACCCGAAGACCAACCGGCGCAACGCGGGGTTCACCGATGAGGAGCGCACCAACTTCTCCACGGTGCTCGCGAAGGGTTTCGTGGACACGTTTCGCGAGTTTGAAAAAGGCCCCGGTCATTATTCGTGGTGGAGCCAGATGATGAATTGCCGCGCACGAAACATCGGATGGCGCGTCGATTACTTCGTCGCGAGTGCGGCGCTCATGCCCGCGCTCAAGCGGGCCTGGATTTCACCCGAGGTGATGGGCAGCGATCATTGTCCGGTGGGGTTGGAGCTCAAATGAGCGCAGCGGCGGAATTGAAAGCGCTGATGTTGCGTGCGCCGAAGCTCACGCTCGCGGTGGCGGAGAGCCTCACGGCGGGAAATGTGCAGGCGCGCGTGGCTGCGGTCTCGGGATCGTCGGCTTATTTTCTCGGCGGCGTCACGGCCTATTCGATCGACGAGAAGGTGAAACTGCTCGGTGTCGATCGCGCGGCGGCGAAGAAGGTGAATTGTGTCTCAGCCGAAGTCGCGGAGCAGATGGCGCAGGGAGCGTGCGAACTTTTCGGCGCCGGCGTCGCGGTTGCGACGACGGGCTACGCGGAGCCTTCGCCCGCGGACGGCGTGGCGGTGCCGTTTGCGTGGTGGGCGATCGCGGTGCGTGGGGCGCGCGGGAAATTTTCGCTGCGACACGGGCGGGTTGAGTGTCCGGACGCGACGCGCACGCAGGCGCAGGCGATCGTGGCGGACGCGGCGCTGGCGGAACTGGTGGCGTTTTTGAGCGAGGTGCGCTGAGTCGCCGGGGTTCGGCGACCCCGCCCTGCAACCTCACGTCAGCGAATTTTGGAAAAACTCGATCACTTCGCCGTTCGGGCCGGTGCAGAAAAAAATCCGGATCGGGACGGGGCCGGCGCCGTTGGTCGTCGCGATGGTGACATCCTTGGGCTCCATCGTGATTTTCGCGCCGAAGGCGCGGACGCGCGCGGCGACTTCATCGAGTTTTTCCGTGCGCAAGGCGAAGTGAACGATCGAGCCGTCGGGCGCGGGCGTGTAGGCGAGGTCTTCGAAGACTTCGACATAGTTGCCGCCGCCGGTGTCGAGCATGATGGCGCGCTGCGGGGCGGCCCGCCACGCAATCTTTTCGGTGCAGCCGAGGACGTCGCGGTAAAACCGCAGCGTCTGATTCCAATCGCGGGTCTTGAGGCAGACGTGGTGAAAGCCGGAGAGCAGCGCGCTCATGCGCGGCTTACGGGGCGATCCGCTGCACGAGCGCCATCAGCGGTTCGACCTCGGGCGCGGGCTTGACCCAGTCGCTGTAGAGCAGTTCGGGCATCGTGTAGCGCGTACTGTAAAGGAGGGCATTGGCGGAATCATTGCGCGAGAGGTGGCCAGCCTTGATCGTGGCCCCGGCGTAGAGGCCGGCGAATTTCGTGTAGACGAGCATCGGCGTTCGCAGGATCTCCTCGTTGTATTTCTCCGCTTCGGCGGCTCGCGGACCGGCAATCGCCTTGGCGTCGACGCCAACATTGAAGCGGTGGTTGAAGAGCAGGCGCGGTGTGGTTTCGTCAGTGATGACGTAGATTGTCTCGACCGCGGTGGCGCCGGCTTGGAGACCGAGGCTCGCTTCGCCAGCGCTAATCAGCACCGGAAGGCTCCAGCGGCCGTTGGGCTTTTTGACGAGGATGACGCCGTAACCGTCCTTCACGCCGAAGAAGATGCCGGCCTTGAACTGGTTCACGATGATCAGCGCGCGGGCCTTTTGCAGCACGGCGGCGGGGATGGCGGTGTCGGACCGGCTCTGAAATTCCTGCAGGATCGCTTCGCACGTCTCGACACGGTCGACGAGATCGGCGCGGGTGACTTCGGCGCGCACGAGGGCGGCGCTGAAGAGCGCGAGGAGGGAGAGAACGAGAAGTTTCTTCATGTCGGTGCGAAAAGGCTGAATAGCCGGCAATGTAGGCACGGCTTGGCGGACTTGGAAAGCGCGGAGTGCGGGGTGTTCCACCCTCGAAAAACCCTCAATCGAGCCCGCGGGCCGCCAGTTCATCTTCGTCCCAGCCGAGGTAGTGCCCGAGCTCATGCAGGTAGGTGAGCCGGACCTCCTCGCGGAAAATTTCCACGTCTTCCTCTGCAAAGTCCCACAGGCTCTCGAGGTAGAGGAGAATTTGCGCGGGCGCGGGATGGTCGGTGGCAAGCTCCTCGCCGTGCGGGCTGCCGGTGAACAACCCAAGGATATCGGGCTCGAAGCCCTCTGCGAGCACATCCGCCGCGGGCTTTTGCTCGTAGTGGACGGGCACGCCGCGGGCGAGCGCGCGGATCTCCGGCGGGAGCGAGCGTTGCGCGGCGCCGACGGCGGTGGCGGCGAGCTCGGTGAGCTTGGAAAACTTCATGCGCGAAGCTCCGCCGAAAGATCGATGCACTCAAACCGGCTGCCGAGAAACCAGAGCCCGGCCCAGAGTTCGCCGAGCAGCACCGCGAGCACGGCCGCCGCCCCGAGCCACACGCCGGCGATCGGCGGCAGCGAAAAAAAGAAACTCGCCATCGCCACCGTCGAGGCACCGGCAAACACCGCCGGCAGCAGGGCGAAGATCATCGTGAGCAGTTGCGCAAAGAAAAAGATCAACCGCTGGCCCATGATGTCGATGCCGCCGCCGCCGCGCTGGCGCGTGGCCTGGAACCACGCCGGAAAGATCAGCGCTGCGGCATTGGGCACGAAGAGCTGGAGGGCGACGACCGGTGGCACGAGCGTGGCGAGGCACAGGGTCAGCAGCGCGCGCGACGCCGGAGCGAGGCACGCCAGCGCGAAATCGCGCATAGCCGGCGAGAGAAAATCCAGCGAGTGCGGCCCCGGCTGAAAGGCCACCGCCGCCGCGAGCAGGAGCAGCCAAAGCACACCCGTGAGAATCGCGATCGGCGCGAGCATTTGCCCCAGCACGATTTGCCAGCCGGGCAGGGGATACGTTTTCAGCAGGTCGGCGTTCACCAGATCGGAGCGGATGTCCTGCCGCGCGAGCTGCGGGCCGGCGAGCAGCGTGTAGCCGGCGATAATGATCGCGACGGGCCCATACGCGAGGAGCAGCCAGCGCCACTCCGGCTGCGACTTCGCCCAGGTGGCGGCGGCGACGATCGCGAGCGCGCACCACGCCCACGCGCGCGGATTCAGCCACGCCCACGTGCCCAGCAAATTTTTCCAGAGAAACGCGATCTCGGGCCGGCCCGCCCCCGTGAGCGCGAACGGCGGCTTGCGTCCCTTCGTCGGTCCGCGGCCAAGCCGCTTGCCCGAACGCATCGCCGCGACGACCGCCGCGCGCTTTTCCGCCCGCACGATCGAGCCGTCTTCGAACGACACGATGCTTCGCACGACCCAAAAATAATGCGCGCCGATCACGAGCACGGCCGGCCCGAGCGAAAGGAAAAACGCGCCCCAGTTCTCCGCGAAAAATGGACCGAGCAAGAATTTCCCGGGCGCCAGCAGCCACGACAGCGGCGCGCTGCCCGTGAGGTTGAGAAACCAGTGTGAAAGCGTGACAGGAAAGTCGTGTGCCCCCGGATTGATCCAGCGCTCGGCGGCGGGAAGCAACGCGAGCGTGATCGCGATCACCGCAATGGGGATCAGCAGGACGAGCCCGCGCCGTCGCCACGTGCCGAAACCGGCGTCGCTCAATCGCGTCAGCGTGAAGCGCAGGCCCGTCAGGTGAAGGTTGATCGCGCTGAAAATCAGCCACCAGCCAAACGCGTGCATGACCGGGCTGCCGCCGACGAAAAACCAGCGGTTCGAAAACAGCGTCATGAACAGAGCGCCGAGCAGGCTGCGCAGTTGCGCGTCGACTAGCCGGAAGTGGACGAGCCCGCTGCGGGTGACCGGCGCAGGAAATAAAAACGCGATCTCCGCTTCGGTGAAGCCGAGCGAGGCGCGCTCCAGCGAGAACACCCACCCGAGCGTGACGATCGCGAGCAGCACAACCGCACCGATCGCGAGCGGCACGCTGCCGAGATCGGGCGGGAGCGCGACGCCGGCGTCCTGAAGAGCCAGGCCGGCGTTGTGCAGGGCGCGCTGCTGCGCTTCGCGCGAAGGGCCGGCGACGGCGAAACTCCGTCGAAAAAAGAAAAACCAAAAATACGCCACGCCGACGATCGCGCCGACGAGGTATTTCGGCTGCTTCAGCCGGAGCAGCCGCATGCGCAGCCAGTTTTTCAGCGACGTGAAGCGCAGGTAGAGCAGGGCGCCGAGCATGGTCGGATCAGTTTTCGGAGCCGCCGGTCGCGCGGATGAAAATTTCCTCAAGGCTGACGTCCGCCTCGCCGTTGCTGAATTGCGCGGAAACCTCCGCGAGCGAGCCGTCGGCGATCTTGCGGCCCTTTTTCAGGATCAGCACGTGCGAGCAGACTTCCTCGAGCAGATGCAGCAGGTGCGAGCTGAGCACAATCGTCGCGCCGGCCCGGGCGCGTTTCAGAATCGAGTCCTTCATCCGGCGGATGCCGAGCGGATCGAGGCCGGTGAGTGGCTCGTCGAAAAACATCACCTGGGGCGAGTGCAAGAGGCCGCAGGCGATGGCGAGTTTCTGCTTCATGCCGCGCGAGAGGGCGCCGGGCAGCTCGTCGGCCTTGTCGGCGATTTCGAGTTCCTCGAGCAGCGGTTGCGCGAGCACCTCGTGGTCGGCGACGCCATAGATGCGCGCGACGAAATTCAGATGCTGTCTTACCGTGAGATAATCGAAGAGCCGCGGCTCGTCGGGGAAGAAGGCGAGGGCGCGTTTGGCGGCGACCGGATCGGTGGCGATATCGTGGCCGGCGATGCGCACGGTGCCGCTCGTGGCGGGGATGATTCCGGCGAGGCAGCGCAGCGTGGTGGTTTTACCGGCGCCGTTGGGGCCGACGAGCCCGAGCACCTCGCCCGGCCGGGCGGAAAACGATAAGTCAGTGACAGCCGGGAAGTCACCATAGCGTTTGGCAAGCGCGAGCACCTCAATCATGAGGGCGCGAAGCTGGCCACGGGCTGGCGCGGCCGCAACTTCCGAAAAAACTGCGTAACCCTTCCCTGCTTGGTTCGTCAAACCGCACAACTGGCACCTCCCCGGTGCTGTATTCAACCCAACCTCGGATTCAACCCTCTCCGATTCAGCTCATGAAATCATTCATCAAAGTTCTGTTCTCTGTTCTCGCGCTCGGCCTGGTGGCCGTCGCGCCCGTAGCACTCCGCGCTCAAGACGCTCCCCCCGCCGACGGTGGCGGCAAAAAAGGTGGCAAGGGCAAAGGCGGTCTGACCGTCGACCGCATCGAGCAGGCCGTTGGCACGCTCACCGCCGACCAAAAGACCAAGATCACTGCTATTCTCGACAAGGCTCAAAAGGATGTCCAAGCGCTCGCGCCGGAAGACCGCGCCAAGGGCCGCGACATCCAGATGGCCGCCCGCAAGGACGTCCGCGCCGTGCTCACGCCCGATCAGCAGACCAAGTTCGACGACATGCCGATGGGCGGCAAAGGCAAAAAGAAGCAGAATTGACCTGACACTTTGTTAGGGGTTGGTGTGGCCACCGCGGATTGCAGCTCTGCGGTGGCCCTTTTTGTGTCTGGAGGAATCGCTTCGACTCGGCGCGTCACGCCCGCAGCGTGCAGACATGGCCGAGCATGTTGAACCTAAGCGCGTGGTGATCGTCGGCGGCGGCGCCGCCGGATATTTCGCCGCGATTGCCTGCGCGGAAAAGCTCGCCGGCCGGGGCTCAGTCACGCTCTACGAGGCGACGGCCCATCCGCTGGCAAAGGTCCGGGTGTCGGGCGGCGGTCGTTGTAATGTCACCCACGCCTGCTTCGAGCCGCGCGAGCTCGTGAAGCACTACCCGCGGGGCGGTCGCGAACTGCTCGGGGCGTTTCACCGCTGGCAACCGCGCGACATGATTGCCTGGCTCGCGGAGCGCGGCGTCGAAACGAAAACCGAGGACGACGGTCGGATGTTTCCCGTGACCGACGACTCCGCGACGATCGTCGACTGCCTCGCGCGCGCCGCGGAACAAGCCGGAGTAACCGTGATTACGAGCCTCGGCGTGCGCACCGCCGAGCGCGCAGGCGACGGCTTCTGGCTCACGCTCACCGACGGATCAAATCTGCGCTGCGAAAAACTCCTCCTCGCCACGGGTGGCAATCGCTCCTCGGCCGGTTTCCTGATCGCCGAAAAACTCGGCCACACGATCGAGCCGCTCGTTCCGTCGCTCTTCACGTTTCATATCGACGATGCGCGGCTGATTGGAATCTCCGGTGTCTCCGTGGAGCACGCCGTGACGACCGTGCGCGGCACCAAGCTGCGCGCCGAGGGCCCGCTGCTCGTCACGCACTGGGGTCTCAGCGGTCCGACCGTGCTGAAGCTCTCTGCGTGGGGGGCACGCGATCTCGCTGAGGCGAACTACGAGTTCACGCTCGGTGTAAACTTCGCGCCGCCGCACACGCGCGACTCCCTCGTCCGCGAACTCACCGGTGTCCGCGAAAAAAACCTCCGCAAGCAGATCGCGACGTGGAGCCCGCTCGCGATGCCGCAGCGGCTCTGGGAGAAACTCGTCGTCGGTGCGGGCCTGGTGCCCACGACCCCCTGGAACGGGATTAGCAATGCTGCGCTCGCCACGCTCGCGACCCAGATCACGACGGCGGAATTTCGCGTCGTCGGAAAGAGTCTGTTTAAGGACGAGTTCGTCACGTGCGGCGGCGTGCGGCTCGCCGAGGTCGATTTCAAGACGATGGAAAGCCGCGTCTGCCCTGGCCTGCATTTCGCCGGCGAGGTGCTCGACATCGACGGCGTGACCGGCGGTTTCAATTTCCAGTCAGCGTGGACGACCGGCTGGCTTGCGGGCTCGGCGATGGCGGAGTAGAACTAAGTCGCGGAATTTTTCCGCCGGCGATCGAGCCGGTAGAGCGGCGCTTCCTCCATGAGTTTAGCGGTGCGCAGATTGCCGAGAAACTCGAAGCTCACCGCCGAAAGATCCTCGGCGCTGCACAGCGCGGCGAACTCCTGCGTGGCGTAAACCTGGCCCACTGGCGTGATCGGTTCGATGCGCGCAGCGCGGCCGAGATGCAGCCCGGCGCACGTCTGCCGCGCCAGCACCGGGTCCTCGAAGGTGTAGACTGGACCGGCGTGCAGCACGAGCCGTACGCCGAGATCGGCGGGCAGGCCCTGCTCGGACCATTTTGTGCGGGCGACCAGATCGCGCAGCGCGAGCGCAAACAGCGCCGCCTGCTGCAGGCTGTCAAAGACGAACGACTGTGACTTGCCCCAGCTTTCCGCGACGCGCGGCGACAGTTTCGTCTCCGTAATCAATTTGGCGATCGCACCCTTGAAATTGCGCACGAAGGCCGGCATCTGCCGCTCGCCGATTTTGTGGTGGTTGATGATTTCGGCGAACGCCATCGCCTTGATTTCGTGATCGAAGCCGCTGTCGACCTGCATCGGGGGCATCGTGGCGTCGGCGGGCGCCGAGGTCGTGCCGTCGCTCGGGCGCAGTTTGACGAGGTGCGGATTGAGCTGCCGTTCCTCCCACTCGTGGATGACGCTGGCGGTGCCGCCACGGCTCTCGCCGTTCGTGCCTTCCTTGCCATCCCACACCGCGAGCGCCCGGAGCTCGAAGTCGAGCGCCTGCGCCTGCAACACCGCGAGGCCCGTGATGATCTTGTTCGCGTAGACGAGCCCCATGGTCGACGCCACATCGTTGTCCGTTGCGACGAAATCCGCGGGGCTTGCGATCAGGATAGAGTTGGCGAGCGAGAGGATTTTCAGAAAGCGCTGCTCCCACTCCGGCCCGGCCCACGACACGCTCTGCTTCTTGAACGCCTGCACCGGGCAGGGCAGCACGATGTTGATCTTCGCGTCGAGCTCGAGCAGGCACTCGCAGAAAATGAGGTCCGCGCCGCATGCCGCCGACGAGTAGCCATAGCCGGCGTTGACGCTCTTGAGGTAGGCCATGATTTCTTCGCGCACGCGCGCCTCGGCCCCGGCGGGAAAGCGCGGCGTGGGGCGTCCCGGCCGATCGACCATGTGGCCGGAGAAGACGACGATCGTAGGAAACGAAAAACACGCGTCCAGCCACTCCTGTCCCGCTTGGCTGCGGCCGGTCATCCGCATCGCGCGCTTCTTAATCGAGGCGAGATCATACCAGTTGTGGCGCGTACCTTCCTCGGATTTTGAGGCGAAACCGATAATCTCGCGGGCCTGTTTCCGCATCGACGCCAGATCGCGCCAGCGGCCTTTGAACATGTCGGCCGCCTTCTTGTAATACTCCGCGGCCGCCACCGTCGCGCCCTGATGCGTAAGCGCCTCGGCCAGCGTGGCGAAAATCCAGCCGTCGGGCTTGTCGAGCGTCTGGCCGATCTCGGTGCGGCAGATTTTCTCCACCTTCTTCGCGACTTCGACCGCCTGCTTCAAGTCGCCGGCCGCGGCCAGCGTGAAGGCCAGGTTGATGCCGGGATAATACGCTTCCTTGATCGCGAACGCGTCGCCGTAAAATTTGGCCGACTGCTTGATCGCGTCGGCCGCGATCGCGGGATCCCCGGAGCGGCGCCAGAGTTCCTTGTAGACGCGGCCGAGCAGCGAGAGCGTTTCCTCGTCCTTCGCGGACTCGGGTTCCTCCATCACCTCATTGAGCACCTCGCGCGCGCCGTCGAGCGCGCCCGTCTGCGCGAGCGCGAGCGCGAGCTGCTGCTGGAGCAGCCGGTTCTGGCCGTAGCGCTTGATGCCTTCGCGCGCGACCTCGATCGCGGTGAGGAGCTGGCCGGACGAGGCGGACTTGCGGGCCGTCTGCTCGTATTCGCGGACGTCGTGGGAAAGGGGCGGGGTGGTTTTGCCGGATTCTTCCGAATTGTCGTAGACGATCACGGAGCGGGACGCTGAGTGAATTTCCGCGCAGGGCAATCCTGCGGTGGCAAATCACGGAAGCCGGGCTCGACGCGGACGGTGCGCACCGTTGGAGTGCGGGCCGGATGATGTCCTATTGGCAACTGCTCGCGCTCGTCGTGCCGGTGTTCGCGCTCATCGCGATCGGCGTGGTCGTGCGGCGCGTGCACTGGATCGAGGGCGAGGCGGAGACGAGTCTCATCCGGCTCGTTGTCAATCTGTGTTATCCGGCGCTCATCTTCGAGTCGGTCGCGGGCAACGCCGCGCTGCGCACGCCGGGCAACCTGCTGCTGCCGCCGCTCGTCGGTTTCGGAATCACGTTTCTCGGGATTCGCGCGGGGCTCATCGTGGCAAAAATGATCGGGCTGCAGGTGGGGACGGGGCTGCGAACATTTGCGCTCGCCGTCGGCATCACCAACTACGGCTATCTGCCGCTGCCGATCATGGAGGGGATCTGGGGGCCGGACAGCCGCGGTGTGCTGCTCGTCCACAATGTCGGCGTCGAGGCTGCGCTGTGGACGGTCGGGCTCCTAGTGCTGAGTGGCGAATCCCTGCGCGCCGGCTGGCGCCGGCTCGTCACCCCGATCGTGATCACGCTTGTGGCGGCGGTGGTCTGCAATCTCACGGGCGTCACCCCGCACCTGCCGAAAGTCGCGACCGACGCGATCCACGCGCTCGGCGTGTGCGGCGTGCCGCTCGGGCTCATCATGACGGGAGTGAGCCTCGCGAATTTCCTGGACCGGCCGGCCGAGCTGTTCGACGCGCGCATCGCGGGCGCGGCGGCGGCGCTGCGGCTCGGCGTGCTGCCGATCGCGTTGCTGCTGCTCGCGAAATACCTGCCTTGCCCCGTAGAGTTGAAGCGCGTGATCGTCGTGCAGGCGGCGATGCCGACCGCAATGATCACGGTGATTGTGGCGCGGCTCTATGGCGGGCATCCACAGACCGCGGTGCAGATCGTCTTCGGCACGACGGCCGTCGGTCTCTTCACGATTCCACTTTGGATCAGCGCGGGACTGGCGTGGGTGGGCGTCTGAGCGCGTTCACTTCAGCTGCTCGTCCGTGAGCCCGAGCTTGAACATGAACGCCGCCCACCGAGGGTCGGCATGGAGGGATTCGAGCAGCAGGTCCGGTTTGGTCCACGCCAAGCCGGGGTCGTGCTGACGGTCGGCGCGCTCGAGCCATTCGAAGGCGTGGTCGTGGTCGCCGCGAAAAGCGTAGATTTCGGCAATCTGGTAGGCAGCGATCTCGGCGTCCGTTTTGATGAACGAGGCAAGAGTGGCATCGGCTTCCGCGGTTTTCTTTTGTCCCCATTGAGCGAGCGCAAGGGCGAAGGTCCGCGACCATTCGGGAACCTCGAGCGCGGCTTCTGCCGCGGCTTCGTCGTACCGGCCCTGCAGCGAGAGGTTTTGGCTCGGGCCGGCATGGCCCCAGGGAGCCGCGGGGCTGAGCTCGACAATACGGTGATACTCCGCACTCGACAGGTCGAAGCGTCGGGCCGAAGTCAACGCGGATGCGTAGGTCACGCGCAGCACCGGATTCACCGGGTCAAGCGCCACACCCTGCTGCGAGAGGGCGATCGCCTGGTCGATCTGGCCGAAATAGTACGCGAGGTTCGCGGCGCTCGCCACCACGGCGGCGTCGCCGGGGGCCAGCGCCGTCGCGCGGCGGCGAGCCCCGGTGCCAGGGCGAGCGCGCGGTCGGACGCGCGGCGGGCCAGGGCGTTGGCCGCCTCGACTGCACCTCGGGTATCCGCGTAGCCGGCGTCGATCGACGCCGTGCGCGCCAGCGCCGCCCAGGCCTGCGCGAACTGCGGATCCAACTCCACCGCGCGTTGCAGCAGCTCCTCGGCCCGGCGCACGTTTTCGCCGTTGAACTGGTTCGCGAAAAACTTCCCCTGCAAGTAAAGTTGCCGAGCCTCGACCTTCTTCGTGCCGCCAATTTCCGCGGCCTGCACCTGTGCTTCGATGACCGCCTGGGCGGTGGCGTCGCCCGCGAGCCGGCCGCGCAGCTCGGCGACGATCGCCAGTGCGATCTCGCTTTCCGCGGCGAACGCATCCGTCAGTTCGCGCGGCGGAAAACTCTTCGACCACAATTCCTCGCCCGTCGCGGCGCGGCTCAGGCGCGCGGTGATCTTCACGCGGTTGCCGGATTTCTGGACGCTGCCTTCGACTAAGTGCGCAACTTTGAGTGTCGTGCCGATTTCCTGCGCGGTCGCATTCTTGCCCTTGAACGAAAACGCCGACGTCCGCGCCGCGACGTGCAGTCCGGGAATTTTCTGCAGCACCGTGAGCAGCTCCTCGCTGATGCCGTCTGAGAAATATTCATTGCCCTTGTCGTCGGAGAGATTCGCGAAGGCGAGCACGGCGACAGATTTTTCGTCGGGCGTGCGGTTCGTTCCCATTGAAAGCGTCGTGCCTTTCTCGACGGCCTCGGCCTCGGCGATGACCTTGGTAAACTCCGGGTCACTCCGCAGCGGATCCCAGGTCGGATCAAGCCGCAGAGCCGCGGAGGGGAAATTAACGGCGTGGGCTTCGAGCTTGAGGCTTTGGCGGATCACTTGGATGGCCTCGTGGTGCCGGCCCAGCGCGATGAGCGGGTCGGCGAAATAGAATGGCATGGGCTTGCTGTCGGCGGGGTTGAAGCCGGCAAGCTGGGCCAAAAGGGCGAACTGCCGCTCTGCCTCGCCCCGCTCGCCCAATTTCGCCAGTAGCATGACCCGGTTGTAGACCAGATGTGGATCGGTCGAAGCCGTGGCGAGGCGGGACTCCACCAGCTTCAACGCAGCGCGCCACTCCGCGATGGCGGCTGCGTCCCGGCCGCCGAGCTTCAGCGCATCGCCCGCGAGTTCTCCCTTGGGACCGCGGTGCCAGTTGTCATTGAGCCAGTCGCGCGGCGAGGCGCGGAGGGCCGCCAGAGCGGCGTCGGGCTCGCGACGACACACATGCAGGACGAAGGCAAAGAAACAGCCGCGGTCCTCGCGAAACACCCAAGCGGGTGCCTGGTTTAGATCGGTGAGCGCGCCATCGAGGTCGCCGTGCAAAATCATTTTGAACCAGCCGCTCATGAGCAACGCGCTGGAAAACGGCTTTTGCGCGATCGCGGCCTTAATCGCCGCCTCGGCCTCCGTCGTGCGTCCGACGAACCACATATCGAGCGCCTTGTCGTAGAGCGCGAGCGGATCGCCGCCCGGAAGCGCGGCCGCTTCGTCGTAGATCGCGCTGGCCTCGTCTTGGCGGTTGAGCTTCCGGACCACACCGCCGAGGGCCTGAAGCAAGCGGTGATCATCCGGTCGCTCGGGGCGCAATGCGCGCAACGCTCGCTCCGCTTCGGTCAGTTCGCGCGGCGAGTCGCCGGAAAGACCGATTTGAGCGAAGCGCGCCTCGTAGGAGCCCGGATCGATTCGCAGCGCCCGTTGGGCCGAGGTTTGGGCGGCCTCGCGGCGTTGGTCGGTCACATCCCAACCGCGGACGATGTAGCGCTGGTGAAGCTCGGAGCAGGCGGCCCACACGTCCGCATCCGCGCCGTCCTTGGCCACCGCCTGCTTCAACAAGTCCTCGGCAAAGGCAAAGTCTTCTCGGGTGACGTCCAGGCCCTCGAAGAGGGGGCGCGCCTTCGCGACCAACTGCCGCGCCTCCGAGAGCGGCGCGGCGGCGGGTGCGGTTTTCAGCTCCGCGGGCACGGCCGGTTGCGAGAGGTGGGCGGTCTTTCTTCCGCGGAGCAGCCACCAGCCGAGCGTTGCGGCGAAAGCGACTACCGCGACGGCGATGAGCGGGTAGGGCTTGGCACCCGGTTTTCGATTCGGCACCGGCGCCGAGGACAGGGCTGCGGCGGGTGCCGCATCGTGATCGGCCGCTTGCTGCTTCAAAACACCCGTGCGATGCGACCAGAGCTTGAGGAAACGCTGCCGCACCTCGGTTGGCACGTCACCGCCGCGCAGACGCGTCCACTGCACCGCACGGAAACGATCTGGCACGAGCGCTTCAGGTTCGCGCGTATCGTCAATCACGACGGGCAAGATGAAAGGGACGCCCGAGGCGATGCCGCGCGCGCGCTCCGCGGCGAGGTCCCATTCGATCCGGAAATAACCTTCCTCGCGCGCCTGCGTGTTCGCGGAGATGACCGGGATGAAGAGCACGCACTCCTTGATTTGGCGGCGGATTTTCGCGTCCCACTCGTCGCCGTGCTCGAGCCCGCCATCGGCGTCGAACCACACCTCGACGCCACCCGACCGCAGCGCCTCGCAAATGCGACGCGCGGCCTCCGCGTCCTGCGACGCGTAGCTCAGAAAGACGGCTTTGGTGGTTTCGCTCATCGGCATTACAGGGGCACGGAATTTTTCGGATCGGCGAGCAGCGCGGCGATTTCCGCATCATCGCGGAACGGTGCCATCTTCGGATCGACCTTAAACAGGTTGCGCAGAAGCAGGCGACCTTGCGATTCCGCACAGGCTTCCTTGAGCAGGGTGATTGCTTCCGCGCGTTCGCCGAGCAGCAGGCAGGCCCGCAGGGCACTGGTCCACCACGTGAGACCCATATTCCAGTGATAGGGCGTCGGTCGCCTCTGCAAGTTGATCCGCAACGCCGCGAGCGCTTCCTGCCGGCGGCCGAGCCCAAGGAGCACCCATAACTTGGCGCGGATCGGACGCAGGTCCGTCGCCTCGGCGGCAAGCGCTTGATTGATCTCGTCCAACGCCGCTTCGTAGTCGAGCCGTGCGACGTCGTCTTTCCGATCGATGGCATCCAGATCGCCGAGCAGCATGACCTTGGGGAAAATGTAACCGGCATCCGTCAGCCACGGGTCCGTGATCGCCGCCAGCACTTGCCGCGCCGAGTCGGTCTTGCCGGTCACGAGGGCGGCCACGGCGCAGGCGTTCGCGAAGCGGGCGTTGGTCCGCTGGCGCTCTGGCATACGGTCGAGCCAGAGCTTCATGCCCTCCACGTCTGCGTGCACCTCAAGCCTGAGCCTCGCCTTCGAAGTGATCGCGTTGGCCACCGGCGCCAGCTTCAGGGTTTGATCAAATCCCTCTTCCGCGGCGGCGAGGTCGCCGACCGACAGGTGGAGCACGGCGATCTCATAGGTCACGACCGGGTCATGCGGAAACAACGTCGCCATGCGCGCGCCAAACGCCGCGGTGTCAGGCCCGGGTTGGGTGACGATGAGCACCGAGTAGAGGTAGCGATAATAGCGCGGTTCCGTAGGATCGATCTTGATCGCCTGGCGCAGCAATGCTTCGGCCCGCGCGAGTTGCGTCTTGTTGTCGTAGCGGAGGTAGCGGCCGAGCGCGGCGAGGGCGGCCGGATTGTCCGGCGCGAGCTGCACCGCGCGCTCGCCCAGCCGCTGGGCCTGAGCGCGGCGCGGTTGCGTGGTGTCAAACCCGCGGATGAGATATTCTGCGGAGATTTCCGCGGCCACGGTCACGACCTCGGGATCGTTGGGCCGCTCCACCAGCAACGGCTTCACGAGGTCGTCCGCCAGCGCAAAGTCCGCGGCGATGCTGTTGATCTCGTAGATGAGCGCCCGTGCGCGCTTGAGATTAGGATCGTGCGGAAATTCCGCCGCGGGTGCCACCCGGTTCCCGCTCGGAGCGACGGCGGGCACGACCGTTTTTTCCGGACCACGCAGTAAGAGCACCGCGACCGCGGCCAGCACCACCACCCCCGCCGCAGCGAACACCCACCTGCGCCGGCTGCGCGCCCCCGCGCTCGCCGCCAGGCGCGTGCCGACCGGCGCGATCAAGTGTGCGGCCTGCGGCTGCGCGATGTTCTTCAACGCGAGCGGCGCGAGCGCCATCGATTCCAGCGCCACCTTGCCTTTGACGGCGGCAAACACCACATCGCTGACGCAGATCGTGCCCGGTTGTGCGGCGGTCTGCAAACGCGCCGCGAGATTCACGCCGTCGCCCGCGACGTCGCCGGCGTGGTGATAAATATCGCCCAAATGCGCTCCGATGCGGTGCTGCAACGCGCTGACGCCTCGTCTGGCAAAGCCCGCCTGGATCGCCAACGCACAGGACACCGCGTCGATCACGCTGTCGAAACACATCAGCAATCCATCGCCCGTCGACTTCAACGTCTGGCCGCCGTGTTGCACGCAGAGCCGGCGCATCTGTTCGAAATCCGATTGCACGAGGGCGAGCGTGCTCGCCTCGTCGGCCTGCATGCGCGCCGAGTAACCCACGGCGTCGGTGAAAACGATCGCGGCCAGTCGCCGGCCGCCAAAGGTCGTGTTGCCCTCTACCGGGCTCTCGAGGCCGGGCGCACGCGTTTCACCCGGCGCCATCGTGAACGGAACGGGTGGTGCATAAGCGGGGCCGAGCGTGCGACCCTCGTTGTGCGCGAGCACGCCCACGCGATGCGACCAGAGCTTTAGTAAGCGCGCCTGCACCTCGGGCGGCACGACACCGCCCGGCAACCGCGTCCACTGCACCTTCCGAAAACGATCCGGCACGAGCGCGTCGGGCTCGCGCGTGTCGTCGATCACGATGGGCAAAATGAACGGGACGCCGGCGGCGACTCCCCGGGCCCGCTCCGCCGCGAGATCCCATTCAATCCGGAAATAGCCTTCGAGCCGGGCCTGCGTGCTTGCAGAAATAAGCGGAACGAAAAACACACACTCCTTGATTTGGCGGCGGATCTTCGCGTCCCACTCGTCGCCGTGTTCAAGTCCCCCATCGGTGTCAAACCAGACCGCGACACCGCCCGACCGCAGCGCCTCGCAAATGCGCCGCGCCGCCTCCGCGTCTTGGGATGCGTAGCTGAGAAAGACAGCTTTGTTGGCGGCGTCGCTCATGCGTCAGACTTGGCGAGGCCGTCGAGTCCGCAGACTTTCAGCTCCAGACCTTGCGCGCGCTTCTGGTAGGCTGGGCCAGTCAGCGGTGTGACAAGATAATTGTTCCCCTTGGGGTAGGCCGCCCGGAAGGCCTTGAGCGCCGCCGCGTCGAAATCATCCGGGTCCCATTTGCATTCGTAGGCATCCACCGTGTCGCGGTTGCGCGGGCGTACAAAGTCTACCTCGCGGCCGGCCTTGTCGCGCCAGTAGCGTACTGGCTCGCCGGGCCACAGCGCCTGAAAAGCTTCGACGACGAGGTGCTCCCACAAAATTCCACGGTCTGCCGGGCGCAGCGGATCCCAGCCGCGGGCGAAGCTTACGAAGCCGGTGTCAAACGCGTAGGCCTTGGGCTGGCGGACGATCTCGCCCTGCCCGCTGCCGTGAAACGGGCGCACCAGGGTCAGCGCCTGCGTGATGGTCAGTGCCTGCAGGTGGCTTTCCACCGTCGGCCGGGAAATCCCCAGAGCGGAGGCCGTGCGGGAGGTCTCCAACTGCCCACCGCTTTGCCGCAGCACGTATTCGAAGAGGGCGTTGAACCGGTTGATATCGCGAAACGCGAACAGCCGCTGGATATCGCGCGCAAAAAACGAATCGAGCCATTCGCGGTAGAACGCCGGCTGCTTGCTGGCGGCGAGCAACGCCGGAGGCAATCCGCCGTGATAGAGGCGTTTCTCCAGGGTGGCGCCGAAGGCGGGGAGTTCGCCGGTCAAAGCCGGCACGAGGTGGACCAGCCGCTTTCGCCCCGTCAAGGTGTCCCGGAATTTTTTACTCGCAGCGAGCGTCGATGAACCGGTGGCCAGCACGCGGAGTTTGGGGAACTCATCCGCGGCGATCTTCAGCAGCCGGCTCGGATCGCGCAGTTGGTGAATCTCGTCCAGCACCATGACCGGCTGGTCGCACTGGCGGAAGAACAGCACGGGATCACGCACCCGGTCTTCGGTGGCGGGCAGATCGCAATTGACGTAGAGACTGCACTCGGGGCCCAGACTTTGTGCCAACGTGGTTTTGCCGGAGCGACGCACCCCCGCGAGCCAGACGATCGATGCCTCGCGCCACGCCTGTTCAAGGCGATCGTGCCAGAAGGGGCGGCCAATCATGCTATCGTAGTTAGCATTTGGTAAGACCATTTGTAAAGTATGATTACGATTGGCCTTTGGCAAACGAGCGCCCCGTGAGCCTGCGGGGCGTCGAACCAGAATCAAACCTTCTGTGGGCCGTTGGCCGCACGGAGCGCGTCAGCGCTTCTTGTTCAGCGCGGCGCTAAACCAATCATTATTCACGGCCTGAGGGGCCCGCGGCACAGGTGAACCCGCCACCGGTCGCGGACCGCCGGGACCGGTTCGCGGGCCTGCGGCGCCCGCCGCGGTTTTCGGTCCAAGCTGCGGCTGGCTCTTCATGGAGAGCGCGATCCGCTGCCGCGGGAGATCGATCTCGGTGACCGTCACGCGAACTTTCTGGCCGGGCTTAACGATCGTGTTGGGCTCTTTCACGAACGTGTCGGCGAGTTGCGAGACATGCACGAGGCCGTCTTGATGCACCCCGATGTCCACGAACGCGCCGAAGGCGGTGACGTTGGTGACAATGCCAGGCAGCTTCATACCGGGCTTCAAGTCCTCGGGCTTGTTGACGCCCTCGGTGAAGCTGAACGCCTCAAACTGCTCGCGTGGATCGCGGCCGGGCTTGGCCAGCTCGGCCATGATGTCGGTGAGCGTGGGCAGGCCGACGTCGGCGGTGACGTAGTTTTCCAGTTTGATCTTCGCACGGAGTTTTCCGTCGCGCATGAGATCAGCGACGGTCGCGCCGCAGTCCGCGGCCATCTTTTCGACGAGGGCGTAGCGCTCGGGGTGAACCGAACTGGCATCGAGCGGATGCGCGCCGTCGCGGATGCGCAAGAATCCAGCCGCCTGCTCAAACGCCTTGGGCCCGAGGCGCGGAACTTCCTTGAGATCGGCGCGCGACTTGAACGCGCCCTTTTCGTTGCGGCGCGCCACGATCGCGGCGGCAACGGTGGCGTTGAGACCGGAGACGTAGCTGAGGAGTTGCTTCGAGGCGGTATTCACTTCGACGCCGACGCGGTTCACGGAAAGCATCACTGAGTCGTCGAGCGAGCGCTTGAGCGCGGACTGATCGACGTCGTGCTGGTATTGGCCCACGCCGATCGATTTTGGATCGAGCTTCACGAGCTCGGCGAGCGGGTCCATCAGGCGTCGGCCAATCGAGACGGCGCCGCGCACGGTGAGGTCGTGATCGGGAAATTCTTCACGGGCGACTTCGCTCGCGGAGTAGATCGAGGCGCCGGACTCGTTGACAACGACGACGGGAATCGTGGCAGGCAGGCCGAGCGCGCGGACGAAGGCTTCCGTTTCGCGGCCGCCGGTGCCATTGCCGATCGCGACGGCCTCGACTTTGAAGAACTTCACGAAGCCGAGGATCTTTTCCTTGGCCTCCTCGGCGTGGCGATCGGGGTAGATGACGTCGTTGTGGAGCAGCTTGCCCTGGCGATCGAGGAGCACGCATTTGCAGCCCGTGCGGAAGCCCGGATCGATCGCGAGCACGGCGCGCTGACCGAGTGGGGCGGCGAGGAGAAGTTCGCGGGCGTTGTCGGCGAAGACTTTGATCGCGGCCTCGTCGGCGCGTTTTTTTGATTCGAGGCGCATCTCGGTTTCCATCGCGGGGCTGAGGAGGCGCTTGGCGGCGTCTTGCACGGCGAGGCTGACCTGCACGGCAGCGGCGCCCTTGTTTTTTACGAAGAGTGACTGCACTTCGGCGGCGGCCGCGGCTTCGTCGGCGAGTTGCACCCGCATCATGAGGAAGCCTTCCTTTTCGCCGCGGCGCATGGCGAGGATACGGTGCGAGGGTGCCTTTGCGAGCGGCTCGTTCCACGCGAAGTAGTCTTTGAATTTCGCGGCCTCGGGATCGGCGTCTTTGCCGAGCATGACCTTCGACGAGATCACGGCGTCCTTCTGGAAAACAGCACGGAGGCGGGCACGGGCGTCTTTGTCGTCGCTGATGCGCTCGGCGAGAATATCGCGTGCACCGGTGAGCGCTTCTTCGATCGAGGCGATTTTCGCGGGAAGATTTTTTCCGTCGTCCGCCGTGTAGTCGCGGCCGACGTAGGCCTGCGCGGCGGCGAGCGGATCGGTCGAGGCGTCCTGCGCCCAGAGGAGTTCGGCGAGGGGCTCGAGGCCTTTCTCTTTCGCAATGGTGGCGCGGGTGCGTTTTTTTGGGCGGAACGGAAGGTAAATGTCCTCGAGTTCGGCGAGGGTGGCGGCGGCGTGGATCGCCTTTTCGAGGGCGGGCGTGAGGAGGTTGCGCTCCTTGAGCGAAGCGAGGATGGCGTCGCGGCGCTCGTCGATCGCGCGCATCTGTTCGAGGCGATCGCGGATGGCGGTGATTTGGACTTCGTCGAGTTCGCCGGTGACCTCTTTGCGGTAGCGCGCGATGAAGGGGACGGTTGCTCCTTCGGCGAAGAGCTGCGCGGTGGCGGCGACTTGGGCGACCTTGATGTTCAACTCCGCAGCTACGCGGAGGACGTGATCGGCGTTGAGCAGGTTGGGGGACGGAGCGGCGGCAACAGACATGCGAGGAATGGGCGAACAGAGCGGCTGCGCGCCTACGTGCAATCCCGAAAGCGATCGTGGTCATAAAACCCACTGTGCGGTTGCACGGGCGGGGCGCGTTATTACGGTGCGCACATGAAACGGTTCTTCCTCGCGCTTACCCTGCTCGCCGCCGCGCTGCCGCTCCGTGCCGCTGAACTCTCGCCGATCGAGCAGCAGGTGGCCGACGCCGTGAAGTCGCCGAAGGTGACGGTCGTCCACTTTTGGGCGACGTGGTGCGGCAACTGCAAGCACGAGCTAGTGAGCGGCGGATGGAAGGACTTTCTCGCCACGAATCCGGACGTGCAGGTGATTTTTGTGACGAGCTGGGATCCGAAGCCCGGCGCGCCGGAGCTCGAAAAATACGGATTGGGCGCACAGCCGAACCTGACGGTCCTCCAGCACCCGAACAGCTCGCGGAAAAAGGAAACGCAGATGCTTTCATTCATGGGCCTGCCGATGCAGTGGCTGCCGACGACGTGGGTCTACCGCGACGGCAAGCTGCGCTACGCGCTCAATTATGGCGAGATTCGCTTCCCGATGTTGCAGCAGATGGTGACGGACTCGCTGGACAAGTGGTAGGCCAGCGCGCTGGCTGGGTAGGAAATCTGTTATCGGCGATTCACCCGAAGAATTAGGACACGAGTCCGAATCACGGGCTTGTCAGTGTCGGCAGAATGTGCGCGACTGGTCTTCCTTCGCGCCAAATCCCATGTCTGCCATCAACGCGTTTCTCCTCAAAAATAATCTCCGCATCGCGACAAATCCGTGCGTCTCGCCGGACTTCTGCCTCGATTGGCCCGCCCTCGCGACGAAACTGAAAGCCGGCGGCGCCGGCGTGAAAGTCTACGAGAAGAGCCGCTTCGCCACTACGGCGGGGGAGGTCGTGCTGCTCGAGGACCCGGTGACGGGCGACTGTGCGTGGAAGCTGGCGGCGAAGGGCTCCGCGGCGCTGGCCGAAGGTGAGACCTTGGCAGACGGCACAACGGTGTTTCCAGCCACCTTCGCGAACTTGCTGAAGCTAAAAAATCTCGCGCAGGAAAAAGCCCCCGCGTGCACGATCTTCCCGACGGCCGCCGAAAAGCTTGGCCAGAGCACGCTGGGCCTCGGCGCGCGTTTCACTACGCTGCACTGGCCGGCGACAGAGTGGGCGATGAGCGCGCTCTCGCTCGGCATGACGGCGAACCAGAATTCGATCCCGCGCGAACTCGTTTACGACGTCGATGTGATGCTCGCGGGCAAGCTCGACACCGTGCCGTTCCCGTTCATCGGCACCAACGTCCCCGAGGGCCACCAGGGTCAGAGCGTCGAGGGCATGAGCCATGGCTGCGTAATCTCGAAACTGAAGAACGGCTTTCACCGCCGCGGCATCGCGTGGTCGTTCAACGCCGATCACCAGCCGATCGGTGGCAAGTTCGACAACCGCGAGGACGCGCTTGTCACCGGCTGCGTGCTCGCGAGCTACATCACCTTCGATCTTTCGCCGGAGCTCGCGCAGACCAAGGTTGCCGATGATGCGGGTGCATGGGTGCAGGCCAACGTTCCCGCCTCGCTCATTGCGAAAGTGAAAGCGCGCGTCGCTGCGGTAGGGCTCACGATCAACGAGGCCGAGTTTGCCAAGCTGCTTGCCTACGTCTGGCCGTCCCTCGAAAAGATGAAGCGCCGCGAGGAGAAATACGCCGCCGCGCGCGCGCGACTTTTCACGACCGAGGTCGGCCGCGCTTACCTGCGCGAACTTTCGATCGACGAACTGCCCGGTCTCACGACGCCCGAGACGACCGCCATCATGCTGTCGCTCTGCGAGGCGCTCGGCATGAAGATCCACTTTGTCGCGCCGGCCTTCGGGTTCCAGAAGAACATGCCATATCCCGACAACGCCCAGCTGCGCGTGCTCGCGGAAAAACAGTGGGCCGTCTGCAAACAGTTCGGCGCCTCGATCGGTTTCCACTCGGGCTCGGGCAAGTCGGCCGAGAATTACCAGGTCATGGGCCAGGTCACCGGCAGCCGCCTCGAGATCAAGACGAGCGGACGCTACACCTACGAGATGGGCCGCGCGCTCTTCACTTCGAAGAATGCGGCGGATCAGGCGCTCTGGCGCGACTGGTATAAGTTCACGCTCGATCTCGCGGTGCTCGGTGCCTTTGCGGCCGACGCCACCGAGCAGAAGATGGCGCGCACCTTCATCACCGACGCGCTGGCGAAATCCGGCAAGGGCACCGATGTGTTCGCGAATCCGACCGCCACGCGGGCCGCGCTGGAGTCGCTGCCCGCGAGCCCGGAGCACATGTTCTGGTTTGAGTATAATTTCCTCCACGTGCTCGCCGCCGGCGGCCGCCCGGAAAAATCCGCGCTCGGCGATCACACGCCCGCGGGCTACCAGCAGCGCGCGCGCTTTTACACGATCAGCGACGAAGGCCGGTTGAACTTCGCGAAGAACGTCGCGACCTACATCATCTTCCTCGCGGAAAACACGGGTCTCGCCGCTGCGGCGACGTGTGCGGCTGCGCGGAAACTGCTCGCGGGCTACACGACCCTCGACGCGATGCTTAACGATATTTCCAAGTAAGCGGTCGCCGTCCGCCCTTTTCAACCGTCAGGCTGCTGCGAATCCCCATGCCGAAATCACGCTCCTTCATCCACGACGACTTTCTGCTCCCGACCAAGCAGTCCCGCGAGCTCTACCACCGCTATGCGAAGTCAGAGCCGATCTACGACTACCACTGCCATCTGCCGCCTGATCTGATCGCGAACAACCATCAGTTCGCCGACCTCGCGGAGGTTTGGCTGGGCGGCGATCACTACAAGTGGCGTGCGATGCGCACCAACGGCGTGCAGGAGCGCTACTGCACCGGCGACGCCACGCCGCGCGAAAAATTTCAGGCATGGGCCGAGACGGTGCCGCACACGCTGCGCAATCCGCTCTACCACTGGACGCACCTTGAACTGAAGCGCTACTTTGGCGTCGACGTGCTGCTCGATGGCAAGTCCGCTGAGAAAATCTGGAAGCAGGCCAACGCGAAACTCCCCAAGCTGCGCGTCCACGATCTGCTGACGATGTCCAAAGTCGCCGTCGTCTGCACCACCGACGATCCGGCCGACTCGCTCGACCTCCACAAGAAGATCGCCGCCAGCAAACTAAAGACGCGCGTCTATCCTGCGTTTCGTCCCGACAAGGCGCTCGCCGTCGGAACCCCGGGTAGTTTCAACGCGTGGCTCGAAAAACTCGCCGGCACGGCGGGCGTCGCCAACGGCATCAAGTCGTTCGACGATCTCCTCGTCGCGTTGAAGAAGCGGCACGACGATTTTCACGCCGCCGGCGGCCGGCTCTCTGATCACGGTCTCGAGACCGCGCTCTCCGAGCCCTGCACCCACGCGCAGGCAAAAATGATCTTCGATGCGGCGCGCAGCGGTCGCGCGGCCTCGCCCGAGGACGCGGCGCGCTACGGTTCGTATCTCATGCTGGAGTTCGGCCGCTGGGACGCCGCGCGCGGTTGGACGAAGCAGCTCCACCTCGGCGCGCTGCGCAACAACAGCTCCCGCCTCCTCGCCAAGCTCGGGCCCGACACCGGCCTCGATTCGATCGGTGACTTCCCGCAGGCCCGCTCGCTCTCGCGTTATCTTGATACGCTCGACGCCACGAACCAGCTCCCGCGCACCATCCTCTACAACGTCAACCCCGCGCACAATTACGTCCTCGGCACGATGATTGGAAATTTCCAGGACGGCTCGATCGCGGGCAAGCTGCAGTTCGGCAGCGGCTGGTGGTTCCTCGATCAGAAAGAGGGCATGGAATGGCAGATGAATGCCCTCTCCAACCTCGGCCTGCTCTCCCGCTTCGTTGGCATGCTGACGGATTCGCGCAGCTTCGTGAGCTATCCGCGCCACGAGTATTTCCGTCGCACGCTCTGCGGCCTGCTCGGCGCAGACATGTCCCGCGGTGAAATCCCCGGTGACTTGAAGCTTGTCGGCGAGATGGTGCGCAACATCTGCTTTGGCAACGCGCGCAATTATTTCGGCCTCGAACTCGCCCCGGAGTTTTCGAAATAACCCGGCTAAAAATTCCCTCGCCTGTCACTCCTCGCGCCGCGAAGAATGACCGGGTCAGTTTGCGGCGCATCGCTTTTTTATGTCGATTAACCCCACCGTCCCCGCCGGTCAGCAGCCCACCAACTACCGCTGGGTTGTCTGCGCGCTGCTCTTTTTCGCGACGACGATTAACTACATCGACCGGCAGATCCTCGCGCTGATCAAACCGATCCTCGATGAGCAGTTGCACTGGACCAACGAGCAGTTCGGCCTGACCAACGCGTTCTTCCAGCTGTCCTATGCGGTGTCGCTGATGATCTTCGGCTGGTTCGTGGACAAGTTTGGCACGAAGATCGGCTATGCGGTTTCGATCGCGATGTGGAGTGTTGCGGCCGTCGGCCATGCACTCGTCGGTAGCATCAGTGGTTTCTACACGGCGCGCGTTGCGCTCGGCTTGGGTGAGGGCGGCAATTTCCCCTCGGCAATCAAGGCCGTCGCGCTCTGGTTTCCGAAACGCGAGCGGGCGACCGCCACCGCAATCTTCAATTCCGGCACCAACGTCGGCGCAATCATCGCGCCGCTCATTGTGCCGTGGATCGCGCTCTCATTTGGCTGGCACTGGGCGTTTGTGGCGGCGGGCATCGCCGGCTTCCTCTGGCTGTTTCTCTGGTTCCCGTTCTACAACGTCCCCGAAAAAATCCGGGCCATCAACGCCGCCGAGCTCGACCACATCGCCAGTGATCGTGACGACACGAGCCGCGACGGCGAAAAGGTTTCGTGGTTCAGCCTGCTCGGCTACAAGCAGACGTGGGCATTTGTTGCCGCCAAGGCGCTCACCGATCCGGTGTGGTGGTTTTTTCTCACGTGGCTGCCGGACTTCTTCAAGCAGACCCGCCACCTCGACATCAAGCAGAGCGGCTACATGCTCGCGACGATCTATGGCATGGCGACGGTGCTCAGCATCTTCGGCGGCGTGATTGTCGGTCGGCTCGTGAAATCCGGCTGGTCCGTCACGCGCGCGCGCAAGACCGGCATGATAGTCTTCGCGTTGTGCGTGCTGCCGATCGTGCTGGTGAAGGATGTCGGCGACTGGACGGCGGTTCTGCTGATCGGCCTCGCGTGCTCCGCGCACCAGGCGTGGTCGGCGAACCTGTTCACGACGGCATCGGACATGTTCCCCAAGCGCGCGGTGGCCTCAGTCGTCGGCCTTGGCGGCATGGCCGGCTCTGGCCTCGGTTTCCTCTTTCCAATCCTCGCTGGGCAGCTGCTCGATCGCTTCAAGGCGCAGAACAACATTTCCGGCGGTTACGGCGTGCTCTTCGCGGTGTGCGCCGGAGCGTATCTCTTGGCCTTTGTGATCCAGCATCTGCTCGCGCCGAAGTTCGAGATGGTGGAACTCAAGGAGGCTTAAGCCCGGCCGCCGGGGGGTGGGGCGGAGCTGAATTTTGGCTCTTTTGGCTCTAAGGTCGTTTGAAACATCCGCGATGTCGCCCCTTTTTCCGCGAGCGCGGATTCCGGGAACGGCCCGCCATAGCCGCTCAAAGGAGCAGACGAAGAACTTCGTTGAGCTTGCGGCCAATGGCGTGTCGCCGTTCGGCCGAGACGCGACCGATCACCTCCGTGACTCCTTCCTTCGTGATGATGTGAAAGAACCGGCAGTCGGCCGTGGATTGAAAATCCAGCCCGTCGGCGCCGTTGAGCACGACTTGATGCGGCTTCACCGCCGCGGCCGGAGGCCGCTTGGAACACGCTAGGACGTTGAGGTTGGTCGTGTGATCGGAAGCGCACCATTCTTCGCCCGAGACGACAACGCCGGGATGCAGTTCGGTGTCCTGGGGACGAATTCGAAATCGCACGATGTCCCACTGCCGAACAGGTGTCATTGGGGTGGGGCAAAGTTGGCTGGCGCCGAGTTGGCGAGGGCGATCATCGGATCGCCCTCCTCGACGGCGAAGAAGCCGAATGGGCGGCTCGGGATTGGCTCAACCTCGGCGACAGGCTCTATGCGGTAGAGTTGCTCCTTCCGCCGGAGGTAGACGGATTGGCCAGCACCAGCTTTGTCGAGTAGTTTTCCGAGGAGAGGTTTCGCTTGGGAAACAGTGAGGGCTTTGAGCATGGACCATTTATGGTCCGTTTAACGGACTAATACAAGATTGAATGCAGACCGACCGTGAATCCGCGCTTCGCTCTGCGTCGCAGGATGAAGGAACGTGGGTGCCGGGCATGGAGAATTACGGCAACCTGTGTGAAGTGCGTACCCAGTTAAACATAAATTGAATATCAATTGGCGCTAATGGATTGAGCGCAGCCGCGGAGCTAAGCCGCCACGGTCGAGCCTATCGACGCATTCAGAATGTCCCGCCTAGCCGAAAGCCCGCGCACTTCGAGCCTTTTCCATCGACGCGTAGCGAGCCAATTTTTTCAGCGAGTTTGCCCTCGCGTGAAGGTCCGCGCGGGTGTTCGTTGGCGGCTGCGGAAATTTTCCCTCGCGCCCCCGAACCCCTCCCGCCGTGAAAATTTTGATCGTCGAAGACCAGCGCCGGCTGGGCCAGTTTCTGAAGAAAAGCCTCGCCGAGCGCGCCTACACCGTGACGTGGGTGCAGACGTGCAAGGAGGCGCGCGACGCGCTGTGCGAAACCAGTTACGATGTGATTGTGCTCGATTTGAGTCTGCCGGACGGCGACGGGTTGGACCTCCTGAAGGAATGGCGCAAGGGCGGCTTCAACGAGCCCGTGCTCATCCTCAGCGCCCGCGATGCCGTGCAGGATCGAATCAAGGGGCTCGACTTCGGCGCGGACGATTATCTTTCGAAGCCGTTCAGCCTGGAGGAACTGCTCGCGCGCGTGCGTTCGTTGCTGCGCCGCCAGACTGCGGTCAAGGAAACCGTGCTGGAGCACAACGGCATCCGCATGGACTTGCTGGGCCGCACCGTCACGCACCACGGTCAGCCGATCGAGCTCACGAGCCGCGAGTTCGCACTGCTGGAAATTTTCCTGCAAAACCCTGGCCGTATTCTTACGCGCACACTCATCTCGGAGAAAATCTGGGAGTCGCACTACGACGTCGATACGAACCTCCTTGATGTCTACATGAGCAAGCTGCGGGCGAAACTCGAGCCCGCACCGGACAAGTCGATCTTCAAGACGGTGCGCGGCGTCGGCTACCAGTTGTCATGAGATCGCTCGGCGTGCGGCTCGCGCTGCTCTATGCGTTCGTCTCGACGGCGACGCTCGCGGTGCTCTTCGTCGCGGGCTACTACCTGCTCAACCAGCACCTCGTGAGCGGCGTGGACTTGCTGAACAAGGCGGAGTTCGAGCAGGTGCGGGCGGGACTCGGCCCCGACTTTGCCGCGCTCAACGCCGATCAGATCGGCGAGCGGATTCGGCGGACGACGGACGCGGGATCGGTGCTCTTCTTTATCGAGGTGCACGAGAAAGGGGGTGGCGTGTTGTTTAGTTCCTCCAACCTGAACGGCCGGCGACTCCCCGACGTGCCCGGCGAGCGCGAGTTCAACGGCCGGCTCGACGGAGTGGGCGAACTGCGCGTCGGTGAATTTGTGCTGGGCTCGAAGGACGTGATGATCGGCACGTCACTCGGCCAGGTGCGCAAGGTGATGGACGGTTACGCGGAAATCAGCCTCGTGCTCGTGTGCTTCATGCTCGTCGTAAGCATCATCTCCGGCCTCGTGCTGAGCCGGATCGCCCTCCGGCCGGTGCGGCTGATTCAGGAGACGGCGAATCACATCCGCTCCGACAATCTGAGCGAACGCATCCCTGTGGCCGACGTGCAGGACGAAATCTCGAACCTCGCCCGCCTGCTCAACTCGATGTTCGACCGCCTCGAATCGTCTTTCAACCAGGTGCGGCGGTTCACGGCGGAGGCTTCGCACGAGTTGAAAACGCCGCTCTCGCTCGTGCGCCTGCAGGCGGAAAAACTCCTCGTCGAGGGTGGGCTCACACCCGCACAGGAGGAGGCGGTGCAGCTTCAGCTCGAGGAAATCGCTCGGCTCAAGCAAATCATCGAGGAGCTGCTGTTTCTGTCGCGCGTCGAGGCGCAGGCGGTGACGCCGCAGTTCGTCGCCGAGGATCCGACAAAGTTTTTGAAAACCTTTACGCAGGACGCGCGGGTCCTCGCCGAGGATCGCGGGGTGAAATTTTCCGAGGTGATTTCCGGGGTGGGTCGCGTGGCCTACGATCCCAAGTGGATTCGGCAGGTGCTGCTCAACCTTGTCGCGAACGCGCTCAAGTATTCGCCGCGCGGCGGCACGATTGCGCTGACGGCGGAGTTCACCGTGGATTCGTGGCGGGTGGCGATCGAGGACGACGGGCCGGGCGTGCCGCCCGAGCAGCGCGAACGGATCTTCGAGCGGTTTGTGCGGCTCGAGGGCGCGCAGGACGAAAAAGGCAGCGGTCTCGGCCTCGCGATTTCGCGCAGCATTCTGGGGCTGCACCATGGGGTGATTCGCGCGGAGGGCTCGACGCGCGGGACGGGGTTGCGCGTGGTCTTCGAAATCCCGATCGCGGCGACGGCCGCGGCAGAACCCGCGTTGCCGCCGCTCGCGACCGTCACCACCAGCCCATAAGCTGCCACCACACGAGGCCGGCGCCGAGCCAGATGGCGATGTTCACGACGGAGACAATGAATCCGATCGTCCACCAGGTGCTTTGCGAGACGAAGCCGGGGCTGAAGTAAACCGGCGCGGAGCCGGTGCCGTAGTGCGTGATGCCGGCGTTGAGGTTGGAGAGAAACGCGAGCAGCAGCACCGCGACCATCGGCGGCGCGCCGGTGGCGAGCGCCGCCGCGAGAAAGCCGGGAAACAGGGCCGAGACATGCGCCGTCATGCTCGCGAAGCCGTAGTGGGCGTAGAGGTAGAGCACGGCAATCGCGGCAAGCGCGAGCGGCCAAGGCCAGCCGTGCACGTGGGCGAACACGGGGGTAAACAGGACGGTGATGATTTCCTGGCGGTTGAGTTCCTCAGCCAGCACGAGGAGCGGACCGAACCAGCTGATCGCATCCCACGCGCGCGTGTCGGCGAGCAGGTCGCGCCACGTGACGACTTCGGTGAGCAGGATCGCGCAGACGCCAGCGAGCGCGACGACGGTGTTGGACATGCCGTGCCACGGCGTCGTGATCCAGCCGGCGACGACGAAGAGAATGATCGTCACGAGGATTTTCTGCTCCCGGCTCATCGGGCCCATCTCGGCGAGGCGCGAGCGCGCGAGCGATTGCGCGTGCTCGGTGTCCTTGATTTCCGGCGGGTGCAGCTGAAACAACAGCCACGGCAGCAGCGCAAACGAGCACAACCCCGGCACGCACGCGGCGAGCGCCCAGCGGCCCCAGGTGAGTTCAACGTGGGCGAGCGAGCCGGCGAACTTCGCGATGACGGGGTTCGCGGCCATGCCCGTGAGAAACATCGCCGACGACGTGTAGGTGCAGTGAAAGCCCACGAGCGTGAGGTAGGCACCGATGCGATTGGCGGTCGGGCCCGGCTCGGAGCCGAGCGCGGTCGCGAGCCCGCGCACAACCGGCGCAACGATCGCGCCGCCGCGGGCCGTGTCGGACGGCACGCAGGGTGCCAGCACCAGGTCGGTGAACGCCACGGAGTATCCGAGTGTCAGCGGGGTGCGCGCAAAGCGGGCGATGAAAAAATACGCGATGCGCAGCCCGAGCTGAGTCTTGGTGACGGCGTTGGCAAAGAGAAACGCGGAGAACACGAGCCACACCACCGGATCGCCAAAGCCGGCGAAGATGCGGGCGGGCGGCAGCGTATTGGTGAGCGCGATGAGCGTCATCGTCACGAGCACGCTTACGCCCATCGGCACCGGCCGTGCCATGAACGACACGATCATCGCGGTGAAGAACGCGAGCAGGTGGCGTTGCTCCGGTGTGAGCGACGGCAGTGGCGCAAAATACAAAATCACGCCGGGCAGGAGCACGACGGCCCAGCGGCGCAGGGTGGATCGAGAAGGGGGGCTCATCGCGGAGGAACGAAGCGCGGCCTCGACGATGCGCGCGGTGCGGCGGTGAGCAATGCAGGAACGACCGAGCTAAAGCAGTGGGTCGGATGAAACGACAATGCCGTCTTCGTCGGAGTAGAGCCACTGTCCGGGCGTGAACGTCACGCCGCCGAACGTCACCTGCACGTCAATTTCGCCCACGCCCAGCTTCGCGCCCCGTTGCGGATTGGTGCCGAGTGCCTTCACGCCGAAATCAATCGTGGCGAGGGCGACCGAGTCGCGCACGGCACCATGAATAATCACGCCGCCCCAGCCGTTCGCGGCGCCGAGCGTGGCGAGTTGATCGCCGAGCAGCGCGGCACCGAGGAAACCACCGCCGTCAACGACCAGGACCTGGCCGGTTGCGGTCGTTTCGAGGGCGCGACGCACGAGGGCGTTGTCGGCGTGGCAGCGGAGCGTGCGGATTTTTCCGGCGAAGGCCCGCTGACCGCCGAACGACCGAAACTGCAGGCTGCACGCCTGGCAGCGCTCGCCGTGAGCGTCGCACAGGTCAGCCGTCGCGAACGGAGCGGGTATGGCGCTTAACTTAGGCGCCAAAATAGGCGAGCGCGTTGATGGCGGTCCAGACGGTGACCAGCCCTCCGATGCGCGTCGCGATTTGCGCGAAGGGCATCAGTTGCATCCGGTTTGACGCCGTGAGGATCGCGACGTCGCCCGTGCCTCCTTGGCCGCAGCGGCAGGAGTTAACGATGGCGGCCTCGATGGGGTAAAGTTTTACCCATTTTCCGACGACAAACCCGGTGAGGACCATCGTGGCTACTTCGGCGACAATCGTCACAAGGTTGGCAGGCGCGAACGCAGCCACGAGCTTGTCCCACGGTGTCATGGCCACGCCGATGGCGAAGAGCAGCGGATAAGTGACGGCGCTGGCAAAAAACTTGTACACCACGTGGGCTCCTTGCTGCAGCTTGGGCGAGACGGCGTTGGCGAGTTTGGCGACGACGGCGAGCGCGAGCATCGTAAGCGCCGCGGGCCAGACCTTGCCGAATTTTGCGCCGAAGGCGGCGACAAAAAGCCCCAGGAGGTAAAACGCCAGGGCCAGGCTCCCGGCCGCGGCCACGTGAGTCACATCCATGTGCGCTGCGATTTCATCCTTTTTAAGATCGAGGTCGTCGTGCTCGGCGGGTTGCAGGCGGCCATTGCCGGTCAGGTGCGGGTAGCGCTTGCCGACGAAGTTGAGCGCGCCGGAAATGAGAATCGCGGTGAGGCTGCCAAACATCACGGGCGGCAATACCTGGGCAAACACGTCACCCTGCTTCAAGTGCAGCACGTCCGCATAGCCGGTAGAGAGCGGGAGCGCGCCCTCGCCGACGCCGCCGGCCATCACCGGCACCACCAGATAAAAAAACGTATGTTTCGCGCCCAGTCCGAGCATCGAACCGACGCCGACGCCGACCGCCGCCGCCAGCACGGAGCCGACCGCCATGGGAATGAATATTTTTACGAAACCACGGATTAGCACCGTGCGATCCATCCCCAGAATGCTGCCAACGATCACAGCCGCGATAAACAGATAGAGAAAGTTGGTGCCCTTCGTGAAGTCGGTGATCGCCGTAATGAGCGTGTCGGGCAGAATCTTTTTGAATGCGAGAAATGAAGGGATGAAGGTCGCAAAGATGGCCGCCGCGCCAAAATGGTGCAGAATGGGAATGCGTTTCCCCAGCTCGCCACAGGTGAAGCCGCCGATCGCAAGCACCGTCATCATCATGCAAATTTCGGTGGGAAATTTGCCCGGCTGCATCGCGAACCAGGCGACGATGAACAGAAGCAGCAGGTAAACCGGCAGTGGCAGAATGCCTATGCGCAGCTCCATAATTTTCCACCAGCCGTGCGGCCAGAATCCAGTGGGTGAATTTTTGTCGGAGGGCGCGGGGGGCAAACTCATTTGGCGGGGATGGTTTCGGGGTTGAGCGAGGAGGAGGCGGGAACCGCGGTGCGCACGCGGGACTTGCGGCGCAGGTAACTCGCGACGCCCGTCCAAGCGAGCACAGGCACGCTGAGAGTCGCGAACAAGAGCAGGAGCTGCACCACCCAGCCGCCCGTTACAGCGGTGTGCAACGAGAGCATCCAATAATACAACTGGTAGCCCGCGCTGGCGTGGGCAAACGGCGCGTAACGCACGACATTCGCCGCCGGGTCAAGGTAGACATAGGAGCGCGCGTTCGGGTGCGGCGCATCGGCCGCGATCGCGTAGGCGGGGACGAGCCCTTTTTTCGGCAGCGGGATGTATGTCTCGCGCGCGTTTGGCATCAGGTAGTTGATCTGGCGTTCGGCGGCGTCGAAGCCGGCGAAGGGAATCTTTTGTCCAGGCGTCGCGACCGGTGGCTCATCGCGCTTCGAAAAGGTGATCGCGTCGAGCACCACGCGAGTCGACTCGAACGAGATTGGAATGCCGCTGAGCGCGCTGAACGAGAGCACGAGCGCCGCGTAAATACCGATCGTCTTGTGGAGATTCAGATTCCAGGGGCGGCCCGAGAGCTTGCGATTGAAGGTCAGTCCGGCAACGAGCGCGCGGCGCGTAGCCGGCCACCAGAGCACGACGCCCGTGAGGAGCAGGGAGGCAAAGGCAAAGGCGAATGTGCCGTTGACGTTTTCGCCGAGGCTCGGCTCGAGCATGAGGTATTTGTGCAGGCCCTCGATCCAGCCAAAGCCCTCGCCGTAGCGGGCACGCACGCCGAGCACAGCGCCGGTGTAGGGATTGAGGTGGACGTATTTTTTGTCGGAAAAGAGCGCGGTCATTGGCATCGTCGGGTCGCTCCAGAAACGGACGCTCAGGAAATCGGGGCCGGGATGCGCGGCCTTCGCGCGCGCCACAAGATCATCGATGGGCAGCCGGTGGTCCCCGGGGGTGACGATGAAGCGCTGCGGATCGAACGCGCGCTCAAGCTTGGTGCGGAAAATCAGCGCGGCTCCGGACAGGGCCACGACCATAAAAACGAACCCCACGGTGATCCCGGTCCAGAGGTGGAAGGTCAGCAGGGGCGTGCGGAGGGCGGGCTTCATACGAATCGGAGGAAATGAGGATGGGCTGATAGCCTAAAACGAGGCTGAACCGCGCCTTAATTTTTTTTCAGAAGCAAGCGATGGCTCAGTTCAGTTTGGCCCGCTGCCCGGCCGCAAAAGATGCCGGCAGGGGTAAGAACCCGCCATCGTCTGCGACGATTTGCTGGCCGTCGCGGCTGAGGATAAATTGGAGAAACTCGCGGAGCTTTGGCTCGAGCGGGGCGCTTGGTTTGCGATTCAAGTAAATGTAGATGCTGCGCACGAGCGGATAGGTCCGTGCCTGAAAGCTGTCGCGCGACGGCGCGACAAACGGCCCGCGCTCGTCCGCCGCGAGCGCGATGGGCTTGATGCCGGTGATATCCTTCGCCTGCGGCATGATCGTCCACGCGATGCCGCCGGAATCGTGCGCGAGCTCGTTGGCGAGCATCGAGCGGATGCCCAGGCGCTGCGCCGTCTTGTCCGATTCACCGATCATCTTGCTCCCGGACTCGACGTAGCCGCGATAGTTGGGTGCCCACTTCTCGGAATTTTTCAGCACCATCCACTGAAAGAAACGCGACGCGCCCGACGGCGCATGCCCGTAGGTTTGGATCGATTTGTCGGCCCACTCGCCCGTGAGGCCGAGCTGCCCCCACGTGCGGATGTTTTTCTCCGGCCCGCGCGCATCCTCCGGCGACCATTGAAATCCGCGCAAACCGCCCGTGCGCTCTGCACCGAAAATTCCGTCGAGCTGCGCGAGCGTCAGGTGCGTGAGCGGATTCTTTTCGTTCACAAAGATCACCATGCCGGGCGAGTGACCCTCGACGTCGTAAGTGCCGCTGGCCACCGTGATCGCAGTAGCATGGTAGCCGTAGACCTCGAAGAACGCCAGGGTCTCGGTCAGTGCCGGCTCGGATCCATCCGGCGCGAGATCGGTCACGCCGGTGATCAGGGCGGGAAAGGCCGCGTCGCTTGTCGGCAGGGTGTCGGCGAACGACACGTCGGGGCAGAATTTTTGGAAGCCCTGCTCCCATTTTTTCAGCACGCCCGCGTAGCCGTTGCCGAAATTTCGAATCACACCCGTGACTTTTTCCGTTGGGGCGGCGTAAGCCGGCAACGAAGAGAGATCGTCGGCGCGCGCCCATCCGCCGCCGGCCGCAAGCAGCGTAAAGGCAAAACAAGCGAAGGAGGAGCGCATCGTCAGCGAGTGGGTGCGAAGAGATCGGCGAGCGCGGCGATTTTGGGCGCGAGCTCGTTGCGGATCGCCGTGGCCGCGGCGAAAAGTTTCACCTGATCGTCGCCGTCGCGATATTTGAACGCGAGGGCGAGGGCGCCGATGTCCTGCCCGGCGCGATCACGCAGCGGCAGCATCACGCCAAACTTGCCGACCTTCAGGTTGGGCACGAGCTGCGTGCAGCCGCGCGCACCGACATCAACGTCCTCGGGATCGCTGGGTTTGCCGATGACGTTGAGCGTGGAAGCAATGATGGCCTGGGTTTTTGCACCGGGCGCCACCGCGTGAATGCCGGCGGTGACGAGCGCGGGGTAGCGCGCCATCAGATCGTTCACCATCGTTTGGGCGCCGATGTGGTTTTCGGCAGCCAGGCCGAACTTGGGCTTCGCCTCCTCGGCTCGGAGCGCGGCGAAGCCAAGGGCCAGCATCGCGAACAGAAGACGGGCATAACTCATTGCAGTTTTTTGAGCTGAGCGCGTGAAACTTCGGCGGTCAGCGGCAGGTATTTGCCGTCGCGCGCGATTTCCGCCTGGCCGTCGCGGCTGACGATGAAACGCAGATACTCGCGGACCTTGGGGTCCATGGGCTGGCCGGGCTTCGCGTCGATATAGGCGTAGATCTCGTCGTAGAAAGGATATTTCCGACTGCGGATGTTATCGATCGTGTAGGCGTAGGCCGGGCTGGTCGCGGTCTCCGCCACTTCGAGCACCTTGCATTCGGCCGGCAGATTCGGGCCGACCGGCGAAGCGACGTAGGCGATTCCATAGCGATCCTTTTTCAGATCGTCGTTGAGTCCGCGCTTGAGGGCACCGAATCCCATCGAGGCTCCGCCGCTGTTCGGATCGCCGACGAAATTCGCATAAATGCGGAGGCGCTCGTTCCACTTGTCGCTGCCCTGCAGGACGCGATCGGAAAACGTGCCGGCCTGACTGTAGCGTTGGTTCAGACCGTACGGAATGATTTCCTTGTCGGCCCATTCGCCGGTGAGACCAAGCTGGCCCCAGCGGCGGATGTTTTTCTCCGGGCCGCGCGAAAACTCAGGGTGCCAGTCGGTGCCAATCCAACCGCCCAAACGTTCGGCGCCAAAAACCCCGTCCAACTGCTCGACGGTGATTTGAGTGAGTGGATTGTCTTTGCTGACGACGATGCCGAACGCGGGATTCCAGCCGGTGACGTTGTAGGAGCCGGTGGCGACCACGAGTTCGAGCGGGGAATGATTTTTGTAGCGCTCGAACAGCTGCTGCTCCTCGGTCTTCATCTTTCGACTGATGCCGACGTCGGCCAGATCGAACGTGATCGCTGGAATTGCGGCGCGCGTCGTCAGCATGTGATACTCGAATTTCACATCGGGGTGAAATTTCTGAAATGCTTTTTCCCAATAGTCGCCGACGTTGCCGTCGACGATGTAGTTGCTGCCCCAGAGCCGGATCGTGCCCGTGATTTTTTCCTTGGGCTCATAGGCCGGCAGATCGCTGAGGTCCCACTTGTCGGCGGGATAGTAGGATTTTTTGCCTTTTACCACGAGGCCGTCGGCGCGCGCCTTCTGCATTGCGAGACCGGTGGAAGCTTTTTCCGTCTCCGCGCCCACCGTGGTGGCGAACGCGAGCGCGGCGAGGAGAACAGGCGAGAGAGAACGTTTCATTGGATTTTCTTGAGTTGTTCGCGGGCGACCTCGGCGGTGAGCGGGAGATATTTGCCGTCGCGTTGCACCTCGGCCTGGCCTTCCTGGCTGAGCACGAAGCGCAGAAATTCGCGGACGCGTGGATCCATTTTCTGGCCGGGCAGCATCGTCGCGAAAAAGTAAACCTCGCTCTTCAGCGGGTAGGTGCGGTTCTGGATGTTTTCGAGCGTGTGGGCGACGAACGGCTCACCGTCATGCACGCTGACCGGCAGGCGGCGCACTTGCGGGCGCTCGCCGCGATAGCGGTTAAAACCGATCGCGTAAGGATCCTTGCCGATAGCCTCGGTGATCTGGTCGGCCTCAACGTAGCGTTTGCCATCCGGCGCCATGTAGTTGCCGAAGGCGTGGATGTTCTCGTTCCACTTGTCGCTGCCCTTGAGCACGACATCGGAAAATTCGACCGCGGTGTTGTAGCGCAGGCTGAAGCCGTAGACGTGAATCGGCTTGTCGGCCCATTCGCCGGTGAGACCGAGCTGGCCCCACGTACGGATATTCTTTTCCGGGCCGCGCGCGAGGTCGGGGCGCCAGTTGGTGCCGACCCAGCCGCCGTCGCGTTGCGCGCCGAACACGCCGTCGAGCTGCTCCATCGAGATGCCTTTGATCGGGTTGCCGTCGTTGACGATGATGTCGTAGGAATTTTGCCAGCCGCCGACGTCGAACGATCCGGTGACCGCCGTGATCTCGATGGGTTCGCAGTTCTTGATGCGCTCGTAGGCGAGAAGGTCGTAGAAGCTCGGCTTGTGCGACATGACGAGCTCAGCCTGATCAAAATTCAGCGCGGAGAGCGCGTTGGCCGAGGTCGGCATGTTGAACGACAGGTGGATGCCGGGCTGGAACTTCTCGAAGGCCTTCTGCCAGTAGTCGCCGAGCGCGCCGTCGACGAGATAGTTGTTGCCATAAATGCGGAGCCAGCCGGCCGGCAGCGGTTGCGGTTCGTAGTGGGGCAGGCCACTCAGATCGAATTTGTTGGTGTAGAAGGCCTGCTTGCCGCGCTCCTTGACGATGCGGAAATGATCGACCTGCGCGCGCAGGGCGTTTTCTGCGTCTTTGGAGGTCGCGGTTTGGGCGCCCAGCGGCGGCAAGAGCGCGCCGACCGCGAGGCCGGCGGCGAGCAGGGCAACAAGGGGTGAGGATTTCATGGCGCGATCAGTCGAGCTTCTTGAGCTGTTCCTTCAGAGCGGCGGCGTTGAGCGGGTAGTAGTAGCCGACCTTCGCGATGATCTCCTGGCCTTCGCGGCTGAGGACGAAGCGCATGAACTCGCGCGCGCGCGGGTCGAGCTTTCCACCAGGCGGCTTGTTGACGTAGAAATAGGCGTCGCGGATGAGTGGGTAGACGCGGTTGGCGACATTGTCCGGCGTGAGCGCGACGGCGGGTCCGCCACTGCGGGGAACGACCTTCAGCACCTTGAGATTGGGAAAATCGTTCACGTGCATCAGCGCGGCGATGCCGATGGCGAATTTGTTATTCGATAGCGCTTCGAGCGGGCGGACGCTGTCGACCTTCTTACCGTCTTCGTCGGGCGTCGTCTGCTTCGTCTCGACGTATTCCATGAAGTTGCCGTTCCACTTGTGCGACCAGTGGAAGAGCTGGCGCTCGATCGCGATTGCGAAGCCGGGAGCGCAGTAGCCGAAGGTCTGGATTTCCTTTTTGGCGAATTCGCCGCCGAGGCCGAGCTGATCCCACTGGCGGATGTTGGTGTCGGCGCCGCGCGCGTATTTCGCGGTGTAGAGCCAGTTGTTGTCCCGCAACTCCCAACCGCCGCTGCGCTCGCTGCCGAAGACGCGCTCGAGCTGGTCCATCGAGATTTCGGTCAGCGGATTGTCCTTGTTGACCACGATCGCCCAGGCGAAGAGCGAGCCGCGCTTCTCGTAGCCGCCGGTCGCGACGGAAATCTCCGTCGGCATGTAGCCGAAGACATTGAAGAACGGCATCTGGTCGGTGATTTTTGCGTCGTCGCCCATCGGGGCGACGTCGCTGATGCCAGTGTAAAGTCCCGCGAGGCCGCCTTCGCTACTCGTCATGTAGCTCGTGCTCACCCGCGCATCGGGGTGGAACTTGTTGAAACCCTCGGCGAGATAGACGACCGCGTTTTTCAATTCGCTGCCGAGGATGCGGACGGCACCGACGATTTTGGTCTCGGGCACGTAGGGCGGCAAATCGCTGAGCTCAGGCGGAGGCAACTCCGTGTAGGTCGCGGTGGTCCCGAAGCCGTCGACCCGCAGCGTGTCCTTGATCTTGTCGAAGGCTGCGTAGGTCGGGACCGTCGCGGTGAGTTTTTCGCGAATCGCGGTCTTCTGTGCGGTCACGGTGGCGAACGCGACGCTGTCGCGGTATTCGAGAACGTTCAGCGCGTCCACTTTGCCAGTCTCGCCGCGCTCAAGATACGCGGTATAGCGAACGAGGTGCTTGGTGCTACGCATCGCCTCGTAGAGCGGCTTGACATAACCGGCGACGAACTCGCCAAAGCGGGAAGCCGGAACCTTGGGTTGGTAGGTGTTGACGATGAAGATCGAGTGATTCGAGTCGCGCGGCGAGAGCTCGCCGTGCGCGAGCGCGTCGGCGCGGCGCACGATCAAGCCCGCGGGGAGCGCGGGCGCAGCCTCCTGCTGCCAGCGATCGGCGGCGGCCTCGTTGGGAAACTCCAGCACGGCGAACGTCTCGAACTGCGCCTTGCGATCGGGGCCAGGGTTTTCGGTGCGGCCCTGCGTGAGGAGGAGGACATTGGCGACTTGGCCGGACTGCCGCCACTTCGAGAGGAGCGGCGCGAGCTCCGCAGGCATCGGCGAGCCGGCGGGCACGCGAATGAGCACGTTGGCCGGCACGGCGAGGGCCGTGACCGAAAGCCAGATTGAAACGCACACGAGCAGAAGGCTTTGCTTCATGGGGAGATAACGGGGTGAGGGATTAATCGATCCGAAATTGATTAAGACTGATCGAGCTTAACGTCAGGTGAACAGTCGCTGAATTTAAATTCAGTATCCCAGAGCAAACGTGGGCGCAGAACCTTCCGAAAATTCGAGGCGCTTTTCGCTCGCGCGCTCATGGTCCGTACGACCCGGAACCTGATCCACCGAAAGGGGCGGTGGATCAGTCCTGCCGGGTCAATATTCAGTTTGAGCGGGAGTTGATTTTCGAGAACCCACGGGCTAGGAAGGACTACTGGAATATGATCCACTAACCCTCAGTGGCATAATCGACGTTCCCGCCGACACCGGCGCTAACTATATGTTAATTCGCAAGATATGAAACATAGTGCCATTTGTCATACAACGAACGCATGGGGACTCGCCGCTACGCTAAGGTTTTCGGCAGACCTGCGCTCTGCCGACAAACCGCCGCGCTTCGCGGCGATGGTAGCCGAAAAGTGGTCGGTGCCCATCGCAATGCGACGAAGGGCCGCGCTATAGAGGTAGACGCACATCCGATGCGGCGTATGCTGGGAACGTCCGCCGGTGCCGACGCCTGGCGGCGCGGCACACCTTGATGGTTCGGCAAAAACTTTATGAGAGTCCTACTTCTCGTTGTGATCGCGCTACTGGCGGCATGCACAAGTTCCCCATCGACACCGCCGGCCCCGCACTCTGTGACGTTTACCGGAGACTACCTCGACGCTAGAGAAAATATCGTGCTGAAGTCGTATCTTCATCCGATACATCTTGAGCCGCCAGCTGTGCCGATGGCGCTGCGAAAAAACGGCATCGATGCTTCTGCGGTGATCGCCTTCATCGTCGAGAAAGACGGAACGACGTCCGAAGCGCAGGTCGTTAAGACGACGGACGAAGAGTTTGGGGAAGCTGCGCGCCAATCGATATTGCGACGGCGCTATTCGCCGCCGAAGAAAGGTGGCCAGCCTGTGCGGATAGCAGTCGAAGAGCCCTTAGGGTTCATGATCGACCGATAGCTCAAGCTCGGATAAAAAAAGAGGCGAACCCAGAGGGTTCTGTGTCGCCGTAGCGCGACACAGGACGCTTGTTGGACAACCCACTTTCCCGAACCGCCGCTGCGCGCGGTTCATTAGAACGTTAGCCAAAAAGACCGGCTTGCGGACATCCCGCTTAGGAATACGGTCACCGCATGAGCACCGTCCAAGAGATTGAGCGCGCTATCGAGAACCTGACCGACGAAGAGTTGGCGGAGGTTCGCGCGTGGCTGTGGGACCGCGACATTGCACGAGATGCGGCGGCTGGTCGGCTTGATGCGCTCGCTGACGAAGCATTGCTGGAGCATCGTAGCGGGAAGACCCGCCGTCTGTGACTCACTTCGCTTCTTCGCGATTCTGGGAGCACTACGCCAAGTTGCCGGCTGAAGAGCGCTACGCTCAAGGACTGAGTGCAGGCGGGTCGCTCATCATCGTTGGTGCGCTCGATATCGCCTACATGATCTGGTGCATTTCGAGGGGAATCTCGTACAGCTCGAGCTTCAATATTTTCGCTCTGATTGGCTTGCCTGTCGCACCTGAATGACTGAGGTTGATTCAACCTTTAGGTCATGCCTAACCAACTCTCAAAGTCCAAGCGTCGCCAAAGTCTCGCCGAGCACGAGGCCGTATTGGCTGCACTCGCAGAAATCGCCCGTCGCGAAGATACGACCGTGATGGCGTTGCTGCGTCAGGCCACCCGAGAACTGGTAAAGAAAAGGGCGAGCGAACCGATCCAAGCCGAGCGACTGCGGCAGACCGTTTGGCAGAAAGCCCCACGGATGCCGGCTCTTTTCAAGACAGCCGCGCAGGTGGCGCGCTTCAAACGGGCGCAGCGTGAGTTCGACCAGGTGCTTCTCGACTTGGCGCTGGCCAGTCCGCAGGCGATTCAGCAGCGCAATTCCATCGCTTCGCCGCGACGGGCTGTGCGCATGGTCAACTTCGATCTCGCCCATGCCACCGCTGCCGTCTGACGCCGAGCCACGTCCGCCCGAGGATTTCGCTCCCCTTTTGGCAACGAAAGAGCCGGTCCTTCTCGTGGGCGGGCAGGCCGTGAACTTGTGGGCCATGTATTACGAAACACGGACGGCTGCACTGGCGCCGTTCGTTTCGCGGGACGTGGACGTGCTCGGCGACCGGGAGACTTTGGAGGCTCTTGGCAAACTGGCCGGCACCAAGCCGCAATTTTTTCCGGTCAAGCCGCCGACCAATGAAATCGGGGTGGTTATTGCCAAGGATCACAACGGCCGTCCGCTTCTCATCGAAGTGCTCCGCTACGTGCATGGCGTCAGCAATGAGGAACTGCGCGAGCCTGTTTATACCGTCGCGGTGGGCGAAACCCACGTCCAAGTCCCCAGCCCGATTGCTCTCTTGCAGGCGAAGATCGCCAACGTCGCCGACATTGCCCAAACAGGGCGGCAGGACGCCCGGCACGTCGCGATTCTCGCCCAGGTGCTGCCGGCCTACCTTGAAGACCTCCAGAAGGCGGCAATCGAAGGACGCATGGAGGAGCGCAAGTTGATCGAATTTCTGGAGCGCTTGCTTACCGTAGTCACAGCAGAAAAGGCCCGGAAAGCATTCAAGGAATTGAAGCTCGACGCTCGCGCCTTCTTCGCCGGGCTTGGCCGTCAGAAGCTGCCGAAACTCCGATCGTTCTTGGAAAAACGTCTGCCTCGCCAACTCTAGTAGTCGCTTGCTTCGATCAGAGCTTGCTGCCCCTCGCGGCTAAGAATGTAGCTCAGGAACTCGCGCACCTGCGGATCGAGCGGCTGACCGGGAGCGCGATCGATGAACGTGGGGATGATGCGAGCGAGCGGGTAAGTCTGCGCGATCAAGTTTAACGAGGTTAACGCAATGGCGCGCGGGCATCCGCCGCGGCGGCGCTGGAAAGAGGCAGGTAACTGCCATCCTGCGCGATGGCAGCCTGTCCCTCGTCGCTCAGGACGCAGTCTAGGAACTCGCGCACGTTCGGATAGAGCGGCGCATTCGGGGTGCGGTTGACGTAGGCGAACACAGCGCGCGTAAGCGGATACGTACGTGCGATTAGGCTTTCGCGGGTGGGCAGGACAAAGGGGCTTTTGTCCGTGGCGGACACGGCGAGCGGCTTGGTGCGAGCATCGGCTGGACGCCCGCCGGCGACCGCCAGCCCAAGCGGATCGTGCGCAAGCGCGTTGAGAATTTTCTGGGCCGCATCGTGAGTCGGTGGCGTGCCCTTTGTGTCGGCGAATTCGCGCAGTTGCTCCCAATGGAGCATCCGGCTGTCGTTGAGCACGACGCTGCGGAAGAAACGCCCGGTGCCCTCCTCGGTGTCGGGCGCGTACAGGTGAATCGGTCGATCGCGCCATTCGCCGGTGAGGCCAAGCTGGCCCCAGGTCCGGATATTCTCGGGCGCGCCGCGCCGGTGCTCGCTGCCAAACGCCGCGTCGAGCTGCGCGAGGGTGACCTGCGTGAGCGGATTGTCTCGATGCACATAAACGATAAGCGCCGGCGAACGTCCGGATACGCCGAGACTGCCCGTCGCGACTTCGATCGCAGTGGGTTTGTAACGATAGATCCACTCGAAGGCTTTGAGTTCGGTGGCGGTCGCCTCTCGGCCGAGGAGCGCGATGTCCGCGCGGCGCGTATAAAGCCCGGGCAGGCCAGAGTCGCTGCCGACGAGGTGCGCCTCGAAGCGCGCGGTCGGGTGGTTCGCCAGAAAGATTTTTTGCCAGCGTTCGAGCAGTGGTTTGAGCTCTGCGGTGCCCCAGATGCGAATCACGCCGCTGGCGCCGGTCGGCTCCTCCGGCGGTGGCAGCGCGGCGAAACCCGCGGCTCGTACAAGGAGGAAAAATAGGAAAAGGCGGCGGCTCATTTTAGCTTCTCCTGTTGGGCGCGGATGATGTCCGCCCCGAGCGGAAGATAGTCGCTTGCTTCGATCAGAGCTTGCTGCCCCTCGCGGCTAAGAATGTAGCTCAGGAACTCGCGCACCTTCGGATCGAGCGGCTGACCGGGAGCGCGATCGATGAACGCGGGGATGATGCGAGCGAGCGGGTAAGTCTGCGCGATCAGGTTGGCGGGCGTTGGTGGATAGAACGGACCGGCGTCGCCGGCGCCAAGCGCGAGCGTCTTCACGTTTGGGTTGGCGTAGCGCACATTCGAAAGCGCAATGCCGAAGCGATCGCGGGCGAGGGCGTCGAGGATTTGAAGGCCGTGATCGTATTGCGTGCCGTCGGGCCGCGTAACGTGGACGAATTCCTTGAGTGCGGTATTCCAGCGATGGGAATTCGCCAGGACGGCTTCGCGAAAGAAGAGGGCAAAGTCCTCGTCGACTTTCCAGCCGTAGGGCTGGATCGGCTTATCCGCCCATTCGCCGGTGAGCCCAAGATCGCCCCACGTGCGGATGTTTTTCGGCGCACCGCGGCGATGCTCGGCGCCGAAAATCGCGTCGAGCTGTACGAGCGAGAGCTGGGCGAGTGGATTGTCGCGATGCACAAAAATCATGTGCGCGTAATCGAAGAAGTTTACGTCGAGACTTCCGGTCGCGACTTGAATGCCGGTGGGCGGATAGCCTTTCGCCCGCTCAAAAGCCGCGGCGGCTGCCGGGCTGATTTCCTCGCCGAGCAGCGCGATATCACCCGCGCCGGAAAGCAGCGCGCCGATCGCCGACGCCGTGCCATACATCCGGTTGTCGAGCTTCACATCGGGCTGGAAGCGATTGAAGCCTTCCATCCATTTCGCGACGAGCCCGCCCATGAAGTCGTGTTTGAAACTCCCATGGCCCCACAACCGGATCGTGCCGGAGACTTTTTCGCGCGGCGCGTAGCCCGGCAGCGACGAGACAAATGCGGTGTCGGCCCGCGCGATCGGCGTGACGGGCGGCTCTGCGCCGCGCGCGCGCGCGTCGAAACTCACTGACGCGAGCGAGGCCGCCAACGCTGCGAGGCCACTGAGTTTTCGAAGCGAAGTCGTCATGGGAGCTTGGCCTGCTCGATGGCGACCTCGGCGGCGGTGAGGGGAACATAGCCCTCCTCGGTGTCTTTCAACGCGGCGATGATCGCCTGGCCCTCGCGTGAAAGCGCGAGCCGGGCGTATTCCCTGACGAGCGGATCGAGCGGCGCGCCCGGCGCCTGATTGGCATAGAGTCGGATGAAGGGAGCGAGCGGATAGCGCCCGGCGCGCACGTCATCGTAACTCGCGAGCGACCCCGGCGCGTCCGGCGTCTCGGCCAGCGCGAGGCGCTTCACGCCCGCCGGGACGGCTGCCGCGTCGAAATACCCGGTGATGCCGATACCGTTCGCATCTTCGGCGACGGCGCGAATGACGTCGGCAAACTTGGCCAGGCCCTCGTATCGGCGGGCCAGCGGCAGATCGTGCATCCGGGCTGCGCGTAGCGCCGTTACGAAACCGCCGTCGTCGCGCGGGCCATAGGGATGGATGATGCGCTCGGCGCCGCGCGCGCTGATCTGGTTCCAGTGGGTGAGATCGCCGCCGGGCTGGCCGGTGGTGAAGATCTGCGCGACTTGCTCGAGCGTGAGGCTCGCCAGCGGATTTTTCGCGTTTACGTAGACCGCCGGCGGATTTTTGCGGCCGGGCGCGGCGAACCCGTCGCGCCCGATGTGGATGTCGATGGGAAGATAGCCAAACAGACGGCGAAAGGGCTCGACCTCCACGGGCCATGCGTCGCGACCCATCGGCGCGAATGCGGACACGTTCGCCGTGAGCCCGCCCATCCCGGTGGACGAGCCCTTGAGGAGCAGCGTGAATTTGAGGCCGGGATGCGTGCGAATAAACAGTTCGTTGAATCGCTGGAGCATCGCCTCCATCCCGTCGTTGCCGACGATGAGAATCGATCCATCCGGCTGCACATACGGTGCGTCCTTCGGCACCGTCACGGGCTGCGGCACGTAGGAGGGTAGCTCGTCAGCCAGCGCGACCGTCCCCGTGACGACCGCAAAACCGAGCCGCAGCAATGTCAGCCGTCGAATCATTTCACGTTGTTCCCGCCATACGCCGCGAACCATTTTTGAAACAGCCGATCATAGTCACCGCTGGCGCGCAGGGTGGCGAGGAAGTCATTCACGTAGGCGCGTAGCGCCGCGTCGCCCTTCTTGAGGACGATGCCGTACGGCTTGGAGGTGAACCGACCGACGAGCACATAGCCCGGGTTCTCGCTCGCCGCCCGGTAGAGGTGCGTGACGACCTGAGTGAACGCATCGGCGCGTCCGTCCTTCAACGCGGCCAGGGCATCCGCGCTCTTGGTGAACTCGAGGTAAGTCGCGCCCGGCGCCTTTGCCTTGATGAATTTCACGTCTGGGTTGGCGGTCACCCACGCGATGCGGGTTTGCGCCGGGAGATGATCGATGTCCGTGATCGGGCTGCCTTTTTTCACGAGCAGCGCCGAGCCGGATTGGAAGGTCGGGTCGGAGAAATCGACAATCTTGGCCCGCTCCTCGCTGATCGGGACTGTGTCGATCAGCAGGTCAACGACGCCGTTCGTCACCTCATCGATGCGCGTTTGGTCCTCGGTTTGGTGAAACTCGACCTTGTTTTCATCCCCGAGCATTTGCCGTGCGAGCGCGCGCGAGATATCCGCCATGAAACCTTCGCAGCGGCCCGTCGCCGGGTTCTTGAAATTGAGCGTGGGAAAGACCAGCTCGCTGCCGACGATGAGCCGGCCGCGCTGGCGGATGCGCGCGAGGGTGTCGGGCTCGCTGCCGGCGGCGGAAGCTGTGGCCACCGCGAGGGCCGCGACCGCGATGAAGGTGAACAGGCGGTGGATGGGTCTCATAGAGTGGATGGTAGGATTTGGTCGATCTTGGCCAGCTCGGCAGCCACCTCGCGCGCGTTGAGCGGAATGAAGCCGTTGGCCTCGGCAGCGATGATGGCCTGACCCTCGCGCGAGAGCACGAGCCGGAGATACTCCCGCACGAACGGATCGAGCGGCCGGCCCGCCGTGCGCCGCGCATAAAGGAACACGAAGCGATCGTACGGATATTCGCCGGATGCGATTTCCGGGCCGGTGCCCGTCATGAAGGGTCCGCCTGGCCGTGGCGCAATGGCGACAATCTTGGTTTGAGGCGTAAGAAATCCGAGCGCCGAAAACCCGATCGCGCCGGGATCTTCGCCGACCCGCTGCACGATTTCAGCGGCGAGCGGGAACGCCTCGTAACCGGGAGTGAAGGCGCGCCCTTCCATCTGGTGCTCCACCATGAACGAGCCGAAGCCGCTCGCCTCGGGTGTGCCACAGGGGTGAATCGCCCGGTGCGCCCAGAGGCCCTTCAACCCGAGCTGACCCCACGTGGTGAGATCGCCGGCCGGTGCGCCCGACGAGAAAATTTGTGCGACCTGCGCGGTGGTCAGTTGCGCAATCGGATTCGAGCGATTGACGTAGATGGCGAGCGGCGCGGCTTTGTCCTGCGCAACGATCGTGCCGTGGGCGATGCGCACGACCAACGGATCGGCGCCGATAATTTTTTTGTAGGGCCCCAGCTCCACCGGCATCACCTCGCGGCCCATCGGCGCGACGAGCGTCACGCCATGGGTCAGCGCGGGCAGATTTACGGCGTTGCCGAGTCGGTTGAACTCGATCTCGAACGCCACTCCCGGATGCGTGCGCACAAAGAGCGTGTTGAAGCCCTCGAGAATTTTCCCCATGCCGCGGTTGCCGTTGGCAATCCGAATCGCGCCGGCACGGGTGACGTAGCCTGCTCCGGTGGGTGGCGATACCGGCTGCGGAACGTAGCTCGGCACAACCGATTCGCCTGCCGCGGCGAACATCGCCGCGCGGGCCACCAAGAAACCGATGGAGATGCGCCCGATCATTCGATCTTCTTGAGTTGCTCCTTCAGCACGTTGGCGGTGAGCGGAAGGTAGCGGCCCTCGCGTTGCACGCACTCCTGGCCTTCCTGGCTCAGTACAAAGCGGATGAACTCCTCCGCTTTCGGATCAACCGGCTTTCCCGGCTCGCGGTTCACGTAGAAAAAATACTGCCCGTAGAGCGGATAAGTCCGATCGTGAATCGTCTCCAGTGTGCGCGGAACGGCGGCGCCGCCTTCGTAGGGCGCGATCGCCAGCTCCTTCAGGTCGGGCCCCAGCGACGCGGGCGAAACGTAATACATCGCATACTTGTCCTGTGCGATCGCGTGCTGCGCCTGCACGCTCCAGCTGTTAATTTTCCCGTCGGGCGTGATGTAGTTCGCATAGGCGCGGTAGCCCTCGGCGAACTGATCGCTGCCGCGCAGCACGATGTCGGAGAACTGCACGGTCTGGTTGCCGCGTTGCGACTGCCCGCCGGTGTGAATCGGTTTGTCGGCCCACTCGCCGGTGAGACCGAGCTGACCCCAGGTCCGGATATTTTCCTCAGGGCCGCGCGAATAGGGATACTCGGCGTGCCACACGCTGCCGACGTAGCCACCGAGCCGGGCGCCACCGAAGACGTCGTCGAGCTGCTTCATCGAAATCTCTTTCAGCGGGTTGTCCTTGTTGACCGCGATGATGAAGGCCGGTGACCAGCCGTAGACATCATACGAACCTGTAACCACGGAGAGCTCCGTGACGGGATAATGATACACCTGCTCGAACGTCAGGAGATCCATGAGGATCGCCTTGCGGCTCATCACCAGATCGGCGACGCCACACGAGAGCGCGGGGATCGCGATGCCGGTCGTCGGCAGATGCCAGTCGATTTTGAGATCGGGGTGAAATTTTTTGAATTCCGCCTCCCAGTAATCGCGGAGGTCGCCGTCCTTGATGTAATTGTTGCCCCAGAAGCGCAGCGTGCCCGTCAGCTTTTGTTTTGGCGCATAGTGTGGCAGTTCGCTCAAGTCCCACTTTTTCGTGTAGCCGCCGACGGCGCCGTGGTCCTTGCGAAACGCGGTGACGTTTTGCGTCCAGATGCTGACGCCGGCGTTGGCGGGCTCGGAGGATTTTGCCTGCGAGGGAATGGTCTTCATGGCGCGCTCGGCAAATTCGTTCGTGTAGAGCTCCGCGTCCTTCACCTTCGTGGTATCACCCGAAGCGCGCCAGATGCCTTCCTCACTTTGATCAAACCGGGCGGTCAGCATCGCATCGACGACAAGCCGAACGGCATCGGGAGCGAACGAGTAGTCTCCTTTCGCATAGGTCGGAAGCGTGTTCCGAATGATCTTACTCTCTGTGGCGCGATCTTTTCCGTCGAAATACGCGGCGGGCAGGGTGGCGATGATTTCATCGGCCGAATGGGAATTGATGAAACGCAGCGCGCGAACGAATGCGTTCACGAGTCTTTGAGTCGTCTCTGGATGCTCCTTGATGAACTGCGGCGCCATGAGGATGGACTCGGAGGGAAACGGCGCGCCCAGCGCGTTGATCGTCCCTTCGCGCGTCGTGAGGTCGTAGAGCGTGGTCGCCAGTTTGCTCTCCAGAAGGCCTGAAGTCACTGGCTCCTGAAAAGTCATGACGTCGAGCTTATCCGCCTTCAGATCGCGCAGGACGGCTTCGAGCCGACCCTCTTTCGCGTGATTGATGGACGTGTAGCCACCCGCCGGCACGCCGGCCTTGCGCGCAAGGTAGCCCGTCACCACCGCCTTCGTCGCGTAGCCCGCACCCTCGGCGATCACATGGCCTTTGAAATCGGCCGCGCCGTGAATCTGATCCTTCACGCGATTCGCGACCAGGATCTTCATCGCCGGGGCGTCGTTCAACATCAACACCGCCTTCACCGGAAAACCGTGACGCGCGCCGAAAATCGTATGGTTAAACCAGTGCTCGACCGCGTCGACCTGCCCTTTCATCAGAGGCTCCTGCACGAGGTAGTCTTCTTTCACGAACTGCCTGATATCGACCGGCACAATCTCGATGCCCTCCTGTTTGAAGTAGCCGAGACTATTGGCGAGACGCGTGACGATGAGATCCTCGTCGAAGCTCATCCGCACTTTGGTGAGGCCCTCCGCGGCCATGGACGAAGAGGCGGTCGCAGATCCGGCCAGCGCGAGGAGCGCGACGGGCTGCAGGACGACATGGCGAAAGAAACGAAGTAGGTTCATCTGAGTTTCGGGGTTCAAAGTCTTCGCTCACGATTCCAAAATCGCGTGCTCGGGCGGGCTCTGCGTCGATTCAAGTTTCTGCCGCTGCTCTCGTGCGCTGGCGGGCGGCAGGGGCAAATAGGCGCCGTCACTCTGAACGTCGGCCTGACCCTGTCTGCTCAGGATGTAGCGCAGAAATTCCTTCAACCGCGGATCGCCGCGCGCCGGGCTGAGCTCAGATTTTTCGTTGTCGATCGTGTAGTAGAGGTAGACCGGCCGATGCAGCGGATAGGAGCGGTCGGCGACGGTCGCAGGCGTCAGCGCGACGGCTGCGCCGTCCGCTGCCTCGGCGAGCGGGATGGCTCTCACGCCGGGTGTGGCATAGGCGATTGGCGCGTAGGCGATGCCGAGCGGGTCGCGCGCGAGGTCGGCGATCATTTTTTCCCGGTCGGCATACTCGCGCAAATTTTCGTTCCACATCGCGCCGCCACCCATGACACGCGCTTGGAAAAACGTGATCGCACCGGCACCGAGATTCGGCGGACCGTAGACATGGATGGGTTGCGAGCCGAGGGAGCCGCTCACCCCAACTTGGCTCCACGTGCGAAGATTATCCTTTGTTTTCCGCGCGACGCTTTCATCCCAGCTCAGCGCGTTCCAGCCGCCGCCGCGTTGTGCGCCAAAGATTCCGTCGAGTTGGCGAACGGTGAGCTGCGCAAGCGGGTTGTCGCGATGAACAAGAAGCGCGAACGCGGGCGACTTATGGAGCGCGGTGGCGCTGCCGGTTGCGACCTCAATGCCGACCGGATAGGCCCACGAATGCTCGTAGGTGCCGTAGCGCTCGTAAGGGAAGATCGGCCGACCCATCAGGGCGAAGTCTGCCGTGCGCAGATCAAGGCCATACATCGCAGTCGCGGTGCCCTTGAGTTCACCCGTGAATCGCACCTCAGGATGGAATTTTTTGAAGCCCGCTTCCCAGCGCTGCAGGAGGGCTGACATTTGGTCGTTGCCGCACGCGCGCAGGGTGCCCGTGACCGTCATCGTCGGCTGGTAGTCGGGCAACTCGGCGGCCGTGAGCGTGGCCGAAGCGGAGAGCAGGAACGAAAGGAGTCGTTTCATGGTGGGAGGCGGCTCAGTTGAGTTTGGCGAGCTCGGCCTGCACCTGCGCCGCGTCGAGGGGAACGAACAGACGGCTGTCCGCGATGATTTGCTGGCCTTCGCGACTGAGCACGAATCGGGCGAATTCTCGGTCCCGCACGGAAAGCGGCTGGCCCGGCAAGCGGTTGAAGTAGAGGTAAGCGCCGTTGTGCAGGGGATAGCTGCCGTCGAAAAAGGTCTGCGCGTTCGGCGTCACGAACGGTCCGCTCGCGCTGCGCGCAAGCGGTAGTACTTTGACGTCACCGTGGTTGGCGTTGATCACGCGCTGAAAAATGAACCCGATCGCGGCGGGATCGTTTTCGACGGCCTCGAGGATGAGTTGGTCACGGGTCTTGCCCTTGGCCTTGGTGGAGATGTCGGCACGGGGCGCCTCGGTGAGCGTGGGATTCCATTTGGTGCCGCCGTGAAATGCCTCGCGCTCGATCAGATCGGCCCAGTTGCTGAGCGTGACATCGGAGCCGTGCAAGCGGATCGGCTGGTTGGCGAGTTCGCCGGTGATGCCGAGCTGTCCCCACGTGCGAAGATCTTTTTCCGGGCCGCGGGCAGCGGCCGTGGTCCACTTTGTTCCGTCCCACCCGCCGGTGCGGGCGGCGCCGTAGATGCCGTCGATTTGATCGAGCGATAGGCCGGCGAGCGGATTCTTTTTGTTCACGATGAACATGAGCCCGGGCGTGGTGCCTTGGGGATCGTCGTAGGAGCCGCTGGCAAAACGAATCTCAAGTGGCGCGTAGCCGAACTGTTCCTCGAAGGCCACGCGGCCGTTGCGCCACTGGCGGTGCCCCATCAGGCCGATGTCGGCTTGGCCGGTGATGAGGCCGGCAAACGCTTGTGAGGTATTGATGAGATAGGCGTTCAACCGCACCTGGCCGTGGTGTCCGCGAAACGCGCCCGCCCATTTGCCGACGAGTTCTTCGAGCGGGGTGCCGTAGATCCGCAGAACGCCGGTGACGCGCTGCGTTGGCGCGTATGCCGGGAGCGCGCTGAGATCGTAGTGCGCCGGCTGGTAACCGGCGGTCGGCGCGAGATCGGCGGAGCGCAAGGCGGACGTCGCAAGGATGAGCGCAAGGCCCAGGCAGGGGAGTTTATGCACGGCGAAACAACGTGGGGCGAGGAGGGGTCGAACTTCCGCAGCAGCTTGCCGGAATTTTCTGAAGCAAACGTGAACGCCATCTTAATTTGGCTTAAGGGGCTTGCAGTTGGCGTAAGCTGGCGGGTTGCCGGCGCTGGTGTATTGCGAGGGCTGAGGTGGATGCTTTCTCGAGACCATCTCCTCCCGATGCTTAATCCCAACAGTCCACCGCCAGATTAACCCGTGACTTTTCAACCAACACACCGGCCGGCCCGCAGCGCTCTTCACCACCATGCAAACCGTCACCGATGCCGATACGCACAAACGCACGGCCGTTTTCCGCAACCTGACCACTCAAGGTATTAAAACGCTTTCGGAGCGAATCGAGGATGCGGGCGCGTCGGCGTTCACGACCGCAGATGCTGCTCGCCATGCGGGGAACGAGAAGTGGGCTGTTGAATTGGCTCTGATGAACACCGCTCTTCGCCCAATGGCTGCTTCGCTCGATGCATTGCGCAAAGACAACTCCATCTCTCCGGTCGGGGGTCAGGCGGCTCACGGAGCAAAAACGCTGCGCAGTCTCAATTGGCTCAATCTCGATTTACGTTGCAAAATCTGATTTTACGCCGATATGTAATATCAGATATGCCGCTCCAAAAATTCACAGTCACGGAAGTCGCCCGGAATCTTTCCGATTTTTTCAGCCGCATCCACTACCAGGGCTCAGGTGCCCTGGTGGTCAAGGGCGGCAAGCCGCTGGTCAAGGTAACGTCTGCTCGCCGGCCCAAGACCTGCGGGGAACTGGCCGTGCTCTGGCCGACACTGGCCCAAGTTCCGGCCGAGGAAGCCGTCCGTTTCGAGCGCGACCTGAAGGCGGCCAAAAGCAACTTCAGCCCGATGAAATCCAAATGGGACTAATCATCGACAGCACTCTTTTCATCGGGGACGAACGGAAGAAATTCGACTTGGCGGCGTTCTTCGCCGCACACCCCCATGAGGTGCCACACATGGCAGCCATCACTGCCGCCGAACTCCTCCATGGGGTTGAACGAGCCAACCCGGAACACCGGGCGGCTAGGTCGCTCAGGGTTGAGCAGTTCATCGCCAGCGTGGAGGTCATCGACTTCGACCTCGGCGTAGCTCGTCGCTACGCTGCGCTCTGGGCGGCCTTGCAGTCCGCGGGCACCAAACCAGACGCCCACGATCTGCTCATCGCGGCTACCGCTCTACACCATGGGTTCGATGTCGCCACGACCAATACGCGCCACTTCGCCCATATCCCTGGGCTTCGGCTCATCGACACCAAACCGTATCTCTTGAAGTGAGCCAACCGTGAAGTCTCCACGCCCAAGCAACTCAAAGCTGCTTCGGAACGACTCGTTAAAGACGAGGCTGCGGTCGCTCTCAAAGACAACAAACTCGAAAAGTTCGCGCGTGAGTTCCAAAACATTCAACGGAGCATCCGTCGACCGCGCTGAACAAATCACGCACCTGGTAACTTTCAGTCCAAATAACGAGTGACCAATATACCTGGTCGCGGGCGAGACCATTGCGTTGGTCGGCGGCACCAAGTACGTAGTGGAGGAAGTCGCGCACTTTGGGATCGAGCGGCTGGCCGGGCGGGCGGTTAGTGCAGGCCAGAAAACTTCACCGGGCAGCACGCCCACCGTTCGCTTCGCTCACTTGATTTCCTTCATCGCTTGCTCTACGAAGCGATTGTCGTAGGTCATCTCGGCCTGAACTTTTCCGCTTTGCGCGGCCGTTCGGCGATACTTGCCCTCCGGGCTATCGTCGAAATCGGTGTGGAAAAGCACGTCGCAGGCGAATTTCGCCGCAGAAGGCGGAATCGAATATTCGCCGTTGGTGAGGCCCGGCAGTACCTTGGCGATTTCGTCGGTCTTGGACTTTTTGTAGTCGGCCCAAAGATCGTTGTTCATATCAGGCGCGAAGTAGCCGGGACCGATCTTGGCAACAATTTCGTCGGCGGTGTGGGTGTTGATGAAGCGCATCGTGCGGGTGAAGACATTGACGAGCCGCTGCACGCGATCCGGGTGCGCCTTGATGTAACTCGGCGCGAGGTAAAGACAGCGCGCGGGCCAGACCTCACCCAACGCCCGGCGCGTGCCGTCGGCGGTCGAGAGATCATAGAGCGGGGTGATGAGTTTGGTCGCGAGGAGGTTGGTGGTCATCGGCTCCATGCAAGCGACGAGATCAACTTGATTGGCTTCGAGCGCCTTCGTCAGCAGCGGTAGCTTGGCGGAGAGCTCCGCGGCGGCGGGCGTGTAGCTGCTGCGCGTCAGCCCCGCGCGCTCGATGATAAAGTCGGTCAGGTAACGTCGCGTGGAAAATCCGGCCGAGTCTGCAATGGTGCGACCTTTGAAATCAGCAGCCGTCTTAATCTGATCGCGGAGCCGGTTCGCGACAGAGATCGTGAGATGTGGGCTGTCTTCGATGAGAAAGACGGCTTGGGCCGGCTGTCCGTTGCCGATGCCGAAGACGACGCGTTGATACCAGCAGATTTCAGCGTCCATGGTGCCGTCGTTGAGCAGCTCCGTGGAGAAGAAATCCTCGTCGCGATAGTTCATGACATTGACCAGTTCCAACTCGATGCCCTCGGCTTCGAAGTAACCGAGCCCCCGGGCGAGCTCGGGCACGAGGTGGCCGATGCCCGGCATGGGCGCGAGGCGGATTTTGATCCGATCGGGTACGGCGAAAAGTGCGGCGGAAAGCGCGAGAAAGGCGACGAGGAGGGCGGGGCGGAGTCTCATGGGGAAATTTCAGTCGAGTTTTTCGAGCTGCGGATTCGCGATCGCCGGGGAGAGCGGAAGGTAATCGCCTTCGCGTGCCACGTCGGCCTGACCCTGGCGACTCAGCACGTAGCGCAGGAATTCGCGCACCTTGGGATCGGTTTTGGGGTTGGCCGGATCGCCGGCGGGAGTGTCGGGCGCGAAGTAGATGTAAACGGTGCGCGCGAGCGGATAGCTGCGATTGGCCACGGTGACGCGGGTAGGTGCAACGGCCGGTGCGCCGGCATGGTCGGCCAGCGCGAGCGCCTTGGTCTCCGGCGTCGCGTAACAAAGTCCCGTGTAAGCGATGCCGAGCGGATCGCGGCTGAGTGCCGCCATCATCTGTTTCCGATCCTCGAACTCCCTGAGGCCTTCGGCCCACGTGTCGCCACCGCCGAGGACGCGGCGTTGAAAGAACGATTGGCCACCCGGGAAAATCCCGGGTGGTCCGTAGAGGTGGATCGGTTGGTCGGCCCAGGCACTGGTGAGTCCGAGCTGGCCCCACGTGCGGAGGTTTTTTTCGGGGCCGCGCGCGGATTCTTTGCGCCAGTTGAGCCCTTCCCAACCGCCGTCGCGCTGCGCGCCAAAAATCCCGTCGAGCTGGGTGAGCGTGAGCGTTCCTAGCGGGTTGTCGCGGTGGACAAAAACGGCGAGCGCGAAGGATTTTCCGGGAACATCGAGGCTGCCGGTCGCAACTGCGATTTCCACGGGCAGGAGCAGCGAGCGGCGATAGACGCCGTAGAATTCGTAGGTGTAGATTTGCCTCCCCATTAGCGCGAGGTCCGCAGTCCACTCGGTGAGACCGAAAATTCCGGTCGCCGTGCTTTTCAAATTGTCGGCGAAATATACGTCGGGGTGAAACTGGCGGAAGCCCTCCTCCCAGTTTTTCATCAGTGCTCCCATGTGGGGATTGCCCCAGCTGCGGATGACGCCGGAAATCTTTTCGGTGGGGCGATAGTCGAGTAACTCAGGTGCGGCGCCGGCGCAGGCCGCGCCAAGCAGAAAGTGCAGGACGTGAGGCTTCATTGCAGTTTCGCGAGTTGTTCGCTCGCGGCCGCGGGGTTTAGGGGGATGAACATGCCGTCCTCGGCGATGTCGCGCTGGCCTTCGCGGCTCAGCACGTAGGTGAGAAACTCCCTAAGGCGCGGCGCGACCGGCTGACCGGGCGGGCGGTTGAGGTAAATATAGACGGCGTTGACCAGAGGATAAGTGCGCGCGAAAAAGCTTTCGTTGCTCGGCGCGACCAAGGCCCCCGAGGGCGTGGCCGCAAGTGCGAGCGGTTTTACGCCGGGATTTTTTTCGACAACCCGCATGAAGCTGAAACCGATTGCGAAGCGGTCGGCGGCGACACTGGCTACGATTTGTTCATCGGCGGGAATCTCCGCGCCGCCGCGCACGAGCTCATGGATGGCGGGATTCCACTTGTCGCCGCCGCGGAAGACAACGCGCTGCACGAGACCCGACCAGCCGCTCAGCGTCGCATCAATGCCGAAGAGGGTGATCGGTTTGTCCGCAAATTCGCCAGTGAGGCCCAGCTGACCCCAGGTGCGGAGGTTTTTCTCGGGGCCGCGCGCGGCAGCCGTCGTCCACCGGGTGCCGACCCAGCCTCCGCTGCGCTCGGCGCCGAAAATGCCGTCGAGCTGATCGAGCGTGAGTCCGGGGAGCGGGTTGTCCTTGTTTAAAAAAACGATGAGACCGGGCGTGTTACCCTTGCGGAGGTTGAAGCCGCCGGTCGCGATCATGATTTCGAGCGGCGGATATCCGTACATGCTCTCGAAGGCCTTGAGATCGGAGCGCCACGCGTCGTGGCCGGTGACGGCAAGATCGGCGGTGCCGGCACAAAGACCGCTGAACCAGGCGGGCACCGTATATTCCGAGTAGCGAACCAGTGGATGGATTTTTAGAAAACGATCCTGCCAGATATGGACGAGGTGCTGGGTGAGCTCGGTGTCGTGAAAGCGAATCACGCCGTGTTGTTTTGATTCGCCTTCGCCGTAGGCCGGCAGTCCCGAGAGATCGAACGTCTGCGCGTGCAGGCCGATCGTGAGACGTGCGGCGAGGGCGAGACCAAGGAAGAGGGGGCGCCGGCGAGAAGTGATCATGGCGGGTCGGGGTGAAGGCAGGAAGGAGCATGCGGCGAAAACATGAACCGGCGCTGAACGCCGCCTGAATTCCGCTTTAGGCAAACGCGGGAGCGGTCGGTCGCAAAAAAACCGCGTCCGAGCTCGGACGCGGTTTTTGAAAGGGAACGTTCGGTGGAAAACTCAGAATTTCGTCGACGCCGAGAAGGTGAACTTGCGTTCCTCGCCCATGTTCAGCGTGAGCGCGCTTTGCGCCGAGGAGATGTAGCGGCGATCGAGGAGATTTTGGATATTGAGTGAGAAGCGGTACTTTTTCCACACGTAGTAGGCGGAGCTGTCGACGCGGGCATAGCCGGGCATATTGTAATAGACGGTCGTGGTGGGATCGCCGGCCCAGGCTTTGCCGACGTAGATCACGCCGGTGCCGACGCCAAAACCCTTGAGGCCGCCGTCCTTGAAGTTGTAGCGGGTCCAGAAATTCCCGGAGACGCGCGGGGCGTTGGCGAGATCCATGCCGACGGTTGTGGGGTTTTTAAGTGAGGCGGCGATGATCGCCTTGGAGTAGGCGTAGCCGGCCTGAAGCTGCCAGTTAGGAATCGGCTGCCATTGGATTTCGGTTTCGATGCCTTTGCTGGTCTGCTTTCCGTCAAGGCGGGAGATGGCCTGGCCGACTTGCGCGGCGCCTGTGGCGACGGTGAAGTTGGTGCCGGACGCGACCACGACGTTGGTGCGGTTGATTTCGTAGCCGGCGATGGTGACGTTCAGGTTTTTGCTCGCATTGTCGAACTTGAGGCCGCCTTCGTATTGCTCGCCGGTTTCGGGCGGGAACGTGGAGTTGCCGCTCGCATCAAAGGCGATGTTGGTCTGCGGCTTGATCGACTGGCTCCAGCTGGTGTAGGCGGAGATGTTGCTGGTGAGATCGTAGACGAGGCCGAGCTGCTTGGTGTTGGCCTTGAGTTCGGTGGCGAAGGTGGTGAGCGCGGGCGCGAGGGTGTTGGCGCCATGAACGCGCTGGCGATCGTGGCGGAAGCCGGCGGAAAGGTGGAGCGAGTCACCGAACTTGATTTGATCGGAGATGTATTGGCCGAAGGCGTTCTGCCATGTCACTTGGTTGGTCGCGCCGGTGCCGTCGGCCGGATAAGCGAACTGATCGAGGAGCGGATTCGTAAGGGTGACGGCCTGTGCGACGAGTTGGTTGGGTCCGAAGGCGAGGCGGCTGTTGCCGAAAAACTCGCCGCCGCCGCCGACACCGGCAAGGACGATTTGGGTGAGTTTGCCGGTGGTGAACGTATGATAGATGTTGGCGTCGACGAAATTGTAGCGGTGGCCGTTCTTCACGTAGTTATATTGCCGGCGCAGCGTGGACGCTGGGTTGGCAAACGCGGACGTGGGATTGAAGACATTCGCGTTGTTGATGGTGAGTTCACGAACGACATCGAGATGCCACACCGAGCGGCTCTGAACGCGAAGCGTCCAGTCGCCGGGAAGGATGGTCTGGAATTTCATCGCGGCGGCGGAGCCGCGGTCGGTCGCCTTGTCCTTGGCGTCCTCATAAACGGTGTCGAGCGGCGCGGTGTAGTAATATGCGGTCGGGCCGAATGCCACCTTGTTTGTGAAAATGGGAGTTACGCCATCATCTTGGCGGCGGAAATCCTCGCTCGACTCAAATTTGAGCTGAAGCTGGGTTTCGGCGTTCCATTTGTAGGTGAGCGCGGGGTAGATCGACAGGGCGTTATCCCAGTTGCCCGGGCGGGAGGACGGTTGGTGGCCAGTGTCGACGACGAGGCGATAGAACAAATGTGTGCTGGTGCCCACCGGGCCCGTGGTGTCGAGGCTGATCGTCTCGTTGGTCTTGTCGCCGAAGTTATTGAAGTTGCCGGCGAACGTGGAGACGGTGGTGCGCACGGTCGTCTCCGAGATTTCCTTGGGATTTTTCGTGACGATGTTGAGCAGGCCGCCGGGGTTCATCTGGCCGTAGAGCACGCCGTTGGGGCCCTTGAGGAACTCGAGACTGTCGACGTTGGAAGCGCTGGCGCCGCCTTTCTTGAGCGTCGCGCCCATGAGGCCATCGTATTGGATATTCTGCGTGTAGCTGCCGGTGTTGGGAAAGCCACGGAACGAGAAGCCGTTCACGGAATTCTGCGAGGCGGTCGCGCCGACAACATAGGCGACGACATCGGTGAGGACCACGGCGTTGCGATCGGTGATCGCGGAGGCGTTCAGGATGGAGAGCGAGGATGCGAGTTCCTTCGTGTCCATCGGCAGCTTCGAGGCCATGGATGAACTTGTTTGGTGGTAGCTCTCGATGGACGTCGTGACTTTGAAGGCGTCGAGTTGCACGACCTCGTCGCCGGCCTTGGTGGCAGGCGGCGTGGACTGGGCGAATGCCGGCGCGATGGCGCCAAGCGAAATGAGCAACGCGGACGCGACCATGTGCGAGGACACGGACGCCCGGTAGGGGACTCGGGTTTTCATAATTGGGTAACTACGGTTAGGGGCTGCCAACGTAGTTGGGCCGGCTGAAACCAAACTGAAGCGATCCTGAATTTCGTTTCAGAAAAACCGCCCCAAAATGTGAGAGGTGGCGCGTTCGGGGCTGGTTTTTAGGAGTCCGGCATCTACGCTATGCAGGCATGAACGCGTGGATCGAAACTTCCGACGGGCGCCAAATCCCGATCGAGTCCAACTGCCATTTCGGCCGGTCGTCGAGCAATGAGGTGCGCCTCATGTCCACCAGCGCCTCGCGCCGCCATGCCCACATTCACGCGCAAAGAGCGGATCAGCATTTGGAGTATTGGCTCGCCGATTTGGGCAGCACCAACGGCACCCTGCTGAACGGCAAGCGCGTGACAATCCCGGCGCGCCTGAAAAGCGGCGACGGCATCCGCATCGGGGAAGAGGAGTTCACTTTCAAGATGGAGTTTAATGCCTTTGGATTGGCCGCCGATACGGAGATTCCAGCGACCGTGCCGGTGCGAGCGAGCCAGCGCTGCTGGTTTCTGATGCTTGATATCAAGCGTTATACCGCGCTCGCCAATCAGCTGGACATCGACGTTCTGGCCCAAAACGTTGGCACGTGGCTGCGGCAATGTCGTGACGTGATCGAGGCCGCTGGTGGCACAGTGGATAAGTTTCTCGGCGACGCGATCTTTGCCTACTGGGTGCACGACGATCAGCGCGCGGCCCGGGTGGCCGCGGCGATGCGCGAACTGGCGGTGCTCCAGCAGGCGCGAAATCCCGACTTTCGACTGGTACTCCACCACGGCATGGCCAGCGTCTCCGGCGGCGCCGGTGGGGCGGACAATCTGTCCGGCTCCGATGTCATTTACGTTTTCCGCATGGAGAAGGTCTGCTCGAAGCTCGGCGACGATTCGATCGTGAGCGCGGCGGCACTCGCGGCGCTGCCGCCGGAATGCCGGTGCGAGCCGGTGGGCTCGCACCCGCTCGATGGATTCCCTGGCGAGCACGCGCTCTACAAGCTGGCCCGCACGTAGCGACCGGAGCTCAGCGCGACACAAAGATTTTATCGCCGCGGCGCTGCTCGGCGATCGCCTCCAGCCGCAGGCCGAGCCGAAAGTCCCGGGCGAACAGCGCGAGGAAATCCGTCCGTCCGAGCGCGAGGCAGCGGCTCTCTTCGATGGCCACCACGGTCGCGGTCGCCGGCCAACCCTCAAGCAGGCTAATCTCCCCGAAATAATCGCCCGGACCCATGCGCCGCAAGAACCGTGCCCCGTCCCGCGCCTCGAACGCGCCGTCGTAGATGAGGTAGAACCACAGATTCGGTTCGCCCCGGATGATGGGCGCTTGGTTCACATCGACCCGCACGGTCCGGCAGCGCTGGGCCAGTTTCACCAAATCGGTAAACGACCAGCCGACCGTGAAAGTGAGCCGCCCCAGAAACCGAGCATGCTGCAGGAGCTCGCGGATGGGTGCGGCACCGAGGCGACCGACGACGAGGCGATCGAATTCAGCCCGCCTGAGCCGCAGCAGCCGCGAGGGCCGGCTCGCGACCAGGGTGACGGTGCGCGTGGTGTTTTCCAGCAGTGCGATTTCACCGCAGCAATCACCTGGTCCGAGCCAGCCGATTGTCGCTGAGCGGCGTTTCGCGGGCAGCCGTTTCCGCACTTCGAGTTCGCCCTCGATGAGAAGGAAAAAATCATCGCCCGGCTCGTCCTCGCGGATGACTTCATCGCCGCGCTCGCACGTGACCAATTCCATGGCGGCGGCGACCGCCGCGCGTTCGTCGGGGGCTAGCCTCGCGAACAGCGGTGCCTGCGCGAGCATTTCGGCCCGCTCGCCGGTCAAAGGGGAACGGTGTGGCTCGCGCGCATCGGCACCACGCAGGGGTTTGGTGCGCGCCCGCGCCAGCAGCCAGTGCTTTAGGCCGGCCCAAGCCGATACGATCACGCCGAGGGCGAGCGCGCCGACGAGCAGATATTCGGCCCCGAGGTGCACGGGCGGTGGCGCGCCCCGTACGCCCGCCATGATCGCCGCGGCGGTCTTCGGCATGCAATGCGTGAACGCGACGAACGACCACCCGCCCCATACGAGGGTCCAGACGAGGCCCAGCCAGCCAAACTCCGCTACAAAGGCCCGGAGCCGCGCCACGCCGCGGGCCCACAAATCCTCGCGGACCGGCTCGAAAAGAAAATCAGTGCGAATGGAATAGTTCGGTGACTTGCGGCGCGCAGCGAGCCACTGCCGGGCGGCCGAATGACCGAAGGGCGCGAGGATAAATAGCGAGCCGCCGCACAACGCGGGCACCCAGCCGGGCGCACGTGCCGCCGCGATTGCTGCGCCGACGAGCACGGGCAGGGCCCGCGCCGCCCCGACGGCCGCCTCGCACTCGCGGCCGCCCATGGCCGCCTCCGTGGAGTCGATCCGAAAGTGCGGAAAGCGGGTGCGCCAATGCAGGCCCAGGGCGCGGACTTCCCCGCAGGCCGCGATTACGCAGGCCGCGAGCAACGCGCCGAGGCTCAGCAGCGCACACGCAAGCAGCCAGCCGCCCACCACCTCCAGCGCGCTCTCGGGCCCGCGCCACTGCGGGACCGTAAACGCCAGAAAGCCGAGGCTGACCACCGCGCCGCCCGTCGCGACGGGCATCAACCAGCGAGCGGGCAGCTGAACCGGCCAGCGGACGACGTCCGGCGGTTCGACAGGCGTCGGTTCGGTCAGCAACACGCCGGCTGCGTGCGCCTGCACTACGAGCTCGTAAAACTCGCGCAGGGGCGGGCAGCGGCCTTCCGCGATTGTCCGGACGAGCACTTCCGGCACCGTGCGAAACTCGGCAAAGCCCTCCGTCAAAATGCCCGCGTGCGCCGGACTCACCACGAGCCGTTTTTCCCCGCCGACGGCACGCAGGATCACCGCGTCGGGCTCGGGGCGGGCGCGGACCAGCCGTTCGGTCAGTCGCAGCTTCGCAGACGACAGCAGTTGCGCTTGGGACGTGGCCGTCGCGGTCACGGCTTTTTGACCTTTTCCCGCTCGAAGACTAAATTTTCCTTCGAGCCGTCGATGGTCCAGCTGACTGCGAGGTGATCGTCGTCGACGATCTTGATTTGGACCGTGCCTGCATAAAGGGGGTATTTCGGGTTATTGGTAAAGTAAGCCGTGAACGTGTTGGTGGTGGCGTTGAACGACTCCGCTGCACCCACGTCGCGTTCCGTGCTGCCCAGGACTGCGCGGTGCGTGCCCGTGATGTGGCCTTGCAGATTGAAGTTTAATTCCGCGTTGGTGCTGAACGACTCGTAATGCCAGTGCGTGCCAATGATTCGTCGCAGCGCATGGGGCAGCGGCTTCTCGGTGAGCTGAATCACGATGGTGTCGTTTTTCGTGACCGTGATAGCCTTGCTGTACGGTTCATAGCCCTCACGGACGGCGGTGATTTGGAAGGTGCGCGGCTCGACGGCCTTGGCCGGCAGGGGCTCGGTGAGTGTGAAGGGAGTCCCATTGTCGACCGACACGGTGGCCCCGGCCGGAACACTGCGGAACACCAGATTGAATCCATTCAGGTCGGCGGACACCTTGGTCTGCTTGCCCCGCTCGATTATGAGGTTTTTCACCACGGGGTTGCGCCAGCCGCGGCGCTGATAGCTCACCGTGTAATTGCCGGGAGGAAGCCACGGGGTGTCGAACGGCGTGCGGCCGTCCACGCGCTTGCCGTTGCCTTCGACGACGACGTACAAGTCCGGCGGATCGCTCGTGATGGTGGCATTGCCGTATATTGCCGTGAGCTTGATCAGATCGAGTTTGTTGGTGACGCCTGGCTTGACGGCATAGGGCACGTCCTTCGATTCGAAACCGTCTTTCTCGATGTGCAGACTGACGTCGCCGGGCTTCACGTCTTCGAACAGCGCCGGGCTTTGCTTGCGCAGATTGCGGGGATAAAGCACGACCGTCGCACCGGCCGGATCGGTCTCCACCACCACGGTGCCGGGACGGTTGGCCGCGGCGATGGCGCGCCATGCGGCCTGGCGATCGTTCCACGCTTTCTCTACCTGATCGCGGTAGGCGGCGGGCGCTACGCGGAGGTAGTCGCGCACGGCGCGATTTGTCTCGTTGATTTTCATTTGGGGTGTCGTGTCGCTGAGCGCCGCGATCCGGGCCATCATGGCCGTGTTTTCCTCCTGATCCTTGGCCAGCTGGGCCCGCGCCTCTTCCTGTTTCTTGCGTTCCTCCCGTGCCTGGGCCTCGGCGGCTAGTCGTTGCTCCTCCGCGCGGTGGGCCCGCTCGGCTTGGAGCTTTAGCTCGGCGCGATGGGCTCGCTCCGCTTCCGCCACGAGGCGCTCCTGTTCGGGCACGTAAATGCCAAAATAAATTCCCGCGCCCGTCAGGGCGATGACCGCGCTGCCGATCGCCAAGAGCCAGGGCACCAGGGAGCGACGGGCCGGCGGGAGTGGGCCGGTACCGCCGCCCAGCGTGCGGCCCGACAGGCTCGTCAGGGTGACGCCGCCCCGCGTGGTCGCCATCGGCTCCAGGGCCACGCCGAGCCGCATCGCCACTTCGTCAGCCGAAGCGGGACGCCCCTCGGGCTTCTTGGCCAGACAGGCCAGAATCGTTTCCGACCAGGCCGCCGGGATTTCCGCGCCGGTGCAACCCACCTCGCGCCGATGCGCCTCGAGCGGAGCGGGTGCGCGCTCCAGCACCTGCTGGCGCACGCTGAACGCATCGCCGCGAAAAAACGGGGTCTTGCCCGCGAGAAGTTCGTACAGCATGGCGCCCAGAGCGTACAGATCGTCCGAGGCGGTGGGCTTTTCCCCCGCAATCTGCTGCGGGCTCATGTAGTACAGAGTCCCGCTCGTGTTGCCGATTTTTCCGGTGAGCCGCGTCTGGGTTTCAGTCAGGCTGCGGGCGATGCCAAAGTCGGTGATCTTTAGCACGCCGTCCAAGGTGACCAGCACGTTGGCTGGCTTTAGATCATGATGCGCGATTTTCGCCACTTGGTGGGCGTAGCGAAGCGCGGCGCAAAGCTGCGCGACGAACGGCGTGAGGTCCGCGGCGGCAATGCAGCCGCCGGGGGCATTGGCTTTGATTTTGGCGAGGCTTTCGCCCTCGACATATTCCATCGCGATGGCAGCCCCCGAATCCTCCTCGATGAAATCGTAGACCCGAACAATGTTGGCGTGGGTCAGCTCCAGGCAGCGGCGCGTCTCCAGTTTCAGATCGCGCACGGCCTCGGCGTCCGCCGCAACTTCGGGCGGCAAAAACTTCAAGGCGACGGGCCGATCGAGTTTCCCATCGCGCGCCCGCCATACCACGCCCATTCCGCCGCGGCCGATCTGGGCCTCGAGCGTGTAGCGAGAAAACACCACCTGGCCCGCCGCGTATCCTGATCGCGTGGAGGGCCCAAGCGCTTGGGTGCGCTGAGTAGGGGCATCATCGTTGGTCACGGCGGGACGCTAGTTAGATTTGGCGCTTTGAAACAAGCGCGCCCTGGTGCGGATGTTACGCGTGGCACCGGTTGGGTTTTTATTGGACAGGCAGGGGGGGCGACGGGCCCGCTGGAAAGGCGAGGCATACTTTACGAAGAACCCGGATTTCCCGGGAGGAAGGGCGGCGGTTGGGAGACATCGACGAGCACAAGCACGGCCGTGATGTTGTCGCGGCCGGAGGCATTCTTGGCGGCCTCCACGAGTTCCTGGGTGATCGGCTTCACATCCGCCGGATGGCGGATGCGCTTCAGCGCCTGCGCGATATCCTTTTCCCACAGGCCGTCACTCAGACCATCGGAACATATCAAGAAGACATCGGCGGGCTGGATTTCGAGGACACCGAGGTCCGGCATGAACGGATTGTGGGGGTCGCCGAGACTCTGGTCGATTTGGTTGCGCTGGGGATGGCAGCGCGCCTCGGCCTCGGTGATCCACCCGTTCTGGCGCATGCGCCCGACCGGGGAGTGGTCCGGTGTGATTTGCGTCAACTCTCCTGCGCGAAAAAAATAGATGCGGCTGTCACCTGCCTGCCCCCAACAGGCGAGCTTCCCCCCAGCGAGACAGAGAACCGACACCGTGGTGCACATTCCATTCAGGCTGGGCTGGGCCGATAGTACCTTGATGGCCCCATGGGCAGACAAAAGGGCCTCGCGCACGGTCGCCTGTGCCGTTGCTGCATCCGCGAGTGCGTCCTGGCGTGTAGCGAGAAATTTGGGGATTCCGGTGATCGCCATCTGGCTGGCGACTTCTCCGGCATTCGCACCGCCGACTCCATCGCTCACCATCGCCACAACAGGCAAGTCGGTGCAACGAAAACTCGTGGCATCTCCTGGTTTTTCCGACGAACAAAACCGGCCCGCCAGCTGGCCCGCCCACCACGCGTCCTCGTTTGTTTGACGGTGTTTACCGATGTCGCTCAGTCCGAAAAGATGGACGATGGGTGGGGAAGCCACGGGAGTCAGCACTGACGGAGTGCGGAGCGCATGATAGGAGTGTAGATTTGAGCCCCGCTTTGGCGAGGCCATTTCCAGCCGCCGCGCAAAACAGACAATGAGCGCGTGAAATGTGAATCTGAAACGATGGCTGGGATCTCAGCGATTGGATTTCCCAAGATGCTCGTCGAGGAAACGCGCAATCAATTCATCGGCCGCGCGCGATTCCGGAAGACTGACATCCAGCCAGAACGCATGTGGCTGCGCCTCAAACACGACCAGCCGCGTGTCGACGCCGGCCGCGAGATACGCCTGATGCAAAATCACGGTTCCGCTCAGCAGCATGTCCCGCGTGCTTGTGAGAAACAGCGTCGGCGGCATCCCGCGCAAGTCCGCGTAAAACGGAGAAAGCACCGGATCCTTTACGTCCGTCTTTCCGACATAATCCGGTGACATCGGTCCCGGACCACGTGGCAGCGGCGAGCCAGTCAAGCCCTGGATCCCGAAAAGCGAAAGCGAATCGCCCGCCTTGCTGAAGTCACCTGAGCCGGAAAAAACGCCGAGCACGGCCGGCAGCGGCAGCCCGAGCTGGCGGAGTTTGATTACCATTTCTGCCGTCAGGATCGCACCCGCCGATGTGCCGTAGAGACCGATCTTGCCGGGGGCATGCGTGGCGAGCAATTTGCGGTAAACCGCCACGGCGTCGTCCACCGCATCGGGAAACACATGCTCCGGCGCAAGCCGGTAAAGCACCGCGACCACTTTCGTCCGAGTGAGGGCGGCGATCGGGATACTCTCAAGAAGGGATCCGGTATCGGTGCGAAATCCGCCGCCGTGGAGATTGATCAGCACACGGTCGACTTTTGCCGGATCGGGGTTGCGAGGGGTCACGATGCGCACCGGCACACCGGCAATTTTGGCGTCAGCGACATCGGCCGGAAAAAGCTGCAAGCACGCCGCGGCGTCGCGCTGCTGCCGCGCATCGATCTTTTCGCGCTGCTCCGCGATGCTCGCGCCGGACGACAGGATCGAGGGCGAGGGTTTGGCCAGCTTCGCCTGCGCCTCGGGGCTGACGGTGGCGGGCACGGGGACGACGCGGGTGATGTGGGTCTGCCCCTGATCGTCGATGAATGACGTGTTGGCCGGCGGCTCAGCGGCCACGATCCAAGGCAGCCAGCTCGCGCTGACCGCGAGCGCCGCGCCGAAGATAATTCGAGTTTTCATGGGGAGGGGGTTGCGCGGTTATAGCGGCTTGGTGGTGCCCTTCGCCTTCGGCAGGTAACCTTCGGCAGTTTGTCTGAACTCGGCCACCTGCGCCGCGATCCATGCCGGATCGCGACCGAGCTCGCGCGCGAGCAGCGTCGCGACAGATGGGGCGACTTCGATCGCCGCGCGGGCGTCGAGTTGCAGCGCGCGGCTGCGGCGCGCGAGCACGTCGTCGAGCGTGCGCGCCATCTCGCGGCTCACGGCCCACACCACCTCGGCGCCACACAGTGCCAGACGCGGATGAAACTCCGCGGCGAGCGCCGGCTCGCGCTCGATCAGAATCTCCAGCGCAGCGGCGTCGGTGCCATAGTGCGCGAAGCGCTTGCCGGCCACGCCAGCCTTGGCCGCGGGCGCGCCGTGCAGGCGCATCGTCTGCGTTTTCGCGGCGAGGGTATTGAGTCCGCCGACTTCGGCCGCCCGCGTGACGGCGTCCTCCGCCATCTTGCGATAGCTCGTCCACTTGCCGCCGGTAATCGTTACGAGGCCGCCCGGCGAAACGGCGATCACGTGATCGCGCGAGAGCGATTTGGTGGCGGCGGCGTTGCCCTGGCGCACGAGCGGACGCAGGCCCGTGAACACACTCAGCACATCGCCCCTCGCGACGGGTTTGGCGAGATAGGCGTTCGCGGTCTCAAGGAGAAAATCCACTTCGCGCTCAAGCGGACGCGGCTCCAGTTCCGCCGCTTTGCGCGGTTCATCCGTCGTGCCGACGATCACGTGATCCAGCCACGGCACGGCGAAGAGCACCCGGCCGTCGCTCGTGCGCGGGATCATCAGCGCGTGCTCACCGGGCAGAAAACTTCGGTCGAGCGTCAGGTGCACGCCCGAACTGACGGCGAGCATCGGCGTGACTTTTGGCTCGTCGAGCCGGCGAATCTCATCGGTGAAGATGCCCGTCGCGTTCACCACGACGCGGGCCCGTGCCGTGAGGCGGCGGCCTGTCTCCTGATCAACAATCTCCGCGCCGGTGATGCGTCCATCTTTCTTCGAGAGACGATCGACGCGCGCGTAGTTGACGACGGCGGCTCCGAGATCATCGGCCGTGCGCGCCAGCGCGAGCGCCAGGCGGGCGTCGTCAAACTGGCCGTCGTAGTAGAGCACGCCGCCGCGCAGGCCCGGTGTTTTTACGGTCGGCAAGAATCGGATGGTCTCGGCGATCGAAAGACGGCGCGACGCTCCAAAGCTCAACTGGCCCGAGAGTCGCTCGTAGGCCTTGAGCCCGAATCCGTAGAGCGGCAGATCGAGCCGGCGGTAAACGGGAATGACGAAGCCGCGCTTTTGCACGAGATGGGGTGCGTTGCGCGCGAGCAGGCCGCGCTCGCGGAGCGCTCCACGCACAAGGCCGATCTCGCCGCTGCGCAGGTAGCGCACCCCGCCGTGAGCGAGTTTGGTGCTGCGGCTCGAGGTGCCCTTCGCGAAATCGTGCTGCTCGACGAGCGCCGTCTTGTAGCCGCGCGCCGCGGCATCGACCGCGACGCCGAGGCCGGTCGCGCCGCCGCCGATTACGAGCACGTCCCACGTGGTCGCCGCGTCGGTGAGGAGGGAGAGGGAACGGGCGCGGTTCATGACGCGGCCCACGCGCGGGAACGTTCGACGGCACGGCTCCAATTGGCGCGGTGCACGTTGCGCACGGCTGGGTCCATCGCGGGGATGAAGCGCCGCTCCTTAGCCCAGCGCGCGGCGATTTCCTCGGGCGAGCGATAGAGGCCGACGGCCAGTCCCGCCAGATACGCCGCACCGAGCGCGGTGGTCTCGACCGTGCGCGGCCGCACGACGGGGCAGTCGAGCAGATCGGCCTGAAATTGCATAAGGAGGTTGTTCACGGCCGCACCGCCATCGACGCGCAGTTCCTTCAACGTGAGGCCCGTGTCGGCCTGCATCGCGCGGAGCACGTCGGTGACCTGGTGCGCGATCGCTTCAACGGCGGCGCGGCAGATGTGCGCGGGGCCGGTGCCGCGCGTGAGCCCGACAATCGCGCCGCGCGCGTGCGGGTCCCAATACGGCGCGCCGAGCCCGACGAAGGCCGGCACAAAGTAAACGCCGCCGTTGTCCGGGACGGAGGTCGCGAGTTTTTCGATTTCCGAGGCATGGCGGATGAGGCCGAGCCCGTCGCGCAAGTATTGCACGGCGGCGCCAGCGACAAACACGCTGCCCTCGAGCGCGTATTCGATCTGGCCGCCAAGCCGCCAGGCGATGGTCGCGAGCAAACGCTGTTTCGAGCGCACGCGCTCCGCGCCGGTTTGCATGAGCATGAAGCAGCCCGTGCCGTAGGTGTTCTTCGCCATGCCGGGCTGCAGGCAACCCTGGCCGAACAACGCGGCCTGCTGATCGCCCGCGATGCCGGCGAGCGGCACGCCCGGCACGACCTCGCTGGCGCGCGCGTAGACTTCGCTCGAGTCGCGAATTTGGGGGAGCAGCGAGCGTGGTACGTCGAAGAGCGCGAGCAACTCGTCGTCCCAGTCGCCGGTCGCGAGATTCACGAGCATCGTGCGCGAGGCATTCGAGGCGTCGGTAATGTGCAGTTTCCCACCCGTGAGTTTCCACACCAGCCACGAGTCGATCGTGCCGAAGGCGAGCTCGCCGCGCCGTGCACGCTCACGCGCCCCGGGCACGTGGTCGAGCAGCCATCGCAGTTTGCTGGCCGAAAAGTAAGCGTCGATGACGAGCCCGGTCTTCTCCGCGATCATCTCATCGTGGCCCGCCGCGCGCAGCTGCTCGCAAAATGCCGCCGTGCGCCGGTCCTGCCACACGATCGCCGGAGCGATTGGCCGGCCGGTGCGGCGATCCCAGACGACGGTCGTCTCACGTTGATTGGTGATGCCGATCGCAGCGATGGCATCAGGGCGCAGGTTCGCGCGGGCGAGCGCCTCGGTGATGGTGGCGGCCTGGGTCTCCCAGATTTCGTCGGCGTCGTGCTCGACCCAGCCCGGCTGGGGAAAGTGCTGGCGGAATTCGCGCTGGGCGGATGCGACCGGCGCGCCGGATTCGTCGAAGATGATCGAGCGAGAACTGGTCGTGCCCTGATCGATGGCGAGGAGAAAGCTCATGGGATGGGGTCGCTCACGCGAGGCGGCGCGCGCCGGCCTGGGCGCGCAGGCATAGCTCGGCGGCTTTGAAGGCGTGGGCTTGGGTCATCGCGTTTTCGGTGCGGTGAAGGCAGTCGAGCACAAGGTGAGCGAAATAGGGGAAACCGACCGTGCCGGCAACGTTGATGTGGCGCGCGCCCTGGGCATCGACGATGTAGACGTGGTCGCCCTGTTGCATTAGCTGAGGTGTTCCTCCCTGAGCGACGTTCTAATTATGCAACCAACACCGAGGCCGGCGTGGTCCAGCGGTTAAGCATGTGAGCACGAAGCGCTCCTGCGCGTCCATCTCCTCAACCGTTGGCCCACCCCAGCTACCGTTCTGCTTGCCTGCTACGGCGGGCTTTCGGGACGCGATACGATTTTTGCAACAGCGCCACTACAGCTACATCACGATCGCGTTCCAGCTTTCCTATGCGATCGGTCTGTTGAGCGTAGGGCGCTTTATTGATTGGGTGGGGGTGCGAGTTGGCTACACCCTCACGATCTCGGTCTGGAGCCTGTTCGGGGCGGCGCACGCCCTCATCCGTCCGGCGTTCGGCTTCATCGGGTTTTTGGTGGCACGGTTTGGCCTCGGCCTGGGCGAGTCCGGCAACTTTCCCTGCACCATAAAGGTGATTGCCGAGTGGTTTCCCCAGCATCAGCGAGGCCTTGCCACTGGGGTCGTGAACGCCAGCACCAACATCGGTGCGGTGCTCGCCCCGCTGCTCGTGCCGCTTTTCGTGGCCGCTGATGGAGGCCACTGGCAACTCGCCTTTCTGATCACGCCGTTTTTTAGCGGACTCTGGCTTTTCGCCTGGTGGCACCTGTATCGCAGCCCGGCCGAACACCCGCGGGATACCCATGAGGAGCTCGCATTGATCCGACGGGACCAGCTCGTGCAGGCGGAACGGCCGCTGTCGGGAAACGTGGGCCTCCAGCGACAGCCATCGCTCCGTGCCAGGGAAGTGACTTTGTCGTTGCGCGCGTGGCGCGTTCTGGGCCGCGACAAGCGCAGATGAGGGCAGCGGAGGGTGGGGTTCGTTGACCTTTGTTTCTGCTCACTGCGGATCGGACGCGCCCGCGAATTTAGCATCGCAGAGAAGGAAACCAGCCAGCGTTTGAAGCCCCATGTCGCAACCTAATCTTTCAGCGATGCGAGCGGTAGCGGACCCCTTGGACAGTTCGGGATTGGACCATCTGCATATGCACTTGCTAGAACCTAGATGAGCTTCACTCACGGAGCCGTTGCCACTCGCCAGTCCGACCGCGATTAAAGATCCGTTTTAGGTGTTCGCCGATTACGTCAGGCGCGGGTAGGAGATATCTTGACATCCCGCGAGGTAGTGGCAATTATGCTATCAATAACAAGCCATATTGCCATGAACGTATTAACCCTTGCAGACAGGCTGCCGAACGAACAAATCGCCGCGTTGGAACGGGGGTTGCCCTCGGCTTCGCTGGCCCAAATCGCCGGGATGCTAAACCTGCCGAAACAGAGCATAATCGCAGCCTTGAGGCTGGCCCAGCGCACCGTCACCTTACGTGAAAAAACGCGCAAGCCGTTTACGCTGGAGGAATCAGAACGCCTCCTGCGGGTGCTCCGGCTTCACCGCCTCGCCCGACAAGTATTCACCACCAATGAAGCCGTGGCGCAGTGGCTCAGTGCCCCAGACCGAAGCCTGGGGATGAAGTCTCCGCTCGAAATGCTGGCGACTGATGTTGGCGCGGCCAAAGTAGAGAATCTGGCGCAAGCCATGATGCATGGGGTCCCGATATGAGGGTGTTCCGGATTGCGCTGCAGCAGTTTGGCGCGACCGCTAAAGACGCCTTTTCGGGGCAAAGCGGCTTCTGGGCTGACGGTCGGTGGCACACTCGTGCCCGATATCTGGATTATGCGGCCGAAAGTCGTTCCCTTGCGACACTGGAAAGACTGGTACACTACAAGCGTTTCAACTGTCTGGCGCCCCACGTCATCTACGAGGTCGACGTGCCTGACTCGGAGATCGACATAGTTCCGGCCTTTCCGAAGGGGTGGGATGGCGACGATCTGCTCCCTGCGGCACAGTCCATCGGCGATACCTGGTTCAATAAAGCGACGAGCCCCGCGCTGCGGGTTCCGAGCGCCGTCACTCCCGGAGAGCATAACTTACTGCTTAATGCACGGCATTCTGCATGGTCTTGGAGTTGGGTGATCTCTGGACCGACGCCGTTTCACTTCGATGCGCGGCTGGCTGCGCTGATCGGCAATTCGCCAAGCCCATGACAAAACAACGACTCGGGGAACCGCGCCGCAAAGTCCGGGGTTCGCGGGTGTGAAGTGCTTGCCCCAATACCTGAAACAACCCGGTGTAGAATTGCCACCCGTCCCGGATTCGTGCCGGCCCTTGGTCATTAATCGCGGCGAAGGGGGTAATCGCCCGGTTCCAGCAATTGCATACGCAGACTGGACTGTGCCTTCGTCGGCGGCTCGATTGTAAATCAACTCTCGACCATCCCGCGATGTCGCCCGCGCGCCCTACGGATGATGTCGATGTGATCGTGGAGACCGTGACCTGCCGCCGGCATTCAGACGTGGAGGTAGCGCTGAGGCGGCAGGGATTCGAGCACGACATGCGGGAAAACGCGCCGCGCTGCCGCTGGGTGCTGGGCGATCTCACCGTTGACATCATGCCGACCGATGGAGCGTTCCTCGGGCTCAACACAACTTGGTTCAAGGAAGCGCTCGAGACCGCGACAGTTGTATCGGCTTTGTTGCATTAAGCTAGGGTGATGCCCGCCGCGGTTAGGCCGCGACGGGGCCCGCACGAGCCTCACCGCGCTGTTGACCCTCCCTCGCCGCCGAGCGCGGACAGGACTCCGCGCGGGTTGGATATGCGACCGCCCGATGAACCGGACGATCTTGATTTTCTGGGTAGTGTCCGGAGAGTTCAGCAAAAAGGCGGAACATGGTAAGTGGTTTGGTGCTAAAGCCAAAAACCACCAACAAAGGAAAACCATGAACCGCCCGAAGCGAAACGATGCAGTGAT
>CAITWF010000058.1 GCA_903896015.1 uncultured Opitutia bacterium | reverse complement strand
TTGCTCGTGAAGCAATATCCCCAGAAGAAAGACTATTGGCCGAGTCTCTGGGCGACTTATCTCAACATGGCGAACGAAGCTGGTGTCGGCGAGAAAAAGGACGACGCCAAGGTGCGTGAGAATTATATCCGCGCGATTATGACTCAGGAGCGCGCGCAGGCACTCGGCCTGATGAAGTCTCCCAAGGACAACCTTACCCTCGTCGGCCTCTATCTTAACGCCGGTCAGTTCGGCAAGGCAACCGACATGCTCTACGCTGGAATCAAAAGCGGGGCGATCGAGTCTGATCAGAAGAATTGGGCGACGCTCGGTTACTATTACCAGCAGGCGAACGATGAAAAGAAGGCGATCGCTGCTCTGGAGGAAGCTTCGAAGCTCTTTCCGAATACGGGTTCGTTCAAACTTCAGATTGGTCAAATTTATCAGGCGTTGGAGAAGACCAAAGATGCCCGTGATGCCTTCCGCGAGGCGATCAAGCGCGGAGGTATTGAGAAGCCCTACTTTGCCCAGATGGCCCTCGCGTATGCCTGCTACGAACTGGAAGATTTCGATGAAGCGCTAGCCGCCATCGTTATCGCCGAAAAAGATCCAGCGGCCGCCAAGGATACCCAGCTGCCCCGCCTTAAAGCTGCCGTGGAAGCATCCCTCCGCGAACGCGAAGTGCAACGCGCCGAACTCGCAAAGAAATCCAAGTCCCTCTGACCCTTTCACCCTCTCCCATGAAGAAAAATTACGTCTACTTCATTGCGCCTTTGGCCGGACTCGCGGTCTTCACCGGCGTCTACTGGCAATACGCCTCCGGCTTCGATGCCCGCATGGCGGAAATGCACCGCAAGGAAGTCGAACAGGCGCAAAAAAAGCTCGATGACGACGCGAAGAATCGAGAAATCGCCGCCAAGTCTGCCTTCGCCAATCAGGAAAAACGCAAGGCGGACAAGAAAGCCAAGGATGCAAAGGATGCTGCTGACCTCGCTGCTCGCGACCAGGCGAAGCAAAACATGCAGAAGGCGCAGACCGATGCGGGTAAACTGGCCAGCCGGGTACGGCAGTTGGAAAAGGACATCAAGAACGAGAAGGCTGAAATCGCCAAGCTGGAGGAGGATAAGAAGGCTCTCCTTGCCGAGCAGGCTTTCCAGAAAGAATACGTCAAGAAGGCCGAGGCCAATTCCGCTGCATTTCTCGCTACCCTCGATCAAGTCGCCGCGGCGGACAAAAAATGGGAAGAATACCAGAAGGCGCTCGCGGCCGCTTCCAAGAAATAAACCCTTTACTTACCACCCATGAAAAAATGGATGTATCTTATTTTCCCCGGCGCCATGCTGGGTATTTTCCTCGTTTTCTTCCTCAGTCACTCCAAGGAGGCTGAAGCGCGCGAAAGTGCGCGTCTCGAAAACGTGAAAAAGAAGCAGGCGGACGACGACGCGAAAAAGAAGGCTGATGAGTCCCGTGCCCGCGCCGATGCCGAAAAGGCCGCCGCCGCCCGGGCAAAGGAAGACGCGGACAAGGAAGCGAAGAAGCTCGCTGTGCTTGCTGAGAACGATCGCCAAGTGCGCGAGGCAACCGACAAGGCACTGGCGGATGGCGCCGCTTCGCAAAAGCAAATCGATGCCTCTGAAGCTGAACTTGAGCGCCTCCATCGCCAAAAGGACCAGCTTACCCGTGATACATTCGACGCAGCGAAACAGGTTGAACTCGCCAAGGTCGCCAAGCGCACCGCCGAGATCGAGATTCAACGCACGGTCGAACTGGTGGCACGGAAGGCTCAGGATAGTTACATTACCCGGATGCCGCCGCCGCCGCCTGCTCCGCCGAAGTCCTGAGTAGTTTTTCCCTCTAACGCCCCGGAATTTTTTCCGGGGCGTTTTCTTTTGACGGAATTTGTTTGCGGTGGCCCGCTACGTCACCTTTTCTCCGCCTTCCCGTAGCCGTAAGGCTGCGGATCAACGATGTCGGGGCGTAGCTTAGCCTGGTAGAGCGCTACGTTCGGGACGTAGAGGTCGTGAGTTCGAATCTCACCGCCCCGACCATCTTCCCTGTTACGCAGGCCTCAGCCTACCCGCGTATTCTCGTGCGCGAACTCGCGACACACCGCGACTACCAACGCCATGTTGCGCCCCCTTTGAGTGCTCAAAAGAGTGCCGTAAAATCTTGGCCCGCCCACGCTGCGGGTTCGCCCTTGCTCGAAGCGATAGAATGAGACACTTTATTCGTGTGAAGCCGCTACAGCTTGGTATCCTTGCCATCGCAGCGATCGGCTCATTCGGTTGCGCGGCTGTTCCACTAAATCGGCAATCAGCGACTGTGGCGAATATCGAGGAGCATAATTCGGTGAAGGTGGACCTAGAGCGTTACAGGGAGCAAGCAGCGCAAATGGCCCGCTATGCGACCACTGACCCATACAATCCCTCTTGGGACAACCCGTTCAACCACCGATAGCCCTTAAGCTGCTGGGGACATGTGCTGCCGGCGGAACACTGAGCGCGGGTAAAGGGCCAACCGCGGCTTCCAGTGGCAGGGCGCGTCAATAGAATATTTTTCCGACTCTTGTATGGTGCTATGGCGCATGTCGGTCGGAAGTCAGTGGCGTGTAGCCTTAACTGGACCGTCGCGCCGACAGGATTCTTGATCGATCCCGCCAACGCATCCTTCATCACTGCGTTCTTCAATCTCCCCGATGAAACTCGCCGTCTTCTTGTCTGGGCTCCTGGTCTGTTCCGTTTCACTCCACGCAGAAACATTCGACGTGATTATCCGCGGCGGACGCGTGCTCGATGGGACTGGTGCACCATGGCGCTACGCGGACGTTGCGCTCAACGGCGACCGCATCGCGGCGGTCGGCTTCATTGACGCCGCGGCGACCGCGCGCACCGTGGTCGACGCGCGCGGACTCTACGTTGCGCCCGGCTTCATCGATCCACATTCGCATGCCGGGCCGGCGCTCGCGAAGCGCGAGCTCGCTGGCGCCGAACCGCTCGTTGCGCAGGGCGTGACGACCGTCTTGATCAATCCCGACGGTGGCGGCCCGCCCGAGCTCGGGCCGCAACTGGCCGCGATCGCGCAAGCCGGTCCAGGCGTCAACGCGGTGCCGATGATTGGCCACAACGGCGTGCGCATTGCGGTGCTCGGCTACGAGAATCGCGCGCCGACCGACGCCGAACTGGAGAAGATGCGCGCGCTCGTCCGCGCCGCGATGCAGGGTGGCGCGTTCGCTCTTTCCAGCGGCCCGTTCTACACGCCGGGAAATTTTTCCAAGACCGACGAACTCGTTGCGCTCGCCAAAGTCGCCGCGGAATTCGGCGGATTCTACACGAGTCACATCCGCGACGAGGGCGACTACGGCATCGGGTTGGTCTCCGCCGTCGACGAAGTCATCACGGTCGCGCGTGAGGCGAAACTGCCCGGTGTTGTCACACACATTAAGGCGCTCGGTCCTCACGTCTGGGGCCTTTCCGCCGAAGTGATCAAACACATCGACGCCGCGCGCGCCGCCGGCGTCGAAGTCTGGGCGGATCAATATCCCTACGACGCATCGTCAACTGGCCTCGGGGCCGCGTTGTTGCCACCTTGGGCGCAAGAGGGTGGCACGGGCGCGTTGCGGGCCCGCCTCGCGAATCCCGAGCAACGCGCCAGAATCCGCACCGAGATGCTTGCGAATCTCGATCGGCGCGCGGGCCCTGGCGCCTTGATGTTCCGCCGATTCACGCCCGATCCCTCGATCGAGGGAAATCGTTTGAACGCGGTCGCGCTGGAGCGTGGACTCGAGCCCGTCGATCTCGCGATCGCGCTGCTGCAGAAGGGCAGCCCGGATATCATCTCGTTCAACATGCGGGACGACGATGTCGTCGCGTTCATGAGACAGCCTTGGACGATGACGTGCTCTGATGGCGATCTCGTGAAATTCGGCGAGGGCGTGCCGCATCCGCGCGGCTACGGCACATTTCCGCGCAAACTTAAACTCTACGCGATCGAACGCGGCGTCATTTCGCTCGAACGCGCAGTGCAGTCGATGACGAGCCAGCCCGCCGCGATCTTTCACGTGAAGGAGCGCGGCGAGGTGCGGTCGGGCGCGTTCGCCGATCTCGCGATTTTCGACGCGGCGGCACTGCGCGAGACCTCGACCTATGAAAAGCCGCACGCGATCGCGGAAGGGATGCGCTGGGTGTTTGTGAACGGTCGCGCGGCGATCGTAGACGGAAGGTTTCTCGATGTGCGTGCGGGTCGGGTGCTCTCGCGTCGCGACTAATCACTCTTCAAGGGTGGGGTTGCATTGGCGCTCGGGTGTGGTTTTGTTCGCCGAGACTTTCCTGACCTTACCCCGATGCGCCTTTCACTCTCTTGGTTGACCGTGCTTTGCGGTGTTCAACTTGCGCCGATCCTCGCTCAGACCGTGGCTGCGCCCGCCGCGGTTCACGATCACTTTGATTTCGTGCAGGCCGGCAAGCACGTCACAGTCTGGCACTATGCGCCGCCCGGTTCGACGCCCGACACGCCCATCGTCATCGTCATGCACGGGGTGGGGCGTGACGGAGAGCGTTACCTTGAGGATTGGATGCCGTTGGCGCAGGAAAATAAATTCCTCGTGGTCGTGCCGGAATTTTCCAAAGCGCAGTTCCCGGGCGAGGAAAGCTACAATTCCGGCAACACCGTGGACAAGGCGGGGCGCCCCCTCCCGCGCGATCAATGGTCGTTCAGCGTGATTGAGCCGGTTTTTGAGGCCGTGAAGGCCCGCACGGGAAATCGCGCGGAGCGCTACCGCCTCTACGGACATTCCGCCGGGGCGCAGTTCGTGCAGCGCTACGTCTATTTCGTGCCCGCCGCGCGGATCGAGCGCGCCGTGTGCGCCAACGCGGGTTGGTATATGCTACCTGATTTTTCGACGCTGTTTCCCTATGGTCTTAAAAACACGCCCGTCACAGAGGCTGATTTGCGGCACGCGCTCGCTTTGCCGATGACCGTGCTGCTCGGAACCGCCGACACGGATCTCGTGCTCCACGCGTTGCGGCACACGCCCGAGTCGGACGCGCAGGGGATGTTTCGCCTGGCGCGGGGTAAATTTTTCTTCGCGCACGCCGAGGAAGCGGCGCGCCAACTCAAGATGCCGCTGGGCTGGCGCCTGGCGTTTGCGCCCGATGTGGATCACGACGACGCCCGCATGGCGCCTTTCGCGGTGCGCCAGCTTTTTGAGCGTTGAAATCTGCTCCGCACCGCATGCCGCCCTCAGATCCCGAGACTTCGAAATGGTTTGCCGAGGAGGTGCAGCCGCACGAGCCGGAGCTGCGTGCCTACCTCCGGGCCAAATTCTCCGCCCGCCTCGATGTCGACGATCTGGTGCAGGAGACCTACGCGCGGCTGCTTCGGGCCCGCGATCAGGCTCCGTTGCGCTCAGCACGGGCGTATTTGTTCACGACGGCGCGCAACGCCGCCTTCGATATTTTTCGCCGGCGCAAAATTGTCGCGATCGACGGCATAGCAGAAATCGAACTCCTGCCCGTCTTTGAAGATAGGCCCGGTGTCGCCGAGGCCCTTTGCCATGATCAAGAACTTCAACTTCTCGCCGAGGCGATCCAATCTCTCCCCGAGCGCTGCCGTCGCGTGCTGACCCTCCGCAAACTCCACGGCCTCTCCCACCGGGAGATTGCCCGGCAACTCGGCATCGCCGAAAACACCGTCAACGCCCAGATCGCGATCGGGGTATTGCGCCTGCGCGACTACCTCAAGGCGTTTGGTGTGACCAAGCGCGGCCCATCGTGAATTCCCCGTCTCCCGCTCCAGACTCAAATCCCGCCGCCGAGGCGATCGAGGCGGCGGCCGCCGCTTGGCTTAGCCTGCGCGATCGCGGGATGGATGCTGCGGAAACCGCCGAGTTTGTGCAGTGGCTGCAGCAGGATCCTCAGCACGCCGCGATTTTTGCGGAGCTGGATGCGGTCTGGAAAAACTTCGACCGGCTCGGCGCCGTCGTCGCGCCGACCGGAGCCCCCCAACAGCCGGATGCCGATCTGCTCGCGCCGCGCGTCCGCCGTCGTCATCACCGCTGGCTAGTCTGGTCAACGCTCACGGCGGCCGCTGCCGCCCTGATTCTTCTGCTGACGCTTTCGACGTTTCGCCGTCAGGCGCACACTGCCGAAACTGCGGTGGGCGCATTTCAAAAGTTTGACCTGCCCGACGGCTCGGTGGCGCAACTCAACACCGATTCCGCGATCGACATCGATTTTACGGCGACGGAACGCCGCGTCTTTGTGGTGCGTGGCGAAGTTTTTTTCAACGTCACCAAGAACCCGGCGCGACCCTTTATCGTGACATCGGGTCGAGTGGCCGTGCGCGCCGTCGGCACGGCGTTCAACGTCCGCTGCCTGGAGGGTGCCGTGGAAGTGTTGGTGACGGAAGGGCGGGTGCGCGTCGATGATACCCGCCAAGGTGGATCGGTGCTCCCGGTGGGCGCCTCGTCGGCCGAGCCTGCGCTGCTGGTGGCTGGGGAACGGGCGGTCGTCGCCCTTCCGGCGAACATCGCTGCGCCCGGGCCCGTCAGGGCAATAGTGGAGAAGATTGCACCTCCGGCGACGCTCCGCGCCCTCGCTTGGCAGGAGCGCCGGCTCGAATTTGACGCCGTGCCCCTCGCCGAAGTGGTTCGCGAATTCAACCGCTACAACCGGCAGCAACTGCAGATTGCCGACGTTGTCCTCGCGGAGCGCCGTTTTAGCGGGACGTTTCGAGCTGATGGCTTCGAGTCGTTCGTGCGCCTACTCGAAGACGATTTCGGCGTCACCGCCACCCGCACCGATCACGAGATCTCGCTTCGGCTTGGCCGGTAGTGATCGGTCGTGCCTGCAATGTCGCCGCCGCCTATTCAGACCTCGCGTTGTCTTTCGGTGGTGGGGAGCGTCCGCGTTTTTTTCGAAATTCTTCTAGCAGTTTTATCCCGTTCGCCCGTCTGCCTTTGTAACCGCTTTTTGGCCGACGTTACCACCGTAGACCGCATGACTCAACCCCTCGCTCTTCCGCGTCATTTCCGGCGCGGCTCCCGCGTTCCCTTCCACCTTCCCCTCCGGGCTGTGGTCGGGATGGGGTTCATGCTGCCGGCAACTGATCGTGCGGCCGATGTCGTCATGCAGCGATTCGATATCCCCGCGGGTGAAGCCGCCGCCGCGCTCAAACAACTCACTGCTCAGTCTGCCGACCAACTGCTTTACTCGCCCAGCGATTTGGTCGGCGTGAAGACGAACGCCGTCCAGGGCGAATACACCACGTTGGACGCCCTCACTCTGATGCTGGAGCACACGACGCTCCGGGTGCGGCAGGACGAAAGCACCAAGGCAATCGCAATCACGCTCAACGTGCCTTCGCCCGCCAATGCGAAAGAATCATCCGAACAACCAAAAACCGCCCAAATCAAACCACCTGAAACTGCACCGATGAAACCGCGAAAACTCCTGACGGTCCTTGCCACCTTGCTCGCCGCCTCCACGGCTGCAAACGCCCAGCAAGCCCCGACCCCCAATGCTCCCGACGAGACGATCAGGCTGGAGGCATTTTCGGTCACGGGCTCGAACATCAAGCGCCTCGAAGTTGAAAAGGTTCTGCCGGTGACTGTCCTGGATCAAGCGGCGATCGAAGTGCGTGATGCTTCGCAAGCGGCCGATCTGCTGATTGCGCTCCCGCAGGTTACCGGCTTGCCGGGCAACGAGACGGCCGTTGCAGGCGCAACCGCACGCGGCGACAACGCCACCATTTCGCTTCGCGGCATTCCCTCTGCAAACACGCTCATCCTCTTGAACGGGCGCCGCCTCGTGCCGCATCCCATTACGCAGTCGGAAGCCGGCCCTCCCACGTTGTCCGTCAACGTAAACCAGCTTCCCAATGCTGGAGTATCTCAGATCGAGATCTTGCGAGACGGCGCGTCGTCTGTCTACGGCACTGATGCGGTTGCAGGCGTGGTCAATTACCAGATGAAGAAAAATTTTCGCGGCACCGAGCTTTCGCTGCGATACGCGGAGACAAAATACCACGATGGCGACGAACTGCGCGCGACAATCACGCATGGCCTGTCGTTTAACCAAGGCAAGGGTCGCTTGATGATGGTGGCTGATTTTTACAACCGTCAGGCAATGTCGTCGAGCGCCCGCCCGTTCGGGGCCAACGCCGACAATACCGGCCGCGCCAATGCTCCTTGGAATGTTCCGACCGACACCACCTATAACCTGCTCTCAAGTTCGAGTATTTGGGGTCAGTTCTTATTGGGCACCCCCACCGCCACCGATCAGTATGGTTCGGTGAGCACGTTTGCCGGAGCACGGCCGGCAGGTGCGCCGTCGACGGTTACAACGGCTGGAGTGTTTTTCCTTGTTCCGGTGGCGGGCGGCGGCACGGCCATCGCCTCGGCCGCTCCCGCCCGCACGGCGACGGGCCCCGGCCACGACTACTACTGGAATAACAGTGCCTATCGCCTCATCCAGCCCCAGTCGACGCGTGCGAACGTTTTTGCCACGGGCGAATATGATCTTACCAAGCAGATTACGGCGTTCACCGAGTTAAGTCTTTATCAGGCGCACTCGCAAACCCAGCGCGAGCCGGACGTTTATTCGCAGACCACTGACGGCTTTACCATCGTGCCGGTGACGAACCCCTACAATCCGTTCGGCAACCGCTTCTGGTCGCCGACCGGCGCGCCCAACAGTGACGGCACGCCGCGCCTAACGGGCACACCGTCCGCCGTCTCGATCACGACCCACCGCTTCGGGGATTTGTCTCCGCGTCAGGCCACGATCACCGATTCTGTTTACCGCGGTGTCGTGGGCCTGCGCGGAAAACTCTTTGACTCATGGACGTGGGAAGCGGCGCTGCTGTATTCCACGGCGCGCGGTATCGACTACGAAGCGGGCGCCACCCGCCGAAGCCTACTCGCCGCTGCGATCAACCAGTCCGATCCCACGAAGGCATTTAATCCGTTCGAACAAAACTTCTCGGTGCAGGGCGGCAACCTCGTGGTTACCGGCCCCTACAAGAATCCGCAAAGCGTGATCTCCACGTTTCAGTCTCCCTTTGTGCGCAATGGCGTGACCAAGCTGGGCAGCGGCGACTTCCGCACGAGCGGCGATGTGCTGTCGATATGGGGTGGCAACAAGATCGGTGCGGCATTCGGCGGAGAGTTTCGCTACGAAGGCTACGACGACTTCCGCCCCCCCTACGCCGGCCTGAATCCCGCCGGCTCAGGCATGGATCCGACCAATGACGACTTCGTCAGCTTCTCGCCTAACTCCGACACTCACGCCAATCGCCACGTCGCCGCTCTCTACGGCGAGACCGTTGTCCCGCTAGTTGGCAATGAGTTCAAGCTGCCGCTGGTGCAGTCGCTCGAACTCTCCGCCTCCGAGCGCTACGAGAGTTACACCGATTTCGGCCAGACGATCAAACCCAAGGTCGGAATTGCGTGGAAACCCGTCTCGTGGGTCATGGTGCGCGGCTCTTACAATCAGGGCTTCCATGCGCCCAATCTCGCCGAGCTTTTCACTGGCACCTTGGTGCGCACCCTGACGACCGCCGACACCTACCGTAGCAACGTCACCTTGCTGCCGAGCGACGGCTCGGCCAACCGCCGCAGCATCGCGTCGGGCAATCCGAATCTCCGCGCCGAGACATCCACCGGCAAGTCCGCCGGCATCGTCATCGACGTGCCGCACGTGAAAGGACTTTCGTTCTCGGTCGATTATTGGGAAATCCGTCAGCAAAACGTCATCGCGTCGGGGGGTGGCACCGCGGGCATCACGGCTGACTCGGCAGCACTGCAGGCGGCCACGCAGGCCGCGCTTGCGGCCGGACAGAATATCAACTCCATCGATCTCGGCTCCGGCACCGCCGGCTATCAGGGCGATCCGTCGGTCGTCCGGGCGCCGGTGACGCAGGCCGACAAGGACGCGTTTGCTGCCTACAACGCCAAGCAGGCGCCGGGCAACCAGCGCGCAGTGGTCGGCTCCATGCTTTATGTCAACGTCAGCTACTACAACAAGTCGCAGCAATTCGTGAACGGCTTCGACCTAGGCATGAACTACAAGTTGCCGCAGCTCCCGGTCGGGCAGTTCACTTTCGATACAAACTGGACGAATATCGTGAGCTTCTATGCCTACGCGGCGCCGGGTGCCTCCCGCACCGAGTATCGCAATGGCAACAGCGCGAATGTCGGTGGCGCCTCTCCGGTCTGGCGTGGCACAACGACACTCACGTGGAAACGTAAGCAATGGGGAGCGGGCCTCGGTCTCTACTACGTCGGGCGCTACACCGACGTGAACGCGACGACCACCAAAACCACTTACGATTCGCTCGGCGATCCAAGCTACATTCAGCCGGTGTTCAACAACGGGGCGTATTCCTACCGCGAGGTCGTGCACGATACGAAGACCTACAACCTGTTTCTCTCGTATCGTGTCGAATCCCAGAACCGCTGGCTCCGCGGGACGAGCCTCCGGCTTGGCGTAAACAACGTTTTCGATGCACAGCCGCCGTTGGTTGCTGGTACTTCGCAGGGCTATGAGACGTCGCTCTACAACGTGATGGCCCGCGGCCGCACCTATACTCTGCAAACCACGAAGAAATTCTAACCACGGTTCGGCACCTCCCGTGCCGGGCGGATGAAAAACGTCCATTGAAGCAAGCGCCTGTTTTCGCCCAAGGCGGGAGCAGGCGCTCTCTTTTTCGAGAAAGATAGCGCACGAAATCATGAGCACTCCTCCGCCCCCCGGCCCGCCGCCGGTCGCCCCGGTGAACAACCGCTCCGTGTGGGTGCTCGTTCTTGCCCTCATATTGGTGCTGCTCGGTTCGGTCGGCGCATTTCTGCTCAAGACCGACTTCGGAAAAATTGAAGTCACGGGTTTCAAACTACCAACGGAAAACGGACAGTGGATCACGGCGGATTTGTTTCGTCCCAAGACCGCCACCGCGAAAACCCCGGTGCCGATCGTGGTGGTCTGCCCCGGCTTCGAGCGCAGCAAGGAGACGCTCGACAGCTACTCCATCGAACTCGCGCGCCGCGGCATCGCCGTCATCACGATCGATCCTTACAATCAGGGCGCGTCGAGTTCGACGATGGAGCGTCGTTCCGCTTCCGTGGAGGGCTACGGCGTCGTGCCGATGGTCGAATACATTTTCGACACGCCGAATCTGAACTACATCGACAAGACGCGAATCGGCGCCGTGGGCTATTCGGCCGGTGGCAACGCCGTGCTTCAGTCCGCGGCGGTTTTCGGCGGGCGCCAGGGCCGGCCCCCGCGTCGATCCCAAACGAAAGAGGCAGGGGGCGTGCGCACCGTGGCGACGCCGGAGCGTGCCGCCGCCGCACCGAGCAAATTAGCCGCCGTGTTCGTCGGCGGCTATGTTTTGACGATGACCGATGCCGTGCTCGCCACGGTCAACTCGAACGTCGGCATGGACTACGCCCAGCATGACGAAGGAGCCTATCGCAACGAAAACAAGAATGCCGACATGCGCACAGCCCCGGAGGCGCTGCGCCTCGTGAATTCGGTATTGGACAAGGAACAGCAAGTCACGGCCGTCGAACTCGGGAAGGCCTATGGCGACGCCGCGAAGCGAACGCTGCGCGTGGTCTACAACACGCCCGGAAACATTCACCCGCTTTTGCCCTACGATCCGCGCTCGATTGCGAACATGGTCGGGTATTTCACCAGGGTCTTTAACCTGCAGCCAGCGATTCCGGCGTCCGATCAAACCTGGATGTTCAAAGAGGGATGTACGCTGTTGTCGCTGGTGGGGGCGCTCCTTTTCATTGTGCCGTTTGCCCGCTTGCTGCTGCAGACGTCCGCTTTCCGGTCGCTGGCGCAGTCCGTGCCGCCGGCGCTGCCGAAGCCGGGCCCGGCGGGGAAGACTATTTTTTGGGTGACGTTTGTGTTGTTCGCCGCGCTGGCCTGCACCCTCTTTGTGCCGCTGGCGCGCGCCACGCTGACCTTGTTTCCCGCGGCCAGTGGATCGCAGCAGACTTGGATGTTTCCCCAGCGCATGAACAACGCCGTCCTGCTCTGGGCCGTGGCCAACGGCGCCGTGGGCCTGCTCGTGTTTTTCCTAACGTATCGACTCTTCGGCCGGAAAAACGGCGTGCGGCCGGAAATGCTGGGCCTCCGCACCAGCGTGCGTGAACTCGCTGCCACGCTCAGCCTCGCACTGATCGTTTTCGCGGCATTTTACCTGCTGCTATTCGCGTCGTTCGCAGTTTTTCACACGGACTTTCGGTTTTTCTTCATCGCGGCAGCGGCGGAATTTCCGCTGAAGATACTGCTGGTGGCGCTGGAGTATCTCCCGCTGTTTTTCATTTTTTATCTCGCGAATTCGATTCGCGTAAACGCTGGCGCGAGGTTCGAAGGCCAGAAGGAGTGGGTCAGCCTGCTGATCATGGGCCTCGGCAATTCTGTCGGCCTGATGCTGATCCTCGCGATCCAATACATTTATTTCGCGCGCGCGGGCACCGTGTTTTGGTCGAACGAGTGGATTTATGTGAACCTGCTCTTCGGGATCGTGCCGATGATGTTTCTCCTGCCCTATTTCAACCGCGCCTTTTTCAGAATGACCGGCAGGGTTTATCTCGGTCCCATGGTGACGTGCCTGATTTTTGTGATGATGCTCCTGACGGGCACGGTCTGCTATATCCCGCTCTGAACGTAGCGGCCCGATGAATCGCGAGTGACACACCCGCCCGGTGGCCGTCTTTTATGCCGATGAAACCGTTCTTTGTGCTCTCACTCCTCCTGGGAAGAACCCTGCTCGCCGTCACCGTCGCGGTGCTTGCGGCGATTGCTCGCGCGATGCCGGTCGACGTCATGCCGGTCACCGCGCCAAGCGGGATGGTCGTCGCGGCGCACCCACAGGCCGCCGCGATTGGCGTGGAGGTGCTCAAACGTGGCGGCAACGCGATCGATGCGGCCGTCGCCATCTCCCTCGCGGTTGGTGTCGCCGAACCCTACGGCTCTGGCCTCGGCGGCAAGCTCATGCTGCTCTACTACGAAGCGAAAACCAAAAAAGTTTTCGTCGTCGATGGAATGGACGCCTGCGGCTCGGCGCTCGATCCCGAGGGTTACCGCAAGCTTTCCGCCGAGGCGCACAGTTACGGCTACAGTTCCGTCTGCGTGCCAGGCCTTGCGGCGGGGCTCTGGGCGGCGCATCAAAACTGGGGCGTGCAAAAATGGGCCGACGATGTCGCTCCTGCGATCGGGCTCGCCCGCGAAGGTTTCGAGATTTTGCCGAAGAGCCGCGATATGTTCGATGAGCAACTCGCGAAACTCCGGCGCGGCGACACCGAACTCGCGCGGCTCTACCTGCCCGGCGGCGAATTGCCTGCCGTTGGCGCACGCCTGAAAAACGAAGACCTCGCGCACACGATGGAACTGCTCGCGCGACGCGGTCGCGACGGATTTTATCGCGGCGAAGTAGCCGAGAAGATTGTCGCTGCGTCGCAGCGGGGCGGGGGAGTGCTGACGCTCGACGACCTTGCCCGCTACGAGGCGCGCATCACCGAGCCGGTCGCGATGGATTTCCGGGGCTACCGTCTCGTCTGCGCGCCGCCACCCGCACTGGGACCGGCGATTTTTCTCCCCGTGTTGAAAGCACTGGAGAACGAAAACCTCAGCGGCGGCCCGTTGCGCTCGGTGATGAACCTTGATCTGCTGGGGCGGTTCTGGAGCGTGGCCGATGTGCAGGGTCACCGTTTGATCGGGGATGCCGGCGCCTCGCGCGAGGCGATGGAAAAATTCCTTTCGCCCGACTCGATCCGCTCCTTGCGCGAGCAAGCTTCCGCGCCAGTCACCGCGAAGAAAACGGTGCAGCTCGATGCTGACGCGCCGTCGGAGATATTGGGATCGACCACGCACTGGCTGGTCGCCGATGCGCAGGGCAACATCGTCTGTGCGACGCAGTCGCAGAGCCTTCACTTCGGCGCGGGCGTGGTCGCACCGGGCACTGGCGTCGTGCTCAATGACACGATGAGCGACTTCACGTTCAGCGATCAGCGGAACCCCAATTTTGTCGCGCCTGGCCGGCGTCCGCGCAGCACACTATCGCCAACGATCGTGTTTCGCGGCGACCGGCTCGCTTTCGCGATCGGCGTGCCCGGCGGCGCGCGGATTACCACCGCGATGTTACAGGTGTTGCTTGATCGACTCGCGTTCGGCCGACCGCTCGCGGAGGCGATTGGTGATACGCGGGTGCATTTCGTGGCCTCCACGGCGCAGACTAAGGTGGTGTCGTTCGAGGCCGAAACGTCGTTGCCCGCGGAGTTGGGCGAAGGACTTCGCGCGCGGGGCTGGAAAGTCACGCTCCCGGAGGAGCCGGGTCGCGGTCGCCATTTCGGCGGCATCAACGCAATCGAACTCAACGCGGACGGCTCGTGGACCGGTTACGCCGATCCGCGGCGGACCAACTTGGCTATCGGCTACTGAGGTGCAGAACTTGCATGGGATCGAGGCTTGTCGCGAGTGATTGTGCCGCACAACACCGACACGGAGCCTGCGAACTCCTCCCCGATCATCCTCGGGTTCGAACCTGTTGGCGGCGGGAACGTCTGGACGGGCCGCACATTTGCTTTCGCGGCCACGAACGAATTCTAGCCAAACGGTTCACGCTTCCCCACGATTCTCGTCGGATGCCCCCTGAAACCTCCAGCCGGCCTGTCGTCGTCACGCCGGGCGATGCCCCGATCGTGTTTGATTCGCCGCACAGTGGCACCATCTGGCCGGCAGACTTCGTGCCGTCGGCGGCTCGCGCCGATGTGCTCACCATGTGGGACGCGTTCGTTGACGAACTGTTTGCGGGTTCGCCCGGTTTTGGTGCGACCCTCGTCGCGGCCCAGTTTCCGCGAGGTTACATCGACGCGAACCGCGCCGCCGACGACATCGACCAGGAATTGCTTGACGCACCGTGGCCGGGGGAAGTGCGGTCGACGGACTACACTCGGCGCGGGATGGGCCTCATCCGCCGCTTTGCGCTGCCGGGAGTGCCGATGTATGGTCGAAAGCTCTCGGTGGTCGAAGTGCGTCGCCGGCTCGATCACTATTACAACCCTTACCGCCGCGCGCTCCGCGAGCAGCTCGACGCGGCGTGGCGTCGGCACGGCGCGGTGTGGCATTTCAACTGCCACTCGATGAAGTCGCGCGGCAACGCCATGAACCGCGATCGCGATCAGCCGCGTCCTGATTTTGTGATCAGCGATCGCGATGGCACGACGGCGCCGTCAGCGACAACCGCGTGGGTCGCCCGTTTTTTTTCGGACCTCGGCTACTCCGTGAAGATCAACGATCCTTATCGGGGCGGCGATATCGTGATTGCGAATGGTTCGCCCGCTGAGCACCGCGCGAGCATCCAGATCGAGATCAATCGTGCGCTCTACATGAACGAGGCGACGTTTGAGAAACACGACGGCTTCGCCGCGCTCGCCCGCCATCTCGATCAGTTTGCCGCTGCGGCCGGGGAGTTCGCCCGCGAAGCGCTGGTGGCTGCGCGCGCCTGAAACCTTTCTGTATGAGCACCGATTCCGTCAAGAAACCCAGTTGGTCCCTCGACCCGGTGCTGATGATGATCGCAGCGCTCGCGATCGCCGTCGCTCTCACGTGGCTCGTGCCGTCCGGAAAGTTTACCCGGGATGCAAAGGGGCTCGTGAAACCTGGCACCTACACGGTCGTGCCGAAGGAAGTTTCCGCCTCCGCGCTCGTGCCTTCGGCGGCCGCCGGCCCGCTCCGGCCCGCGAGCCCGGCGGTGATCGTGACGTCGATTCCCGCTGGCATGGCCAAAGCGGCGAGCCTCATCTTCATGATCATGGCGCTCGGCGGGATGTTCGGCGTGTTGCGCGCGACGGGCACGCTCGAGCTGGCGATCGAGCGGCTCGTTGTGTTTACCGGTGGCAAACTTCCCGTGCTGACCGCGCTGCTGATGATCGTGATTTCGGCAGGCAGCAGTTTTCTCGGGCTCATCTCGGAATACCTGCTAATTATCCCAATCTTTCTCGCGCTGGCGAAACGGCTCGGTTTGCCGCCGATGTTCGGATTCGCGATCGTCACGGTCTCGGCCAAAATCGGCTACATCGCGTCGGTCGCAAATCCGGTGATCCTGATGGTCGCGCAACCGATCGCGGGGCAGCCGGTTTTCAGCGGGTTCGCGTTTCGGTTGGTGCTGTGGGCGGTGTTCATGGCAGTTGGAATTTTCTATGTGCTCAAACGGGTGGAAGCGCCCGTCGCTTCAGCCGCACCGCCGGCGACGGCGCCACTTTCTGGCCGGCATCTGGCAGTTGTCGCGATCCTGCTCGGGGCGGTCGCCACGTTGATCTACGGGGCGGCGGAGCGCGACTGGAAGGACACGGAGTTTGCCGCGTTTTACCTTTTGCTCGGCGGCGTGATCGCGGCGGTGGCGGGTTTTTCGCCGCGTCGCCTGGTGCACAGCATGGTGGACGGGATGAAGTCGATGGTGCTCGCGGGCCTCCTTGTCGGCATGGCGAAAGCGGTCGAAATCATCCTGCAGGACGGACAGATCCTCGACACGATAGTGAACATGCTGGCGGGATGGGCGGCGCATTTGCCGCGCATGATGGTAGCGATGGCGCTGGTTTTTATTGAGATGTTTCTCGGGTTCCTCATCCCGTCCGGGTCGGCGAAAGCCGCCGTCAGCATGCCGATTCTCGTGCCCGTGGCCCAGGTTGCTGGCGTGCATGGTCAGACCACCGTGCTGGCCTATCTGCTCGGCAACGGCCTCATCAACATGTTCGCCCCGACGTCGGGCATGTTGCTCGCTTACTTGGCGACGGCGGAGATTCCCTATGGGAAGTGGTTCCGCTATTCGCTCCCCCTCTTTGTCGTCCTGACGATCCTGGCCTTGATCGCCGTGGGGATTGCGGCCGAGATCGGATACTGACCGGGCACAAATCGAGGGGAGGGGAAGGACGAGCCACTTTGCCCTTGCCAACCCGCCGGGCGATCTCTGTTTTCGACCGCTCTCTCCATGCAAAAGACCAAAAAGTCCGTCGCTAAGCGCTTCAAGATTTCCGCTCGCGGAAAGCTGATCCGCCGCACGCCCGGCTTCCGTCACTTGCTGTCCGCGAAGAGCACGAAGTCCAAACGTCGTGCCTCCCGTGACAAGCTCGTCGACGTAGGCCATGCGCCGGCGCTCCTGCGCTGCCTGCCGTTCGGTCTCTGAACCAACAACGGCTCGCAAAACCATAACTTCGTCCGGCAGGTGAACTAAGCCGACCTACCGACGATTAACCTAAAAAAGGATCCACTAAAACATGGCTCGTGCAACTAACTCCCCCGCGTCGCGCAAGCGCCGCAAGAAAGTACTGAAATACGCCAAGGGCTATTTCGGCAATAAATCCAAGCTCTTCCGCTACGCGAAAGAAGCTGTCCAGCACGCTTGGCAATACGCCTACGCGGCTCGCAAAAAGAAGAAGGCGGATCGCCGCGGTCTTTGGATCGTGCGTCTCAACGCCGCTTGCCGCAACAACGGCATCACCTACAGCCGCTTCATCGAGGGTCTCCACGCCGCGAACATCACGCTCGACCGCAAGGTCCTGAGCGATCTCGCGATTCGTGACGAAGTCGCCTTTACGGGTCTCGTGGCACAAGCCCAGGACGCGTTGAAGACGAAGGCCGCCGCCGCAACGAAGGCCTGAGCAAAACCAACGCGAGCCGGGCAGGCTCGCTCTCTGTCTTATTTCGGAGGACGGGCCTCGCCAAGCGAGGTGCCGTCCTCTTTTCTTTTACTGCGCTCATGCAAGACCAACTCTCCGCCCTCATCACCAAGGCCACTAGCGAACTGCCGACGCTGAAGGCGCGCCCCGAGTTCGAGGCTGCCAAGGCCCGCTATGTCGGCCCCAACGGCGAACTCACTGCGCTCATGAAGCAGATGGGCTCGATCCCGAAGGAGCAGAAGCCCGTCGTCGGCAAACTCATCAACGAGGCCAAGACGCAACTCACCGCGCTCCTCGACGTCGCGCTCGCGCGCATCGCCGACGGAGAACTCGCCGCGCAACTCGGACCCGCGATCGATCCGACCCTGCCTTCGCCCGACATCGGTCCCGGCACCTACCATCCGCTGACACTCGTGCGGGAGGAGATGTGCCGCATTTTGCGCAAGGTGGGCTTCACCGTCGCTGATGGTCCAGAGGTCGAGACGGAATATTACTGCTTCGACGCCCTTAACACGCCCGCCGATCACCCGGCCCGCGATGAGAAAGATACGTTCTATTTCCCCGCATCCTCGAATTTCGGCAACGTCTCCAAAAAGACGCCCGACGAAAAATATCTCCTCCGCACCCACACATCGTCGGTGCAGATCCGTACGATGCTCAAGGGCGAACCGCCGATCCGCATCGTGTCACCGGGCCGCGTTTATCGCCGCGACACGACCGACGCCACGCACAGCGCGAACTTCCATCAACTCGAGTGCCTCTACGTCGACAAGAACGTCACCGTCCGCGACTTGAAGGCGCTGCTCGACTACATCTTCGCCTCACTTCTCGGCAAAGAAACGAAGACACGCTTCCGTCCGCATTACTTCGGCTACACCGAGCCCAGCTTCGAAGTTGATCTCACCGCCACGCACCTCCCGAAAGTGAAGAAGCCGTGGATCGAAATCGGCGGCTGCGGCATGGTTGATCCGACGGTGTTCGCCGACGTCGGCTACGATCCCGAAATCTGGAGCGGCTACGCCTTTGGCATGGGCCTCGAACGCCTTGCGATGCTCCTCTACGGCATCGATGACATCCGTTACTTCTACCAAAACGATCTTCGCTTCCTGAAGCAGTTCGCCTGAGCGACGCCGATGAAAATTTCCCTCACCTGGATCAAGGATTACGTCCAACTCGACGCCTCCGTCGAAGAAATCAACCGTGCGATCACCTTCCTGGGCTTCGAAGTCGAAGGGGTAATCAACACCGGGGCGCCGAAATTGGATAACGTCGTCGTCGGCGAAATTCTCACGCGCACGAAGATTCCAAATCTCAAGAAAGAGATCTCGCTCTGCACGGTCGACGTCGGTCCCGCCGGCGGCGTGAAGACCATTGTGTGCGGCGCGCACAACTGCGACCCCGGTCGCCGTGTGCCAGTGGCATTGCCCGGCGCCGTGCTGCCCGGCGATTTCAAGATCACTCAGTCGAAAAAATACGGCCACGAATCGCAGGGCATGCTATGCGGTCCCGACGAGATCGGTCTGCCCGAAGGCGACGGCCTGCTCATCCTCGATGGTCAGCCCCCTTTGGGCACGCCGATCAACGAAGTGCTGCCGCCCGGCGATACCGTGCTCGATATTGAGATCACGCCGAACCGTCCCGACTGCCAGTCGCACCTCGGCATCGCGCGCGAACTCGCCGCGTGGTTCAAACTCCCGCTCATATACCCGCAGGAAAAATTCCATGGCGACGTGATCGATGCCGCCACGCGCGCCGATTTGCTCAACGCCGTCCGGGTTGACGCGTCCGAGGATTGCCCGCTCTACACCGCGCACATCATCACCGGCATCAAGATCGGCCCGAGTCCGGCATGGTTGCAGCAACGCCTCACCGCCGTGGGCCTCCGCCCGATCAATAACGTCGTCGACGTCGGTAACTACGTGATGCTCGAGACCGGCCAGCCGCTCCACGCGTTTGACGCGAAGAAACTGGGTGGCAGCCAAATCGTCGTTCGCCGCGCCGTCGCCGGCGAAAAACTCACCACGCTCGATGGCAAGGAGCGTGTGCTCACGCCGTCGATGCTCGTCATTGCTGACGCGACGAAGCCCGTGGTCATCGCGGGCATCATGGGCGGAGAGGACTCCGGCGTGAGCGCCGACACGACCGATCTCGTGATCGAATGCGCGGTTTTCAACAAGCAATCGACCCGACGCACTTCGCGCCAACTCGCGCTGTCGTCCGACTCATCTTATCGTTACGAGCGTGGCGTCGATCCTCACGGCACACTCGAAGCGGCTTACCGCGCGATCGATCTCATTATTGAAACCGCCGGTGGCAGCATCGCCGGGCCCGTTTACAAAGTTGGCGGCGAGGTGCCGTGGCAGCGTGAAATCGTGGTCACGCACGACTTCATCACCGAGAAGCTGGGGTTCGATATTCCTGCGGCCGACATGCGTGCGGCGTTCGAGTCGCTCGAACTCACCGTCACCCGCGAGGAGCCGACGGATAAACGCGGCCCGGCGTGGACCGTGAGCATCCCGAGTTGGCGCGACGATCTCGATCGCCCGATCGATCTCGTGGAGGAAGTGCTTCGACTTTATGGGACGGAGAAAATTCCTGCTACCGTCGTCAAATCACCCGGCCTGGTCGGCGATGACGATCCGATCGCGCGCTTCAACCGCCGCGTGACCGACTATCTCGTAGGCCATGATTTCCACGAGTGCGTGAACTACACGCTGCGCCCGGCGAAGGAAGTGGCCTCTTGGATCGCCCCTGCACCGGCCGAATCGTTCGCGCTCGCGAATCCGTTCGTCGACGATCAATCGCACCTGCGCCCGACGTTGGTCGGCGGCTTGCTCGAATCGCTCAAGCTCAACCAATCGCGCGGCGTCACCGTGTCGCGACTATTCGAGACGGGTCGCACCTTCGTGGAGCGGGATGGTCGCACATATGAGTGCGCGAGCGTCGCCTTTGTCATGGCCGAGCCGGTCGGTGAGCGGGCATGGCTGAAGCGTGAGGCGTCTGATTTCTACGGAGTAAAACACCATCTCTTCGCCGTAGCATCGGCGGCCGGAATCGATTTGTCTCGCCAGCCCGTCAGCGGGGGACCGGCCAACGATTGGCAAGCCGGCCACTCTGCCGCGATCACCGATTTCGGACAGAACTGGAGTGTGCGTTTCGGTCTGCTCAATCTCGCCTTCGTCAAGTCGCTCGGGTTGGAGGGCGAGGTCTACGCCGGCGAGTTTGCCATTCTGCCGGAGAAACTTTCCTCCGATTCGACGCGCCGTCGTTATGCGGATTTCAGCTTGTTGCCGGCCGCGCTCCGCGACCTGGCGCTCGTGGTGGATGAGGTTACGCCGGCCGCCGACGTGCAGAAGCAACTCGCAAGAATTGCGCGGGCTGCCGCCGGCAATGCGTTCGCCGTCGAACGGGTGACGGTGTTCGATGTTTATCGCGGCGCCGGTTTGCCTGAAGGCAAAAAGAGCCTGGCCTTCTCCCTCGTGTTTCGCTCCGCCGAACGGACGCTCACCGACGACGAGGTCAATACCGCGTTTACCAAGACGCAGGATGAGTTGCTCAAGACGACCGCTTGGCAAATTCGGAAATAATCCGCCATGTCCGCGCCCGCCGATCTCAACATCGATCACGTCGCCACGCTCGCCCGCCTCGCGCTCACGCCCGAGGAGAAGGCTAAATTCGCGCAGCAAATCGGCGACGTGCTACACCACATCGAGCAGCTGAAAAAGGTCGACGTTTCCGGCGTGGAACCGACGGCGCACGCCGCACCCGTCTTCAATGTCTGGGCGGACGATGTTTCGAAACCTGGCTTGTCGGTGGAAGCCGCGTTGAAGAACGCGCCGGCGCAGCGCGACCACATGGTCGTCGTGCCCAAAGTCGTCGAGTAAACGCGCCCATGACGTCCGAGCCTTTCTATCAAACGATCGCGCAACTCGCCGCGGCACTCGACGCGAAGAGGCTGTCTTCGGTCGATCTGACAAAAGCCGTCATTGCGCGCACGAAGGCCGTCGAGGGCCGCGTGCATGCCTTCAATTCGTTCGATGAGACCGACGCGCTCGCGCAGGCTTCGTCGTCCGACGCGCGCCGCGCCGCCGGGCAGGCGAGAGGGGCGCTCGATGGCATCCCGATCGGCTTCAAGGACGTGATCGCGGTCACGGGCCAGCCGCTCACGGCCTCGAGCAAGATGCTCGCGAATTTCGTTTCGCCTTACGATGCGACGGTCACGACGAAGTTGAAAAATGCCGGGGCGGTCGTGTGGGGCCGGCTCAACATGGACGAGTTTGCGATGGGCTCCTCGACGGAAAATTCCGCCAACGGCCCTACGTCGAATCCGTGGGATCTCACGCGCGTTCCCGGCGGGTCGTCGGGAGGAAGCGCCGCAGCGCTGGCCGCCGGCGAAGCGATCGCCACTCTCGGCTCCGACACCGGCGGATCGATCCGCCAGCCCGCTGCTTTGTGCGGGGTGGTGGGTTTGAAGCCGACCTACGGACTGGTGTCACGTTTCGGACTCATCGCGTTCGCTTCGTCGCTCGATCAGATTGGCCCCTTTGCTCGCACGGTCGAAGACGCGGCGATTGTGCTTGGCGCGATTGCGGGTTATGACGAGCGCGATTCGACGTCGTTCCAGACGGAGATTCCGGACTATCGGGTAGACCTCAAGCAGCGCCAGGGCCCGTGGAAGCTCGGCATTCCGAAGGAGTATTTCGGCGAAGGCCTCGATCCAGAAATTGCCGCGGCGGTTGAGCGAACGATCGCGTTTTACAAGGGACAGGGTTGCGAAATTAAAGAGGTCTCGCTGCCGCACACCCAATACTGCCTCGACACCTATTACGTGATCGCGACCGCGGAGGCGTCTTCGAATCTCGCGCGTTACGATGGCATCCGCTACGGGCATCGCTCGCAGAACGCGTCCGACATCGTCGACCTCTACTTCAAGTCGCGCGCCGAAGGTTTTGGTGCGGAGGTGAAGCGCCGCATCATCCTTGGCACTTACGTGCTCAGCTCGGGTTACTACGACGCCTATTACCTGCGCGCGCAAAAAGTCCGCACGCTGATTCGCAACGATTTCCTTGCCACCTTCCGCGACGTCGACGCCCTCATCACGCCCACTTCGCCGATGCCGGCCTTCAAGATCGGTGAGAAGGCCGATCCGCTCGCCCTCTACCTCTGCGACATCTACACGATCGGTGTAAACCTCGCGGGCCTGCCCGGGATCAGCGTGCCATGCGGCTTTACAAAGTCCGGCCTGCCGATCGGCGCGCAGCTCATTGGGCAGCCGTTCCGCGAGTCGGAGTTGCTGGCGATCGCGCATGCTTACGAACAGGCGCACGACTGGAAAAACAAGTTTCCCGCTCTCTGATGAACTACGAAGCCGTCATCGGACTCGAAGTCCACGTGCAGGTGAAAACCCGCTCGAAGATATTTACGCGCGTCAGCACCGGCTACGGCTATGAGCCGAACACCCTCACTGATCCTGTGGTTCTCGCGTTGCCGGGCGCGCTGCCGGTGATGAACAAGGCGGCGCTCGACGCGATCATTAAGGCCGGTCTCCTGCTGGGGTGTGAGATTGCGCCCGTCTGCAAGTGGGACCGAAAGCAGTATTTTTATCCGGACTCGCCGAAAAACTACCAAATCTCGCAATACGACCAGCCGATCTGCCTCGGCGGCACCGTCGAGATCGAGTTGCCCGGCTCCGCGCGCAACGTGATGGGTGAGCACAAGAAGATTCCGCTCACGCGCATCCACTTGGAGGAGGACGTGGGGAAGCTGAACCACGGCGCGAACGACTCACTGGTCGACTACAACCGCGCCGGCACGCCGTTGATGGAGATCGTTTCCGATCCGGCGATGCACACGGCCGAGGAGGCCTATGCCTACCTCACCTCGCTGCGGGCGACGATGATCTATGGCGGCATTTCCGACTGCGACATGGAGAAGGGGCAGCTCCGCTGCGATGCCAACATTTCTATCCGCCCAGTCGGCGAGACGAAGCTCGGCGTGAAGGTGGAGCTGAAGAACCTCAATTCGATCTCGTATGTGCGCGATGGCATCGCCCATGAGATCAAGCGGCAGATCGGCGTCCTCGAGCGCGGTGGCATCATCGTGCAGGAGACGCGCGACTACGACGGCATGACCGGCACATCGCAGTCGCTGCGGTCGAAGGAAATGGCGCACGACTACCGCTATTTTCCGGATCCGGATTTAATGCCGGTGAAGGTGGATGAGGCGTGGAAGGACAAGCTGCGCGCCGAGTGCCCCGAGTTGCCGTTCGACAAGCAGCGGCGCTTCCTCGCGGACTACCAACTGCCGTATACGCTGACCTCTGCACTCGTGTGGGATCACGCGCTGGCCGATTATTTCGAAGCGGCGGCGAAATTGAGCGGCAAGCCGCAGGCGACCGGAAACTGGATCGTGAACGATCTTCTGCGCGAACTGGGCGCGGCAAAGCTTGGACTCGCGGACTCAAGGGTGGCGCCCGCGCACATTGCTGCGCTAGTGAAGCTGGTGGACTCCGGCACCGTGCTGACCAATGCAGCCAAGGAAATCTTCGTTGAGATGTTCGCCACCGGCGATCAACCTGACGCGGTCGCCGAGCGCAAGGGCTTGAATGCCGCGCCGACCGACAGTAACGGACTCGAGCAATGGTGCCGCGATGCGATCGCTGCAAATCCGAAGGCGCTGGCCGAGTTCAAGTCCGGCAAGGACAGCGCGATCAACGCCTTCAAGGGCCCGATCATGAAAGCCGCGAAGGGCAAGGCGAACCCGAAGCTCGTGGACGAGACGCTGCGCAAGCTGCTCGCGTCGAGCTGAGCGGGTCTACGGCTTGGTGGACGCCTTGAGCCGCCAGCCGAAGAAAATCAGCGCGAGGCCGACGAGCACGAAGCCGGCGTAGGTCACGACGAATTCGTTGCGCGACACGCCGAGCGAGTCGCCCTCGCTTTGATCGATGAGTTGATAGGCGGCGATGATGTTGACGACGCCGGACATCACGGCGAGTGCGCCGGAGCCCATGAGCCCGAAGCGGAAGAATGTCCGCAGCCGCGGATCGAGCTTCACACGGTGCAGAGTTTGACCGCGGCCCGGAGTGAGGTGAGCGGATCTCGAGCGGGCACGAATTCCTGCGCCACGAAACCGCGGAAACCGGTGGCCTTGATCGCGCGCGAGATAGCGGGGTAGTTTAGTTCCTGTGTCTCGTCGATCTCGTGGCGGCCAGGATTTCCGCCGGTGTGGTAGTGCGCGATGTATTTGTTGCTCTCCTGAATCGTGCGGATGACGTCGCCCTCCATGATCTGCATGTGGTAGATGTCGTAGAGGAGTTTGAAGCGTTCGGAGCCGACGCGCTTGCACAGCTCGACGCCCCACGCGGTGTGATCGCACATGTAGTCCTTGTGGTTCACCTTCGAGTTGAGGAGTTCCATGCAGATCGTGACTTTGCTTTTCTCGGCGAGGTCCATGATGCGCTTGAGTCCGATGGCGCAGTTTTCGAGGCCCTGCTGATCGCTCATGCCCTCGCAGTTGCCGGAGAAACAGATGAGATTGGTGAAGCCTGCGCTCGCGGTCGCGGCGATTTGCTTGGTGTAAAGTTCGACGAGCGTGTCGTGGTGCTCAAGGCGGTTGAAGGCTTTGGTGATGCCGCCGACGGTGACTCCCTGCGGCGTCTTGCCCGTCGGAAAATTCACCATCGCGCAGACGAGGCTATATTTTTGAATCGTGGTGAAATCCTCCGGGTTGATCAGCTCGATCGAGGCGAGGCCGAGGTCCTTGGCGTCGCGAGCTAGATCGTCGAGGGAGATTTTCGGGTAACACCATTTGCAGGCGGAGTGGTGGAACGAATCGGAAGCGGGCGTGGCGGTTGGCATGGCGGCGGGGATTTTTTCGTCGGCGGCGCGCACCCGACTTAGCGAGGCGACGGCGGCGGCGCTGGCGAGCGTGCGGAGGGCAGTGCGGCGGGTGATGGGGGAGGACATGGGGGTCCGAAGAGGCTCAGAGTGCCGGCGAATATTGGCAAGCGCGGGAAGAGCGTTGCGTTCAGAGAGCGCGCGTTTTTCGTTGGTCTCCCTGACTCCGTGAAAAAGCGACTGCTGGTCATCTTTGCCGGGATCGCGACCGCCGCGCTGGGGCTCGCCGCGGTACTGTATGGTTTCGCAGCGGCGTTTCGCCCCGATGTCAGCACACCCCCTCCCGTGCGTTCGGCGGCCGAGCTCGCGTCGATCGAAGCCGCGCGCAAGAACGCCCAGCACCTCGACCTCGCGCATCCGCCCGTGGTGACGAAGATCGTCGACTATACCGAAGGCGCGCGGGCGCGCTGGTGGCCGCGCCGGGAAGCGCCGGTGCTTGAGGAACTCGCCCGCGAGAAGAAACTGCCGCCGGTCGCCGAGCGCGTCGGCTCTGAGCCGGTGGTGATGGAGGGCGAGGATGGGATTGGTCGCTATGGCGGTACGTGGCTGCGCCTGGTAAACTCAATTCAGGATTTTTCGACGATTTACTGGCGGCTGTCGGCCTCGAACCTCGTGCGGTGGTCGCCGCAGGGTTACCCACTCGTGCCGCACGTGGCGAAGTCCTGGGAGATCTCACCGGATTTTCGCCGCTACACCTTTACGCTGCGCCGCGGCATGCGGTGGTCTGACGGTGCGCTGCTGACAAGCGACGACATCCTCTATTGGTATCAAAACGAGATTCTCTACTTCAACGTCCAGCCGCGCTACCTACTGCGCTCAGGGGCGACGCTCGGGCGGGTGGAGAAAATCGACGAACTGCGCGTGCGGTTCGTGTTTGATCAGCCGAACCCGTTGTTCCTTGAGCGGCTCGCCTCGACGGGCGCCAACGCGGAGGACTATACCGACATGTTTGTCCCGGCGCACTACCTGCGCCAGTATCATCCCGCCCTCGGCGATCAGGCGCTGATTCTTCGCACGATGGAGTCGCTCCGGCTCTCGAGTCCGATCGCGGTCTACAAAAAAATGAAGCACTACCTCAACCCGGAGCATCCGCGGCTCTGGCCCTGGGTCCTGCACACTTACCAGCCGACGACCCCGCAGACCTTCGTGCGCAACCCCTATTACTGCGCGGTCGACACGCGCGGCAATCAGCTCCCTTACCTCGATCGCCTCGTGCTCGATGTGAAGACGAACAACCTCATTGCCGTCGCCGCCGCGAGCGGCGAACCCTCGATGCAGGACCGCCATCTTCGTTACGAAGATCAGACGCTGCTCCTCGATAGCGCCGCGCGGAACGGCTATTCGGTTTATCATTGGAAGCCGGCCACACAGTCGCTCTACACGATCTATCCCAACCTCAACCGGCTCGTCGATCCTGCGCGACCGGAGACCCGTTGGAAACACGAACTGCTCAACGACGCTCGCTTCCGTCAGGCGCTCTCGCTCGCGATCAATCGCGGCGACATCATCAAGGCCGAATTCGACGGTCAGACCGAGCCGGCACAGATCGCGCCGCCGCCTGACTCGCCCTACCACAACGCGCGGCTGATGCATGCGTTCACGGATTTCGATCCGGTGCGGGCGAGCGCTCTGCTGGACGAACTCAAACTCACCGGCCGCGACGGCGAGGGCTACCGCACATTTCCCGACGGCACGCGGATGACATTCCTCCTCAACTTCACCGACTACACGAGTGACGGTCCGGGGCAGTTCGTGATCGCGGACTGGGCGCGCGTCGGCGTGCGCGTGCTGCCGCGCGCGCGGGCGCGTAAGCTTTTCGAGCAGGAGAAACTTACGTTTGAGCACGACTTCACGGTGTGGACCGGCGAGAGCGAATTCTACCCGCTCGTCGAGCCGCGCAACTTCGTGCCGACCTACATCGAGTCGTTTTTCGCACCGGGATTCGGCACGTGGTATCAATACGGCGGCCTCCACGGCGATCCCACGGCGCAACGGCCCAACGCGATCGCACCACCTGCCGGACATCCGCTGCGTCGCGCGATGGAAATCCTCGACCAGATCAACGCAGAGCCGTCCGAGCCGGCGCGCATCGCGCTCTTCAACCAGATCGAGGAAATCGCCGCCGACCAAGTTTGGACGATCAGCATCTCGACGCCGCCGCCGCAGCTGGTCGTCGTAAAGGACGGTTTCCGCAATGTCCCGCGCACGGCGATGTTTGGCGCGCACGTGATGTCGCCGGCCAACACCGGCATCGAAACATATTTCTGGTCGCACACTGCGGATGATCCCGCGGGCTTCGCGCAGACCAAGCGCGAGGTGGTAACAATTACGCCGCCGCCGGGCGCCATCGCAGCCGCGATTGAGGAGGATACGTTTGCCGTGCCGGTCGAGGCGCCCGGCGCGCTGCCGCGGGGCGCGTTCGTGCTGATCGCCGCAGTTGGGCTGGTCTTCGTGGCGGTGCGCCATCCGTTTATTGCGCGCCGGACGTTGCTCATGATCCCGACGCTGCTCGTGGTTTCGGCCATCGTGTTCACGCTCGTGCAGCTGCCGCCGGGAGACTTCGTGCAGATGCGGATCGCGCGGCTAGAGTTGCAGGGCACGACTGACAATACGCAGCTCGCCACCGATCTGCGGCGACAGTTCCACCTCGATGAGCCACCGATTGCGCGTTACGCCCGCTGGCTCGGGCTGCGGTGGTTTACGACGTTTCGCGCCGAGGACACGGGCCTGCTGCAAGGCAATCTCGGTGAATCGATGGAGCACGAGAAATCGGTGAACGACGTGGTCGGCGATCGGATTATGCTGACGGTAATTGTGACGTTCGCGGCGCTGGTTTTCGCGTGGGCGGTCGCGCTCCCGGCCGCCTTGCTCTCGGCAGTGCGACATTCTACGCTGGTCGACTATGGGCTGACGCTGCTCGCGTTTCTCGGGATTTCGGTGCCGCCATTTTTGCTCGGCCTGGTGCTGATGTATGCGGCTAAGCGCTGGTTTGGGCTGCACATTGGTGGGCTGTTTTCACCGGAGTTTGCGACGACACCCGGCTGGCCGTTAGCCAAATTTATCGATCTGATTAAGCACCTTTGGCTGCCGGTGCTTGTGCTGGGAACCGGGACGGCGGCCGGGTTGATGCGAATGCTGCGGGCGAACCTGCTCGATGAACTCAAGAAGCCCTACGTGATGACAGCGCGCGCCAAGGGCGTGCGTCCACTGCGGCTGCTACTGAAATATCCGCTGCGGCTGGCACTCAATCCCTTCGTCTCGTCGCTCGGGGGATATTTTCCTCAGCTCGCATCGGGCGGTGCGATTGTCGCGATGGTGTTGAGCCTGCCGATGCTCGGTCCGGTGCTCGTCGACGCGCTGCTGGCGGAGGATGTTTACCTCGCGGGCTCGATGCTGATGCTGCTGACGCTGCTCGGAGTCGTCGGCATGCTCGTGAGTGATCTCCTGCTGCTCTGGCTCGACCCGCGGATCCGGCTCGGGACGGACGCGAGGTAGGGGCGCAAAAAAGCGCGGGCGTTTGCCCGCGCTGAAATACGCTGCGCCAGACTATTGGCGCGCCGGTGCTTGAGTGTGGTTCGCCTGACCGATCCGGCCACCGGCCGGGGCGACGCCGAAAAATTCCACGATGTGCCCGACGTCGGCATAACCGCGGGCGCGCAGTCGCTGCTCGATTTGATGAAGCGCGCGGTGGAGCTCGGCGGACGACTCTGAGTCGAGCTCCTCGACACGATTGGTCGACTTGCACACGACGTGGTAGCGCGTCGGCTGGCCGAGGTTTATCTCATAGAGCGCGGTGCCGTTATGGAAGAATGCGCGCCGCACGAGGCTAATCTCCTCGAAAGCTGCCATGCAGCGGTAGACCGTCACGAGGTCGCAGGCATTGCTGCCAAGTTTCTCATGCAGGTTCTCGATGCTGACGGGCTGCGTCTGCTTGGAGAGTTCGGCCAGAATCGAAAGGCGCGGCTGCGTAATGCGCAGGCCTGCCGATTTAAGTTTCGCCGTTGCGAACTCGACCGGGGTTGGGGTCTTGCCACCGGGTTTCCCGCCGGCGAGCGGGTGGTTAGTCTGCGTCGAGGCAATCATTTTCTTCGCTGAATCTGACAATTCAGAGTGGTTTTACCAGTTAATACTCGGCTAAAAACAAGTTGTGTCCGTCAAGTTCAGCAAAAGTGGATTGGTGGTACGATGGTTTGGTGAGTTAAAAAGATTTATGGGGAGGGTTTAAGGGAGGGGGCGTAGCCACCTCCCTTTCATGGATTGAGTGGAGGGTGGCAGGGAGGCGG
>CAITWF010000057.1 GCA_903896015.1 uncultured Opitutia bacterium | reverse complement strand
TTAGCACCAAACCACTTACCATGTTCCGCCTTTTTGCTGAACTCTCCGGACACTACCCGAGCGCGGAGAAAATCCACGTGCGAACCCAGGCGGGAGCGGAGGTGTTCATGGGGGTGAGGCGACCGATGGCGGGTGGAGCAAAACTGGGACTCCCGGACACTAGCGCCCCCCCCAAGCCAAAGGTTTTTTCGCCTCTCCCGTGGGCAACAGCCCAGCTACTCAGGGCACATCGTAGACTTCCACCACCGTCAGCCCGCTCGATCCGGCCACGCCACTCACGCGCGCGGTGTAGTCACCGGGCGTGAGCGTAACGAGCATGATCGCATCCTTGCTCGCAAGGTCAGCGATCGGGAATGCGCCGACACTCTTGTTCGCGGCCGTGATCTGCGGGTCGCCGCCCCAGTTGTCGTTGTCGAAAATCTTTTTCGATCCGCCGTCGAACAATTCGACGAGCGGATCAGCCATGGCGCCGCCAACGCCCAGCGCGGCGAGCCCCGGGCCGATCGCACGGATGAGGACCGTGCGCGAAGTACTACCCGCGAGGTGGAAGCCGGCCGTAACCGATCCACCTGCTGCAATTTGTTTGAGCACGGAGACATCGATGAGCCGCGGCGCGACCGCCGCGGGCGCGGCGTCGTAAATTTCCGCGAGCACGGTGCCTGTGGCGCCGCCCACGCCGCTGACGGTGACCGTGTAGCCACCCGCCGCGAGACCGGGGTTGTAGAGCGCGGAGTCCTTGGACGTGGTGCCCGAGAATGAAAACGCCCCGACCTGCGCGAAGACCTGCGCGAGCGTCTGATCGCCGGTGCCCCAGTTATCGTTCGTCGCAATCGAGGTGGAGGCGGAGTTGAAAAGTTGCACAAATGGATCGGCGAGAAACCCGGACGCGATGCCGACGCGCGCCAGCGACGGGCCTACGGCCCGCACGAGCAACGGTTTCGTCACGCCCGCCGCGCCGCCGCCGATCACGGTGCCGACGGTGAAAGTGGGTGAATCGCTCGTAAGATCGGCGAGGACCGAGAGATTGGTGAGCCGGCCGACGTCGGCGGTGTTGCTGAAGGAAAGCGCGGCGTTGTTGCTCGGAACGCTGCTGACGGAATTCGAGACAACGACTGAATAGGTGCCGGCCTGCGCGGTGCCCGCCGGCAACACGAGGCGCGGGCCGGTGGCGCCCGTGATGGCCGAGCCGTTGAACTGCCATTGGTAAGTGGACGTGGGCACGCCGGTGGCGGCGACGTTGAAGACCGCGGTCGAGCCGGTCGCGACGTTTTGCGAGACGGGCTGCACGGTGATCGCGGGCGCGGTGTTGGCGGCGGCGACCGTGACAGTCACGGTCGTGGAGATGGAACTGTTGTTCGTGTCGGCCGCGCGGAGCGAGAGCGTCGCGGTGCCGGCGCCGACCGGCGTGACCGTGAGCGTGGAACCGTTGAGCGCTGCGGCAACGACAGAGGAGTTGTTGTTGACGACGGCGAAAGATAGAACGGCGGGCGCTGTGTTGTTCGTCGGATAGACCGGGATGACCGCGACCGAGTTTATCGTGATCAAATTGCTGAGCGCGATGGAGGTCTGGCCGGACTGCACGTTTTGCAGCGGCAGCGTTTCAAAGGCCGTGCCAGTTCCAGCGTTGTAGGTCGGCACGGCGGCGATCGCAGAAATAACGCTGAGGCCGGTGCCAAGCACTCGGCCGAAGACCGCGTAGCCGCCGCCGTTGCTGGGCCCAAGCACGCTGGTGTTATCATTGACGTTGAAAAACCATTGCGTGGTCGCGCTGTTAGTGGCGCTGCCGCGGGCCATAGCGATGGTGCCGGCGGAATTTGGAAGGTTGTATTCCAGCGGCAGCACAGGATTCGACGGATTGGGCGGAATGGTCACGGGCCCCGCATTCGGGTCGGTAAAAATGTAGCCGCCACCCTGAACAATCCAGTTGGCCGTCGACGTTCCTCCGTTTAGCGAGGCCGAGCGGTGGATCATCGAGTTCGTATAGGCACCGCCGTTCACGTAGGTGAGAAAATTGGCGACAGTCTGGGGTGCCGCGCTCGCAAGCAGTTCGACGTTGAACGTCCCGAGCACCGTGTTGAATTGCGCAATCTGACCCGTCACGCCGGGGATCGAGAAATATTTGCTGAGATCCAGGGAGACCGGCCCGCCGGTGGAGGAGAGTGCTTGCGCGGGGATCGCCTGCGTCAGCGTCGGCACGGTGGATTGCGCGCGCAGGGCGAGCGCGGCAGCGAAAACGATCGCGGCGAGAGTGAGGCGACGGAAAAAATCCATGGGAAAAGTGTGAGGAAAGCAGGACGCGCCCGCCAATCCGAATGTTCCGTCGAAAGCCGTGCGGTGCGTCAGCGCACCTCGTATACTTCCACGATCGCGAGGCCGCTGCTCGGGCCGACTCCGCTCGCGATCGCGGAATAGCTGCCGGCGGGCAGCGTGACGAGCAGGAGCGCGTCCTTGCTCGCGGTGTCCGCGATCGCAAACGCACCGGCGGCGTTCATCGCGGCGGTGAGCGCCGGAGCGCCGCCCCAGTTGTCGTTGGCCGCGATGGCGGTTGAGCCGGAATAGAGATCGAGTTTAGGGTCCGGCATGGCGCCGCCCACGCCCAGCGCGGCCAGACCGGGGCCCACGGCTCGGACCAGCACGGTGACGGCGGTATCGCCGGCAACGGTAAAGCCGGCGGTGAGCGAATCGCCGGCGGCGATCGTTTTAAGGACGGAGACATTGACGAGGCGCGGGGCGGTTGTCGTGAACACGCCCGCGTCGTAAATCTCCGCGATCACCGCGCCAGTCTGGCCGGCGGCACCGGAAACCAAAACGGAGTAACTGCCGGCGGGCGTCGGATCGCTGTAGTGCGCGGCGTCGAGCGAACTGGTGCTGGTGAAAGGAAACGCGCCGACGCGGGCGAACACGGTGGCGAGGCCGGACTCGGTGCCCCAGTTATCGTTGGTCGCGAAGGTCGAGGTGCTCGGGCTCTGAAACATGGCAAGCTTCGGATCGAGGAGCGCGTTTTGCACGCCAAGCTGGCCGAGTGACGGGCCGGCGGCGCGGACGAGGAGCGGCTTGTTGCCGGCAATGCCCGGCGGGCCGATCACCGTCGCGACGGTGAAGCTCGTGTCGGTCGCGGTAAGTTTCGTGAGGACGGAGAGATTGCTGAGGTGCCCGGGATTCGTGGACGAAACGACGGCGAGTTTTGCGACGCTGCTCGTGATTGAGTTTTGGTTGTTCGTGGCGGTGACGGTGTAGTTGCCCGCGATCGCGTTGGCGCCGGTAAGCATGAGCGTGGCATCGGTCGCGCCGATGATCGGCGTGCCGCTCCGATACCACTGATAAGCGGGCGTGGGCGCGCCGTTGGCCGCGGCGGCGAAAACGACGGTCGCACCCGTGGCGATGGTCTGACTGGCGGGCTGGAGCGTGAAGACGGGCGCGCTCGATGTGGTGTTGACCGCCAGCGTCGCGGCAGCGCTCGTGACGGTGCCGAAACTGTTGGTGACATCGACGGTGTAGTTGCCGGCATCGGCTTGCGTGAGGTTCGGCAGCGAGAGCGTCGCGCTCGTCGCGCCGGGAATATTGAAACCGTTCTTCTTCCACTGGTAGGTGGCCGCGGGATTTGCGGTAACGCCGACGCTGAACGTCGCAGTCTCGCCGACGGCGGAGACGATGTTCGAAGGCTGAGCCGTGATTTTCGGTTGGCCGGAAGCGCCGGACGCGGAGATCGTGAAGGTGACGTTGACGGGCACGCTGAAGCCGCCGTTGGCGTTGGACAGTTCCCATGCCTGAATCGTGATCGCGTAGGTGCCGGCGGTCGTAGGCGTGCCGCTGATCGTTTCCTGATCGGTCGTGGAAAAAACGTTGAGAACGCCGTTCACATTGAGGCCGGGCAACGAGAGGCCCGGCGGAAGCGCGCCGCGCACGGTGTAGGAGCCGGCGATGCTTGGCGCATTTTTTGTGAAAAAAAGCACAGGCGGATTGATCGCAGTGCCAACGGTTGCATTCACGGACGTCGCGCTGACAATGAGCTGCGTCGCGCCCGCGAGTGAATGCACCGCACCGAGCGAGGCGGCGACAATCGCCGAGCGCACCACGACGCCGAGTGGTGCGGCCAGCGCTCCTTCGATCGTGATCGTGGCGGCGGGCAGGGCGGGCGTGCGCTGAAGCAACGCGAGCAGCAGCGCCCCGGGAAGATTCAACCAGGCAAGGCGACGCGAAAGAGCAGCGATAAAATTCATGCGCGGGGAACAGGACCAGACTGCCGGCCCGTTCCCGCATTGGCAAAACCGATCGTGCGTTTTTTAGCCCGGGCCGAGTGGCCCTACCCGCTCAGGCGGGCACGCTTTACGGCACGTCGTAAACTTCGACGAGCGTGAGGCCGGAGCTGCCATTCACTCCTTTAACCACAGCAGTGTAGTTTCCGGGAGGGAGCGTGGCGATGATCACAGCGTCCTTGCTCGTGGACTGACTGAAGCCAAACGCACCGACGGACTGGAACGTGGCGTTGATCTGCGGATCACCGCCCCAGTTGTCATTCGATGCGAGCACCGTCGAACCGGAAAAAAGATCGAGCTGCGGATCGGGCATCGTGCCGCCGACGCCAAGCGCGGCGAGCGCCGGGCCGACGGCGCGAATCAGCACCGTGCGCGACGTGGCGCCAGCGAGATTGAAGCCAACGGTGAGCGACTCGGTCGAATCGATCTGTTTCAAAACTGAAACGTCGAGGAAGCGATGGCTCGCCGCGGAGAACGTGCCCGAGGGCTGCGCGTCGTAGAGTTCCGCGAGCACGAGACCAGTCGCGCCGCCGACGCCGGAAACTTTCACCGAATACGATCCCGGCGCGGCCGCAGGCAAAAAGATCGCCGCGTCCTTCGACGTGGCCGCGGCATACGAAAACGCGCCGACCGACGCGAACGCGGCCGAGAGCGTGGCGCTGGCGCCGCCGTCACCCCAGTTGTCGTTGCTCGCGGTGAGCGTGGAGCCCGCAAAAAGGTCGGCCTTCGGATCGACGACGAAACCGCCGACGCCAAGCTGGCCGAGCGCGGGGCCGACGGCGCGGATGAGCAGCGGCTTCGTGCCGCCACTGCCTCCGCCGATCACGGTCGCGACGGTGAAGTCCGGCGTGCCCGCCGTAAGCGTGGCGAAAATCGCGAGGTTGGTGAGGTGGCCGAAGTTCGCATTGCTGGCGACGGTGAGCGCCGCAGCCGAGCTGGTAACCGCATTGCCGACGCCATTGGTCGCCACCACCGTGTAGCTGCCGGCGTTGGCGGCAGTGACGCCGCTGAGAATGAGCGAGGATTTCGTCGCGCCACTTATCGCAACGCCGTCTTTGCGCCACTGCAGCGTGGGTGCCGGCGTGCCAGTCGCAGTGACATTAAGGGCCACCGTCGCACCCGGCACCACGTTTTGTGCAAGCGGCGACTGCGCGAACACCGGCGCGACACCGGTGGCGACCGGCGCGCTCACCGTGACCACGGCGGAGTTGCTGGTCACCGGACTGCCCACGCCGTTGGTGGCCGTGACGGTGTAGGTGCCCGCGTCCGCGGCTTGAGCGGAGGCGATCGTAAGCGTCGCGCTCGTAGCGCCGTTGATCGGTGTGCCGTTTTTATTCCACTGAAATGTCGGAGTGGGCGTGCCGCTTGCAGCAGCGGCGAGCGTGATCGCGGCGCCGGTGTTGACGGTGACGCCTTGCGGCTGGGTCGTGAAACTCGGCGCGACAGTCACCGGCGTGACATCAGCGGCGGAGACGTTAACCGTAAAATTGAAGGAGTTCGAGGCGAGCCCCCCGAGACCGCCGAACTCATACGCTTGCAGCGTAAACGTATAGTTGCCCGCGGTCGTCGGCGTGCCCTTAAGCAGAGGCGTGGTCGAACTGATTCCGCCGATCAAGCCGCCGTAGCCGTCATCGACGCCCCCGCCGGTGGCGTCGAGCATGCCCGGACCCGAGAGCACTTTCGACGGATCCTCGGTCGCGGAGATCGTCATGCCGGGCGGGAGTGTCCCGCCAATTTTCCACGACGCGATGTTGATGGTGTTGGTAACGGTGAAAGCAACCTGCGTGCTGGAGGTGCCGACCTTGGTCGATACCGGGCTGCTTTGCGAAGCGACCAGCACGGTCGCACCCGCCAGCGAGTGCACCGCACCGAGCGAGGCGGCGACAGCGGCAGCGGATTTCAAAACGCTGCCGAGCGGCGATGCGGAGACAAGTTCGTCGGCAAGCGCGACGACGCGAACGACCGGCATGCGTTGCAACAACGCGATCAAGGCAGCGGCGGCCAGATGGAAGCGCGGCCGGGCGAGACGGAAATGGAGCAAGGCAAATGATTTCATAGTGTGAGTAGTGAGGCGTGGTGGATTGAGTGGGTCTGGTCGTGAATTTTTTGTCGGTCAGCGCGCGTGGCGGGCGATCGACCAGAGGAAGTCGACCTGCAGCGTGCCGACGAACTGTGCGTCCCCGAGGTCGGTGTAGCGCAGGCCGGCGAAGCGCGGCGCGGTGGCGCGGAGCCGGGGGTTGTAATTCGCGCGCACGTGGCAACTGAGGCAGTTGGTCTGCGCACCAGTGTTGTTCGCGAGCGTCCGGCCGCTCGAATCGATCAGCGACTGGGAGTCGGGAAGATCGGAAGGCGCGAACCGCGCCTCGATCCACGGGTTATAGGCATAGACAGGCGCGCCGACATTTTCGCCGCCGACGTACGGCTGATCTGGCGCGAAGAGCGTGTAGGCAATCGCCATCGCGTAGTGGCGTGGCGCGCCGCGGAGCTGCGCCGGCCGGCGGCCCGCGATCGCGCGTGAACTGGGCGCGGGCGGGAAGTCGGGCGCAGGCGTCCACCAAAACGTCTGCCACGTCCAGCGCGCGATCTCGCGACCAGCGACATGCATGGCGACGAGCACTGCAGTATCACCCGCGGCAGCCTTGGTCGCGAGGGCGCCTTGGTTGAGCGCGTCAGCATCCGCGGCTGAGAGTCGGTAACTGACAATGCTCGCCAGCGGGTAGGTCGTTTCATCCGTGCGAGAGCTGCCGTCGCTCGCGGGAAACTCGTCCACGGCGCCGTGCCCGTTACCGCCACCGACCAAATCGAGCCACACGCAGCCAGGCCATTGCGCGGGCGGATAAGCCTGCGGAATCGCGGGCGGACCCGACCAGACTTTCAGCGCAAAATAACGCCCATCGATCAGATCGGCGGCATGGATGACCTGAAACACCGGCTTCACGACAAGCGCGGTCGCGGGAAACGGCGGGATCGACTGAGCACCGCCGTCGAGCAGCGCATCGAGCGCGGCAGCGCGGAGCAGTTGCTGCCGTGCGATGTGCGCTGCGGCGGTCGGATCGAATTTCACGAAGCCGAGCACGCGGTTTACCGGCTCCGGATCGTCCGCTGGATCGGCGATCGGATCGGCGGGGCGCTCGGACGCGATGCTCATTTTTTTCAGGGTGCGCAGCGGCGCGCGGTGACGTGGACGAGTGACAAGCGGCGTCGCGGGATCGGCTGCGAGCTCATCGGTGGCCAGCCACGTCTCGAACACGCGCAACGGCTGGCCGTCGACCACCTGTTTTGTTTCGGCGGTGAGCGCCGTCCACAGGCCCCAGCCGTGAACGTGGATATTAGCCACGGCCGGCGCGGCTCCGAACGTGTCGCGCGACGCCGCAGCGACCCAGCCGGTGAGCGTCGCCTCGCTTTCCGGAAACGCGAATCCCGGCACGTGCACATCCGGCAGCGGCTCCGGCACAATTCCCTCGGCACGTGCCGCGAGCGCCGCGCCACATGCGGCGAGGCAGAGCAGACGATGGATCACGGCAGAGGCCATGATCGAATTCTGCGCCGCTTCCCGAGATCGGAAAGCGCGAGACGGTAACGGAGTTGTTACCGGGGATAAGCGCGCTCAGAACCGCAGCGTGAGCTGCGCCGCAAGTTCGTGCGCAAACGCGAGCACGGCGCCGGTTTCCTGGCGGAGCGAATATTGCAGCTTGAGCTGCATGTGCGACGTGAAGCGGTATCCCGGCGCGAAATCGAGGCGCCAGGTGTCGCGACCCCACGTCTCATCACCCGCGCGATCCGGAATCGTTCCGAAGCGTTGCTGGTTCCACCGTGCGGCGACAAACAGTTGCGGCGTGAGTTTGTATTTTGCCTCGACGTAGTAAGCGAACGTGTCGGCGTCGCCGACGCCAGGAACTGCAAACCGCGTCGCGAAAATCTCCGCCCACGCCTGCCAGTGGTGCCACGCGAAGCCCGCGTCCGACGCGAGGACCGTTTCGCGATAGTCGCCGCGACCGTGGCCCGCGAGCGGCACGGCGAACGGCCGGAGATAGGAGCCCTCGCTCGCCGACCAACCGAAGCTCCACATTTCGTTCGGCCGAAATCCGACACGACCGTTGAGCGTCGGGTGCGCCCAGCGTGCATCGCTGCCGTCGTGCCATTCGTCGGGACGCGATGACAGCGCGGCATTTTTTAACTCGAGCGCATAGGAAAATTTCCCAAACGAGCCAAACGCCGCCGCGCCCTGCGCGTAGCTCGGGCCCCACACGATCGGGAGCCGCCGCTGCTTCTCGACGGCCGTGACCGCCGGCGACAATCCGGTGCGTACATGCGACCACTGGAGGAGCTGGTTCGACGAGTGGACAATATCGAAATCCCAAACCCCGGTGAGATTTTCGTAGGGAAGCGGAGCGGTCACGAACGGGTTCGCCCACGCGTCGTGCCGCGGCACCCAGTTGCCAACGATCGTCGCAAATTTGCCGATTTGAAAATGCACTCTCGCTCCCTCGATCGGCGTAACGCGCACCGCATACTCATCGACCCGAACCTCGGTCTCGTCGAGCCCCGGATCGAAGCCGCGATCGATGCGCGTCTGGGCGAACACGTAAGCCTTCTCGCCGAGTTGCGCGTCGAGAAACAAGGCGAGTCGCGGGTTGGAAAGATCGTGGCGCGCCGTGTCGATTAGCCCGGGAGCCGCACCTTGAAACCGATACTGCTCAAGATCGAGCGTGCCGCTGAGCCGGCCGCGCCACGCGGCGTCGAAGGCGCTCGCCGTGAGCACCTCTCCGGCGCGCTCGAGAAATTCCTGCGCGGCGAGGCGGACCGCCAGCGGAGCAACCATGCAGATCAGTATGAGCCGAAAAAATCTCATGACGCGGCAAGGAGAAAGGACACTTCAAACTCCGTCCAATCCTCGGCGGATCGCACGAGGCGCAGATCGCCGCCGTGGAGCCGCGCGAGCTCGCGCGCGAGGTTCAGGCCGAGGCCATAGCCAGGGACATTTTCACCGATCGCGCCGCGATGAAAACGCTCGAAGATGTGCGCCTGCGCCGGCACTGGGATCGCGCGGCCGGTGTTGCCGATGGCGAGGAGCGCGAAGCCGTCCGCGGCGCAGGCCGTGACCCGGATGCGACCATCGGCGCGGTTATATTTGCGAGCATTCTCGAGGAGATTTTGGAGAATGAGCGACGTATAGCGCTTCTCGCCCGCAATCGGAAGCGTCGCGGGAAAATCGGATTCGATTACGAACTCAGGCGCATCAGGCTGCGCGCTCACGTCATCGAGCGCCGTCGCGATCGCGTGCGACAAATCGAGGGGCGCGAGGTCGAGCTTCAGGCGGCCGGCATCCATGCGCGAAAGCAGCAGCAAATCCTCGATCACGCTTGAGAGGCGAAAGGTCTGGTGGACGAGAGCTGAGACTTCCTCGCGTGTCTCAGGCGAGAGATTTTCGTTCGCGATCAGTTCCTCGAGGCCGGCGCGCAGAACGGTGACGGGCGTCTTGAGCTGATGCGAAGCGTCGGCTGAGAAACGCGCCGAGCGTTGCAACTCCTCGTGGGTGAGTTCGAGCTGGCGGCGGTTTTCCTCGGAATCGAGCGCGAGTTTTTCGACCGGTCGCGACAGCCGGGCAGCCATCACGTGACTCGCGCCAAGCGCGCCGAGCAGGAGCAGTGCGCCCGCGCCAAAAACCTCCCAACGCACCTGCCGCTGGCGCGCGATGAGCTCGGCGAGCGGATAGACACAAACCTCATAGGCTGGGGGAAAGAGGGAGTTGGGATTGAGCCTCATCGCAAAAAGCAGATGCGGCTGGCCGTCGAGTTCGACTCGTCGCGGCAAATCGTTCGTGTCGCGCGAGCGTGCCACTCGCGACACTTCGTCGTCCAGCGCGGCCCGCGTGGCGTCCGTAAAACCTGCAAGGTGGAGGCGGCCATCAAGCCAAATGCCGCTGCGAATCCCCGCTCCCGAGCGTGCACCGACAAATTCGGCCGGCCGGAAACCCAACACGAGCGCCGCGATCACGTCGCCGCTTTCGCTCGAATGGATCGGTGTCGCAATGATCTCGGCGAGTGTCGCGCCGTCGGCGCGCGCGAGGTAGCCGAGTTGCTGTTGATCTGAAAGCGTTCGCAGCGCGAGCTGCGCCTCCTCAGCGGCCGTTAGTCGGCCCACCGCAGCGAGGCTGGGCGGCGCGATCACGCCGCCGCCAATCCGGAGGAACCGATAGAACTCGCCGTGCAGCGCACCGCCGGCGGGCTCGGCACCCTGTGCTTCGTCCGGCGCCATCACGTCGTGCAACTCGTCCTGCGCGCTTGGGTAAAGCAGGTCGAGCGCATTGTCCTCAAGCGCGGCGTGGATCCGCGGCTTGCGCGCGAGTGCACGGCAGCGCTCGACGAGCGCGGCGTGGCGAATCTCCTGCGTATGGTGCAACGCAGCCAGTTCCGAGGAAAACTCGCGTTGGCGCTCGCGCTCGACGTTCGCGGCGAGATTGCGCTCAACCAAATAACTCGCGGCGATTGTGACCGCCGAGACCACGAGCATCATGGCCACAAAAAGCTTTGTGCGGAAGCCCGCGAGGCGCGGCGGAACGCTCTCCTTTGATGCGGGCGCGGCCGCGCCTGTCACTTCGACCGTGGAGCTCACGGGAAATCAGCGCGCACAGTCGCTCCATTGGTGAGTTCGACGGGCAATTCGCGCGTGGTCTTGCTGTCGACCCAGACCTTGAGCGTGTAGCGGCCGGCAGGCAGGCCAGTCAGCCGGAAGCGGCCCTCGGGATCGGTCACGACGAAGTGCGGCGTATCAAGCACGAGGATGAGCGCGCGCATGTGATCGTGAATGTCGCAGTGGAGCGTGACGAGTCCGGCCACATCGAAGAGCACCGAAGGCACCGGTTTTTCGTCCGGCCGGTAGCGCCCGAGATCGAAGCGCTTGGCGGGGGAGTAAGAGAAGATGTTATGATAGGTTTCGTCGAAATTCGGAAATTCGACCTTGGTGCCAACTTGCACCGGCAGGAGCGCCGGCAAAAACGTCAGATCCTTCTGCGCGATTTGCGCGACGGGCGGCGGGGCGGATTTCGGAAACGAACCCTCGAGATAGGCGACCGCGAGGGGCGGGTTAATCGAGAGCACCCCACCCTTCGCAATGATTTCGTAGCGGCGGTTCATCACGGGGGCGGTGCGCGACTTCGGCAGCGACACCCGACCCTCGATCACCGCGTCGGCTCGCACCGAGAGCGGCCACGCCACGAGCGCGACACAGAGAATCAGGTAGCGGAGAAATTTCATGGGGCGCGCGGGGCACGCGGCGCTTCAGGGAACCGGCCGAATGGCGTAGCCCACGCCGCGCAGCGTGTGAATCAGCGGCGCCACGAAACCTGCATCCACTTTCTTCCGCAAGCGGGTGATGAAGATTTCGACCGTGCGTGTGTCGTATTCGTGATCGCGCTGCCAGACGCGCTCGCTCAGCTCGGTGCGCGAAAACGCGCGACCCGGTTCCGACATGAGCACTTGCAGCACGTCAAACTCGCGCGGCGAAAGCGCGATGGCCCGGCCCGCGCGGGTAACCCGGCGGTGTTGCACGTCCATGTGCAGATCGGAAACTCGCAGAAGGTCGGCGGCGGTGGGCGTGCCGCCACGGCGGCCGAGCGCCTCGACGCGTGCAATCAGTTCTTCCATGGCAAACGGCTTCGCGAGGTAGTCGTCCGCGCCGGCTTTCAGGCCCTGTAGAACGCCAGTTCACCTTCGACGTCGGCGCCAACTAGAAGCGATCACGGATTGAATCGGGCTTTTACGTGGGCGCCGGCCTGCGTGAGCGGTAGTGCTTGGGGCCTTTACGCAGACCCCATGATCACCCCGGCTCAAC
>CAITWF010000056.1 GCA_903896015.1 uncultured Opitutia bacterium | reverse complement strand
TATTCGTTCGCGACCTGGCGCTTTCATCTGCGCGGCGAAACCATCCGCGGCGCGGCCGATGTCGGCTGGATCCGCGACCTCACCGTATCGCGCATGATGCGCCCGGACATCACGCCCGTACCCGCCGACATGCCGCTCGCGCAATTCCACGCGCATTACCCGCTCGGCTCCTCGACCCGCGCCGTCGCGGTTGACGCCGAAAACACCTACGCCGGCATGATCATCGTCGCGGAAACCTACGGCGAACTCGCCCGCGATGCGCAAACGCTTGCGCCCCTCCTCCACCATCGCGACGTGACGCTCACGCCCTACATGAATGTGCAGGAGGCAGCGTCCGCCTTCGAACACGCGGAAGCCGAAGAACTCGCCGTCGTCGATAGCGAGCGCCACGTCGTCGGCCTGCTCACCGAAGCCTATGTGCTGCGCCGCTATGCCGAGGAATCCGAGCGCCGCCGGCGCGAAGCCGTGGGTGATGCCTGATCGCGCCGCGTTGCGCGCAAGCCTTTTGCCTTCACGGCGCGCGCAAGCTACTTTGCTCGAACGGCGCGCGCCTATGGCCCTGTTGTTTGGTGGGCGCGGGCACGCCGTCGTCCGAAAATGTCCGCTCCAACATCGCTCCCGAAAAAGAGGGAGCGCGGAACGCCGGGCGTCAGCACACCCGCAGCCTCGTGTGATGATGAGTTAGAATCACACGAGCAAAGTCACCACGGAGGGCCGGTCGCCCGGCGTTCCGCACGCGGTGTGTGAGGTTTGCTCCGCGAAGACCCCGGTGGAGGAGCTGCTTTTTATCCACCGTTATGGGCGGTGCGAAAGCCAGCGCGCACGCAAGATGCGCCCGCACGAACCCAACGCTCCGCCCGGAATGGATGCCTGCCTGGCATCCGGGCGCCTCGCGGCTTGGACCTCCGCACGCGCGCCTCACGTCTCAAGCGCGCATACGGCCACCGCTCCCTGCCCCGCGTATCGTGACGATCGCGAACGCCCCTCAAAGTGGGGCAAGGATGAATAGGAATATAAGTTAAAAATAGGAATATGTCAATAGATAAATCAAACGCTTACTAATGAAACGCCGCACCTCTTGTAACAAGGACGGAAACGAGTGCGGTGCCCGGCGGCAATATTTCTACCAAACCAGTCCCTGCAGAAAATTCAACAAGGCGCTGCTCGTGTATCTGCGGCGCGGAGACGAAATCTCGAGCCAGAATACGCCGTTCCTTGAATTACCGATGAGGTGCAAATTGGGTAGCCGAATAAAAATATAGGCGCATACCTATAAAGATCGGCCTATTCCCCTACTTCAACCGATCCGCAAACGCGCCAATCGTGCGGCGATAGACCTCCGCCCTGTTCCACTCGCGCATCACCTCGAAATTCTTCGAGCCCATGTCGTAGCCGCCGCCGGCCTGCCAGCCGTTGACCTTCAACAGGTTCGCCGTCGAGGCCAGCACGTCCGGCACCGAGTGGCGCAGATCGACATGGCCGTTGCCGTCGAAATCGACGCCGTACTTCACATAGGAACTCGGCAGAAACTGCGTCTGGCCGATCTCGCCCGCGAAGGCGCCGACCATGTCGCGCAGCGGCAGGTCGCCACGCTGGACGATCTGCAGCGCGGCGATGAGTTCGCCCTGGAACAGTTCGGTGCGGCGGCAATCGTGGCCGAGCGTCGCCAGCGTGCGGATCACCGGCAGCTTGCCCATGTCGCCCGTGCCGTTGTCGGTCTCGAGCGTCCAGATCGCCATCAGGATTTCCTTCGGCACGCCGGAACGCTGCTCGATGCGCGAAAGCAGCGCCGCGTTTTTCGCCATCAGGCTCTTTGCGCGATTGATGCGCGCGGGGATGATGCGCGTCGCGGCGTATTCCTCGAAGGTCTTGCGGAACGTGCCGCGCTGGCGGCGGTCGAAGTTAAGCACCGTCTGGTCGATGGAGATGCCGGCGAAGGCCTGATCGATCACGCCGCGCGACACGCCCTTGGCCTGCGCCTCCTGCGAGATGCTGGCGAGGAAGGTGTTGAAGTCGCCGCCGCATTGCGCCGCGCGCGCGGGCAACGCGCCTGCGGCAACGATCATGAGAGAGCCGGCAGCAGCAAGCGCGCGCAAACGAAGGGACGTCGGCATGATGGAACCTGTGTTGTTTCAACCGCGAGAGATAATCGCACGGCAAGCGTGGCGGAACAACGACGGGGGTGGCGTGC
>CAITWF010000055.1 GCA_903896015.1 uncultured Opitutia bacterium | reverse complement strand
GGCCCCACCGGCGCTGCCGGCTCCAGCCTGATTCCGCCGGCTTCGGTCGGCCTCCTGCACAAAAAACTATACGAAACTCGGCGAGCGCGATCGCCGGGGTCGGTTTCAATCGCCGTTTTTAGGCTGATCTCCTCCAGAGAAGCGGCGGATTCGTTGGAGCCTTCTGCGAGCGTCTTACTGGAGGAGGAAACCCCCTGGGCGAGTCCTTCGAGGGCTTCGGAATTTTCGGTGAGGTTTAGGCAAAGCTGGCGCAACTGGCGGTTCAGCCCGCGTGCGATGCGCCACGTGAAGAACGTCGCAAACGTCAGGAAGCCCGCGAGCGTGATCAAGGCGTAGGCGCGATTGCGCGCGAAGCCGGCCTCGCGGGTGGCAAGCAAGTGATCGAGGGCGGCGTAGGCGGCTTCGCGCAGCTCGCGGGCTCCGTGCTCGACCGGGACTGACACTTTGCCCAGAGCTTCGTAGGTAGCGTCGGGCGAGCCGCTGGCGATTTCGCTGAGCAGATCATGAAATGGCTTGGCGGCGGCTTGAAAATTTTTCGCGGCCTGCTCCAGCTGGGCGCGGCAAGCCGGATCAGAGAAGTCCGTGCCGGGGTTGCTGGCAAAAACCTGATCGAGGTCGTCGGAGATTTGCTGGAAGATCGTGTCGTGCAGCACGGAGACCTCGGTCATTAGCATGCCCTGCGCGGGCGGAGGGAGGACGCCCTTGCGGAGAATGGGCGGATGGTCCGCGTAAAAGTGCGCCTGCCAGCGGGGCAGGCCGGTCACCGCGAGATCGGCGGCGTAGTACGTCTTGAATTCCGGATCGAGCACGAGGGTCGAGTTGTTGTTGATGAGGTTGCGCAGATCGCTGGAGCAGCGCAGGAGCTCGGTGATCCCATCCATCGCCTCGATCGAATCCGGTAGCTTTGACCAGCGGGCGCGAAATTTCGCCGGATCGAGGTCGCCTTGTTTTTTGGCGTCGAGTTCGGCGAAGGTGACATTCAGCTCATGGGCGGTTTCGGCGTGCCGGCGCTCAAGCTCGGTTAACGCGTTGTCCACGTCGCGCCGCAGCGCGGTCGCATCGCCGGCGCGACCGCCGGTCACATGGAGGTAGTAGCCGCCGAGCGCGTTTTCAAAACCTGTCAGCGCGTGCAGGTAGCGGCTGCCCCGCTCCTCGTTGCGCGCGGTGGCGATCTGGACATTGAATCCGCTCATGATGAGCCAGAGCGTGAGCACGCTGAAGGGCACCGCGAACAGTAGAACGACGAGCGTTAGCCGGTGGCCGAGGCGGAGTTTTTCCAGGCGCTTGAACATGGTGAACAGAAGGGATGAGTCCTCCTTATCGGCACGAACGAGGGCCGCTTGAGCGGCCTCGCGGGCGCGTCCGCGTCCGCCAGATGCGTTGCGGAGCGGGTGCACGGCGGAATCGGAGTGAAGGTTGTGATCGATCAGTGAAGGGCGCGGGTCACGCATGGGTCCCGTCTCCTTCGACCCATCAACCAGTTCGGAAAAGTCACAAAAAACTCACAACGACGCGCGTGATTGCCGGCGGTCGTGAATGAGTTTCGAAAGGGCCCGTCGTTCGTTTGGCGATGACCGGTGGATTTTTCGACACACTGAAACGCCTTTCTCATGCCAAGGAAAAGGCGACCCGTCGGCCGCCCAGAAACGAACGTCAGATACAGTGGCAGGTCGTGACCGCGCCCGCGGAACTCGCGCTGATGGCGTCCGCTTCCGCTAGTTGAGAAACGAGGGTTCGGTCGCGCGAGCGGTAGTGGCGCTGTGGCGCGTGAGGCCGGTTCTTGCGGCAGTCGACGAAGAATCCAGGCGGCGCCGACCACCTGGTTGGCTCTCTCCTCGCTCGCCGAACGGATCCGTCGCGCGCTTGCCTCCGACATTGAGCAACAGTTCGCCGACAACGCCGCTAATTTCTTTCGCGTGATTGTTGAGTTCCGCAGCGGCGGCGGCTGACTCCTCGGCCGTGGCAGCGTTTTCCTGCGTGACTTTGCCCATCGCGCTGATCGCCTGGTTGATCTGGGTTAGGCCGGAGCTCTGCTCGGACGAAGCGGTGGCGATTTCGGCGACAAGTGAGTCGAGTTGACGGACTTGCTGCTGGATCGTTTCGAAATGGCGGGCGACATCCGCGTTGAGGGCGACGCCTTCGCTACTCTTGGTCACCGAGTCGGCAATCTTGGCGGCGGAATCCTTGGCGGCTTGGGCGGAGCGCTGGGCGAGGGCGCGGACTTCCTCGGCGACAACGGCGAAGCCCATTCCAGCCTCGCCGGCCCTCGCGGCTTCGACGGCGGCATTGAGTGCGAGGATGTTGGTCTGAAAAGCGATCTCGTCGATCGTCTTGAGTATCTTGGTGATTTCTTTGCTGGCGGAACTAATCGCCTCCATCGATCGCTGCATGTCGCTCATCCGGGCGGCACCCGTGTCGGCCGTCGCACGGGTTTCGGTCGAAAGAGATTTGGCTTGGCCGGCCGACTCGGCATTCCGTTTGGTCATGCTGGCGATTTCCTCAAGCGAGGAAGAGGTTTCTTCCAATGAGGCGGCCTGGGTGGTGGCGCCCTCAGCGAGGTTTTGCGACGACGTGGCAATTTGAGCGGCAAAGGCGATGTTGCGCGTGCTGGAATCGATCAGGGTCTCGGCGGCGCCAAACAGTTCGCGCATGATCGAGCGCGCGATAAAGACTGCCAGGGCAATACAGCCCACGACAGCGATCACACCACCCACGAGAATAAATCGGCTGAGATTTAATTGCTGCCTGGAGACGGCCGCCAGCGACGAGTTGAAATGGCCAATTTGGCCTTCCGCGAGCGGGGTGAGCGTGGCTTGGAGATGCTCGGAGTCCTTATCGAGCTGCTGCATGATCGTGTTGCCTGCCTCGGTGCCTTGGGTGACGAAAGCCGTGGCCATCTGCCGACCGGTTTTGCAATACGCGTCGAGGCTGGCGAGGCACTCGGCAATGCGTGCGAGGTTGGCGGGATCGTTTTCTCGGTTTGCGATGGTGCGAAACCGTTCGAGGCCTTGCTGGAGAGTGTCCCGGCGCTTGTCAGCGTCGGCGAATTTTTCGGCCATCTCGGCCTTGTTTCGAGTGGCAGATAGATCAGTGAAATCGTCTTGGATGAGCAGCACCTCCTGCTGCATGGTGCGCGCGAGATCTGCCAGCGGAGCTGTTTCCTTGGTCGCCTGCTCAATCGACCGGACAACGGACTGGGTGCCGAGGTAAACGGCAAACACGCCGAGCCCGAGTGCGGCCAATGGTATTCCGCAGAGAAATATTAGCCGGGCGTTGAGGGTAAAGCGGGCCTTCCGCTCAGATCGGTTGGATGACATGGATAGAGGATTCAGGAGTAATTATCGTCGCAGCAGAGCCTGCGTCTTAGTTTTTTTTAGAATTCCACCCGCGTGCGCAGACCCGTGGCGAGTGCGTCAGGTAGGGCGCGCGATCCACCCGGGTGGCAGACCCATTGGAGGTCCGGAATGACGTGCCAGTGCTTTCCCAATTCGATGATGTAGTTCGTCTCGAAGGTGACTTCGTAGTCCGGGATTGAGCTTGAACCGGCATCCAGTTGGCAGCGCCGCGCGCCTTGGCCGATCTTCACCCACGCTACTCCGACACTCAAAATGTCGGCCGCTCTGCCGGGCAGCAATCCGGTCACACCCAATCCGGCGTCCGCCGTTTGGGAAAATGCGTTGCGATCATTGGGACTGAATCCGGTGCGTACGAACGCTCCGAGTTGGCGCGAAATCCCGGAGCCCGATCCCGCCGTCCGCCAGAGCGTGGTCTCGGCGATGAAATATACGCCGTAGTTGCCATGGTGCACGCGAGTATCATCCGACTGATCGGCAAAATCAGCGGAATGGTGCCAGAATCCGACCTTCAGTGCGCCCAGCCCCGGATCCTGTGCTGACGGTGCGGAGGTATCGAGCGCAAGCTCGGCGAGGCTAAATATCCCTTGGCCGCGACCGATATTGAAGGACAACCCGTCGGCGTTGATGGCGGGATCGCCGCAGGTGCTGTCGTAGGTGTCGCCGTCGAATAATCCAACGCGGAGATGCAGCGCACCCGTGACATCGATCTTCGCGATCGCGCCGAGGGCGGACCGATCGAAGGCGGGTCCGGTGTTGCGCGTGTTTGCGGCAATGAACGCGGGCCATCCGAAACTGCTGTTCAAAAGGGCGGCGCCTGTCCGCTTGGTCGCGAAATCACCGTCGGCGGCCAGCCGGCCGATGCGCCACTCGAACGTCCCGTTGGCGACGTTTCCGCCGAGCCAAAGATCAAACAGCAGGGCATGATTGTAAGCCTCGATATTGCTCGCCCCTTGCAGATCACCGAGATGGGCCTCGCTGAGTTTTCCCCCTCCGGGCAGATAGCCGCTGGTGCGAAAGCGGGTGCCCTCAGGGGCGCCCATCCCCGTCAGGTCGACTTCGACTGCTGCCTCGGTCAGACTGCGGTAGACGATGCCGCGTTGGAGTCCGCCACGGACGACAGAAAAAATTTCAACCGTTTGAGCACTCGCCACCGTCACGATAGACGGCGCCACGACTTCGGGTGAGGCCGCTCCGTTGATTGAGCCGGTCAGAAGTATAGTGGGTATAAGAACGGAGCGTCTCACTTGGTGAGCGAAGTATTCCGCTCAACCCCATGGTTCGGCCCGTTTACCGAACGCCTAACTCACAAATCCATCACAAAACGCCGATGGCGAGCCGCCCGGCCACGAGCATTCACGCGGTGACCGCGTCGTGGTCGCTATTTGTGCAGTCAAATAAAAACGGCCCGCCAGAGGCGGGCCGTTCGGTGACTCTAGCGGGTGATTCGCGTGCTCAGCGGTGGCCGTTGACCAGCTCGTTGGCGAGCGTGGGCACTTCGTAGACTTTCCGCAGTGCTTCGAGGATGCCCGGGCTGGCGACGCTCAACGCGCGGGCCTGCACATCTTCGTAGCCGAAGTCACCGGAGAGTGACTGGATGTTACCGTCGAAGATGATGCCGACGAACTCCGCGGCCTTGTTGACGATCGGGCTGCCGGAGTTGCCGCCGATGATATCGGCGGTGCTTACGAAGTTGTAGGGCGTGCTCAGATCGAGCGCGGACTTTTTGGCGATCCAGCGCGGCGGGAGATCGAAGGGCTCCTTGTTGTGCTGCTTTTCGCTGCGCTCGTAGAGCCCGGCGATCGTGGTGTGCGCGGGGATCTTCTGGCCGTTCTCCTCGTAGCCGAGCACCGGTCCGTAGCTGAGACGGAGCGTGAAGGTCGCATCGGGATAATTGCCCGTGCCCTCGATCGCGAAGCGCGCCTTGCCGATGATGGCCTGCGCCTGCTGCTTGATCTCGGTCTGCGCCTCGTTCGTTTTGCGCAGTGCGCGCGCCTCGGGATCGACGAGTCGCGCAAGTTCGATCATCGGATCCTTCGCGGCGGCGACCGCGGCGGAGCCACCTTCGTAGAGCTGCTTGCGAAACGCAACTTCTCGCACCTGCGTGGTGGTGATGAGCTCGGCGGCACGGGCGCGGGGCGACTTGCCCGCGAGCACCTGCTGCACGACGGGATCAGTCGCGCCGAGTTGCTCGACGAAGAAGGTCAGCGAGTCGCTCAGCATGAGAATCTCGAGATCGGTGTAGACGGGCTTGTCGGAGAAGAGCTGCTGCTCGAATGACTCGCGGCGTGCCTCGGAATATTCGCGGAGGCGTTCGCCGTTGGGCTTCGGCCGCTCGTCGCCGGCGCGCAGGAGCTGGCGCGCGACGGTGAAGGAGTCGGAGACGAAGCCGGCGCCGTTCTCGAGGAGGCGCAGGCGGGGCGCGATGCCTGCGATGATTTTTTGCGCGTCCGCGATACGATCAAAGGCCGCGAGCGCGTCTTTGCCGTCCGGCCGATCGGCGAGCTGTTTCTTGAAGTTTGTCTCCGCTGTCACTTTCGCGCCGAAGAACACCGGATCCTGGAGCGCGGCGAGATGACCGTCGCGGACCTTGCGCGAATTCTGAATCGAAAAGAGATCCTCCCTGGCCCGGCGAAAGTTTTCCTCGCTGCGCGCGGCCCAGGCACTGAGCAGCACCTCGCGACGCTTGAGCACCGCGTCCGTGTAAGGCAACGCGCTGTCGCGGGTGTATTCCAACTCGGGCACGGTGAGCAGGCGGCTTGTATTGCCCGGGTGACCGGAGACAAACGTCAACTCGCCGTCGGCCGCGCCTTTCTCCGACCACTTCAGGAAATGCGCGGGTTTCACGGCGACGTTGTTCTCGTAGGCGCGGAAGATGCAAATATCGAGGTCGTAGCGGGGATATTCAAAATTGTCCGGGTCGCCGCCGTAGAACGCGGCCTGTTGCTCGGGAGCGAACACGAGGCGCACGTCGGTGTATTTCTTGTAGCGGTAGAGATGGTAGGCGCCGCCCTGGTAGAGCGTGACGACGTCGCTGCGGAGGCCGGTTTTGTCCGTCGACTCCTTCTCGATTTCGGCGAAGATTTTGCGGCGGGCGAGCGCGGCGTCGTTGCCGGTCACGCCGGCGGGGATCGCGGCGTTCACGCGCAGCGTTACGTCTTCGATCGACTGGAGGACGTTGAGTTCGAGATCGACGCACTTGATTTCCTCGGCGTCGGTCTTGGCGTAAAAGCCGTCGCGCACGTAATTTTTTTCCGTGGAGGAAAACTTCTGGAGCGCGTCGAGCCCGACGTGGTGGTTGGTGATGACGAGACCGTCGCCGCTGACGAACGAGCCCGAGCCGCCGCTGTTGAAGCGGACGGAGGATTTCATGAGGTGCTCGAGCCACGCGTCGGCGACGTCAAAGCCGTATTTCTTTTTGATCTGCTCGCGCGGTGGCGCGGAATAGAGCCACATGCCTTCGTCGGCGCGCACGGCACCGCCGCCGAGGAGTGCGGCGAGGAGGGGGAGGATGACCGGACGGAGTTTCATAGGGTGGCAGAACTGCCAATCCCGGCGGTGAAATGCGAGTCGGAAGCGGCGGGCCGCCAACCTCCGATCGCCGCGGGTATTCGGCTAAACTTGGACCCGAAACGACCGATACTTACGCCAATCCATCACGTTCTCATTTATCCGGCGAGTTGGTCGCTGGTTGGGGATGTTTTGCCCGATTATGAATCTGAATCCCTCTTCTGAGCTATCGAGCGGCTCTCCTGCCCGTGGCACCAACGAACTCTCCGCGATGTTCAACGCGATTGATCGCGTGCAGGCCGTCATCGAATTCGATCTCTCGGGGCGCATTCTGGCGGTGAACGAAAACTTTCTCGCCGCCTGCGGCTACGAGCGCGCGGAAATCGTCGGGCAGCACCACCGGAATTTCTGCGACCGCGAGTATGCGGCGTCGCCGGCCTACCAGGAGTTTTGGCGCAAGCTCACGCGCGGCGAATTTGACGCCGGAGTCTACAAGCGCGTGGGCAAGGGTGGGCGCGAGTTTTGGATTCAGGCCTCCTACAACCCGGTGTTCGATGCGGCGGGCAAGGTGACGCGCGTGATCAAGTTTGCGACAGACATCACGGCAGTCAAAGTGCGCCACGCGGAGCTGGCGGCGAAGGTCGCCGCGATCGATCGCGCGCAGGCCGTGATCGAATTTGACCTCGAAGGTCGCGTGCTGAAAGCCAACGAAAATTTTCTCGGCACGATGGGCTACACGCTCCGTGAAATCGAGGGACAGCATCACCAGATTTTTTGCGACCCGGATTACGTCAAATCGTCCGAGTATGTGGACTTCTGGGCGCAGCTGCGGCGCGGCGAATTCCACAACGGGCGGTTCCTGCGCTTCGGAAAATTCCGGCAGCGCATCTGGATTCAGGCGACTTACAACCCGCTCCTCGATGTCGAGGGCCGGGTGCGCGGCGTAGTGAAGTTTGCCACCAACATCAGCGAACAGGTGCAGCGCGAAGAGGACATCCTGGCCAAAGCGAACGCGATGGATGCGAAAGTCGCCGAACTGCTCGCCGCGGTGCGGGCGATCTCCGAAAGTGCGAAGCAGTCCAACGTGCTCGCGAACCGCACGCAGACCGAAGCCGACCGGGGCAACACCGCGCTGGAGGAGGTCATGCAGTCGATGCAGGCGATCCAGAAATCGTCGGGCGAAATCTGCGAGACCGTGAAGGTGATCGGGGAAATCGCCAACCAGACGAATCTCCTCGCGTTCAATGCGGCAATTGAGGCGGCGCGCGCGGGCGCACATGGTCAGGGGTTTTCGGTCGTAGCGGAGGAGGTGCGCCGGCTCGCGGAGAAATCCGCGCAGGCCACCCGCGAAATCAACCGCCTAATCACTGCTTCGCTCGAGCGCGTTCAGTCCGGCAACGAAATCTCGAAGCGCGCGTGCTCGGCGTTCTCCGCGATCGCGGAAGGCGTGGTCGAGACCAACCAGTCGATCGCGGCGATCGATGCGGCGACGGACGAGCAGTCGCGATCGGCGCAACAGGTGGCGGAGTTGATCCGTCAGCTCGCCAGAGTCTCGGATCATGAATCCGCGCCGCGCCGGATGGCGACGGCGGCCTGACGATTGGGCGCATGAGCGCGGTCCTCACGCTCGGGTTGGTGCGCATCGGTTCCGTCGATCTCGCGATTCCGGGTGAGGTGATCGATGAGGTGGTGCGCGGACCGATCGAGGTCGCACCGTTGCCGCACGCGCCGCGGCATGTATTGGGAGCGTTTGCACTGCGCGGGCGACCCGTCCCGACCATCGATCTCGCGGCGCTGGTGCGGCGGGCCGGCGCGGCGCCCGATCGTCCGGTGGCGTTTGCGATGGTGCTACGGCACGCAACGGGACGCCTGGCGATTCAAGTGGATGAAGTCCTCGGTGTGCGGCGAGCGGCGTCCGATGAAATGACCGAGCTCGAGTCCCGCACCGATGGCGGATTGTTCTCGCGCATTTACACTCCTGCCGTCGGCGGCCGGGTGGCCGCGGTGCTTGATCTGGATGCGCTGCTCGCGACGGAGGGCGTGAAATCCGCTGCGCTGGCGAGCGTGACCGAAGCGGGCCGCGAGGCGGAGGAGGCGAAGATGCGACCGCTGGTGTTGTTTCGCGCCGGCGGGGCGTGTCTCGGGATTGAGGCCTCGCATGTGCGGGAAGTGCAGAAGCGGCCGGGGTCGCTCGACTCGCCGTTCGACAGCGCGCTCGTCGAGGGTTTTCAGGATTTTCGCGGGACCAATCTTCCAGTGGTGAAACTGGATCGGTTGCTGCAGCTGCCGGTGACCGAAGAGTTTTCCGCCGGCCGGCATCTCGTTTTTATCCAGCACGACGCTTCGGCGGCGGCGCTCTGTGTGGATGAAATCGTCGCGATTGAATCGATCGACGTGGAACGGTTGCAGCCCATCGAATCGGAGGCGGGGGAGAGGAGGGGGCCCTACCTTGGCAGTTACATCAGCCCGAAACAGGGGGTCGTGCTCGCGCTCGATGTGGCGACGCTGCTGCGCGAGATTCAATGCGGTGGCGACGGTCTTGCTGCCGACGAGGAAGGCGACCGAGAACGGACCGACTCCGGCGACGCGGCGGTGCGCGATCATTTTTTGGTTTATCGGTGCGGCGGGGTGACGATGGCGACCGCGCTCACGGAATTGGAGGCCGTGATGGAATTGCCCAGCGACCAGGTTATGCTCGGCGAAGGCGGCCAGGCGGTGAGTGGCGTGTGCGTTCGTTTTGGCCAGCCGGTTCAGCTCATCGAGTTGGCGGCAAGATTTGGTCTGCGCTCGGACTCGGCCGCCAGCCGAATCGTGCTTTGCCTGAAAACCGAGGTGGGAATTCAGGGTTTCGTGGTCGAGCGAGCCGAGTCGCTGCAGCTGGCGGTGCCGCAAAAAATGCCGTGGCGCGACGCGCCGGCCCGAGGCGGCCGGCCTAGGTTTACCCACACGATCCGGGTGCGCACGGAGGAAGCCGATCGGGCGGCCTGCGTGGTATCGCTGGCGCGACTCGCGGAACGGGCTGCGTAGGCGCGCCTGCCATAAATGACTCGCCAGCCGGCGGGACGGCTTCTCAGGTTTTCCCGTGGCGAGGTGCCGCCGCGAATCTCCATGCTGATTTTTTCCCCTCGTTGTGGTGGGTCCCTTCGTCTTGTAGCTTTGATAGTTGTTCTCCTGTCGGCCCGAGCGCGCGCTGCGGGCGAGCCTGTGCCGCTGTGGGCCTACGGGTTCGTCACGCCGGGCGCACCCGGTGAAAAGGCCACAATGCCGGGCGCGCCGGCGCACGCGCTGCGGCCGAAGGAAGACGCCCAAGAGCAGCTCAAACTTCGCCAGGTCGAGGGCAGCGCGGAGCATTTTTCGCTGCTCCAAATTCGCAACGGCTCCGAGGTCGTCGACTGGTTTCCCGGCGATCACCCGCCGCTCACGCCGCTCATGAAACACGGGCCGGCGAGCGGCGGCGGCAACACCTACGGCTGCGCGTTCTGCCACATGCCGAACGGCAAGGGCCGCCCGGAAAACGCGCCCGTTTCCGGTCTGCCCGTCGCCTATTTCATCCGCCAGATGCAGGATATGCGCGCGGGACTGCGCAGCTCCGCCGAGCCGCGCAAAGCCAACACGCTCCTGATGATTGCGCTCGCGCAGGCGATGACCGACGCCGAGATCAGGGAGGCCGCGGAGTATTTTGCGGCGATGCCGTGGACACCGTGGATCCGCGTCGTCGAAACCGATCGCGTGCCGCGCACGCGCATCCAGACGAACATGTTCATCCCAATCGAAAGCGAGCGCACTGAACTGATCGGCGCGCGCATCATCGAAGTGCCGGAGAACGCGGACGAGGTGGAGCTGAACCGCAACCCGCACGTCGGCTTCATTGCCTACGTGCCGATCGGCAGCGTGAAAAAAGGCGAGGCGCTTGTGACGACCGGCGGCGCGACGATCATCAACGGCCAGACCGTGCCGGGAAAAACGGTCGCGTGCGCGACGTGCCACGGGCTCGACCTCAAGGGACTGGTCGAGGTGCCGGGCATCGCGGGTCGCTCACCGAGTTACCTCGCGCGTCAACTGTACGACATTCAGCAGGGCACGCGTAAATCGCCGCTCGCGCAGCTGATGAAACCCGTCGTAGCGAACCTCACGAACGACGATCTTGTGGCAATCGTGGCCTTCGTGAGTTCGCTGAGATCGGGAAAGTGAAAACGACCTCGCGTGCTGCACGCAGCACGAAGGTCGGGCGATGCCGTGAATCTGCGCGCCGGCGAGCTGTTGTTCAGCGTGCCATGTAGTTCGACGGCGGGTGAGCTCCGTCGTCGAGGCGTGGAGTGGGAAACTGGCTCGGGGACGTAAACGCCGTTTCGGTCTCCGTTGGTTCGCGTCGGATCGAATCCGCGCGATATCCGAGCTTCGCCGCGATCGCGGCTACGATTTTGGTGTCGTCGGGGGCGACAACGCGGGCCTCGGCCGTGCCGAGCGCCGGATCGTAGAGGGCGGCGCGGACTTCGGCGGGACGGAAGAAAAGCACGGGAATGTCGGCCCCGTCGGAGCGCACCCAGTAGATCGTGCTTGCGAACGGGAGTATTCGCCGCGCCGCCGAGACCTCATCGATCCGCTCGCGGGCTGATAAGTCGTCCGGAACGTCGTCCCAAGGGAGAGTCATTTGGAAGCGGATCAGATTGGCGATGCGCCGGCCAAGCTCGGCTTCACACCGGTCGCGCAGTCGTGCTGAATCCGTCTGTGCGGTGACGGCCCAGCCGAGCGGAATGACGCCGAGATATTCATCGCGGAACCACCACATGCCAGACCAGGTAATGAGGGCGACGGTATGAGCTTGGGTTGGCCCCGCCGCACCCCGCCGCGTGACTTCCAGCTAGCGGCCGGTTTCGTGGGGAAAACTTGCGTTGAACCGAAATAGAAAATTCAGCGCGGAGAGACGGCAGCCGCGATTGAAATCTTGTGCGTCGGGGTAGTCAGGCGGCGTGGGCGCAGCGCGCAAACTGGCGAACAGCACGCACGAGAAGACGAGTGGGACGAGCCGGGCGGAGTGCCGGCGGAGCGCGGGATGGGAGCGGTTCATTCCGACGCAACCGCGATCCCCCGCTCGATCTAGCAAAAATCGTCTTCGTGATTTTCAGCGGCGCGGAATTCTGCGTTGCTCGCGCCGTCAACCGAGCCACTCCGCCGCGATGTCCAAGACCACCGACACCCCGACCTCCTCGCAGCGCACGCGCGCCAGCCTCCTGCGACGGCTGCGAGACTGGGACGACGTTCGCGATGCACCCGAGTTCAAGGCGCTGCTCGCCGATCCGAAAAATTCGGAGCCGTTGTGAACGCGGGCGGCGCTCACACGCGCCAGCTTTGGAGGATGCGCATGTAGTTCGCGCGCTCGAAGCCGGCGGGATCGGGGCAGCGCTTCAGGTTCATTGCGCCGCGAAATTCATTCACGTCGGTGTAACTGTGTTCGCCCATCCAATGCTGCAGGCCGTTGAGCAGCGTGGAGAGCACTCGCGGTCCGTGCTTGAGCAGCACGGAGACGAGTTGCACGCCGTGCGCGCCGGAGAGAATCGCTTTCGCGACGTCGTCAGAGCTGTGCACGCCGCCGGTCGCGGCGAGCGAGCCGCGGACGTGGGGCGAGAGGATCGCGAGCCAACGCAGGCGCAACAGCAACTCGGAGGAATCGGAGAGCTTGAGCTGCGGCTGGACCTCCATCTCGTCGGTGTTGAGATCGGACTGATAGAAGCGGTTGAAGACGACGACGCCTGCGGCGCCGGCTTCCTCAAGCGCGAGCGCGAACTGCGCGGGCGAGGTGTGGAAGGCCGAGAGTTTCACGGCGATCGGAATCTTCACGGAGGAGGCGACGCGGCGCACGGTCTCGAGCATGTCGGCCTCCACTTCATCGCCGGAGATTTCCGGATTGGTGACGAGTTGGTAGAGATTGAGCTCGATCGCGTCGGCGCCGGCGGCGGCGAATTTCTGGGCGTAGTCGGTCCAGCCGCCGGGTCGGCAACCGTTGAGCGAGGCGATGACCGGAATCGTCAGAGAGTTTTTCAGGTGCTCGATTTGCTTCAGATAAAGATCGGGCGTGAGCTGGTATTCCTCGAAGCTGGGAAAAAACGACGTGGCTTCCGAGGTGCTCTCAGCGGGGGACTCAATGTGATGGATCAACGCGCGTTGCTCGGCGTCGATCTGCTCCTCGAAGAGCGAGCGCATGACGAGCGCGGCGGCACCGGCGTCTTGGAGCTGGCACGCGGCGTGGACGCTGTCGCTGAACGGCGAGGCGCCGACGATGAGAGGGTTTTTGAGTTTCAGGCCGAGATAGGTGGTCGCGAGTTTCATGGGATGGCGCGGCGGGCGTGGGTTGGAATCGTTCTCGTTCTCATAATCATATTCTTATTCTTATTCGTTTACCTCTTTGGTGGAGACGATCCGAACGGCCGAGAGAACGAGAAAGATTACGAGAACGAGGGCGATTGGGTTCAGCTGGTGGCGGGTTGGGGTTTCGGTGCGGCGGGAGCTGCGGCTGGGACGGGCGGAGTCGCGGGTGCGGCGTGACCGTTGCCGTTCGCCGCGGTCGGCGTCGCGAGCTGTTGGTAGAGCGCGTAGTGGCGGCGGACTTGAGTTTGGGCCTCCGCGGCGAGTTCGGCGGCGCGGGCGGGCGCGATGTTTTTCAAAATCCCAAAGCGCGTCTCATTCGCCATGAACTTTTCGAGCGCGACCTTCGGTGCGGTCGAATCGAGGCGGAGCGGCGTCTCACCCTTTTCGGCGAGTCGCGGATCGTAGCGGAAGAGCGGCCAGTAGCCGGAATCGACCGCGAGCTTTTGCTGTTCGAGGCCGAGGTGCAGCCCGTATCCGTGCGCGATGCAGTGCGAGTAGGCGATGATGAGCGCCGGGCCGTGGTAGCTTTCCGCCTCGCGAAACGCGTTGATCGTCTGGCTGTCCTTCGCGCCGAAGGCGACCTTCGCGACGTAGACGTGGCCGTATTGCATCGCGATGAGGGCGAGATCTTTTTTCGCAGTACCCTTGCCGCCCGAGGCAAACTTGGCGACGGCACCCATCGGGGTGGACTTCGAGGCCTGGCCGCCGGTGTTGGAGTAGACCTCGGTGTCGAGGACGAGCACCTTCACGTTGGCGCCGGAGGCGAGCACGTGATCGAGGCCGCCGTAGCCGATGTCGTAGGCCCAGCCGTCGCCGCCGATGATCCAGACGGATTTTTTCACGAGATCGTCGGCGAGGAAGTCGAGGCGCTGGGCGCCAGGATCGTCACGGAGCTGGGAGAGTTTGGCGCGGAGCGCGAGAACGCGATCACGTTGCACGGCGATGCCGGCCTCGTTAGATTGATCGGCCGTAAGGATTTCGTGAACGAAATCGGGGCCGACCCGCGTAGCGTGGTGTTGCAGGAGGGCGCGCGCGGTCTTGGCGCGCTGTTCGACGGCGAGGTGCAGGCCGAGACCAAACTCGGCGTTGTCCTCGAAGAGCGAGTTGGCCCAGGTCGGGCCGCGGCCATCGGAGTTTTTGCAGTAGGGCGTGGTGGGCAGATTGCCGCCGTAGATCGAGGAGCAGCCGGTGGCGTTGGCGATGAGCAGGCGATCGCCGACGAGCTGGGTGAGAAGTTTGAGGTAGGGCGTCTCGCCGCAGCCGGCGCAGGCGCCGGAGAATTCCATCAGCGGCGTCATGAACTGGGCACCCTTCACCGTCGACGCATCCAACTTCGCGCGGTCGGGATCGGGGAGACCGAGGAAGAAGTCCCAGTTGGCGCGCTCCTGCGCGAGCAGCGGTGCCTGTGCGACCATGTCGATCGCCTTGTGGCGGGGATTGGTTTTGTCCTTAGCGGGACAGACCTGCACGCAGAGCGAGCAGCCGGTGCAATCCTCGGGCGCGACTTGCAGCGTATATTTCTGGCCGGGGAATTCCGTCGAGCGGAAGGCCGTCGAGGCGAAGCCCGCGGGTGCGCCAGCGAGATTTTCCGGGGAGTAGAACTTGGCACGAATCGCGGCGTGCGGGCAGACCATCGCGCACTTGTTGCACTGGATGCAGATCGACGCGTCCCACTGCGGAATTTCGAGTGCGATGTTGCGCTTCTCAAAACGCGCAGTGCCGGTCGGCCAGCAGCCGTCGAGCGGAATCGCGCTGACGGGCATGAGATCGCCTTCCTCGGCGAGGAGGCGGGCGGTGACTTTCTGGACGAACTCAGGAGCGTGCGCATACGATGGCGGCACGCTAGCGACGGCGTCGGTTTCCTCTTCGGTGGGAATTTTCACTTCGTGCAAACCGGCGAGCGCAGCGTCGACCGCCGCGTAGTTCATCTTCACGATCTGATCGCCCTTCTTGCCGTAGGTTTTCTCGATGGCCTTCTTGATTTGCTTGATGGCTTCGTCCTGCGGCAGCACGCCGGACAGCGCGAAGAAACAGGTCTGCAACACGGTATTGGTGCGGCGACCCATTCCGCTCGCCTGCGCGACGGCGGTGGCGTCGATCACGAAGAGCCGGAGCTTCTTCGCGATTAAGGTGTGCTGCCATTCGCGCGGGAGTTTTTTCCAAGTGGCTTCGGCGGAGTGCGGCGAGTTGAGCAGGACGGTCGCGCCGATCGCGGCGTATTTCAGCACTTCGGTGCGACCGATAAAGCTGAACTGGCTGCACGCGACGAAGTCCGCCTGCGAAATCAAATACGGCGCGCGAATCGGCCGCGGGCCGAAACGCAAATGCGACGTAGTCATCGACCCAGACTTCTTCGAATCGTAGACGAAGTAGCCTTGGGCGAAATTGTCGGTCTGCTCGCCAATGATTTTGATCGAGTTCTTGTTCGCGCCGACCGTGCCGTCGGCGCCGAGGCCGACGAACACGCAGCGCCGCACGTCCGCCGCCTCGAGATCAAAATTGCTCTCGTAGGCGAGCGAAGTGCCGGTGACGTCGTCGTTGATGCCGACGGTGAAATGATTCCGCGGCTCCCACTGCGCGAGGTGCTGAAACACCGCCTTCGCCATCGCGGGCGTGAACTCCTTCGAGCCCAGTCCGTAGCGGCCGCCGATCACGCGCGCCGAACCTGCGAGCGGCGAGCGGCCCTCGGCGAGAGCGGCGACGACGTTGAGATAGAGCGGTTCGCCAATTGAGCCCGGTTCCTTTGTGCGATCGAGTGCGGCGATGGCCTTCACCGTTTTCGGCAGCGCCGCGAGGAAGGACTTGATGTGGAAGGGAAGGAAAAGGCGGACCGAAACGACGCCGACTTTTTCGCCGCGCGCGACGAGCCAGTCGACCGTTTCCGCGATCGTCTCGATACTGCTGCCCATCGCGACGACCACTCGTTCCGCCTCGGGATGCCCGTGATAGTCGAACAGATGATAGCTCCGGCCGGTGACAGCGGCCAGTTTGTCCATCGTCGCCTGCACGGTGCCGGGCAGCTCCTCGTAAAACCAGTTCACGGCCTCGCGGCCCTGGAAATAGACGTCAGGATTTTGCGCGGTACCGCGGAGGGTGGGCCGATCGGGCGTCATCGCCCGTGCGCGAAACGCTGCGATGTCGTGCTCGTCGATCACACCGCGCAGATCGTCATCGGAGAGCTGCGCGATTTTGGAAACCTCGTGCGACGTGCGAAAGCCATCGAAGAAATGGATGAACGGAATGCGTGAGCGATAACTCGCCGCGTGTGCCACCAACGCGAGATCGTGCGCTTCCTGGCCGGAGTTGCTGCACAACAGCGAACAGCCCGTCGCGCGGCACGCCATCACGTCCTGATGATCGCCGAAGATCGAAAGTCCCTGCGCTGCGAGCGCGCGGGCGCTCACGTGCATGGTGAACGGCAGTAGTTCGCCCGCGATCTTGTAAAGATTCGGGATCATGAGCAGCAGGCCCTGCGAGGCGGTGAACGTCGTGGTGAGCGCGCCCCCGAGCAGGCCGCCGTGCACGGCACCCGCGACGCCGCCTTCGGACTGCATCTCGACGATGCGCGGCACCTCGCCCCAGAGATTTTTTTTGCCGAGCGCGGCCCATTCGTCGCACGTCTCCGCCATTGTGGAGGACGGCGTGATCGGATAGATTGCGATGAGCTCGTTGAGCCGGAAGGCGACGGAGGCGACGGCGTCATTTGCGTCGCAGGTGATGAAGTTGGCTTTGGGTCCGGAGAATTTCATGGCGAGGGAACGCCAACGGCAGAGGCTGCCGGTCAGCGTGGGACCATGATGCCAACAAACGCGCAGGCCGACTGCGCATGGGTTGGCGAGTTCAGCGCAGTGATTGCGCCGGAAGCGTTCGCGGCGCTAATGGGGCGCACCGGCGGAGAAACTCTTGTTGACGGTGTGAGCGCGATGGACGAATCCCACGCTTTTCGCTACGTCCTTGGCCATGCCCCTTCTCAGCTCCCGCCGGGCAACCCTACCGGCGATTCTACTGATGGTCGAATTGTCCGCGCTGCTGCATGCGGCCGAGCCGATCGGTCCCGCGGCCAACGACGAGGTGCGCAAGGTCATGCAGACATTCGTGGGTCGTGGCGTGCTGAACGATGGCTCTAAACCGCTGCCACCCGCCGAGGCGATGGCAGCGCTGAAGCTGCGCGACGGCCTCGCCATCGATCTCATCGCTGCCGAACCGCCGGTCGTGCAGCCGTTGTATATGAGTTTCGATTCGCGCGGCCGGTTGTGGGTCACACAGTATATCCAGTATCCCTTCCCCGCCGGCCTGAAGGTGACGAGCTACGACCAGCACCTGCGCGCGCAGTTCGACAAGGTGCCTGAGCCTCCGCCGCGGGGCGAGAAGGGCGCCGACAAGATCACCATCTTCGAGGATCGCGACGGCGATGGCGTCTACGGAACGCACCGCGATGTTCTTACGGGCCTCAACATCGCGACTGCAGCGATCAAGGGCGCCGGCGGCATCTGGGTGATGAACCCGCCCTATCTTCTCTTCTACCCCGATGCGAACGACGACGACATCCCCGACGGCGATCCCGAGGTATGCCTGAGCGGTTTCGGCCTTGAGGACACACATTCAGTCGCGAGCAGCCTCGCGTTCGGTCCCGACGGCTGGCTCTACGGCGCCACCGGCAGCACGACGACGGGGAATGTCAGCAGTGCCGTGACGAAAAATGTCCGCTGGGCCGGCCAGCACATCTGGCGCTATCACCCGAAGACAAAAGTCTTCGAGATATACGCGGAGGGTGGTGGCAACACGATGAGCCTCGAGATCGACGCACAGGGCCGCTTCTTCAGTGGCACCAACGGCTCCGACCGCGGCATGCACTACGAGCAGGGTATGAGCGGCGTGAAGAATTTCGGCAAACACGGCTTCGCGGCAAATCCCTACGCGTTCGGCTACTTTGACCACATGGTCACGCAGAGCGATCGGAAGCGTTTCTCGCAGACCCTCGTCGTCTATGACGGCGACCTCATGGCGGCGCAGTTCGGTGGGAAATTCATCGCGCCGAATTCACTGCAGAACATGATCTACGTGAGTGCGCGCGTGCCGGACACTTCGACCTTCAAGTCCGTGGACGAGGCACCGTTCGTTACGACGAAGGACCGCTGGTTCCGGCCAGTCGATATCAAGGTCGGCCCCGACGGTGCGCTCTGGATCGCGGATTGGTATGATGCGCGGCTCACGCACGTGAGCCCCGTGGACGACTGGAGCAAGACCGACGGCCGTATTTACCGGGTGCGTCCCGCCGGCGCGGACCTGGCGCGGGCACCCTTCAATTTGCACACCGCGCCGATCGCCGTGTTGCTCGGTTACCTCGGCCACGCGAACAAGTGGTTCCGCCGCCAGGCCGCGCTCGAACTCGCGTGGCGCGACGAGAAAGCCGCGTTGCCGGAGCTGGCGCAGCAGGCGCGCGATCCAGCAAACGCGCACGCCTTCGATGCGCTGTGCGCGCTGCACATGCTTGGCGGTCTCACTGATGAACTCGCGGTCGAGTTGTTGCATCACCCCGATCCTTACGTCCGCCGCTGGGTGGTGCGCTGCGCGGGCGATCGCGGTGAGGCGAGCCCGCTGCTCGCGGCGGCGTTGGGCGAACTCGCGCGCGGCGAAATGCAGGTCGAGGTGCGCACGCAGTTGTTGGCGAGCGCGCGACGGCTGCCCGCCGCAGCGGGGCTCGCCATCGCTCGCGTGATGATGGAGCGCGACTCCGATCAGGCCGACAAACGAATCCCGCTCCTCCTCTGGTGGGCGCTCGAAGCCCGCGCCGAAACCGATCGCGCCGCTCTGCTCGCGATCTTCGCGGAGCGGGGCGTGTGGGAGTTTGCGCTCGCGCGGTCGCACGGGGCGCGGTTGCTCGCGCGCCGCTGGGCGCAGGCCGGCGGGCCGGAAAACTACGCCGCCTGTGCGAAGCTGCTCGCGCTGGCGCCCGGCGAGCGCGATCGCTCGGTCGTGATCGAGGGAATCGCGGCGGCCTTCGAGGGCGGGAGCGTGCCCGCGCTGCCGCCGGCGCTGTCGGGGGCGCTCGACGCCTACCTGAAGAGCAAACTCGATACCGATCTCGCGCTCGCCGTGAAGACAGGCAATCCCGCCGCGCTCAAGCGCGCGTTGGCGATCGTGGGCGATGACAAGGCGGCCACCGAAATGCGCGTCGCGCTCTTGCAGGCGCTCGCCGAGGCGGGTTCGCCCGAGGCGGTGCCGGCCCTGCTGCGCGTGCTTGGTCGCAGCGGTTCGATGGGCGTGCGGAAAGCCGCGCTCGCAGTCGCGGCCCGGTTCGACGACGACCGCCTCGCCCGAACGGTGCTCGACGGCTACGAGGCGCGGTTCGCCGGCGATCCGGGCCTGCGCGACGCCGCCCACCGCATGCTCGCGAGTCGACGCGAGTGGGCTAAGCTAATGCTTACGGTGGTCGCTCAGCACGACATCAAGCCGCGTGATGTGGCCGACGATGTCGTCCGGCAACTCGAACTCTACCGTGATCCCGCGATTACCGCGGCAGTGCACAAACACTGGCCGGCGTCGGCGCCACGTCTCAGCGCGCCGGAAAAACTCGCGGAGCTCAAACGCATCAAGGCGCTGCTCGGTGCCGGGGGCGACGCCGCGCAGGGCAAGGCGATGTTCGAGCAGCGCTGCGCCGTCTGCCATACGCTCTTCGGCCAGGGGGGCACGATCGGCCCGGACCTGACCGGCTACGAACGCAGCAACCCCGATTTCTGGCTCGTGGCGATCCTCGATCCGAGTCTCGAAATCCGCGAGGGCTACGGTGCCTATTCGGTGACGCTGAAGAACGGTCAGTCGCTGATGGGCCTGCTCAAGCGTCAGGATGCGACCGGCATCGAATTGAAGGATCTCGCCGGCCAGTCGCACACCGCGAAGGCCGCCGAAATCGAAACGCTCACGGCGCTCCCGGTGTCGCTTATGCCCGAGGGGCTGCTCGGCGGTCTGCCCGACACTGCACTTCGGGATCTGTTCGCGTATGTGATGAAGCCGTGAGCCATCACGTCGTGCCGAAGAATTTCAGCGTGCGGTGCAATGAGGCAACGAGGACGTCGATCTCTCCCTCGGTGTTGTAGAGATAGAAACTCGCGCGCGTCGTGCCGGTGAGGCCGAGTTTGCGCATGAGCGGCTGGTTGCAGTGATGGCCGCCGCGGAGGGCGACGCCGTCCTCGTCGGCGAACGTCACGATGTCGTGCGCGTGCACATCAGCGAAGGAGAAGCTCGCGAGCCCGCTGCGCTCGGCGCCGACGCGTGGGCCAATGATCCGGATGCCCGGGAGCGTGGAGAGTTGCTCCATCGCGTAGCGCGAAAGCGCGGCGTCGTGTGCGGCGATTTGATCGCGACCGATCGCGTCAAGGTAGTCGCAGGCGACGCCGAGGGCGATCGCATCGGCGATGTTCGGCGTGCCGGCTTCGAAGCGCTCCGGCGCGGGTTTCCAGCGGGCGTCCTCGTAGGTGACGTTGCTGACCATGCCGCCACCGGTTTCGTCGGGGGCGAGTTTATCGAGCAGCGCGCGGCGGCCGTAGAGCACGCCGATACCGGTCGGTCCGCACATCTTGTGGCCGGAAAACGAAACGAAATCCGCGCCGAGCGCCTGCACGTCAAACGGCGCGTGACCGATCGATTGCGCGGCATCGATCACCGTGATCGCGCCGACGGCGCGGGCGCGGCGGCAGAATTCCGCAATCGGGTTGATCGTGCCGAGGGTGTTCGAAATGTGCGTGAACGCGAAGACCTTCACCTTCGGCGTGAGCAGTTGGTCCAGCGCCGCGAGGTCGAGTCCGCCTTCGGCGTCGGCGCCGAGGACCGGCACGTATTTGAGTGTGGCGCCGCTGACCCGAGCGGCTTGCTGCCATGGAATGAGATTGGAGTGGTGTTCAATCTCGGTGGTGAGCACGACGTCGCCGGGCTTGAGGTGAGCGTGGCCCCAACTGCGGGCGACTATGTTGATGCTCTCGGTCGTGCCGCGCGTGAAAATGATCTCGGCGGAATCGGCGGCGTTGATGAATTTGGCAAGGCGCGCGCGCGCGCCCTCGTAGGCGTCGGTCGCGCGCATCGATAGCGCATGAAGGCCGCGGTGGACGTTGCTGTTGTCGCGCTCGTAGTAGTGGACGAGCGAATTGATCACGGCCCGCGGTTTCTGCGAGGTCGCGCCGTTGTCGAGATAGACGAGTGGCTTGCCGTTAACCGACTGGTGCAGGATCGGGAAGTCGGCGCGAATTTTTTGGACGTCGAGCATGGCGGCGCGTCAGTCGGTGTGGCTCTCTGTGGTCGTCTCGTGCGGCTCGGCCTTCAGCGCCTCGATGGCCGCGTGCCAGCCGAGAGTCGCGCACTTGATGCGCGCGGGAAACGCGTGCACGCCGGCGAACGCGGCAAGGTCGCTGATTTCCTCGGGGGCATTTCCGGTGGTGACGATGTCGTGAAAGTTTTTGTAGAGCGCCTCGACCTCAGGGGCTGTTTTGCCCTTCACCTGCGTTGTCATCAGCGACGCACTCGCCTGCGAGATCGCGCAGCCGGAGCCGTCGAAGGAGATCTCCGCGATGCGGGCGGGCGTGCCACTGGTGCTCGGCTCAAGCCGAAGATAAACGCTGCACTGATCGCCGCAGGTCGGGTTGTCGCCATGCGCGACGCGGTTGGCGGTCGGCAACTTGCCGCGGTTGCGCGGGCGTTTATTGTGGTCGAGGATGACCTGCTGGTAGAGTTCGGTGAGATCGGCGGACATGACGTGAAGAACGAAATCTCCAATGCGTTTGGCGGATTGGCAACTCGCGAGCGTGGGTTACGGCTGGCGGGGTGTGGCGGCGATCGCGGCTTGCAGCTGGGCGCGGATGTCACCGGCCAGCTGCAGATAGCGGTCGGGTGGGACGCCGGGTTCGGAAACGAACGGGCTGGCGCCGGCGGGCGGATGGTCGCTGGTTTTCATGATCGCGGTGCCTTCATCGAGCTCGTCGAACATCGCGACATAAAGCATCCGCGCGCCGGCGGCGATCGCAGTGTCCGCCTGGGCGCTGAAGAAAACTCCGCCGAGCCGCGGGATCGCGTTCGGTTCCGCCGTCTGGCCGCGCGCCTGCATCAGGTTGTGCCAGCTGAAGCCCGGATAGATCACCGGCAAATAGTCGACGCCGTGATCGCGGCTCCAGAGAAGATCGGCGGCGATTTTCTCGCGCGACTGCACGGCTTCGCCGGGCGAACGAATCCGTCCAACGCTCCAAGGCGAAACAATGGCGGCAAGCGAGCAGACGCGGAGGAGCGCAGGATCGGACGCAGCGTCGCGGTCGAGTGTGCGCCACGCGTAAGGCACGCCAAGCAGCACGGCATTGCCGCCGTAAACTGGGTCGTCCCGAAGCCAGCGGACCAGCCGTTCGCATTCGTCGAGCGAGTAGCGGCGGCCATCGTTGAAGCCGACGCCCCAGAGGGCCACGAGCGGTCGGCCGCGGAAATGTTGCAGCCGCGGATCACGACGCACGTTGCCGAGGTCGACGAGACGTTTCCAGTCCTCCTCGATCGCTCGCTCGACCGTGCCGGCGCGCATTCCGGAGAGGTCATACATGATCGCCCAGGTGCGGCCGTGGCGTGCGGCGCTCGTGCGCACCCCGCGCAACACTTCGTTGCGCAGGGCGGCGAGCGCGGGGTTTTGCAGCTCCGACGCGAAGCGTTGGAGAAACACGCCGTCGATCCCGTAGTCGTGCATCCAGCGAAAGTGCCGATCGATCGTGGCGGGATTGCGCGACGTGAACACCTCCGCCGGCGAACCGTCCGCGGCCCGAAACGCAGTGGGATAACGTTCGCTTTTTCCCGCTTCGGTCAGGTCGGGCCAAAGATCAATCGTTGCGGCGCCGGGTTAGAAGTGGCGCGCGTTGCGCGGGCCAGTGCCGTAGTGGGTCCAGTCAAGGCCGGTGCCGTCGCCTTTCGCTACGAACCAGCCCTGGTAGCCGGCCATGATTTTTCCGTCGAGCGACGAGGGGTCGGTGGCGTCAGTCGGAACAGGCGGCGAAGGCGGTGGAGTGAGGAGGGCATGCACGGAGGTCCACCCGGATGCGAGCGGGCTCTGCCACGGTGCCGTGCGGCAACCGGCGACCATGAGGAGCGCGAGGACCGCGAAGCTCGCGGACGATCGAGGCGGTGTTCTCCGCTTCATCGGGTGAGGCTGGATTGCCGGCGGGCAGCTTCGAGTCGGTCGCGCGCGCCCGGGAGATTGGGGCGAAGGCGGAGCGTCTCTTCGAGGTGCGGGATCGCATCGCCGACGCGGCCGAGGGCGAGCAGCGCGACGGCGCAATCGAAGTGGGCTTCGGCGAAACGCGGCGCGATCCGCAGCGCCGTCTCAAACTCGGCGAGCGCTGCCAAAGGATCGTGCTGCCGGAGCAAGGTGACACCGAGGCCGTTGTGCGCCTCGGCGAAATCGGGCTTGGCTTGAACGGCAGCGCGAAACTGCGCGCTGGCCTCGGGCAGGCGGCCGGTGGCCGCAAGGGCGACGGCGAGTCCGTGATGGGCGTAGGGCAGGCCGGGCTCGGTCTTGAGGGCGCGTTCGTATTCGAGGATCGCAGCGGCGGGCTGGCCGGACTCGGCGAGCGTGTTGGCGATGACGATTTGCGCTTGCGGACTCGACTTGTAGCTAGCGAGCCAGTCGGTCGCGGCAGAGATCGCGAGCAGCGTGAGGCCGGCCGCACGCACGACGGCGCGTCGCGGGGGCGTCGGCGCGGCACTTTCCAGCGTGAGCAATCCGAGCGCGGCGAGCACGCTGAGCGCGGGCAAGAATTCCGCCTGATAGCGATCGCAGGCGCCGGCGAACAGGCAGAGCATCGCGGCGTTGGCGGCGAACAGCAGTGCGACGGTCGCGATCAGCCAGCGGAGCGGGCGCTGGGAGTCCGCCGCGAAAAATTGCGTGGCCGGCAAGAACGCGGCGGCGGCAAACCACAGGAACGGCAAGTTGACGAGCGCCCCAAACGCGCCTTCGGAGCCGAGATGCCCCGGCGGAATCGGCGGCTGCAGGATGCCCTGCGCAAACGGAAAATCGGTTGTCCAGCGCAAGGGCTGAAAAAAATACAGCCGGACGTTGATCCAGAAATAATCGGGGCTGAACAGCTTCATCGCCGAGAGCCGTACGCCTTCCATTTGATAGCGCTGGCCGAATTCCCACGGGCGGTCGAAGCGCGCGGCGTTGTAGGCCATCAGCGCGATGCCAATCGCGCTGATGGGGAGGATGGCGGCGCATGCGAGGCGGCGCAGGGAGCGGTGACGGCGGGGATTTCCTGCGGGAGCATCGCGCCACGTTGCGACGATGGGGAGGAACAAAACCAGCGCTCCGGGCAGCAGGGAGGGGCGCGCCCCGAGGGCGAGACCATAGACGACGCTGGCGACCGCAAGCCAGCGCGCGCGCGGTTCGTGTTCGCGCAGGGTCCGCCAGAGTGCGAGCAGCGCCAGCATCACGCACGCGTAGCCGCACGCGATCGGCACTTCATAGACATCGGCACGGCCGAGGAGCACGGGCACGATGTTCGCCAGCCCGACGCCAAGCACGGAGGTCGTGAGTATGAGCGTGCTGGCGGCGGGGAAAAACCGGCGTGCGACCGAAAGGATGAGCGCGGCGTTGGCGAGAAATCCAATCGCGCAAAAAATCACCGCGGCCTGCGGGTGTGAGAGGTGATGGTCGGTGAGGGTCGCATACGGCCAGAAGGCGACGAGCGCGGGCGTCACCCCGAAGTAGAGGTAGAATTTCCCGCGATAGTAACTCGCGTCGTGCAAGCGATAGGGCTCGTTGGCAATCGGGTCGTAGGGATCAGAGAGCGCGAGGAGGCCGGTGGGGACCGGGGTTTTCAGGCTCAACTGGCCGGCGCGAAAGCCCTCGACGAGCAGATTGTAGTAGTCGTTTTCCGGATGACCGGCATTGGCTGGCCATCGATTAGAGCACGCGATCCACGCGTAGAGCAAGAGCACGAAGCCAACTGCCAAGCCGAGCGTGACCCATCGGGCGCGAAGTGGGATAGCGTTTGGCTGAGCCGGATTTTCGGAAAGGACGGCGCGGTCGACCGGCATGGCGGGGCCATCTCAGCGCACACGCAGGGACGATGACGAGAGCAAAGGGCCGGGCGGAAATTGCACTCGAGCACCAAACAGATAGCGCCTTCCGGCAAAAATTGCGCGCCTTCGGCCAAGTGTTGCGCAGCACAAATCGGCGGATGCGCTACACTGACCGCATGAAAACCATCCTCGTTCCGATCGACTTCTCCGCCGTGAGCGGGGTGGTCGTGGACGAGGCGGCGACGCTGGCCCGCGCTCTGTCGGGGCGGGTGGTTTTGCTGACGGTCATCCAGCCGCCGGTGATCACCAGCGAGTATGCGCCGTTGATGGAAAACATTTCCGAGATTGTCGCCGCGGGCGAAAAAACGGCTGCGAAGAAACTCGCCAAGCTGGCTGAGCAGCTTGAGGCCAAGTCGATCGCGGCCGAGACGCTGCAGTTCAACGGCGCGCCCGTCACGAACATCGTCGAACAGGCGGAGAAACTTTCTGCGGACTACATAGTGATGGGTTCGCACGGCCACTCGGCCGTTTATGATTTGCTCGTCGGCAGCACGACACACGGCGTGCTCATGCGTTCGAAATGTCCGGTGGTCATCGTGCCGCCGGAGAATCCGAAGGCGAAGCCGTAGAAATGAATTGGGTCAGTGGGAACGCTGGGCGCGGACGAAAGTCCGCGCCCTTTTCTTTGTGCGGTGCGTAGGGTTTGCAGCGTCGATTAAAACGCGTTCGCAACCGTCAGCGTTTGAACGCGGCGCGCATCCCGCCGCTGACGAGCGCGAGCGTGAGCAGCGAATTGATCGGCATCATGACCGCGGCGACGAGCGGGTTCATCCGGCCGACGATGGCGAGGCCAACCGCGAGCAGGTTGTAGGTGACCGAGAAAATCAGAATCCACATCTGCGTGCGCCGGCGGATCGCATCGATTTCGAACAGCGCCCGCACGCCGCCGATGCCGCGACCGAGGTAGTAGAAATCTGCCTTCTGCTCGAGGACGCCGCGGTGGATGACCGGCGTGCCGCGGCAGAGCGCGCGATCGAACGCTAGGCTGTCGTTGACGCCGTCGCCGAGCATGAGCGCGTCGTCGGCGCTGTGGCGATCGAACCAGGCGGCTTTGTCGGAAGGTGAGAGCGCTCCCAGCGTGTGCGTCGCGGGCAATCCGAGATCGTGCGCGAGCGCGGCGACCTTGCGGTCGCTGTCGCCGCTGAGGATGAACGTTTCGAATCCGCGCGCCGCGAGGGCGGCGAGTTCGGCGCGCGCATCGGGTCGGGCGGTGTCGGCGAAGCGAAAACGCGCGAGAACTTCGCCATCACGCGTCAGAACGGTTTCGCCGCTTGCGGCTCCGCCGTCGCGCCAACCGGCGCGACCGAGTGACCAGGCGCCGAGTTCGATGCCGCATCCGGCGGTCTCCTGCACGTCGCCCGCGAGCGGATCGGGCACGCCGTCCGCGAGCAGATTTTCGAGCAGGCACTGGCTGAGTGGGTGAGCGTTGTCGCGCACGAGCGCGTGCAGCGCGGCGCGCGCGGTCGCGTCCAAGGCGCGGAGCGACTCAGGGTTCTGGAGGACGGGCGTCTCGAGCGTGAGTGTGCCAGTCTTGTCGAAGACGAGCTTTTTGACGCGGGAGAGTTTGGTGAATAGATCGCCTTCCCGGACGAAGACGCCCCGGCGGCGCAGCGCAACCGTGGCCATTTCATCGGCCAGCGGAAAGGCGAGCCCGATCGCGCAGGGACAGGAGACGACGAGCACTGCGGTCACGACGGCCCACGTGCGCGGCACATCGCCGCTCATGACCCACCAGCCCAGACCGGAGAGAAAAGCGACGGTGATGATGCCTATGAGGTAACCGCGAACGATCTTCTCCAAAAACAGGTGCCGTGCATCCGCGCGGTCTCCGACCTTGAGCAGTTGAGCGAGTAATGAATCCTTCCACGCCTGCTGGGCTTCGAGCGCGATCTCGGCGTGGGACACGTTGAGCGCGCCGGCGGGCACGCGCTGGCCGGCGCGAAAGATTCGCGGCTCAGCCTCGCCGTTGATCGAGGCGAGCGAGAATGTTGCCTCCGCCGCGAGCAGGCGCGATTCGACGGGCAGCGTTTGGCCTGACGCGAGGTAAATGACCTGGCCGGTAACGAGGCCCTCGGGCGGCACGGTCTCGCCGCTAGCGAGCTTCACGCGGGGCGGTTTTGGCTGCTGACTGAGCAGGCGGCGGCGGTTGCGTTCGACGGCGGCGACCTGCGCCCACCGTCCGATGAGCATCAGCAGGATGAACGTGCCGACGAAATCGAAATAGACGAACCGCTCCTCATTCGCGAGCCAGCCGTAGACCGAGCCCAGATAGGCGCCGAGAATGCCGATCGCGATCGGAAGATCGATGTGGACGGTGCGCTCGCGGAGGGCGCGGACAGCGCGCCCGAGAAAATACGTGCCGCCGACGAGGAAGCTCAGCGTGCCGAAGGCGAGCGCGAGCAGGCGGAAGAGTCCGGCATATTCGAACGTGTTCGGCATCCCGAAATACGCCGGGAAGGCGAACAGCATGATGTTCATCGCGAACGCGGCGCAGAGGCCGATGCGTTTCACGAGCCCGCGGCTCTCGGGCTCGGCAGGCGTTTCTCCGGCGGGTCCGGCGAGGTAACCGAAGGCCTGGAGCTTGCGCGCAAAAGCGGCCGCGGAAAATTCACCGCGCAGCCAGCGCAGGCGCATCGAGCCGTATTGGGCGTTGACGAAAATATCGCGCGCGCCGGGCTGCTGTTGGAAAATCCGCTCGATTAGCCAGACGCAGCCGGCGCAGGAAATGCCCTGTACGTCGAGCAGCAGCTCGGGCGTTTTTTCCGTGGCGGCCTCGGTCTCGCGCTGAGCGGTTTCGAGCCACGCGTAGTCACGCGGCTGAAAGACGGCGGCGTCCGCCGGCGTGGTGATCTCGTCCTTGATGCGGTAGTAGCCGGCGAGCCCGTGTTCGTGCACGAGGCGGAAAACGTAGCTGCATCCGGCGCAACAAAACCCCGTCTCGATCATGCGGGCGTCGAGCAGCGGAGCGCCGCAGTGCCGGCACGCGGGCTTCGCGCGCGTCGGGGCGCGTGGAGTTTCGAGGGCCGTGTTGCTCATTTCAGAATAAGCAGATGAACGAACTCGGATCGGGGCCGGCGAAGCCGAGCGTCGCGCGAAGCCGCCAGCCGATCACGGCGGCGGTGGTCAGAGCGAACGCGATGCGGGTGCGCTCCAGCCACAGCGGCGAAAGTTTCCGGCGCACCCAGTGAAACTGCGTTTGCGCGAGCCACAGCAGCGGGACGGTGCCGAGTCCGAAGGCGAGCATGAATTCGACGCCGCGCAGCGCCGAGCCCGACAGCAACGCGAGCGCGACGAGAAAATAGAGCGGGCCGCACGGCAGGAGCGGTGTCGCCAATCCCATTGCGGCCGCCGCCTCGACGCGCGAACGGTTGCGCAGAAACGCCTGGAGTTTCCAGGTGACGCGGAACTGCGCTGTGAATTTGGGAATGAAGCGCTCCCAGCGCAGCGCGAGCGCGACGAAGAACAGCACGAACACCCAGGGCAGCCACCGCAACGCGCTCTGCGAAACCCACGTCAGCGGCGCCGCGCCGATGCCGCCGGCGAGCGCGCCGAGCGCCACGTAGCCGGTCAGGCGCGTGACGTGATAGACGGTCGAGACTGTCTGCGCGTCGGCCCGATCGCCGCGCACGGGCATCAGCGTGCACGCCAGCGGGCCGCACATCCCGGCACAGTGCAGGCTGGTGACGAGCCCGGCGACGAACGCCGCGCCGGGCGAGTTGACGGCGGCGAGTTCGATCATCGGGGGGCGGCCGTGGCGAGCGGCACTTCTTCGACGCGATGATGCGACGCGATGATGAACCACGCGGCCCACGCCGCGAACTGCAGCGCGAACGCCGCGACAAAAAAAATCCAGAGCTTACTTTTCTTTTCCGTGCTCATGGTCGGCTTTTTTTTGCTCCGCTTCGTCTTCGCGCAGGAGCCGCGCCTCGGGTCCGAGAAAATCGACGGCGCGCTCGAGGTGAAAAGTGCCGCGCTCATCCTCGACGCGCACCGTGAGGTGGAAAGGGCCGGTGTAGTCGGCCCGGCGCTGTTGCAGGATGAGCGGCGTCGTGATTTCGCCGAGCGGAGGCACTTCGACGGCACTGACGAAGCCGGATTGCTGCACGCCGGCGGGCGTGCCTTGCAGCTTCAGCACGAAGCGCGACGGGCCGTTGCGCTTGTTGACGATGCGGACGAAATACTGGTTCCGAACCACCGTCGCATCGATGATATAGGGCGCGCCCGTCATGTGGGTGACGAGGAAATTCGCGGGCCGGATCGTGGACACCGCCCAGCTCGCGACGCTCGCGCCGGCGAGCAGCAATGCGAAATACAATATCGTGCGCGGGCGGATCCAGCGCGTGGCGCGACCATTGAACTTGTTCTGCGAATCGTAGCGGATGAGGCCGCGCGGGCGCTTGAGTCGGTCCATGACGTCGTCGCACGCGTCGATGCACGCGGTGCAGCCGACGCACTCGAGTTGGAGGCCCTGGCGGATGTCGATGCCGGTGGGGCAGACATGAATGCAGCGATTGCACGCGATACAGTCGCCAACGCCCTCGGTGCCAGCCTTTCCGCGCGGCTCGCCGCGCTTGGCATCGTAGCCGATGGTGACGGTGTTGTCGTCAGTGAGCGCTGACTGGATCCGGCCGTAGGGGCAGATGACGATGCAGACCTGTTCGCGAAACCAGCAGAAGATGAAATACGTGAGCCCGGTGTAGGCCATCATGAAGACGAACGTGCTCCAGTGTTCCGATGGCGCCGATCGGACCATCGACCACACCTCAGGGACTGAGACGAAATACGCGAGAAATCCGTGGGTGAGCACGGCCGCGACCGCGAGGTAAACGGCGTGTTTCAGCACGCGTTTCCGGATCTTGCCGGCGGTCCAGGGCGCGGCGTCGAGCGTGCGGCGGGCGACGGCGTCACCTTCGATCCAGACCTCGATCCGGCGAAAGACATGCTCGAGGTAGACGGTTTGCGGGCAGGCCCAGCCGCACCATACGCGGCCAAACAGTGAGGTGATAAAGAAGAGCGAAAACCCCAGGCCGGTGATGACAAAGAACAGCAGCCACATGTCCTGAAACGCGAACGTGAGGCCGAACAAATGAAAGCGGCGTTCCGCGATATCGAGGAAGACGGCAGGGTAGCCGTTGAGCTTGATCCACGGGAGCGAAAGATAGAACGCGATCAGACCGTAGGCGACGACCCGACGCGCCGTCGTGAAGCGCCCGTGTGTGTCCGCCGGAAACATGAACGGCCGGGAGCCATCCGTGCGAATCGTGGTGACAGAGTCGCGGTTGGGAAGCGGGGAGTGAGCAGGAGTGGCCATGGGAACGGGTGGCGGCGGTCACCGGTGGAGGCGGTTGGCCGCAACCGGTGAAAGCGCGTTGAGGGCAACGCGCTCCAACTATTTGACCGGCGGTGGCGCGGTCGCCAATGCGGTCGGATCGAGTTCGATCGGTTCGCCTTCGTTGTGCTTGCTGAGGATGTAGGCGGAGACCTCGGTGATCTTTTTTGCGCCGAGCACGGGACCCCAGGTCGGCATGCCCTTGACGAGGACGCCCTTGGTGATCGTGTCGTAGATCTCGGTGGGTTTGCCCCCGTGGATCCATTTCGTATCGGTGAGATCGGGGCCGATGGCGGTGGCGAGTTCGCTCTTGCCGCGCATGCTGGCGAGGTGGCACGGCACGCAGTTCGAGACGAAGGTGGCTTTGCCGGCCTCGACGAAGACGGGGTTGCGGCTCATCTTCCAGAGATTCGGATCGTCGACGGCGGGGGCGTTGGCGAGCTTGGTCGCCTCGATTTGTGATAGCGCGGCCTCGACGCGTTGGGAGTTGCTTGGGCCGACGTGCAGCCACTCGTAGTATGCCCAGTATCCGACCCAGAAGATGATGCTCACGTAGAGCGTCATCAGCCACCAGTTCGGAAGGCGTTTGTCGTATTCCTGGATGCCGTCGAACGAATGGTTACGGACGGGATCTTCAGGCGGCAGGTTTGGCGGCGTGGGTGTCATGTTGGGCGGAGGGGGTCGCGGTGTCGAAGGGGAGATTTTCAAAACGCTCGAGTTGCGGGCGCTTCATCTTCAGCGCACGCCAGCTGATCGTGACGTAGATCGAGGCGGCGGTGATGAAGGCCACGAGCGTGAAGAGCCCGGCGGAGTCATCGAGGAGGAGGCGTTTGAACATGGGAAATCGGGTTAGGGGTTATTGTCATGGGCTATTTCGTGGCGACGGCGGGCGCGACGGGCACGATGGGCGCGTGGCCGAGTTGCTGGAGGTAGGCGATGAGCGCGATGATTTCCTTGTCGGGCGCGACGTAGGCGCCGGCGGTTTTCAGATCGGCGGCGATCGCCTTGGCCTGATCAGTGACGCGCTGATCGATTTGTTCGGGGGTCCAGTTCGGGTAGGGGACACCGAGCATGCGTTGCACGGAGATTTTCTTCGCGAGCGTCGAGGTATCGAGCGGGTTCTTTAGCAGCCACGCGAAGGGCGGCATGTTTGACCCGACGGAGATGGAGCGCGGGTCCTCCATGTGGCGCAGGTGCCAGACGTTCGGATATTTTCCGCCGACGCGAGCGAGATCGGGGCCGTTGCGCTTGGAGCCCCATTGATACGGGTGATCGTAGATCGATTCGCCGAGGCGGGAGTAGTCGCCGTAGCGGAGCACGTCGGGCACGAGCGTGCGGATCATCTGGGAGTGGCAGAGGTAGCAGCCGTCGCGGACGTAGAGGTCGCGGCCGGCGAGCTCGAGCGGCGTGTAGGGGATCTGTTTGCGATCCTCGGTGCTGGCGGCGTTGTGCGCGACAATGGTCGGGATGATTTGGATGAGCCCGCCGGCGACGACCGCGAGGAACGTGAGCAGCGTGAACGGCAGTGAGTTCATCAACAGGCGGTCATACCAGTCTCCCCATTTCTTGCCGCGGGACTCGAAGTGGGCGAAGGCGAGCACTGCGCAGAGCAGCGCGCCGACCAGGCCGACGGTCCCGAGGAATTCGCCGCCGAACATCCAGGCGAAGGCGCAGACGCAGCCGATCACAGAGAAGAGCACGGGTGGGTTAAAGAAAGAGCCGAGGAGGCTGAGGTCGGCGGCGGGGGCGTGCGCGGCGTCGGCCTCGAAGACTTCGACGGTGCCATTGACGCGCGCGGCGCCCCTGAGGGTTTGCCAGACGTTGTAGCCCATCATCAGCCAGCCGGTCAGGTAGAGGACGCCGCCGATGACGCGCATCAGCATGAGCGGGCGGATGGTGTTGAGCGTGTCGAGGAAGTTGGGGTAGGCGAGGACGGTGCCGTGCTCGGTGGTGGCGTTGAGCATCAGGCCTTGCGTGATGCCGCTGGTCCACATCGCAGCGACGTAGAGGAGAATGCCGACGGTCCCGATCCAGAAGTGGAGATTGGCGAGACCGATCGAGTGGAGCGGCTTGTTCCAGAGGCGCGGGACGAGCCAGTAAATCATGCCGGCGGCCATGAAGCCGTTCCAGCCGAGTGCGCCGGCGTGGACATGGCCGATGATCCAATCGGTGTAGTGCGCGAGGGCGTTGACGGATTTGATCGAGAGGAGCGGGCCCTCGAAGGTCGCCATGCCGTAGAAAGTGACGCCGGCGGCGAAGAACTTCAGCACCGGATCGGTGCGGAGTTTGTGCCACGCGCCGCGGAGAGTGAGCAGGCCGTTGAGCATGCCGCCCCACGACGGGGCCCAAAGCATGAGTGAGAACGTCATGCCGAGGGTTTGCAGCCAACCTGGGAGCGCGGTGTTGAGGAGGTGGTGTGGCCCGGCCCAAATGTAGAGAAAGACGAGTGACCAGAAGTGCACGACCGAGAGCCGATAAGAGTAGACCGGACGCTCGGCCGCCTTCGGCACGAAGTAATACATGATGCCGAGGATCGGTGTCGTGAGGAAGAACGCCACGGCGTTGTGCCCATACCACCATTGCACGAGTCCGTCCTGCACGCCGCCGAAGAGGCCATAGCTGTGGGTCCAGCTCGTCGGGATCGAGAGGTGGTTAACGATGTAGAGCAGTGCGATCGTGATGATCGTGGAGATGTAAAACCAGATCGCGACGTAGAGGCTGGGCTCGCGGCGCTTGGCGAGCGTCCAGAAGAAGTTCACGCCGAAGACGACCCAGATCAGGGCGACTGCAATGTTGATGGGCCAGATGAGTTCGGCGTATTCCTTGCCACGTGTGAGGCCAAACGGGAGCGTGCAGGCGGCGGCGACGATGATGAGTTGCCAGCCCCAGAAGTGGAGTTGCGAGAGGAAATCGCTCGCGAGCCGGGCTTTCACGAGCCGCTGCGTGGAATAGTAGACGCCGGCGAACATCATGTTGCCCACGAGCGCGAAAATGACGGCGTTGGTGTGGAGCGGGCGCAGACGGGACCACGTGAGCCACGGGGTGCCGAAATTGAGCTGCCAAAAATTGAGCTGCGCGGCGATCAGCACGCCGACCAGCATACCGACGGCGCCCCAGATGATGGAGGCGAGCAGGAACTGGCGGACGATCTGGTCGTTAAATTCAAGGGTAATTTTGCGGTCAGACATGGTGCGGTGCGGAGGAACGTTTCGTGGAGAGGGAAAGGGGCGCACGCGCGACTAACCGCGCCGGCGGCAACCGGGGCAGGGCGCGCGGCTGCCATCGCGGCAGCCGCACTCGTCGTGCTCGGTTGTGTCGGAGCGCGCATGCGCGTGCGCGAGTCGCGGCGTTTCCTCGGCGAGAGGGAGAAGCGAGTCGCGTTCCGCACTGGTGAGGCGGGCGCGGCTTTGCTCGCGGAGAAAAAACACCACGAAGGTGAAGACGAGGCAGAGACTGATCGTGAGGGTTAGGGGAACAACGGCCATGGTTGGAGACGGTTAATTTTTGATGGGTGTGGCGGCGGGAATTTCAGATTTGGCCGGCGGCCGGCGCGTGCGAGCGATCGAGCGGCCGTGATGGTGGCGGAGGAGTTCCTTGGCGGCGATCCAGTGATCGAGATCGCGTCCCTCGGGGCGGCCTTCCTCGATCCAAAGCAGGTAGGCGGCGTGCTGGATTTCGGCTTCGTCAAGGTCGGGGAGAGGCGAATGGGTGTGGCGCATGGGCAGCTCCGAGTTGAGTTCGCCCCGACTATAGTGGGGTGGTGTCCGGCCTGCTCCGCAGGGGTTGCCGAGGGCTGTGCATTTCTTGTTGCGCATCAAACGGGCTCAAAAAATGCGCGGGCTTCGCCAAGCTGCGCGCAGCGCGGTCCGCGCAAATCGGGCACACTGGCGACCATGCAAGAGGATTTTCTGCGCGCCCTAGAGGCCCGGCGAAACGAGATACGTTCGCGCTGGGAAGCTCTGCTGCGCATCGAGCGCGTGAACACCCCGCTGGCGAATCCCGCCGCGCTGGTGTTCATGCTCGACTGGAGCCTCGATCAGATTTTTGCGCAGCTGGGCCGGATGCGCGCGCGCCGAAAGACGGCGCGGCACACCGCAGTATCGACGCATCGCTTTCACTGCCCGTGCGGGCGTAATCCGTATCTCGCTTACTTCGAGGCGGGCAATCAGGCGCTCGTCGAGGCGCTCGTGCTTGCGCAAGCGGCGCGCCCTGGGCTCGACTCGGACGAGCGCGATCTCGCGCTCGCGGACCTCAAGGTCTGCATGCACGATATCAGCCAGCGTGAAATCGAGTCCTTCTGCTCCGTCTGCCAATTTCGGGCTGAAGCGGACGTGAGCGCCGCCCATGCCGCGGTGGAGGAGCCGGCTCGGGAGGAGGCCCAGACGCCGAGCAACGCGACCGCGAATCGCCGCTGAAGCCGACGCCAGCGCTTAGTTGACGCCAGCGCCGTGCAACTTCTCGCGGTAAACCGTCGGTGATTCGCCGGCGATGCGACGGAACACACGGTTGAACTGCGAGAGGGACTGAAAGCCGGCCTCATAGGCCGCCTCGCTCACGCGCTTGTGCGGGTTGAGCAAAAGATTTTTCACCTTTTCGATCCGCACGCGCGCGAGGTAGTCGGTGAACGTCATCCCCGTCGCTTTCTTGAAGGTCTTGCAGAAATAAAACGCGCTCATGTTGACCGCGCCCGCCACTTGGCCCAGCGACAGTTCCTCCGCCTGATGCTCGGCGATGAACACGCGGGCCTTCGTTACCTGGGGTGACTCGGCGTTGGCCTCCTGCACGACGAGTTGGTTGCTGAGGGACGAGAGGTGCTGCGCAAAAATCGTAAGCAGCCGCACGATCGACTCGTATTGCTTCTTCGTCACTACCCGCGTCTGGAAAAACGCCTCCTCCAGTTTCTTCAGATCGACCTCCGTGCCGAATTTCAGGAGTTCGCGCGTGGTCTTGGCGAATTCCGTTTTCGTCGGCTTGTGCAGCAAAATCTGCCCGGTCTGCAAAAATGCCACGAGGTTGTCGCCTACGCGCACGGGCACCGCGGAGTCGCACAGCCCGGCGAAACACTTCAGCGTCTTCGGCTCCATCCTCGCCTCTTCCTCGACGCGCTTTTGTAACTGGAGACACGCCGCGCACGAATGATTCGACTGCGCCATCAGCGCGCAAAACGGATTTTCCTTTGGGTCGCCGTGATGCGGCAAATCAAACGCCTCGATTGGGCGCAGGTTGATCGGCAGGCCCGTCGTGTCGCGGAACGCCTGCTCGTAGTCGCGAAAAATCTGCGAGCGCTTCAGCTGAGCGACGAGCGCACGGCTGCGGTGGGCGGGATTGGTTTCCAACGACATGATGACAGTTTTACTGACGACAAGAAATGCGTGAAGCAACGGCTAAACCCGTCCGGAGGCGCGGGGCCGGGAAATCAGCAGGAGCGCTCCACATGGGATTAGCGGGTTTTACTTGCCGGTAAACGTGCGGGTGGCGCGCAAGTCGCGGCCGAGCTCCGCGCGGAAGTCCGGGTGCGCGATCGAGAGCAGCGCCTCGCCACGCTCGCGTAGTGATTTGCCGTGGAGATTTACCGCGCCGTATTCGGTGACGACCCAGTGGACGTGGCCGCGCGTGGTGACGACGCCCGCGCCGGCGTTGAGTTGCACGACGAGCCGCGAGACTTTGCCGCTGCACGCCGTCGAGGGGAGGGCGATGATCGGTTTGCCTCCTTTCGAGAGCGCGGCGCCGCGGATGAAATCCATCTGGCCTCCGATGCCGGAAAAAATCTTGTGGCCCATCGAGTCCGCGCAGACCTGCCCGGTCAGATCGATCTGGATCGCGGAGTTGATGGCGACGACTTTGGGGTTCTTGCGGATGACGGAGGTGTCGTTCGTCCAGTCGCACGGATAGAAGGCGACGAGCGGGTTGTCGTGCACGAAGTCGAAGAGTCGCTTCGTGCCGTTGATGAAGCTGGTGATGATGCGACCGGCGCCGACGACCTTGAGGCGGTTCGTGACCGCACCCGCTTCGACGAGATCGACGACGCGATCAGAAAACATTTCGGTGTGAATCCCGAGATCGTGTTTGCCGCGTAGACGGGTGAGCACGGCGTCGGGGATGCCGCCGATGCCCATTTGGAGGGTGGAGCCGTCTTCGACGAGATCAGCCACGAGCTCGCCGATGCGCGCCTCGACGGCGGTCTCGGGTTCGAGGTGGTGTTCGACCAGAGGGCGGTTCGTGGCGATGAACGCGTGGATGCGATCGAAGGGGAGGACGTTGTTGCCGTGGGTGCGCGGCATTTGCTCATTGATCTCGGCGATGACGATGCGGGCGGTTTCCGCGGCGGCCTTGGCGGCATCGCACGAGGTGCCGAGCGAGCAGAAGCCATGGGCGTCGGGCGGCGAGACTTGAAGGATTGCGACGTCGAGCGGGACGTTGCCGGAGAGGAAAAGCCCGGGAATGTCCGAAAGAAAAATCGGCACAAAGTCCGCGCGCCCCTCGGCGATCGCGGCGCGCAGCGGGGCACCGGTGAAGAGCGAGACGGAGCGGAACTCATTCTCGCGACCGCGCTCGGCAAACGGTGCCGGTCCAGCCGTGTGCAGGTGATAAAGCTTCACGTCCGCGAGATCGTGTCGGGCGCAGAGCGCATCGAGCAGCGGCGCGGGGGTGGCGCAGGCGCCATGCACGAAGACGTTGGTGCCGCTGCGCACGACGGAGACGGTGTCGGCAGCGCAGGCAGCGCGGGAGGACCAGTGGGCGTTCATGGAAATAGAGAGGGAAAGTCAGTGTGCGGTGTGTTGCAGTCGAAGCAAAATCGGAAACTGCGCGCAGCGTGCGAAGTGCTGTGCAGATTTTGTCCATGAACGCGCCGGCGCAAGCGATGCGCAGCCTCCACCAAGGGATGCGGTGCTGAGGAAGGGGTGCGGGAGTATTTTCGGCCATGACCCACGACTACCCCATCGTTCACCTACCGGTTCCGCCGGTGGCCCCGAAGCTTCTGACCCGTTCCGTCGGATCGAAGCCCGGATCGTGGCGCTACCCGTCGGTTGGCTATTCGCGCTGGTCGGTCGCATTCGCGATGATCTTTTCGGCGACGTTTCACGCCGTTCTGCTGCTGGGTTTCCGCGGCCACACCAAGCCGCCGCCGCCCATCGTGGAAAAGGCGACGATTGCCGTGAACTTCACGATGCCGTTGCTCAAGGATTTGGAGGAGCCGGAGCCGGCGCCCCGCGACGACGCGGCGGACAAACTCGATCCGGCTGAGTATGCCCCGACGCTGATGGACGCGCCCAGCATCCCGTTGCCGAACCAGTTCACCCAGCAGATCGATTTCGCCTCGCTCATTCCGCCGCCGGACACGGCGCAGGCGAAGGTGTTCGTCATCCCGCACAACATCGGGACGGGCACCAAGCTCGGGGAGGGCCTGGGCAACATCTTCAATCTCGCCGAGCTCGATCGCGTGCCCGAGCCAACGGTGCAGCCCGCGCCCATCTTCCCCTACGAACTCAAGCGCGAGGTTAACTACGCGCGCGTCGTCGTTGAATTCATTGTCGATACCGAGGGCCGCGTGCGCAACCCGGTCTCTGTCGAGGAGACGCATCCGGGCTTCATCAACGCCGCGTTGACGGGCGTGGAAAAATGGCGGTTCCACCCCGGCATGAAGAATGGCAAACGCGTCAACACGCGGATGTCGGTGCCGATAATCTTCCGAATCAAGGACCAATCCAGTTGAGCGTTCGGCGCTAACGATCGGTTCGGGGGCGGAGCGCATGGCCCCCGACGCGCTCGTGCGATTTGCACCGAACCCCCGTGCGCGTTGAGGGCAACGCGCGCTACTTCGGCCGCGGTCTGTGGTCCTTCAGCTTCCCGACTGAACATGGGGAGTACTTTTTTCGCGGCAGCGAAAAAACGCTTGCCGTCCTAACTGTCCTAGTGCAAGTAGAACAGCGTGCTGCCGTTCTCGATCGAACTCAAACCCGGCCTACCTGTGGCGGAACAGATCCTGTTCGCCGTGAAAAAGGCGGTGGTCGGCGGACAGCTTCGCCCGGGTGACAGGTTTCCCTCGGTGCGCGTGCTGAGTCAGGAATTGCGGGTCAACCCCAACACCGCGCACAAGGTGATCGCTGCGCTCGTGAATGAGGGCGTGCTGATCACGACGCCCGCGGTCGGGAGCATCGTGGCGGAGCGCGCGATGGGCGGCCGTCAGGAAAAGGCGGATTTGCTGGGGGCTGAGTTGGAGCGCGTCGTCGTCGAGGCAAAAAAACTCGGGCTGACGCTCGCGGAGGTGCAGGCCGGGCTCGGCGCGCACTGGAAAAAACTCGGCGGCAAATAGTCGGATGAAATTTCAACGCACTCTCATGAACATTATCGAAACGAACAATCTGACGCGGCGGTTCGGGCGGGCGGAGGCCGTGCACGCGCTCAACCTCGCCGTGCCTCAGGGCAGCGTGTGTGCGCTGCTCGGGCCGAATGGCGCCGGCAAGACGACGACGATCAAGCTGCTGATGAACCTGCTTCGGCCGACGGCCGGCGAAGCGAGGGTGCTCGGCGTCGATGCACGAAAACTGGGCGAGCGCGAACTCGCGCAGATCGGCTACGTGTCGGAGAACCAGCAGCTGCCCGTCTGGATGACGGTGCGGCAATTCCTGGACTACTGCCGGCCATTTTATCCGACATGGGATCGCGAATTGGAGCGGACGTTGCTTACGCAGTTCGCGCTGCCGGAATCGCGCAAGCTGGCCCATCTCTCCCGCGGCATGCTAATGAAGGCGGCGCTGCTCTCGTCGCTGGCCTACCGGCCGAAACTGCTGTTGCTCGACGAACCGTTCAGCGGCCTCGATCCGCTGGTGCGCGATGAATTCATCAAGGGCATGCTTGAAGTCACGGCGGCCGGCGAATGGACCGTGCTCGTGTCATCGCACGACATCGATGAAGTCGAGCGTCTCGCCGATCGGGTCGCGATGCTCGAAAGCGGGCGGCTGCGGCTGAGCGAAGCGACGGAGACATTGCAGGCACGCTTTCGCCGTGTGGAGGTGACGGGTGCAGCCTCGACGTTTTCGCCGGGCGATGAGTGGCTCGACTGGGAGCAGGCGGGGGCGCTTACGAAGTTTGTGGAGACGCGCTATGCAGGCCAAGCGACGGAGCGCGCATGGCGAGAGCGCTTCGGCAGCGATCGGGTGACGGCACACGCGATGACGTTGCGGGAAATTTTCCTGACGCTCGCTCGGGCGGAGCGTGCGTTGGCGAAGGAACGTGCTTCATGAACCTGGTGTGGCATATCGCCAAAAAAGATCTGCGGCGCATGGCGCTGCCGGTCGCGGGTTGGTGCGCGTTCATCGCGGCGACGACGATTGGGTTTCGCTTGATCCATCCGCCCTCCGGCGACGCGCTCATGGCGGAGGTGGAGGTGTGGACGCGGCTCATGGGAATCTGGACGCAACTGATTGTCGGCGTGAAAATCGTAATCACCTATTTGCTAGCGGGCGCGCTCGTGCTCGAAGATGCGCTGCCGGGCACCGCAGGATTTTGGCAAACGCGCCCGATCGCCGGCGCGCGACTGCTCGCGGCGAAACTGCTCGCTAGTCTCTTGCTCTTCGTGATTGCGCCATTGGTGGTGTTGACGCCGCTGTGGCTGGCAAACGGCTTCAGCGTTAGCGAAATCGTGGCCTCAGCGTGGTGGTTTGCACTCGGTCAGTGCGTGGTGCTGGCGGTGAGCTTCGCAATGGCTTCGCTCTCATGCAACCTTGCTCAGTTTCTCTTCGCCACGCTCGGGCTCGGCTTCGCGTGCGTTTTGTGCAGCGCATATTTTACGACGGCGCCATTCATCAAAGAAGTCGCGCCAGCTGTCCGGCGCGCGCGCGGTCTGATCTTGCAAATCGGTTTGGTGCCGGCGGCGGTGGCTGTGTTCGCTCATCAATTCCTCACGCGGCGCAGCGCGCGCTCCTGGGTGCTTGTTGGCATCGCGCTGGCCGCAGGCTTCGCGGTGCGGCTTGCAGGGCCGTGGGATGTGACGCCGGTTGCGCCGAGCGTGCCGCCAACCGCGGCGATCGACGTCGCCCCCCAGCTCACGAAGCCGAGAGACACCGATAATATCCACTACACCCCGTCGTTGTCGGCGGCTACGCCGTGGAATCAGGCGGGGTTTTATGTGCCGACCGGCGCGTGGCGCGACGACGGAGAGCCGGCGTTGAAACTCGCATTCGGTTGGCAAACCGCCGCGCGGCGCATGCTCGGATTTGATCGCAGCAAAGAACCAATCCGGTGGCGCTTGAATTGCACGCTACCGATCGCGAGTTTCACGCCGGAGAACGCTCCCACCTGGCACGGCCAGCTTTCGGTCTGGTTCGCGGTGCCGCGAGTGCTCGGCGAGATGCCGCTGCGCGAAGGCGCGACGTTCGTCGCGGGCTCTACCCGCACGCGCATCCTCGGCTTTGCGAAGACGGGCGAGGTGATTGACAAGGTTTTTGTCGAGGTGTGCGAAGCGAAACCTGGCGAGGGTGACGGAATTCGTGCTCTACTGAGGCCGAACTTTGGGAGCTTTGAAGAATATTTTTGCATCAACCGCGCACGCCACGAAGCCGTGCCACTGGGGTTGTGGAATGTCATGGGCGGAGTCGCGATGCATTCGTTCCTCGTCACGTGCAAGCAGTTGACGGTGTCGGGCGCCGAAACAGGTCGCGACTCGACTCTGGCAGTAGTGCGATTCGAACGTGTGGGCGAATTCGCGCAACCAATCGAAGTGCATGGATTGAAATGGGAGGAACCGCGATGAAGCTCGTGTTGCACATCGTGCGGAAGGACTTGGTGCGCATGCGCGCGTGGCTGGCGTTCTGGGCACTCTTGCTGATCGCGAAGATCGCGGTCGGATGGACGGCGCGTGCGGGCGATTCAGCTTTGGATTGGCAGCAGATGGTGAAATCGGCTCTTACGCTAACGTGGCTCGATGGTGTGATGACATTTGTTCTGGCGCTGTTGCTCATGCAGGAAGACCGCGTCATGGGCCCGGCACCCTGGTGGGTTACGCGCCCGGTCGCGGGCGGGCGTTTGCTCGCGGCGAAGGCGCTTGGTGCGATCGTTGCGCTCGTGGGATTGCCGGCGCTCATCACGCTGCCCTGGTGGCTCGCTTGCAACTTTGGGCCTGGCGACATCGCTTGGGCGCTCGCGGAGATGGCACTGTGGCAACTAGCGATCGCACTCCCGGCGATGCTCGTAGCGGCTCTCACGGATTCCCTGGCGCGGGCAGTGTTGTGGACGCTGGCACTTGCGATGACCGTCGCGGCGAGCACGGCGTTTTGGGCATTATTCGTAGCGACGCCGTCGGAGATGCGAGAGAATCCGAACTTGGTTTTCTGGCGCACGCTATACGCACTCGTGGTGCTCGGGGTGGTGATCGCGGCGACGATTGCAGTGCTATTTCTTACACGGAGGATGGTGTGTTCGCTCATCACGCTTGGGGTTGGGTTCGGATTGACGATTATGGCCGTGCTGCACTGGCCTGAGCGTTGGGTGAGCGGATCGCAAATGATCGAAATGAACGCCGAGCGCGCAGCGGGAGTGACAGTGACGTTCGCCGACGCGAGCATTTCCGAACCAGTGCCGCCAAAGAAATCACCCGATCGCGAAGTGGAGGTGTGGGCTACAGCGCATGGCGTGCCGGACGGAACGATACTAGCGGAGTCAGATTTCACGCGACATGTTTGGCGTTGGGCGAACGGGACGGAGTTGGCGCGTGAGTGGTGGTTGGGCGCACATTACCGAGTAGGCAATGACTTTGCCCTACGATCGGCGTTGGGCCTGCGTGATGTCGTGCTCGATCCAGAGACTGAACGCGTGCTCGACCAAGAATGGGAGATGAAACGCGAGGCCACGCGCAAGCTGCGCCAGCAACAGGGCTTGGAGCCACTGTTACCGCGGCGGACATGGTGGCCGCCGCAGAAGCTCGATTATGTCAGCCTTTCGTCGCGGGTGACCGTGCCGACGTCGCTCGCGCAGCGTATGCGCGAGCAGCCGCCGGCCTATGATGCGAAAGTCTGGCTCAGGCTGCTGCGGCCGGAGATCCGTTGGGAGACCCCGCTGCAACCGAGCGGCTGGCTAGGTCGCGAGGCGATTCGCACGCGCATCGTGCGGGTTGTGAATGAGAACCAGTCGGTGGCGCGCGACGCGAACGACAAGAGTCGATTCATTGACCAGGTGCGGATGCACGTCGTCACGACGCGACCAGCGACGTTGCGCGAAGATTGGGAGGCGTCCTATTTCATTCGCTTCGAGCGGCGGGGATATCCCTACGAGTCGCAAGGTGATGTGTTCTGCGTGATCGATCGGCCGCGAGGGCAACTCGACGGGCTGCGAGCAACGATAGAGAGCGTGCGCATTAGCTCGGTAGAAGTTTCCCGCGGTCACTGTTCTGCGCCTGTGCAGATGATTAGTCGCGACGGCCAGTGGGTGGATTGGCAGCCGTCATGGCGAGAGGACGCAAAGCTCGTGGGATTCGGCTGGCATGAAGAGGCGCGATTTGTGCGCGAGCTGACGGTTGAGGAATTCCGGCTGAAGCCGTGAACGCTCGCTCCGTGGCCGCCTGATTTGATGCCTGGTCAGATTTTCCAGCTCTGCATCACACGAACGTAGTTAGCGCGTTCGAAGGCGACGGCGTCGGGACAGCGGCGAAGATTCAGCCGGCCGCGGAACGACTCCAAGTCAGCGAACCCATGGTGCACCATCCACGTTTGGAGATCGCGGTTGATCGCCGAGAGGATGTGCGGGCCCTGTCGGAGCAGCACGGAGACGAGTTGGACGGCATGCGCGCCGGCGAGGATTGCCTTGGCGACGGCGGCGGAGGTGTGGATGCCGCCGGTCGCGGCGATCGAGCCCCGGAGTTGCGGCGAGAGGATCGCGAGCCAGCGCAGGCGCAGAAGCAGCTCGCCTGGATCGGAGAGGCGGAGTTGCGGCTGCACGTCGAGCTCCTCGGGATCGATGTCAGGTTGATAAAAGCGATTGAACAACACGACGCCGGCGGCGCCCTCGAGCTCAAGCGCCAGCGCGAGTTGGGCGAGCGAGGTGTGGAACGGCGAGAGCTTCACGGCAATCGGGATGCTCACGGCGGCAGCGAGCTCGCGCACCGTGTGAAGCATCTCGCTTTCGATGTCATCGGCGGCGATCGCGGGATCGGTGACGACTTGGTAGAAGTTCAGCTCGATCGCGGCGGCGCCGGCTTCCTGGAGTTGTTCCGCGAAGTCGATCCAGTGACCGGGCCGGTGGCCGTTGAGCGAGGCGATCACGGGAATCGTAAGCGTCTTTCGGAGATGGCGGAGTTGTTTCAGATATTGTTCGGGCGAAAGCTGGTAGTCGGCGAACTCCGGGTAGTTAGCCTCGGGCCGCGTCGGATCGGCGGAGGGCGTGTGCTGCGCGGCGGGATCGTTTTCGATTTGCTCCTCGAAGAGGGAGCGCATGACGAGGGCGCCGGCGCCGGCGTCCTGCAGTTGCAGCGCGTGATGCACGTCGTCACAGAACGGCGAGGCGCCGACGATGAACGGACTCCGGAGTTTGAGGCCGAGGTAGTTGGTCGCGAGGTTCATGGGGTGAGGGCTCGCGGGGCCGGCGAGCGGAGTTAGATGACTTGCGAGTGCCGTTTGGCGGCGGTGAGGAAATGTTCGTCGAAGCGCATCGCGATCACGCGGAGGAGCGGTCCGCCGGCGGGTGTGACGCACAGACCCTGCGCCGTGCGCTCGACGAGTCCGTCGGCCTCGAGATCGTCGAGGCTGGCGAGTTCGCTGGCGTAGGTGTCGGCGAAGTCGAGCCCAAGCGCCCGCGAGAGCGCGGCGAAATCAAGGCGACGATCGCACATGAGGCGCATGATGATCGTGCGGCGGCGCTTGTCCTCGGCGGTGACCCGCAGACCACGTTCGGTCGGTAGCTGGCCGGCGTCGAGCGAAGCGCGCCACGCCTCGAGCGTCTTGTGGTTCTGGCGATAGCTGTCGGGCGTCGACGAGATCGAGGAGATGCCGAAGCTGTACAGCGAGGCGTCGGCCTGGGTGCTGTAGCCCTGAAAGTTGCGGTGGAGCGTGCCGGCGCGCTGGGCGACTGCGAGTGAGTCGTCGGGCCGTGCAAAGTGATCGAGGCCGATGTCAACGTAGCCGGCGTCGGTGAGTTTCTCGTGGGCGACGGCGAACATCGCGAGTTTCTCCTCGGCGCCGGGGAGCTGCTCGCGGTCCTCGAAGATTTTTTGCGCGGGCTTGATCCACGGCACATGGGCGTAGCTGAAGACCGAGAGGCGGTCGGGGTTGAGGCCGAGCACATCGTCGATTGTGCGGGCGAACGACTCCGGCGTTTGCAGCGGCAGCCCGTAGATGAGATCGACATTGATCGATTCGAAGCCATGGGCGCGGAGCCAGCCGAAGGCGCGTTCGTTTTGGTGATGCGGCTGGAAGCGGTGGATCGCGAGTTGGACCCGGGGATCGGTGTCCTGCACGCCGAGCGAGGCGCGGTTCACGCCGATCTCGCGGAGGGCGATCACGTGTTCCTCGGTGAGCCGGCGCGGATCGATTTCGACGCTGAACTCGCAGTCGGGGGCGAGGGTAAAGTGCTGGCGCACGAGCGCGCCGAGGCGGCGGAGTTGATCGGGCGGGAAGAAGGTCGGCGTTCCGCCGCCGAGGTGGATTTGCGTGACGAGCCGGCTGCGATCAAGGCGGACAGCGGTGAGCGCCATCTCGCGCGCGAGATCATCGAGGTATTCGCTGGCGGAGTCGCGGCGGCGAGTGATGACGGTATTGCAGCCGCAGAACCAGCAGCGTGTTTCGCAGAAGGGCAGGTGAAAATAGAGCGAGATCGGACCGCCAGCCGCGTTGTCGTCGGCGATGGCGTCTTCGAGCGCGTGGGGCGCGAGGGCGGGGGTGAACTGCGTCGCCGGCGGATACGACGTGTAGCGCGGTCCGGGAATCGAGTATTTCCGGATGAGGTCGAGATCGAGTGCGCCGGTGCGCGGCGCGAGCGTTTCGTGCGGTGTGATCATGGGAGTGGGAGAACGAGATCAGTATCGCACCAGGGCGTTTTCGGGGCTGCGCACGGATTGTCGGGCTTGCGGCAAATCTTGCGCGGGGACGGCCATAGGCGCCGCAAATTTTGCGCGCAAGTAGTCAAGCGATGCAGAGCGTCACGCTTGCGGTTGTGCGATAAGTTTCCTAACAAAGAATCTCCACCTATGAATACTCCGCTCAAACTCTTCACGCTTGGCGCCGGTCTGGCGTTGACCGCCGCCCTCACGCACGCCGCCCCCGCGGCCGAAAATTGGGAAAACCAATGCACGAAGTGCCACGGCGCCGACGGCAAGGGCCAGACGAAGGTCGGTAAAAAACTCAATTTGAAGGACTACTCCGACGCGAAGGTGCAGGCCGAAATGAAGGACGCCGACATGACCAAGGCGATCACCGCCGGCGTGTTTGTCGACGGCAAGGAGAAGATGAAGGCGTTCAAGGACGAACTCTCGGCCGACGAGATCAAGGACCTCGTCGCCTACGTGCGGAAGTTCAAGGGCTGAGCCTGACCCGCCGTGGCCGATCCCACCCCCCAGTCTGACCGCGGCGAAGCGCCGCGGCCCCGGTCGCACTTCAACAACTGGATCAGCGCGGTCGGCGGCGTGCTCGCGATCGGCGCGCTGTTCTCGTTCGCGCTGCTGGTGTGGATGGATTTCACGCAGGGGGACAAGAATCCCTACCTTGGTATCTTCACCTACATCGTCGCGCCCGGATTTTTGATCACGGGACTCGCGACGGTGTTTTTTGGCGCATGGGCGCAGCGCCGCTGGGCGATCAAGCACGCGGCGACGGCGCCTGACAAGTGGCGGCTCGATTTCTCCGACCGCCACCAGCAGCGATGGATCGTGCTGTTTGGGGCGGGGGCGCTCGCCTTCATCATGCTGAGCGCGTTTGGCAGCTACCAGACCTACCATTATTCGGAGTCGGACCGGTTTTGCGGCCAGGTCTGCCATGCGGCGATGAACCCGGAATTCGTCGCCTACCAGCACGGCGCGCATGCGCGCGTCGATTGCGTGGAGTGCCACGTCGGCTCGGGCGCGCAATGGTTCGTGAAGGCGAAGCTCAACGGCACGCACCAGCTCATCGCCTTCACCCTCGACAACTACAAGCGCCCGATCGAGACGCCATTGAAAAATCTCCGGCCTGCGCAGGACACCTGCGAGAAATGCCACTGGCCTGCGAAGTTCGCCGGCAACGTCGAGCGCAGCTTCAATCACACGCTGTCGGACAAGAAGAACACGCCCTACACCGTGAGCCTCCTGCTCCACGTGAACCGCAGCGCGCCGGGCAGCCCCTTTGGCGGCATCCACTGGCATGTGAGCGAAACCGAGCGCGTTGAGTATTACGCAGTCGACGTGAAGCGGCAGGACATCCCCTGGATGCGGGTGACGAATCGGAAGGACGGCACCTCCCGCGTGTTTCGCACCGAGGCGTTCAAGGGTGAGCCGCCGCCCGAGGCGATTCGCGTGATGGACTGCATGGACTGCCACAACCGCCCCGCGCACTCCTTCCCAACCGCCAACGACACCGTCGAGCGCGCTATCGCCATCGGCACGCTGAGCGGGAAACTGCCCGCCGTGAAACGCGTCGCCGTGCAGGCGCTCACGCAAAAAGAAATCACCACCGACGGCCAGGCAGCCCAGAAGATCGCCGATTTCATGGCCGCGAAATACACCGATCCGGCCATTGCCGCGGAGCTGCCCGGCGCGATTGCCACGGTGCAGCAGATTTTCTCCACGACGATTTTCCCGGAGCGCAAGGCGGACTGGCGCGTCTACCCGAACAACATCGGCCACAAGGACTGGCCCGGCTGCTTCCGCTGCCACGACGACAAGCACAAGACCGCCCTCGGCCAGACCGTGCGCTCGAGCGACTGCACCTCGTGCCACACCCTGATCTCGCAGGGCAAGGGCACCGAGCTTGAGACGCTCAGCACGAAGGGCCTGACCTTCAAGCACCCGGGCGGAGAACTCGATCCCGAGCTCAGTTGCGCGGACTGCCACAACGGCGGCATCCAGAAATAATTTCTCGCGCCATACCAAACCCTGCAAACGCGCGGCGCACCGGCCGCGCGTTTTTTTTGCGCATCTGCAGGTCGCGGATTTTTTCAACAAATGCGCCGAGACGCACAACGCGTGCGCAGCCGCGGGGCGCCAATTGCCCCATAGTAAGGTAACGCCATGAAACCCCTTTGCTCCGTTCAGCGGCTTGCGGTGTGCGCCCTCGTCCTCGCGCTTTTCCTTCCGGGCTTCGCTCGAGCGGCTGAGGCCACCGCGCCGAAAAAAGTCGCCGTGCCGAACAGCGAGTGCATGGACTGCCACGAGGCGGAGTTTAAGCCGCGGAAGAAGGGCGAGAAGCCCGTGTGGATCGGTGTGAAGCCGGAGGTCTTCGCAAAATCCGTCCACAGCAAACTCAACTGCATCGACTGCCATGCGACGCTCACCGAGACGCCGCACGCATCCAAGCTGCCGCCGGCGCAGTGCAGCTCGTGCCACGAGAAACCTGCCGCGCAATTCGCCGCGAGCATCCACGGCATGAGCCACAAGCTCGGCGCCTCCGATGCCGCGACCTGCGTGAGCTGTCACGGCTCGCACGACATCTCGCCGGTGAAGCAGGCCGACTCGCCCGTGTTCAAGCTCAACCTCCCGAAAACCTGCGGCACTTGCCACGACGATCCGAAGCTCACGAAAGATTACCGCATGGGCAAGACCGAGGCCGCGGGCCACTACCTCGACAGCATCCACGGCCGCGCGCTCGTGAAGATGGGCCTCGTCGTCGCGCCCTCATGTAACGACTGCCACGGCGTCCACGACATCAAGCGCAGCATCGACAAGGATTCACACACGAGCCACGCCAACATCGCGAAGTCCTGTGGCACCTGCCACGTTGGCATCGAGGAAACCTACAACGCGAGCGTCCACGGCCAGCTCCTCGCGAAAGGCGACAAGCGGGGTCCGGTCTGCACCGACTGCCACAGCGCGCACGACATCGAGAAACCCGCGACCGCGCACTTCAAGGCCGGCAGCGACGCGAGTTGCGGCAAGTGCCACGCCGATCGGCTCGAGCACTACAACGAGACCTACCACGGCAAGGCGATGGCGCTCGGCCAGCCCAACGTCGCCTCCGACGTTGCCGCGTGCTACGACTGCCACGGCCATCACGACGTCTTCCCTGTCAGCGATCCGCGCTCGCGGCTTTCGAAGGATAAGATTGTCGGCACGTGCGCGCAGTGCCACGCCGGCGCCAACGTCAACTTCACGAGCTACCAGCCGCACGCTAACCCGCTCGATAGCGTCCACTATCCGATCCTGAACAAGGTTTTTTGGTTCATGACGGCGCTGCTCGTCGGCACGTTTTCGTTCTTCGGCCTGCACACGCTCTTCTGGCTCTTCCGCTCGATCTACCTCTACCTGACGGACTCGAAGACGTTTCGCGAGGCGGTCATCAAGCAGAACCGGGACGACGTGCAGTTCACGCGGTTCACGCCGTTCGAGCGCACGCTGCACCTGATGGTGGTGACGAGTTTCCTGCTCCTCGTGATCACGGGCATGCCGCTCAAGTTCTACTACACCGAATGGGCCCGTGCGATCTTCAAGCTCATGGGCGGCGCCGGTGTCGCCCGGTCGTTGCACCATTTCGGCGCGGTGATCACGTTCACGTATTTCGTGCTGCACATTAGCGACCGCGTGGTCGCACTCTGGCGGGCGCGCGGCTCGATCCGCGATCCGCAGACCGGCCGCATTTCGGTGAAACGCATCTGGAGCTCCGTTTTTGGTCCCGACTCGATGGTTCCGTCGATCCAGGATTTCCGCGATTTCGTGGCGCACCAAAAATGGTTCTTCGGCAAGGGCCCGCGCCCGCAGTTCGATCGCTGGACCTATTGGGAACGCTTCGACTACCTCGCCGTGTTCTGGGGCGTGACGATCATCGGCTTCTCGGGGCTCATCCTGTGGTTCCCGGCGTTTTTCACGAAGTTCATGCCCGGTTGGATCATGAACATTGCGCTCGTGGTCCACTCCGACGAGGCGCTGCTGGCTGCAGGCTTCATCTTCACCTTCCATTTTTTCAACACGCATTTCCGCATCGAGAAATTCCCGATGGACACCGTCATCTTCTCGGGCCGTGTCTCGCAGACCGAGATGCTGCACGAGCGAAAGCGCTGGTATGATCGCCTCGTGGCGAGCGGCACCCTAGAGCGTTTCCGCGTGAAGGATGAGTGGGAGGGGCGGAAGAAAATGGCGAAGGCCATGGGCTTCATCTTCTTCGGCACCGGCCTCGTGCTCCTCGCTTTGATCATCTACGCCATGGCCTCGCGGCTCGGGCACTGAGGCCGGGCAAACGCTGCGCATCAACGCGCAACCGTTGCGTAGTCGTTCGTGCCGTTTGGCCGCATGATAGGGGAGGCATTTGTTCGATCGCGTTTCGCCTGAGAAAACTTCCCATGAACCCAACCGCCGCCGCTCCGCCTCCCAGTCCGCCCAATGCCAAGTATGCCTGGCGGACGATCGCCCGCAGTTCGCCGCCGAAGCGCACCGCCACCGAGCGGGTCGGCGATTTCAACGAAATCTACGGCGAGTTCGACGAGGCAACGGTGCGTGCGCAGGCGAGCCGTTGCATTCAGTGTCCCAATCCGCTTTGCCGCGAAGGCTGCCCGCTTTCCAATCGCATTCCCGAATGGCTGGCGCTCGCGGCGCAGGGCCTGTTTCTCGAAGCCGCCGCGATTTCGCGCGCGACGAGTAACATGCCTGAAATCTGCTCGCGCGTCTGTCCGCAGGAGCGTTTGTGCGAGGGCGCTTGCATTCTCAACTGCAAGACCGAGCCCGTCGCGATCGGCGCGGTCGAGCGGTTCATCAACGAGTATGCGTTTGCGCGTCACGCCGTCGAAATCACCCGCGCGCCGTCGAACGGCCGCCGCGTTGCGGTCGTCGGTTCGGGGCCGGGCGGACTCGCGTGCGCCGACGAACTCGCGCAACTCGGCTACGCGGTCACAGTGTTCGAGGCGCTGCTGCTGCCGGGCGGACTGCTCGTGAACGGCATCCCTTCGTTCAAGCTGGAAAAAACGATCGTGGAGCGACGCGTCGATCTGCTCGCGAAGAACGGCGTGGACTTCAAGCTCGGCCTCAGCGTGGGCCGCGACGTCTCGCTCGGGCAACTGCGGCGCGACTTCGATGCTATCTTTCTCGCCGTCGGTGCGCAGCAAGCGAAGCCGCTCGACGTGCCGGGGGCCGCGCTCGCGGGCGTGTGTGATTCGCTGCCGTTTCTCGTGCAGAAAAATGTGGCGGAGGCTGTGATGGACCTGCCGCCGATCGAGGCCGCGGGCAAACATGTGGTCGTGCTCGGCGGCGGTGACACAGCGATGGATTGTCTCCGCACGGCGCTGCGCAGCGGCGCGAAATCGGCCGTGTGCCTCTATCGCCGCGACCTCGCGAACATGCCCGGCTCGCGGAAGGAATATTACAACGCGATCGAGGAGGGAGCGAAATTTGAGTTTCTCGCCAACCCTCTTGAACTTGTGAGCGACGGTGGCGGCAATGTCAGTGCAGTGCGCTGCGTGCGGATGGCGCTCGGCGAGCCCGACGCTTCGGGGCGGCGCAAGCCGCGGCCGGTGGCGGGCTCGGAATTTGTCGTGCCGGCCGACTTGATCCTCGTTGCCTATGGCTTCGATCCGGTGCCGTTTCCGGCGGACAGCGAACTCGCGCAGCTGGCGACGACGGACTGGGGCAGCCTCCTTGTCGATCGCGAGCAGATGACGAGTCTGCCGGGCGTCTTCTCCGGCGGCGATGCTGTGCGCGGGCCGAGTCTGGTCGTGCACGCCGTGCGGGATGCACGCAAGGCGGCGGCGGGCATTGATCGTTTTCTTTCGGCCCACGGCGTCACGGTCGGCGCAAAAATCAGCGCAGCACTGGCCAAGAACTGAGGAGGTGGCGCGGGCGGGCTCCGTTATGCTGGGGCATGAACCTTCAGCCGTCCTCGAAAGGATTGTCCGCCTGGGGTGAAGTGAGTCCGCCGCGTGGCGCCGCGGTGCTCGCCGATCCGTTGCTCAACAAGGGCACTGCATTCACCGAGCGTGAACGCGATGTCCTCGGCCTGCGCGGCCTGTTGCCGCCCCGGGTCTTCACGCTGGAGGAGCAGTTGCAGCGCACGCTCATCTCGGTGCGCAGCAAGGCGACCAATCTCGAGAAATACATTTATCTCACGACGCTTCAGAATCGGAACGAGATTTTGTTCTACCGCCTCGTGATCGAGCACATCGAAGAGATGGTACCGATCATCTACACGCCGACCGTCGGCGAAGCGTGCCAGAAATACGGCGCGATCTACACGAAGCCGCGCGGGATGTTTATCAGCCTGCGAGATCGCGGACACATCGCGGAGATTCTGCGGCACTGGCCGCAGCCGGGGGTGCGGCTGATCGTCGTGACGGATGGCGAACGCATCCTCGGCCTCGGCGATCTTGGCGCGCTCGGCATGGGCATTCCCGTCGGCAAGCTCGCGCTCTACACGGCGTGCGCCGGCCTGCATCCGAGCTACACACTGCCGATTACGCTCGATGTTGGCACCGACAATGCGGAACTCCACGCCGGCGCGGCCTACATCGGCCTGAAGCAGAAACGCGCGCGCGGCGCCGACTACGACGACTTCATTGAAGAGTTTGTGCTCGCGGTGAAGGATGTGTTTCCGAAGGCCGTCCTCCAATGGGAGGATTTCGGCAACACGAACGCCTTCCGCCTGCTGAACAATTACCGGCACCGGCTCCCGAGCTTCAACGACGACATTCAGGGGACGGCGGCCGTCGCACTCGCGGGTGTGATTGGCGCGTTGCGGCTGACGCAGTCGAAACTCTCGCAGCAAAAAATTCTCTTCCTTGGCGCGGGCGAGGCCGGGACCGGCATCGCCGATCTTTTTGTGGCGGCGGCGCGCGACGAAGGACTCAGCGAGGCGGAGGCACGCGCGCGCTGCTGGTTCGTCGACTCGAAGGGCCTCGTGGTGAAAAACCGCGGCGACAAACTCGCGGCGCACAAGCTTCCCTATGCCCTCGACCGTGAGCCGATCGCGACGCTGGCCGAGGCGGTGAAGATTTTCCAGCCGACCGCGCTCATCGGCGTTTCGGGCATGCCGGCGACGTTTACCAAGGAAATCGTCGAGCAGATGACGAAGCTGAATTCACGGCCGATAATTTTCGCGCTGTCGAATCCGACTTCGAAGGCCGAGTGCACCGCGGAGCAGGCCTATACGTGGTCTGGCGGAAAGGTGATCTTTGCCAGCGGCAGTCCGTTCGCACCCATCGAGCTCAACGGCCAGCGTCACGTGCCGGGTCAGGGAAACAACATCTACATCTTCCCGGGCGTTGGCCTTGGCGCGCTCGCGAGCGAAGCACGGGAGGTGACCGATGCGATGTTTCTCACGGCGGCGCGCACGCTCGCAAATCTCGTCGGCCCCGACGACCTCGCGGTCGGCCGCGTTTATCCTGCGCTCACGAAAGTGCGCGAGGTCTCGCTGCAAATCGCGACGGCGGTGGCGTCGTCGGCCTTCGACGCGAAGCTCGCCCAGGCACGCCGGCCGAAGGATCTGGAGGCAGACATCCGCAAGCGGATGTTCGAGCCGGTGTATCGCGATTGCGTCTAAGCGCGTCGGACGTGTCACGGAGGGCGGCTGCAAGACAGCCGCCCTACACAACAGAGTTTTTTCCGCCGCCCGCTCAGAGATACTTGCTCGGCGTCGGCTCGGAGTCGGCCTTGCCCTCGTAGCCGTGCGGGCCGCCGGCGGAATCACTCCACAGCGGGAGATTCTCGCGGTGGGCCTCCCACGTCTGAGCGATCTCTTCGGGCAGTCCGGGGTTGTGCGTGTCGAGCATGAGGCGGTTGAGGGCGCAGTAGGCGACGGCCTCGGGCGTAGTGTTCAAGCCGGACGCGAAACGTTCCACGGCGTCGTATTCGGCATGTTCGAGGTGGATTTTGAGGGTGGGCATGGCGGCCTCCGAGGTTTGGGATTTTGGTTGCGGACGAAAGTTAGGCGCTGGGCGGCGGCTCGTGTCGCTTGGCGGCGACCTCGGCCTTGAGGCGCGCAAGTTCGAGCGGGTGTTCGTCGAGCATCTCGCGCTCCGACATCTTGCCGGTGAGCCAGGCGAGGCTCATGGGGTAGACGTCCGGATTGAAAATCACGAAATAGAAATGCCAGACGAGGATCGCGAGCGTCGCGAGGATTGCCTCGTAGAAGTGCACGGTGCGTGAGATGTCGAAGCCTAGTTTCGTGAAGAGCCCGATCGAGGTGTTGTCAAACCACAGGATCGCTCCGGTCACACCCATGAGAAACGTGCCCCACATCATCGCCCAATACTCGGCCTTCTCAATGTAGCAGAAACGCGGGAAGGCCGGCTTGGTCGGCGCGAGGCCGAGGTTGTATTTCATCACGGCGATCGGATCGGTGGCGTCGCGCCAGCGCGGGAGGAGATCGCGGAAGAGCTGGCGACCGCGGGCGGTGAACGCGAGGTAACCGAAGTGCCAGAGTCCGGAGGCGAGCATAACGACACCCGCGCCGCGATGGATCCAGCCGCGCCACTCGAAGGCGCGCACGCTTACGCGCCGGATCGCGACGACCCACCAAGCCTCGGGATAGCGCAGCATGAAGCCCGTGACCACGAGCAGCGTGAAACTCAACATGAGGATCGCGTGCTGCCAGCGCTCATGCCGGCTCATGCGCAGATAGAGCCGGTGGGCTACGTAAGGCTCGGCGATCGCGCCTTTCTGGATCGCGAGCTTGCGCCGGATTTTCTTTAGGAAATCGAGCGCGTTGTGAAAAAACATGCCACCGACCACCGCGACGATCAGCACGACGTAGAGGCTGGAGATGAGATAAAGGATCGGGCTGTTGCCGTCGGCGCCCTGGGCGGCCTCGGGGCTGACGTGGACCTTGCCGACGGCGAAGCGCGTGTTGGCGCCCGGATGGCACTGGCCGCACGTCTGCGCGAGATGGGTCGGATGGATGCTCGAGGTCGGATCGGTCTGCGATTTGATGGCGTGCGAGTTGTGGCAGCTGGCGCAGTTGACGACTTCGACGGCGCCGCCGCGCACCGCGAGGCCGTGGTAACTGTCGGCGAAGGTCTGCAAACTCTGCGACGGCAGCCCGTATTTTTGCGTGAGGCGGAGCGAGGCGTGGCAGTTGGCGCAGACCTGCTGGGTCACGTTCTTGGCGTTGACGGGCGAGGCGGCGTCGGTGTGGCTTCGGATCGCGTGCTCGCCGTGGCAGTCGGTGCAGGCCGCGGAGTCGAGGTTGCCCTTGGCGAGCGCGGCAGCGTGGACACTGCCGGCAAACTCCGTGGCGATTTTCTCGTGGCAATTCGCGCACGTGTCGGCGACGCGGAGCTTGTTGACCTTGGCGCTGCCGACGAGCGCGCGGTTCATCTCGTGCGCGCCGTGGCAGTCGACGCAGTTGGCGGCGCCGACTTTGCCGGCGAGGAGCGCCGCGCCATGCACGCTCTGATCGAAGGAGGAGACGAACTTTGAGCCGCGCACCGCCTGATTGGCGACGTTCACTTTTCCAACGTGGCACGACTCGCACTGCTTCGTCTGCTCGAGCTTTTGCGCGAGCGTAATCTTTGCGGGCGCGAGAGCGACGACGGGCTGCCGATGGCAGGTGAGGCATTCGGGTGCGTTGGCCTCCTTCGCCGCGAACGCACGGCCATGCGCCGACGCCAGAAAATGATCGCGCGCCGCGACGTGGCACTCGCCGCAGGCCTTCGCCTGCGGCCCATCGTTGAACGCAAACGCGGGACTCTTCACCGCCGCGGTCGCGTGCGTGCCGTGGCAGCCGACGCAGGAGGTGTCCTTGCCGGCGGGCACCGGCTGCTGCGCGAGGCGCGGGTGAAATGCGTGCTTCTTCGCCGTCGCGTCGTGACACGACGTGCAATCGACCGGCACCATCGGCGAGCGGTGCGGAAGGGCGTCGCCGTCATATTTTTCGTGACAGTCGGCGCACTCCAACGCGCGGTGCACGGATTTGGCGTTGTCGTCGCTGTGACAGGCGAGGCAGGCCGTGCTGGCCGTCGGCGCCGGTGCCGCGGGTTTCACCGGCTCGGCGCCAAAACCGATCGCGGTGAGGGCGGCGAGCCACAGCCCCGCCAACAGGCACCCGGGCCGCGATCCGCGGCGGGCGGGCGTGGTATCCGAAGCAGGTTGTCCGGCACGCATGGTAAAAGGGTTTTCCCTGAGTCGCATCTTAGGCCGAATGGTGCGCCGCGGCGTCGCATTGGTTGACCAACCCTAGGCGAATCTTGTTGGCGCGGATCCTGGATAATCGGCTCGCAAAATCTGCGGAGCATCGCGCAAGGGGCCGGTAGGAGCCGGCGGCGCGATGTGCGAGACTGGTGGCAAGCCCACGCCCTCATGTTTGACTCACCGATCACCGACGCCCTTCTGCTGCGAATTTTTCGCTTTCGCACGCGCGGCTTTTTGCGGATGGAGGAATCGGCCGGCGAAGTCCCGCCGCGCCCGGCGCTGGGCGGCTGCTATCTCTACGTGCACATTCCGTTCTGCGAGGTGCTGTGCCCGTTTTGCTCGTTCCATCGCGTGCAGCACTGCCACGAGCACGCGCGGCGCTATTTCTCGGCGCTGCGCAACGAGATCTGCCTCTACGCCGACGCCGGTCATCAATTCACCGGTGTCTATTTCGGCGGCGGCACGCCGACGATCGAGCCGGAGGAACTCGTTGAAACGATCGCGCTCGTGCGGGGGCGGTTTGCGGTGAGGGAAATTTCCGTCGAGACCAACCCGAAGGATTTGCGCCCGGAGGTGCTCGCCCGCTTGCGCGCCGCCGGCGTCACGCGGCTCTCCGTCGGCGTGCAAAGCTTCGACGACGAACTGCTCCGCGAAATGGAGCGCTACGAAAAATACGGCAGCGGCGCCGAGGTCGCGGAGCACATCCGCGCTGCGGCGGGGTTGTTTCCCACGCTCAACGTCGATCTGATTTTCAACCAGCCGCACCAGTCGCTCGCGTCGCTGGAGCGCGACCTGGAAATTTTCCGCACGCTCGGGGCGAACCAGGTGTCGTGCTACCCGCTGATGACCTCGCCGACCGTGCTGCGCCGGATGTCAGACGCGATGGGCACCCCCGATCGCGGCCGGCTGCGCACGTTTTTCGAGACCATTCGGCGGCGGCTCGCGCCGGACTTCAAGCCGACCTCGGCGTGGTGTTTCACCCGCACGGGCGAGGGGAGTGACGAGTATCTCACGACGGCGGACAACTACGTCGGCGTCGGCAGCGGCGCGTTCAGTTATCTCGACGGCACGTTGCACGCGACGACGTTTTCGCTGAACGCCTACGAGCAGCGCATCGCGCAGGGGCTGACCGGCATCGTCGCGCACCACCAGCTCAGCGCCGCCGATCAGATGCGCTACGTGCTCCTCGTGCGGATGTTTGGGCTCGGGCTCGATCGCGAGTGGGCGCTGCGGCGCCACGGAAAGAAATTTTTTCGCACGCTGTGGGGCGAGTTGCGCACGCTCGAACTGCTCGGTGCGGCGCGGCGCACCGAACACGGCTGGCAGCTCACGGAGCGCGGGATGTATTGGCTGATGCTCATGATGTCCGAATTTTTCGAAGCGGTGAACGGCTACCGCGAGGCGATGCGCGTGCACGCGGGGTTGGAGCGCGAGGCCGTGCCGCTCGGCGGCGTGCCGCAGCCCGTGGCCGCGCCCTGAGCCGCGGAAAAATCTGCGCAGCGGGCCACCCGGCGGCCCGCAAAATATGCGGAGCTTCGGGCAAGGGTGCGTTAGCCCGCAGGCGCGATTACGGCGATACTCACGCTGACCACGGCGCGGCCTGCGCCGTCGATTACCTGCATGGCCGATCACCCCCACTCGCCCGCGCCGAACGAAGCCCACCGCCTCGCGCTGTTGGAGCAACGGCTTGCTCGTCTGGAGGTGCACCTGGGTCTCGCCGCAGAGCCGGCGATCGTGCGCGCAACAAATCCGATCCCGGCCCCGCTGCCATTGCCGCCGGTGGCCGCGCGCACGGAGGATGAACTTGAGTTCGAGCTCGGGCAAAACGGGTTCGCGGTCGCAGGCATCGTCGCACTCACGCTCGGCGCCGGATTTCTAATGTCGTTGCCGTTCGCGAACCTGCCGGCGATCGTGCCGTCGCTCGCGGGCTACGCGGTGAGCCTCGCGCTCTTCGGGCTGTCGCGTGTGTGGCGCGACGCGTTTGCGTTCGTCGCTAGCCACCTGCGCGGGGCGGGCATGGTGCTGTTATTTCTTTCGACGCTGCGGCTGAGTTTCCCGCTCTCGCGCTCCCTACTCGCGGTCGATTCGCCGGGGGCCCATGCGCTGCTGATCGCGACGGTGGCGTTTAACCTCTGGGTCGCGCTGCGCCGGAAATCTCCCGGGCTCACCGGCCTTGCGCTCGCGACCGGCGGCGTGGCGATTGCGGTGACGGGTGCGCACTGGCTCGCGTTCGGCGGGCTCGTGACGCTCGTGGTTATCGCGGTCTATTTCAGCGAACGCGAAAACTGGCGGGCGCTTTCTTTCGGGGCGCTGATCTGGGGATATGCCGCATACCTCGCTTGGGCGCTCGGTCCTCAGTTGCGCGGTGTGGCGCCGCACTTTGCGACGCATGCGGTTGCGCCCGCGATTCTGCTCGCATGCGTGTTGGTATTTGCCGCGGGTCGGTGGTGGCAGCCGCGAACAGAGGCCGAGGGTGCGGTGGACGCCGTCCACGCGCTGCTCAACTGCGGGCTCGGTTACGGGTTGTTCTTCGTGCACACGCTCGCCGCGTTTCCGGCCGAAGTTGCGGCGTGGCACGCGGCGGCGTTTGCCGTGTTTCTCGGGATCGCGATTGTATTTTGGCGACGGCGAGCGAGCCGGGTGGCGACGTTTTTCTACGCTATGACGGGCTACGCGGCGCTCAGCGTCGCGATCTTCAAGGCCTCGTCCGTTCCGGCGGTGTTTGTGTGGCTTTCGGTGCAGAGCGTGGTCGTGGTCGCGACGGCGATCTGGTTTCGCTCGCGCTTCATCGTCGTGGCGAATTTCCTGATCTACGTTGCGATTGTGCTCGGCTACATCGTCGTCGCCGAACGCGAGACGGGCATCAGTCTCGGCTTCGGTCTCGTCGCACTCGTGAGTGCGCGCATCCTCAACTGGCAGCAGGATCGCCTTGAGTTGAAGACCACCCTCATGCGCAACGCGTATCTGGTCGGTGCGTGGCTCGTGTTTCCCTACGCGCTCTACCACCTCGTGCCGGGCAAGCACGTGGGGCTCGCGTGGGTTGGGCTCGCGCTCGGCTACTACGCGCTGAATCTCCTCGTGCAAAATCAGAAATACCGGTGGATGGGCCACGCGACGCTGCTGCTGACGCTGTGCTACGTGGTCGTCGTCGGCACGAGCCGGTTCGAGCCGGTCTACCGCGTGCTGTCGTTCCTCGTGCTGGGCACGGTGCTGCTGGTCGTGTCGCTGGTCTTCACGCGGTTAAGGAAACGGCAGTCTCTGAGTCCGAGATAGAAACCGCTAATTGATTTGGCCAATGGGCCAAATTGAATTCACCCCTACGGCTCATCGCCTCCGGTGCAATGCTGTGGGGTCTGCTCAGCGCAGACCGATCGGTTCGCGATGAGCGAACCCCGTCGTTGTCGCGGAGGCGATGAGCCGGTGCGCGCTTCAATGATTTCCTCGATTGAGGAAATCCGATTAGCGGTTTGCCCGGTTTGGGCTTCGTCAAAGCAGTGCGACCGCGGATCAATGCCCGCCGCAACTGCACCCGCCGCCACAACCGCCGATATCGTCGCCACTGCTGCCGCACCCGTTGCCGACTTGTTCGTAGTCCAGCGGGGTGCCGACGATGTCCGTCGGGACGTTGGCGCCGAGTTGGTCGGCGGCGTCGCAGATGAGAGAATAGTATTCGTCGCGCGTCAGACCGAGGGCGGCGGCGCCGAAGGTTTCGGCGTCTTCGCACGAGGCGAACACGCCGTAGTTCACCGCGACGAGCTGGTAGAGCACGAGCGCGGGCACGAGTTGGGGCTGCGTGGCAAACATCTGATGCACCGCCATCGTGAAGCCGTCCTCGGGCATGTCGCCCTTTTGCACGGGCGTCGCGAATTCGCCGGGGAGCAGCGGGGTGTCGTCAAAGGCGATTTCGATTGGGTAGCGCACGTAGACGCGATCGTCGAGGAGGCGCTGGAGCGCGGACCAGTCGAGTTGCGGACCGTATTTCGAAAAGACTTCGATGCCCTTGGTCTCGACGTGGGTGGTGAGCGATTGTTTCGCGTCTTCTGCGGTGAGTTGTTTGGCCATGGGAGTGGGGAAGGGAGATTAGTGGGCTGGTGCGGCGGAGGCGCGTGGGAGCGCTTCACCGCTGGCATCGTCCACCTTGCCCTCGTTGGCCCGTGTCATGCGGCCTTGGAGAATTGGCACGGACATACGAAGGAAGATGGTGTAGAGCAGAAGGCCGAACGCCCAGATGCCGAGGCACACGAGCGTCTCGTTGAGCGACGGCAGGTAGTCGACGACGGCGCCGAGCGGTGTGGGGATGAAGCCCGGGATGACGAGGCCCATGCCCTTTTCAATCCAGATGCCGACGATGCTGAGCACGCAGGCGATGTTCAGATATTTCAGGCTGCGGCTGACGGGCAGCAGGAGGATAGTCATCGCGATGAGGTTGAGGCCGATCGCAGTCCAGATCCACGGCACGAGCGCGTGGTGGCCTTCGAGGCCGATGAAGAGGTAGCGCGCGGAGATGCCGTGCGCGGTGCCGGAGTAGAATTCCTTGAAGACTTCGCATGCGAGCAGGAAGACATTGATGATCATCGAAACCTGCACGATGCCGCGCAGCGTAAGGAGCGCATGATCGCTCATCATGAGACGCTCGCCCATGTGCGAGCGGATGACGGGCTCGACCTTCGGGTTGTGCAGCAGCACGCGCAGCGATTCAGCGGGAACGCAGAGCACGCTCGTCGGCTCCTCGGCGACCGCGGTGGCCTGGCGCGGCGTGGCCTGCAGTGCGGAAACTTCACCGAACTGGCCGCCGGGGACGACACTGCGCGTGATGCGGAAGCGGCCGCTCTCCTCGCGCTTCACGACGACGCGGCCGTTGAGGACAAAAAACGCGTGCGTGTCGGTCTCGCCCTGCTTCAGCAACACCGCGCCGGTCGTGACGTCGAACACCGTCGCGCCCGCGAGGCACTCCGCCCGCTCGGTCGGGGTGAGCGCGGCGATTTCGGGCAGGTGCTGAGCGAGAAGATCTAGGTGGGATTCGGTCGCGGGCCGGCTCGTGGGATGCACCGTCTGCGCGGCGCGCAGCGCGATCGCCTCGTCTTCCGACGTGGAGGCGGTGACGCGCCGGATGACCTGCAGCGCAAGAATGATCAGCGCGGGGCCGGCGGCGAACGCCGAGGCGAGGAACCGCGGGCCGACGATCGCGGAATTCCAGAACGGCCGGCCGCCAAGGCCGACGTAGAGGAACGCCGTAACGGTGTGAATCGAGACGGCCCACACGATCGCGGTAAACACGAACGGAATGTAGAACCACTTCGACGGCTTCTTTCCCTGATAGCGCGAGTAGAGCAGGTAACCGCAAATCCAGACGTTGAGCAGAAGGTAGCCGTTGAGGACAATGACGTCCCAGCTCAGCATCGACGCGGGGAAGTTGAGTTGCCCGATGCCTGGGATGAGATGCCAGAACCGATCCGGCCGCCCGAGATCGACGGTGACGAAGAGCAGGCACATCACGATCGCGGCGACCGCGAGCAGCTCGCCGAAGATCACGAGATCGTGCAGCTCCTCGTTGTCGTAGATGTAGACAGGAATGACCATCATGACGGCGGCGGCAGCGACGCCGACGAGGAAGGTGAAGTTGGCGATGTAAACGCCCCACGACACCTCGTCGCTCATGCCGGTGACGATGAGTCCGTTGACGAACTGCTTGCAGTAGGCGTTGAGCCCGAGGAGGGCGACGAGGGTGAGCGCGCCCATCCAAGCGTAGTAGCGCCAGTCGCCGACGAACGCGATGCGGGCGCACCGCGTGATGAAGCGGAAATAGTTTTTCGCGACGGAGATCATTTTGCGAGGGAGAGGGGGAGGGAACCGGAGGTTGCGAGGGTGAAGCCGCCGAGAATTTCGGCCGGACTATTTGTCGAAGTAGTAGAAGAAGCGCGGGGAGGTCCCCATTTCCTCCTTCAACTGAATGAACACGCGTTTCTCGCGGAGGATGTAGGAAACCTCGCTGTTCGGATCGAGGATGTTGCCGAATTTGCGTGCGCCGACGGGGCAGACTTCGAGACACGCCGGGTAGCGGCCCGCGCGCGTGCGCTGGATGCAGAAGTGGCATTTCTCCATCACGCCCTGTTTGCGCGGGCGGTTGCCGAGGTAGGCCATATTCGTGTTAAGCCGGTCCTTCGGAATTTCCGGTTTCGTGAAATTGAAGCGCCGCGCGAAATACGGACACGCGGCCTCGCAGTAGCGGCAGCCGATGCACCAGTCGTAGTCGATTACGGTGATGCCATCCTTCTCCTGCCACGTGGCGTGGACGGGGCAGACTTTCACGCACGGCGGATTTTTGCACTGCTGGCATTGCACCGGCATGTAGAAAAATCCCTTTTCCGGCACCGACGCCGGCGCGTAATTCTGATCGGCCTTCTCCACGTCCATCGAGCCGTGCGGCAGCTTGAGCACGCGGATATATTGGATCTCGGGGCTGCGCGACTGGTTGTTCTCGTTGACGCAGGCATGGACGCATTTACGGCAGCCGATGCAGCGCGTGAGATTCAGACAGTAGACGAACTCGACGCCGTCCATCGGCTTGAGATCGCGAACGTGCGGACGGACGCCGTAGTTTTTTTCGACCTCGCTCTCGATGCGCTTGAGGACCTTAGCCATGTCGTCGGGCGTGAGTTCCTTGTAATATTTCTGGAGGAACTGATCGGTGTTGGTGAAATCATGCAACTCGCGCAGCGGCGAGAGACTGGCGGCGAGCGCCGTGAGTCCGCCGACGGCCGCGGAGCCGCGCAAAAAATTGCGACGCGACATCGCGGCGTCGGAGGTTTTGTCGAGTGAGGGAGAGTTGGGAGCCATGTCAGTGGGTCGCCTCGGTGGCGTGGGTTTCCGGATTGGCGCGCAGGAGATGCGGGCCGGGAGCGGGCTCGCGCGTGGGAATTTTCGGCGCGTGCGGGTTGTGGCAGTTTGCACAACTGAGCCGGGTGAAGTCGGCCTCGTTGGCGTGGTTCCAACTGCCACTGATCCGACCGTGTGCGCCGGCTTCCCAGTCGCGGTAGGTCGGGCCGTGGCAGCTGCCGCACAGCGGCGGGATGTTATCGAACTTCACTTCGCGACCGTCGCGGACCTGGAGCGTTGTGAGGTTCTGCTCGTTGTGGCAGTTGAAGCAGAGATTGTTTCGATCGTGCGAGCCGTGGCCCATCACGATGTCGGAATGCTCCTTTGGGATGAGAATCTTCCCGGCCTTGTCATAACGGATCGGTGGAGCCTTGTTCTTCTCGTGGCAGCCGTAGCAATCGTAGTCCTCGAGCGCATCCTTGTCCTTGGCCTTCACGAAATCCGCGTAGGTCTTGCGCCACGGCGTGGTCTCGAGGAATTTTTTGTCGACGAGTGGAATTTCCTTTCGCGGTTCGACGCGACCCCAGAGGTTTTTCGTGAACAACGCCGCGAACACGAGAAACCCCACCGCGATGCCAACCAGCATTAAGTTGGTGCGGGCGGCTTTCTCGTTTGGCGCAGACGGGGGAGAATAGTTCATGGCGGCGGGGTGCGATCGCCGGCGGTTATTTCTTGAAGCCGCGGACCACGGGCACGAGGGCCTTGATGTCGTCGTCGGTGAGGCCCTCGATCGGCTTCATCGCAAGCTTACCTTCCTTGTCCTTGATGCCCTCCTTCACGAATTTTAGGACGTCGGCGTCGGTGAACTTCGCTTGGATGGCGGCGTCGGTGAGATCGGCGATGCCGAGCTTCTTGCCCATTTTGGTTTCACCCTTGCCGTCAGCGCCGTGGCACTTGGCGCATTGATCGGTCCAGGTGGCGGCGGCATCGGCGCCGTAGGCGGAGAGTGCGGCGCAGGTGAGTGCGAGCGCGAGGAGGCGGTGGGAGTTTTTCATGAGGAGGATAATCTTGGTTGGAGGCTTGTTGATCGCGGCGTGAGGATCAGCTGCGCGGTCGTGTTCACTATCGGCGAAGTGCGCTGATCTTGCTCTTCGCATCTTGGCGACGATGCCGCAGATTTTGTTTTTGCGGGCGCGCAGATCTTGTCGTTATCGCGATCGAAAAAAACCAAGGTCTGCGCAGAGCTAGGCAACCCATGCGCAGCTACTGGGTCGATGATCAGGCATGATGAATCACGCTAACTCAGAAAATACCCTCCACCACACCGCTGCTCTCACCTCGAATCCTTTTTCACCATGATCTCACCTCCTCGCTGGAATAAAACCGCGCTCATCATCGGCGGCACCGCCCTCTGGGGCCTCGTGCTGATCGGATGCGTCGCCGCGAACCGCACGCTCGTCGCCCCGCCGCAGGTCGCGGGCGCGAAATTTGTTGGCACCAAAGAGTGCAAACAATGCCACGAAGACAAAACCGATCACTTCGCCACGGCCAGCCACGCGAAGCTTAACCTCGCCGATCCGAAACTGGGCGACACGAGCTGCGAGGCCTGCCACGGCGCGGGCAGCATCCACGTCGCGGCCGGCGGCGGGAAAACGAACATCGTCAACCCGAAGAAATCGCCCGACACGTGCTTCCAGTGCCATCTCGACAAGCGCGCGCAGTTCAGCCTGCCGAACAGCCACCAGGTGATGAACGGCAAGATGAGCTGCGGCGACTGCCACGAAGTCCACAAGGGCAACGCGGTGGTCGGCACCGGCGCCGATCTTGAGGGCATGAACGCCACCTGCGTGAAGTGCCACACTGAGCAAAAGGGTCCGTTCGTCTACGAGCACGGCGCCATGCGCGAAGGCTGCATCTCTTGCCACAACCCGCACGGCACGGTCAACGCGAAGATGCTCGTTGCCCGCGACGCGAATCTCTGCCTCCGCTGCCATCTCGAGAGCGCCGGCGGCGGCGTGCTTAACGCCAACGCGATCAATCCCAGTGCGCAGAATCACAACTCGCGCCTCATGCAGGGCACCTGCTGGAGCTCCGGCTGCCACGAGGCGCCGCACGGCTCAAACGCCAACTACCACCTCCGCTATTAACGCGCCACCTCATCCCTGCACGCCATGAAAGCAAATTTTTACCTCCTCTTTCGCAGCGCCGGCATGTTGTCGAGCGTCGCGCTTCTCCTCGTAGCTCTGCCCAATCGGGTGTCGGCGCAAAAGCAAACCGACGCCTTCCCAACCTACGACAGCTATATTAAGATCACCGGCCAGGCCGCCGATATTACCGGCGACAAGACCGCCTTCGAACGCCGCACCCAGCAGCCCAAGGACGGTGGTGTCGGCATCGAGGACCTTCATCTCTCGAAGGATCTCTCGAAAACCACGACGCTCACCGTAGACGGCAAGGCCATGACCGGCAGCGAGGATTACCTCGCGCAGATCAATGTCACCAAGAACGAGGTCGGCTCTGTCGAAGTCGGCTACAAGCGCTTCCGCACCTTCTACGACGGCGTGGGCGGATTTTTCCCGCTCAACAAGCAATGGTTGCCATTGCAGAACGAGGATCTCCACCTCGACCGAGCGAAATTCTGGGCCGAGGCCAAGCTGGCTATGCCCAACGCGCCCGCGCTCACGCTCCGTTACACGAATGAGCTGCGCGACGGCCGCAAGGACTCCACAATCTGGGGGGATACGGATCTGACCGGCCTCGCTTACAACCTTGCGCCCAATCCGGTCACCCCTGCGCGCAAGATTGTCCCGAGCTACATTAACATCGGCGAACGCCATCAACGGCTCGAAGCGATCGCGCAAAAGACCATTGGCAAGACGACGATCGAGCTGACGCTCTTCGGCGATCAGACTAACAACCTCGATACGCGCTATGTCACGCGTTTCCCCGGTGAGGTCGTGCCGTGGTCGATCGCGAGTCTCTCGACGACTGTGCCGACTGGCCAAGTGGCGAGCCCGCAGGCGATCGCGAAAGCTGCGGTCTCCGCGGTGAACTGGAACAACCAGATCGTGCAATCGCAGTCGGACGGCTCGGCGACGAAGACCTCCGGTGTGACGGCGACGTCGGACACGGTGCTCAGCGACCGGGTCAGCCTGCGCCTCGGCCTCAATTACGAACTCGTGCACTCCGATCTCAGCGGCGATCGTCCGATCTACACCACCACGCCCACGGCGACAGGTCCCGTGGTGGTGGCGACTGACAACAATCTCGGCCTCCTCGGCGGCGCCCGCGTCAAGGATTTCACCGGCAACATCGCCCTGGAGCTCAAGCCCACGAAAAACTTCACCGCGACGCTCGCGCTGCGTGCGCAGGATGAGTTCGCCCGCGCCGCGAGCAGCTACACCGTGGTCGCCGCCTCGGGGACCCCCGCGACGACACTCGCCAGTACGCCGCGCCTGCAATGGTCGAAGCTCCACCAGAATTCAGAAACGCCCGTCCTGGATCTCCGCTACACCGGCATCAAGGATCTCGCGCTCTACTTCACGGGCAGCAAGCGCAGCCTCAACGGCATCGATCAAAACACGTCGTCCTACAATCCGCTTACTGCGGCCGTTGGCACGCTCGCCCTCAACAACACCAGCGAGGACCACGGTAACTACAAACTCGGCGCGAACTGGAAAGCTTCTTCAATCTTCACGCTACGCGCGGAAATTTACCGGAAGGGTCACAAGGATGACTACGCGGGCTATGGCAGCCGCCTCGGTGACAACTACCTGCTGGATTCGACCGACACCGGCTACAAGCTCACCGCGATCGTGAAGCCGACCATGGCCCTGAGCTTCACGACGCGCTTCGTGTCGCAGCTCAGCAAGATGCAGGTGACCGGTTTCCTGCCGACCTTCCCGGCCAACGACTCGCTCGACGGCAAGAACTACATGCTGGGTGAGACGATTGACTGGACGCCTAGCACACAGTGCTACGTGCAGCTCAACGGCAACGCTGTGTTCAACCAGATCAACACCGTCTATCCGAACGCCGGTGTGACAGTCGCGACCGCGACTGCCAGCGCGTGGAACGTCAACGGAGTCGTTCAAAACTCGAACAACAATTACCTGTCGGGCAGCGCGCTGGCTGGATTCGTGGTGGACAAACTCACCGACGCCCAAGTCCAGGTGAACTACTATCACGCGGCTAACGGTAACGCCGTGCTAGCGGCCTACACGACGCCCTACGGCGTCGCGGTGCGTGACGTCCAGGCCACAGTTGGACTGAAGCACAAGTTCTCCGATAAGTGGATCGGCAACGCCAAAGTCGGCTACTTCGACAGCGCAAACGACACGTCCGGCGGAAACCTCAATTTCCACGGTCCTGTCGCCTACGTCACACTCGAGCACGCCCTCTAAAATTGTTCATTAGGTCGCGCGGCGTCCATCCCCCGGGGTGGGCGCCGCTTTCTGTTTTATGGTGCGCATCGTCACCCGCGCGCCATAGACCAAAATGCGTGTGCTATGCCGCGGCCCGACGACACCGCGCAAAACTGATCGCGCCGCCCGGCAAACGCGCTGTGCTTCATCCCGGCCGCGACTGGCGCGAACGCAATCGAGCCATTGAGGAGGTGCGGTTCCTGGGACGTCCGGATTGGAAAGTCGCCGTCGGTTACCATCGCCGCTCTCTTGCGCAAGTCCGCCATGCACCGCCTTAAATCTGCTTTCGGTCAGCGGCTCCGCTCTCGCTTGCAACCCAATCAGCAGCATGAAGCGTTGATTCGCGCCATCTCCTCAACCGTTGGCCCACCCCGGCTACCGTTCTGCTTGCCTCATACGGCGGGCTTTCGGGACGCGTTACGATTTTTGCAACAGCGCCGGTTAATCTATTGCGAACGGAAACAAGCAACATGCAGACGAAACGAAGTGGAAGCAAAAACCGAACCGCCGGCAACCTTGGGGCAACCTAAAGGCGGAACGTGTCCGGGTCTTGACGTGCGTCCCAGATTCTCGCGACCTCCACCAACCGCCGGGCTTCGTCGATCCGGTAAAAAATCAGGAACCACGGCCGGTGCAGAATTCGCCGATACTCCGGGCGCTGCTGGAAAGCCACGCCACGCCGTGGCAGGCTTGAAAGTGAAAGCGCATCATCAACCAAAGCATTACCCAGCCGCTCGGCTGCACCTGGATTCTTTTGAGCAAGAAAGCGAACGATCTCCTCCAGGTCTCGGTCCGCGTGGGCCGCGAACGTTACCCGGTAGTCCATGCCTTGATTTTCTTGCGCACGTCTTCTGCCGGCACGGTCGGCTCGCTTTCCAACGAACGAATGCCCGCGTCGAGCGCCGCCAGCATAGCCGGCGTTTCACCGGGTAACAGGCGGTCAGTCAGCCAATCAGCCAGTTCCCGGATTTGCGGGGGAGAAAGCCGTTCGATAGCTGCCTCAATTTCAGGCACGGTGGACATAGCCGCACGGTAGTGAGCGGTGGTCCTCTGGCAAGCCATCGCTGGGCGGCCTAGGTCTTGAGGGGCCCGTTGGCTCGCTGGAAATACGCCGTCAAGTGTGTCGCATTCAATTCGGCGACGGTGATGCCCGGGAAGTGCTTTTTCAGCGCCTTCATGTGCCGGTTAATCGTGGTTAGCTGGGACGCAGAAATGAGCTTCTGCTCATGCTTGTCCAGCGCCAATTAGAATTACCACGACTGATACGTTTAGTCGGCGCCTTACAGAGTCTCGACGCCAGTTGCAGCGCCTTGAGTTCAAGGACGCCCTTTTCGGCGGCAGCCTCCTCCTGACTCTTGAAGTTGCGGCGGATGCGGACGCCGTTGAGCTGACCATCGACGCGGAACGAGAACACGCCGTTCCGGTTCTTAAACCGGCTGACAGAGAACATCGATTAGACATTCATGCTTAGGTTGCCGCGTCAAGCTGGCAACCTAGCTTCGGGATTCTCCTCCTCAGAGGAGAAAAATGGCGGAGGACGCGCGATTTCAACACGAACCAAGGTGATGCTAATAACCACTTCGGTCCCCCCGCGCCGCTCACGGCAGAAGTGCCATCGGATCGATACCGTAGGTGTCCGCGACTTTTCGAATCTGTGTGGCGGTCAATTGTCGTTCACCGCGCAGGAGCCGATAGGAGAGCGACACATCAATCCCGAGAAGTTTCGCGAGATTAGCCGCCCCTTCGTTGCGTTCCGCGAGCGCGAGACGCAGCAGCTCCGCTCCCGTTGCCCGGCTGAGGGGAAATTGGGTGTGCTCCCATTTTTCATAGAGATCACTCAGGAGGTCGAGGTAATCGGCCTGTTCGGCGTTGAGGGTGTGTCCGGCGAGCAGGTCAATCATCTCGGAGGCATCGTCCGCATCAACCTGGTCCCGAATGGGTCGAAGCAGGTGCAGCGCCATCAACCCGGCATAGGTTTTGGGAATCTTCGCGTAAGGCGTTGAGGTTGGGGTCGCGGTTTTCATAGGCGGTTCTTCCAATCGTTGCGGCTATATTCGGCGTGAGTGAGAAAATTAAGGACAAAGACCTTCTGTCGGTCGTAGTGGATGGCAGTGATAAGGCGGAAATCGTTGCCGCACACGTTGAAGATAGTGACGACTTTCCCGCTTTTCACTCTTACTTGGTCGGCGTGAGGAAACATGCGGCGGGTTTCGACGAGATTTTGCCATTTGCCGCTGAGCACCAGTCGGGCCCAGTCGTTCAGCGCTCGGTTGGCCTTGGGGAACCGGGAAACGTAGTGGTGCAAGGTGCTTCGTT